>NZ_JAYQDQ010000062.1:0-24987 GCF_038138445.1 Vibrio sp.
GTAAGGTTGCGCTCTAATAACTGAGCGAGTGTCGCTTGCTTCACCATTAAGTATGGTGACAACTAAAAATTTGGAGCGACACACGAGGTTCGAACTCGTGACCTCAACCTTGGCAAGGTTGCGCTCTACCAACTGAGCTAGTGTCGCATTCACAACGTTTACGTCGTGTAGGGCTGCGAATTATAAGAGCATTTTTTTGTGATGCAAGTCCTTACAGTAAAAAAAACTGTTTTTTTTTCCGTTTGATGAAAAAGAACACAAAACCAAGTTAGTCTAGTTCAAGAAAGACTGTTTAATGACTTGCAACGGTTTGGAAAAGCAGCCTGTTATACTTTGAAAACAGTTTGTCGATAGTATTTCAACTCAGCGATTGACTCACGTATATCATCCAAGGCTAAGTGACTTCCTGATTTAGAAAAGCCCGTCAATATTTGAGGCTCCCAACGATGAGTTAATTCTTTTATGGTACTCACGTCGATATAACGATAATGAAAGTACTCTTCAAGTTGCGGCATATGCTGATAGAGAAAGCGTCTATCTTGTCCAACGCTGTTACCACAGATAGGCGAAGCGCCTTTAGGAACCCATTTCTCTAAAAATTTTATAGTCTGTTCAATGGCTTCTTGCTCAGTAACCTGACTTGCTCTCACTCTCGCCACTAACCCACTGCCAGTGTGAGTTCTAACACACCACTCATCCATTTTGGCAAGTTCTTCTTCAGATTGATGGATGGCAAGTACTGGCCCTTGAGCTAGAATGTTTAATTCACTATCCGTAACTATGGTAGCAATTTCAATGACTTTGTGTGTATCAGGGTCTAAGCCAGTCATTTCTAGATCAATCCAAATTAAATTTTGATCGCTAAAGGACATAAATCGTTGCCTATTGGTTTTATGCTAAAAAAGGTACTATACCCAAATTCTGATCCTCAGGATAGATAACCTAGGGTTCATCTAGATCAATATAGTTAAGTAGACAATTGTGGCAAAAAAGAAAAAGCTAACCAAAGGTCAAGTCCGACGAGTGCGAAGTAATCAAAAACGCAAGCTGACCAAAGAAGAAACGTTTCAGTGGGAAGAATCCATGCTGTGTGCAGCACAGAAAGGGTTGGTAATTACTCGCTTTGGGCAACATGCCGATATTGAAGATACTGAGAGTGGGCAAGTGCATCGCTGTAACTTACGGCGTGGCATTGAAACTCTAGTATCTGGAGATAAGGTTGTCTGGAGGCCAGGTCTTGAATCGATGGAAGGCATTAATGGCGTTGTAGAAGCTGTTGAACCACGCAGTTCTGTTTTAACTCGTCCGGATTACTATGATGGTTTAAAACCCGTGGCTGCTAACGTAGACCAGATGGTGATTATTTCCTCTGTGCTTCCAGAGCTGTCGCTTAATATCATCGATCGCTACTTGGTTGCAGCTGAAACACTCAACATAGCACCATTATTAGTACTCAACAAAGTCGACCTTCTGGACAAAGAGCAACGTATTCAATACCAACAATGGTTAGAAGAATACCAACGCATTGGCTATAAAGTATTGCTAGTGAGTAAGCAAACAGCAGAAGGTATAACCGAACTCGAAGCTGAATTAAAAAATAAAGTGAATATTTTCGTTGGTCAATCTGGTGTCGGAAAATCAAGTTTAGTCAACGCATTAATGCCTGATTTTAATGTCGAGGAAGGTGAAATTTCGCAAAACTCTGGATTAGGTCAGCATACAACGACTGCTTCTCGTTTGTATCACATCCCAACTGGCGGCGACTTAATCGATTCCCCAGGAGTTCGAGAATTCGGCCTTTGGCATTTAGCCGCTGAGGAAGTCACCAAAGCATTTGTTGAATTTAGACCTTATCTAGGTGGCTGTAAGTTTCGAGATTGCAAACACAAGGACGATCCAGGATGCACGGTTCGAGAGGCGGTTGATAACCACGAAATCAGTGAAACACGATTCGAAAACTACCACCGAATTCTCGATAGCATGATAGAGGTGAAAGCTAATCGCCAGTATTCAAGGAACAAAAAAGCTGACCTCTAAACGAAATTAACCACTGGGAGTGCTGACTTTACTGGTAAAGTTAAGTAGTATCTCACGCCCCAAAGCAAGCAAACATTCGGTTAACATTGGAATACATAACAATGGATAAAATCAAAGTTGGACTACAGTATTGGATCCCTAAACACGCTTTGACACGTTTAGTCGGCAAACTCGCATCGGCCGAAGCTGGTGGTCTAACAACCGCCGTTATTCGCTGGTTTATCAAACAATACAATGTCAATATGGATGAGGCAAAGTACTCAGATCCTAAACACTTCAAGACCTTCAATGAATTTTTTGTTCGTGAGTTGAAAGAAGGTGCTCGTCCGATTTGCTCTCAAGAAGACATTCTTACTCATCCAGCTGATGGCTGTGTGAGTCAGTTTGGGCCTATCCAAGATGGGAAATTGATTCAAGCCAAAGGCCACAGTTACACTGCACTGGAACTACTCGGAGGAGATGCCAAACTTGCTGCAGAATTTGCCGATGGTAACTTTGCCACCATTTATCTTTCGCCGCGTGATTATCACAGAGTCCATATGCCATGCGACGCAACTCTGCGCCAAATGATTTATGTACCTGGTGACCTATTTTCGGTTAACCCTCTCACGGCAGAAAATGTACCTAATTTGTTCGCCCGTAATGAACGAGTAGTGTGTATTTTCGATACCGAATTCGGCCCTCTAGCTCAAGTGTTAGTCGGTGCTACCATTGTGGGTAGTATTGAGCAAACATGGGCTGGAACTATCACGCCACCTCGCGGCAACACTGTCTACAAGTGGGATTACCCAAGCGAAGGCGCTAGATCTGTCGTGTTAAAGAAAGGCCAAGAGATGGGACGCTTTAAATTGGGATCGACCGTGATTAACCTCTTCGCAAAAGATAGTATTAAGTTCGATGATTCTATGGCCAATGGCCACTCTACCGTAATGGGAACACCTTACGCCTCAAACTCATCAAATAAGTAAGCTCAGTTCTAATATAGCTAACGCTCTGATTTTCAGGGCGTTTTTTGATCTAGAGCAAAATCACCACAAACAGCATGATCACAAGTGTAAACTTTTATCCAAGTCTAATACATTAACGTTAAGATTCTTTATCCTAGGGAGCATCTTGACCTAGCTTGGTTGAATCTGCATGCCCAAACACGCCCGAATACTCACCGCTAAACTTATATTTTGCTTTGCACTTCCATTATTAGTTTTGCTTTTACCAACAGAGCAAATGCCAATCGAAGGTCTCACTCTCATACAACATCGACTTTTAGGTATATTTTTATTAGCAGCACTTCTTTGGATACTAGAGCCAGTACCTGTATTTGCAACTTCAGTGCTTATTATTGCTCTTGAACTTATCATGCTCTCTGACAAAGGGTTACAATTTTTTCGTATTGCTAAACCAGAGCAAAGCTTGGGAGAATTAATCCCATACAGCGATATTTTAAATACTTTTTCTTCACCCATTATTATCCTCTTTATGGGTGGGTTCACCCTTGCCATCGCAGCCTCAAAATACAATTTAGATAAAAACTTAGCGCGTGTTCTACTGCGACCTTTTGGCGCCCAGCCCAAATTTATAATGCTGGGTCTAATGTTAATCACTGCTGCTTTTTCGATGTTTATGTCCAATACTGCAACAACCGTAATGATGCTAGCACTCGTCAGCCCAATTATTGCCCTTGCTCAAAAAGAGCAAGTAGGCATTAAGGCGTTAATTCTGTGTATTCCAGTCGCGGCAAATACGGGAGGAATCGCTACCCCTATTGGCTCACCTCCAAACGCGATTGCACTCCAATACCTAACTAAAGAAAATAGTATCGATTTCCTCAGTTGGATGATGATAGGGCTTCCTTTTGTCGTTGTTCAACTGATCGCTGCTTGGTTTCTATTGCAAAAATTATTTCCATCTCAAGTTAACTTTCTGATTCTAGAACTCAATGGGCAGTTTCAGCGCAGTTGGCAAGCCATTGTTGTCTACATAACCTTCTCCAGCACTGTTTTACTCTGGATGACCACCCAAGTTCACGGTATGAATACGTATGTGGTTGCTATGGTTCCTCTGGTGATATTTACATTAACAGGCATCATAGGTAAGGCAGAACTCCAACAAATAAACTGGGATGTACTTTGGTTAGTGGCCGGAGGTATCGCTATCGGTATGGCACTCGATAAAACAGGACTTGCCGCGGTACTTGCCAATGCCGTCGATTACCAGTCTCTTGCGCCAATAAACCTAGTGATAACTTTATCCATCATTTGTTGGTTAATGGCGAATTTTATGTCGAATACAGCAACAGCAAACCTACTCATGCCAATTGCAGCTGCTATTGGAACCTCAATGGATAACCTTACTTCTATTGGTGGTCTGCAAGGGCTTATGGTGGTAGTTGCCTTCTCCGCATCTCTTGGCATGATTCTTCCGGTTTCTACTCCGCCTAATTCACTCGCTTATTCAACTGGATTAATCGAAAGTAAAGATATGGCAAAAGTTGGGGCAATACTGGGTATTTTGGGCTTACTCATCACCTATACTGGCGTCATCTTGCTGGGGGCACGATAAATTCAAGCAGAAAATGTTGATTGATATTCAAATTCAATCATATGGGTATCATTAGTTATACTCTATTAGAGTAATCGTTAATAACCGCTTTAACTTTCTTTTTTTTCAGCGACAATAACCTTATAGATAGGAAACCTTATCTCACCAAAATCACAGTAGAAGCGTAAGTGAAAGATAGCAACACGACTTCCCCAATAATCTTTGATCTTTACCTACAGTTTTGGCTAAGAAATGTAGTAAAATTACGCTAATTTTGTTTCCTAAGTTACTTTGAATTTGACGAGGACATCACTATGTCAGCTAAGAAACCATTGGCTCTTGTAATTCTTGATGGGTATGGGCACCGAGAAGAGACTGCCAGCAACGCTATTGCGAATGCTCATACACCGGTAATCGATAGCCTACTTGCTAACAACCCTAACACCTTGATCTCAGCCTCTGGCCTTGATGTCGGCCTACCAGATGGGCAGATGGGTAACTCTGAAGTGGGTCATACCAATATTGGCGCTGGACGAGTTGTGTATCAAGATCTCACCCGAATCACTAAATCCATTGCTGATGGTGAATTTGAATACACTCCAGCACTCGTTGAAGCCATCAATGCCGCTGTAAAAGCGGATAAAGCCGTTCATATTATGGGACTCATGTCTCCTGGTGGCGTTCATTCTCACGAAGATCACATTTATGCTGCGGTAGAAATGGCAGCTAAGCAAGGCGCAAATAAAATCTACTTACATTGTTTCCTAGATGGCCGTGATACTCCACCACGAAGCGCTGAAAACTCGCTTAAACGTTTTGACCAGCTATTCGAGCGCCTCGGTAAAGGCCGAATAGCCTCTCTCGTTGGTCGTTACTATGCGATGGATCGTGACAACAACTGGGAGCGTGTTGAGGTAGCTTACGATCTCCTAACACAAGCGCAAGCTGAGTTCCAATCTAGTTCAGCTGTTGCAGGGTTACAGGCCGCATATGAACGCGGTGAGAATGACGAGTTCGTTAAAGCAACATCAATCAAAACAGCAGAGCAAGAAGAAGCACTGATGCAAGAGGGCGATGCGGTTATCTTTATGAACTACAGAGCCGATCGTGCCCGTCAGATCACGCGTGCCTTTGTTCCAGAGTTTGAGGGGTTCACTCGCAAAGCTTTACCTAACATCCACTTTGTTATGCTTACACAGTACGCAGCGGATATCCCTCTTTCTATCGCCTTCCCACCAGCTTCTTTGGAAAATACCTATGGTGAGTGGCTATCGAAACAAAGTCATACTCAATTGCGTATATCAGAAACAGAAAAATATGCTCACGTTACTTTTTTCTTCAACGGCGGTGTTGAAACTGAGTTTGAGGGTGAAGAGCGCCAGCTAGTAGCATCTCCTAAAGTGGCCACCTATGACTTACAACCTGAAATGAGCTCAGCAGAGTTAACCAAAAAAATGGTCGCAGCCATTGACTCTGGTAACTATGATACCATCATCTGTAACTACCCTAATGCAGACATGGTTGGCCACACTGGTGTATATGAGGCTGCTAAGTCAGCTATTGAAGCACTAGATACCAGCTTGGGTAAAGTTGTTGAAGCGATACAAAAAGTCGGCGGACAAATGTTAATCACCGCAGACCATGGCAACGCCGAGATGATGGTCGATCCAGAAACAGGAGGCACCCATACTGCACATACCAATCTACCTGTACCACTTATTTATGTTGGTGATAAACAGATTGAGTTCAAACAGGGTGGTAAACTTTCCGATCTGGCTCCAACTATGTTATCACTTGCCGGTCTGCCTATTCCTAAAGAAATGACAGGTGAAGTGTTAGTCAAATAACCAGTAATACTCAAAATATAGGCCTGCTAACCTAACTATTATTTATACTAGACGCAGGCCTTTAAGCTGTTTTTCTACTGGATAGCGCTGAGTAAACCCACGGTCTTGTCCTATCAAAGTTCGGTACTTAAATACCAGAAAACTGACTTCATATCTCACTAACGTCTCGTTTTTATCTACAGATAAACAAGTTTTGACATTACTCTTTCTTCGTGGGAATGTGTTTAGTTATACTAACTTTCAAACAAGGACTGAGGATTTCCCCTTCGCATGGCAATACAGCAATTAAGACGAACATTAGCCTTACCTATACTTGCTGGATTGGTATGCATTACTTTAACTTCCTTAGCCTTTCCAGTATGGTCTTCATCGCCTAATGAGCTTAAGGGTGTCAGCAATGAAATTTCAAGACAGAGACAGTCACTAAGCTCTCAACAGAAAAAACTCGACTCTCTCAATAAATCACTAAAAAAGCAAGAGCTTAGTATTGTTCGCTTAGAAAAAGAGATTCGACAGGCCAAAGCATCCCTACATAAAACCAATCGAAGTATCTCTGCCCTGGAAAAACGTATTGCTTCATTAGAAAAACAAAAGCGACAACAAACAGAAGTGTTGGCAGAACTTTTACAAACCTACTACGCAACACAAAGAGCAAAGTCTTCAGCTAACATCCTCAATCAAGGGGTTGAGGAAGACAGGATCAGTCAATATTTTCAACATTTAGCCAAGAAGCGAGCAATCACTATTGAACAGATAGAGAAAACCGTTAGCGAACTTACCAAAAGCGAAACACAATTAAAGCTCGAGCAGAAACAAATTACCAGTTTACTTGATGAGCAGGAACAAACACGTAGGCGTCTAACCAAAGAGCAATCTAAGCGGAAAGGGACTCTCAGTAACATCAAGAAGAACATCTCTAATGATAAGGTCTATCTCACAGAGCTCCAACGCAATGAGACAAGGCTAAAAGCTGAAATCGCTAAGGCTGCAAAACGCAATAAACCCATACCTATGGATGGTTTAGCCAAGCAAAAAGGACGCCTTCCTTGGCCAATTAAAGGGACAGTTCTGCATAATTACGGCTCTCGTCAAACAGGACAAATAAATTGGAAAGGCATGGTGATTAACGCAGCTTATGGGCAAGCCGTCAAAGCAGTTTACTCGGGCACTGTAGTGTTTTCAGACTATTTGAGAGGGTATGGCCTAGTGATCCTGCTCGATCATGGTAAGGGTGATATGACCTTATATGGCTTTAACCAAAGTTTGCTAAAGAAAGAAGGTGATAAGATCTCAGCAGGAGAAACCATTGCTCTTGCAGGGGATACTGGTGGCCAGCCAAAAGCGTCACTTTATTTTGAGATTAGGCGCAATAGTAAGGCTCAGGATCCCAAAGCGTGGCTTGCTCGATAATGAAGACCTTATTGGCTATAAAATTTTTCCACTTTAGATATAAGTGTCGTTAGTTGCGCTTTGGCCAAGGTATTAATACCACCAGATCCAGCACGTCCTCCCCCCGAAATAAACTGCGCACACAAGTCTCCAGCACCACATCTATTATTACTGGGAGCCCGCAGTGACACTTTAAAGCTTCCATCTTGATTATGGGTAAGAACAATATGCGCCAAATCAGGGGATTGATTAGATAGCCAGTTTCCATACACCCCACTAATACGCCTTGAAGCCGCGCTATCGGGCAGCTCAACGACTAAAAGGCAATGGCTTTGATACAAAGGCTGTATTGAAATCACTTGGTTAAAATCTTGCTGGTACGACTCGCGCAGCACTGGATAAGGAGATAGAGGGTCGCTCAGAACAGCAAAAGGGTTTTCATAAGCCAATAGCTTTCGATACAGCTCATCTGGGCGAAAGTTTAAATCGTCTAAAGTAGCGCCATAACCATTGTAATTAATCAAATCTCCGAGCTCGCTTAGCTGCACTCTTTCAGCTTCACTTAATCCTGCGGCGATTGCAAGCTCATCAGCCTTAGCAGATAAGTTGTCACCATACGCAGCCACAATGGCCCAATAATGAAACCTTCCACCAAGCAACTTATCTATGATCAAAGCCGTACATACATTGGCATCCAAATCAATATGCGCGTCTAAACTAGGATCTTGAGGTATTTTTTCTGCTTGATGATGATCTGCGTAGAATACAGATGCGCCGCTAGCCAATATCCGCTTTAGCCCAGCCATATTACTTCGCATAGATATATCTAATACGGTTAGAGTATCTCCCAAGCGGCAATGCAAAGTATCCAAAAGCTTGATATCTCGCTTTAATCCAGTGACCAAGATAGCCTCTTTCGGCTCAGCTAAGCGAAGTTGAAGTAGTGATATGATGCCATCAGCATCACCATTAAACACGTCGTAATGCATAAAAACCCCTTAAAGATCATTATGACACTTTAAGAGGTTTCGTGGGACTATGACAATCACATTTAGTTATGGTTAAGCATGAATCGCTTTAACACCATCCTCAAGCAACTGTAACTGCTCTAGTCCTTGAGAAGTAGCTTTAGGTTTTACTACCGCAATCATCTGCAACATACCCTGATGAATTACTTGTTCGGTAATGTGCGTCTTTTGTGACATTGCAGAGCGGTAACCAAGCCAACTAGAAGCGATCAAATGTAAAGTGGTGACCAGAGGCTTCATTTCATGCTCTTTCACCGCAAGCAGATCAAGTTCAACAAAAGAGCGCATAATATTGACTAAATTGGTCTGCAATTTTTCTTGAACGAGAATGTATTCTTCATGCAATTGCTCATCTCGCTGCAAAATTTCAGGCAGGTTGGCATAAAAAAAACGGTACTTCCACATTAACTTGAAGATCGAGTCCAGATAGTGTTTAAGCAAGACCAAGCTTTCTTGATGTCCATGAATAGGCGAAAAGCGCTCCAATAATTCGTTGGAATAAAGGGCGAAAATTTCACGCACAATTTCCTGTTTATTACGAAAATGGTAATAGAGATTACCGGGGCTAATATCAATGTGTGCGGCGATATGATTAGTGGTGATGTTACGTTCACCATGTTCATTAAAAAGATTCAATGCGGCAAGCACTATTTTGTCACGTGTCTTCATGCGTTTCACGTATCCTCTGCAATTAATAATGTCAGTGTAATGTCGGTCTAACTGCCTTTCGAAGCTTATTTACTTAGCCGTTGCTCTGTTCCTTACGCAAAGTAATCATTGTCTTACGTCACCACTCTACAAGATTAATCCATGATTCAACAGTATGAAAACGCAAAGATCACATTAAAAATAGTGATATAAAACATAACAGTAGCTAGATAAGCTCAATATATTAACCACAAACTAAAAAGCGCCTGATTAGACCAGACGCTTAAATAGGTTTTATTGGTGAAAAGGCTTAGATAAGTCATGAACCGCTTCAACAAATACACCCGCGTTTTCCGGTGGTACATCAAGATGGATACCATGCCCTAAATTAAACACATGACCAGTCCCTGCATGCCCAAACCCTGCCAAAATATCTGCGACTTCTTGGCGGATTCTCTCTGGAGACGCATACAAGATTGACGGATCCATATTTCCTTGCAGTGCCACTTTATCTCCAACGCGGCGCACAGCTTCTTCAATGTTAATTGTCCAATCTAAGCCAATAGCATCACATCCCGTCGCTGCAATTTTTTCTAACCACATGCCACCATTTTTCGTAAACAAGGTGACAGGTACTCGGCGCCCCTCATTTTCTCGAATCAGTCCATCAACAATTTTTGCCATATATTGAAGTGAAAATAGATTGTAATCTCTTGGAGTCAACACCCCCCCCCAAGTATCAAACACCATAACAGACTGTGCTCCAGCTTTGATTTGAGCGTTAAGATATGCAATGACACTATCGGCAAGCTTGTCTAATAGCATATGCAGCGTTTGTGGGTCTGAATACATCATTTTCTTGATTTTAGTGAAAGCTTTTGAGCTGCCACCTTCGATCATATAAGTTGCTAATGTCCAAGGGCTCCCAGAGAAGCCAATCAGTGGAACTTCTCCTTTTAAATCCTTGCGGATCTGACGCACTGCATTCATTACATATTGCAATTCGCCTTCAGGATCTGGAACGCCTATTTTTTCTACATCAGCCTTACAAGTGATTGGGTTATCAAATACAGGGCCTTCGCCAGCCGCAAAACGCAGCTCTAGGCCCATAGCGTCTGGAATAGTTAGAATATCTGAAAATAAAATTGCAGCATCAAGAGGGTAACGACGCAATGGCTGAAGTGTAACTTCTGAGGCCAGCTCAGCGTTCTTACACAAAGACATAAAATCTCCCGCCTCAGCTCGGGTCGCTTTATATTCTGGTAAGTAGCGTCCTGCTTGGCGCATCATCCAAACTGGTGTGTAATCTACTGGTTGTTTTAAAAGAGCACGTAGATAACGATCATTTTTAAGTTCAGTCATTCCGTATTTCCAACTATTGAGCTTTTGTTTAGCGTCGTTATTCTAACACTGTTTAGTCTACAAAAGCGGCATGCTTTGCAACCTGGATCAAGTTATTAACGTTTAAATCAGCGCTTAATTTGCGCCCAAGCTGTAACAGTGTTAAAAATCCCCACGCTAGCGAAAAATAATAACTATAACCTGAGTACATGTGACTCAGCATCTCATAACGACATCTTACTTACCCCCTCCCTCTCGGAGGGTTTTTTTTGCATTTTAAACGGATGCAAGAAGATAAATTCGGGAGTATGTTTATTTAACACATTCCTTAATCGTCTCCTCGATTAACGCTCTTGCAATAGTTCCATGTGGAGCAATAGCAGGTAATGTATCGACTGAAAACCAACCAAGACTATCAATCTCTGAATAATCTGGCTTGAGCTCACCTTGTTGGTAATCAGCGAGAAAACCAACCATTAAACTGGATGGAAAAGCCCAAGGTTGACTGGAAAAATAGCGAATATTAGTGATATCGATACCCGTTTCTTCTTTCACTTCTCTTGCAACACATTGCTCAAGGGTTTCACCTACTTCGACAAAACCTGCGATAACCGTATACATACCACTTCGATGGCGAGCATGCTGAGCTAGCAAGATCTGGTTATCTTTACGCACAGCCACGATAACGCAAGGGAATATGCGTGGGTAATGCAAGGTTCGACAATCACCACATTGCATTGCCAATTGATTGTTATTGAGATAGTTTCTACCACCACAAATAGAGCAGAATCTCTGAGTTTGCATCATGTGGTTATACTGAACCGCCTTACTGATTAACAAAAAAATGGCTTCGGGTAAGTTTAAACAATCACGTAGTGAGGTTAGGCCATGATCCTGTTCGACTTCATCTGCATTTAACCAGATGACAGGGAGGTTTTCATACTCGCCTATTTGCTTTCCTATGTCCTGCGGTAGAGATAGCTGTTTGGCCGTTCCACAAGGTAATTTGTTGTTAACCAACCATACTTCACTTCCCGATACAAGACACCAATAGGCAGTATCTATTGGTTTTCTATCATTTTTGCTTAACATTACCGACCCTCTGTACTTGCAGTTCATTCATTTTACTGGCAATCTTAATTCATACCAGAGTTTGTAGTAGAGCGAGTTTCTGGCTATAAACTCTAGTAAGAACGAAAAGTTTTGCTCTGCACCGGCTTTGGGAGTCAAAGCGTAATTGTCACTGCAAAAGTGGCTCGATCATGAGGATATGGTCATGCTGAATAAATTCAAACAAACACAAGAACAATGGGGTGGCTCGAGTGAACTTATTGATCACTGGCTCGAGACTAGGCAATCGCTTATCGTTGAGTATTGCAAACTTGCTTCACTTCAACCCACGTCAGTAAAAACAACACGTTCGTCACTCCCTACTGCAGACGAGCTCCAAGTTTTTTGCCAACACCTCGTCGATTATATCTCGGAAGGACATTTCAAGATTTATGATATGGTGATGGATAAATGGCGTTCAACTGGCTTTGAAGCGACAGAGGAAATCAATGCAACCTATGGGCGAATCGTTCTTACTACCGACCCATTGCTTAATTTTACCGACAAATATGCTGCAGTTGCAGAGGATGAACCACTGGAGTCTTTTGATAGTGATTTATCGCTAATTGGCGAGATATTGGAAGCTCGTTTTGAGGTAGAGGATCAATTGATTCAATTAATCGCAGATAGTTTGGCTGTTCCTCCCGGAGCCTAGGCTCACAATTTAACTTTCTCCCTTCCAAGCTGTAAACAGTTCAAACAAAAAAGGCACCCAAAGGTGCCTTTTTTAACGCTTTACACGCTCTTACTCATCAACTGAGAAGCCTGCATTAAGCAAAGCAGCCAAGTTATCTGTTGCTTGTTCAACAGATGGGCCTTCTTGCTCTTCAACACGTTTCGCTTGACGATCTTGGTGGTAAGCGAAACCTGTACCTGCTGGAATCAATCGACCAACAATAACGTTTTCTTTCAGACCACGTAGTTCATCACGCTTACCAGAAACTGCTGCTTCTGTTAGTACGCGAGTCGTCTCTTGGAACGATGCCGCAGAAATGAAGGATTCTGTTGCTAGAGACGCTTTAGTGATACCAAGTAGTTCACGTTCAAAGCGAGCAGGTTCTTTACCTTCGGCTTCAAGCTGACGGTTTGCAATCTTAACGTTCGCATATTCAACTTGCTCACCCGCTAGGAACTCTGAGTCACCAGCAAAAGTAATAGTACACTTGCGAAGCATTTGACGAACGATAGTCTCAATGTGCTTATCGTTAATCTTAACGCCCTGTAAGCGGTATACTTCTTGAACTTCATTCGCGATGTACTGAGTAACGGCATGGATACCACGTAGACGTAGAATGTCATGCGGAGACTCTGGGCCATCTGCGATAACATCACCACGTTCAACTTTCTCACCTTCGAAAACGTTGAGCTGACGATGCTTAGGAATCATCTCCTCGTAAGTGTCTCCGCCTTCGCGAGTGATCACTAGACGACGCTTACCTTTGGTCTCTTTACCAAAGCTCACAGTACCTGTGTGCTCTGCAAGAATCGCAGGCTCTTTTGGCTTACGAGCTTCGAACAAGTCAGCAACTCGTGGTAGACCACCAGTAATGTCTCGGTTTCCGCCAGATTTCTGAGGTATACGAGCAAGCGTATCACCGACACCAACTTCAGCACCATCTTCAATGTTAACAATCGCTTTACCAGGTAAGAAGTAATGCGCTGGCATATCAGTGCCAGGGATCATAACATCCTTTCCTGCTGCATCAATAAGTTTGATCGCAGGGCGCATGTCTTTGCCTGCTGCTGGTCTAGCAGCCGCTTCGGTAACTTCACTAGAAGATAGACCTGTGAGATCATCCGTTTGACGAGAAACCGTCACACCATCAATCATATCGACAAACTGGATACGACCTGCCACTTCAGTGATGATTGGCATGGTATGCGCTTCCCAGTTCGCCACTGTTTCACCAGCTTCAACAGCGTCGTTGTCGCCTTTGCTAAGCAGTGAACCATATGGAAGTTTGTGCTTCTCTTTCGTACGGCCAAATTCGTCAATGATGGTTAGCTCAGATGCACGAGAAGTGATCACAAGCTTGCCTTGTTTGTTAGTTACGAACTTAGCGTTATGCAGCTTAACAGTACCTGTGGTCTTCACTTGAATGCTGTTTTCGGCTGCAGCCGTCGATGCCGCACCACCGATGTGGAACGTACGCATGGTTAACTGTGTACCCGGTTCACCGATAGACTGAGCAGCAATAACACCCACTGCTTCGCCTTGGTTCACTAGGTGACCACGTGCAAGATCACGACCATAACACTGTGAACAACAACCAAAGTCTGCATCACAAGTTACTACTGAGCGAACTCGGATTTTATCTACAGAGTTGTCTTCCATGATTTGACACCACTTCTCATCAATCAGAGTATTACGTGGAATCAAAACATCTTCAGTGCCTGGCTTAAGAACATCTTCAGCAACTACACGACCAAGAGCTAGCTCAGAAAGTGCAACTTTAACGTCACCACCTTCAATATGAGGCATCATGTCGATACCCTCATGAGTGCCACAGTCATGGTCATGAACTACAACATCTTGAGCAACGTCTACTAGACGACGAGTCAGATAACCTGAGTTCGCTGTTTTCAGTGCCGTATCCGCTAGACCCTTACGAGCGCCGTGCGTTGAGATAAAGTACTGAAGTACGTTCAAGCCTTCTTTAAAGTTCGCAGTGATCGGCGTTTCGATGATAGAACCATCTGGACGCGCCATCAGACCACGCATACCTGCAAGCTGACGAATCTGAGCTGCAGAACCACGAGCGCCTGAGTCAGCCATCATATAGATGCTGTTGAACGATTCTTGCTGTTCGCCTTCACCTTCGCGGTTAACCACTGTCTCTGATGACAGGTTTTCCATCATCAGTTTTGCAACGCGATCATTGGTCGATGCCCAAATATCGATAACCTTGTTGTAACGCTCACCCGCTGTAACAAGACCGGATTGGTACTGTTCTTGGATTTCGCGAACTTCTGCTTCCGCTTCTTCGATTTCAGTGTATTTCGCATCTGGTACAACCATGTCGTCGATACCAACAGAAACACCTGAAAGCGCTGCGTATGCAAAACCGGTATACATGATTTGGTCAGCAAAGATAACTGTGTCTTTCAGACCCAGCTTACGGTAAGCCTCGTTCAATAGGTGAGAGATTTGCTTCTTACCTAACTTTTGGTTAACGATGCTAAACGGAAGACCTGCAGGCACAATTTGCCACAGCATTGCACGACCGATAGTTGTATCAACTAGCTTAGTCTCAGTAGTGCTGTTGCCGTCTTCGTCTTTCACTGTTTCAGTGATGCGAACTTTAACGCGAGCATGCAGCTCTGCAGACTTGGTACGATATGCTTTCTCAGCTTCTGCTGGGCTAGCAAGGTACATACCTTCGCCTTTGACGTTAATCTTCTCGCGCGTCATGTAGTACAGACCCAAAACAACGTCCTGTGAAGGTACGATGATAGGATCACCTGATGCTGGCGACAGAATGTTGTTTGTCGACATCATCAAAGTACGGGCTTCAAGCTGCGCCTCTAAAGTTAGAGGAACGTGAACCGCCATTTGGTCACCATCGAAGTCAGCGTTGTACGCCGCACAAACAAGTGGGTGTAGCTGAATCGCTTTACCTTCGATAAGTACAGGTTCGAACGCCTGAATACCTAGACGGTGAAGTGTAGGTGCACGGTTCAGTAGTACTGGGTGTTCACGAATCACTTCATCGAGAATATCCCATACAACAGCTTCTTCACGCTCTACCATCTTCTTAGCAGCTTTGATCGTCGTCGCTAAACCACGAGTCTCAAGTTTGCTATAGATAAATGGTTTGAATAGCTCGAGTGCCATCTTCTTAGGAAGACCACACTGATGTAGACGAAGGTATGGACCTACTGTGATTACAGAACGGCCAGAGTAGTCTACACGTTTACCTAAAAGGTTCTGACGGAAACGACCTTGTTTACCCTTGATCATATCAGCAAGAGATTTTAGAGGACGCTTGTTCGAACCTGTAATAGCACGACCACGACGACCGTTATCTAGAAGTGCATCAACAGACTCTTGTAGCATACGCTTTTCGTTACGTACGATAATGTCCGGAGCAGCAAGCTCTAATAGACGCTTCAAACGGTTGTTACGGTTGATCACGCGGCGGTATAAATCGTTCAGATCTGAAGTCGCAAAACGACCACCATCTAGTGGAACTAGAGGGCGTAGATCTGGCGGAAGTACCGGAAGCACAGTTAAGATCATCCACTCTGGGTTGTTGCCCGATTGAACAAATGCTTCAACTAGCTTCAAGCGCTTAGTGATTTTCTTACGCTTAGTCTCTGAATTAGTAGACTGAAGCTCTTCACGCATTTCTTCGATTTCGGCTGGCAGATCCATAGACGCAAGTAGGTCTTTGATCGCTTCAGCACCCATCTTAGCCGTGAATTCATCACCCCACTCTTCTAGACGATCTAGATACTCTTCTTCAGTAAGCATCTGAGATTTTTCTAGATCAGTCATACCAGGCTCTGTTACTACGTACATTTCGAAGTAAAGAACACGTTCGATATCACGTAGAGGGATATCCATAAGTAGACCGATACGAGACGGCAATGATTTTAGGAACCAGATGTGAGCAACTGGTGAAGCAAGTTCAATGTGGCCCATACGGTCACGACGAACTTTAGTTTGTGTAACTTCAACGCCACACTTCTCACAGATAACACCACGGTGTTTCAGACGCTTATATTTGCCACAAAGACATTCATAATCTTTAACTGGACCAAAAATACGCGCACAGAACAGACCATCGCGTTCAGGTTTGAACGTACGATAGTTGATCGTTTCAGGTTTTTTAACTTCACCAAAAGACCATGAACGAATCATGTCTGGTGAAGATAGACCGATTTTGATTGCATCAAATTCTTCGGTCTTATGCTGTGCTTTTAGAAAGTTTAATAAGTCTTTCACAATCAGCTCCTGTAAGGAGTTAAAAGGAGCTCACCCGCAAAAGTGAGCACCTTCAACCAAATAACCCCGTGGGGATTACTCTTCGTCTTCTAGCTCGATATTGATACCAAGCGAGCGAATCTCTTTCAACAATACGTTGAACGATTCTGGCATGCCAGGTTCCATGCTATGGTTGCCATCCACGATGTTTTTATACATCTTGGTACGGCCGTTAACGTCATCTGACTTAACCGTTAGCATTTCTTGTAGGGTGTAAGCAGCACCGTATGCTTCTAGTGCCCATACTTCCATCTCACCGAAACGCTGACCACCGAACTGAGCTTTACCACCCAGCGGTTGCTGAGTAACTAGGCTATATGAACCAGTAGAACGAGCATGCATCTTGTCATCAACAAGGTGGTTTAGTTTGAGCATATACATGTAACCAACGGTTACAGGACGCTCAAATGCATCACCAGTACGACCATCAAACAGAGTAAGCTGGCCAGATTCTGGCAGTTCACCCAGCTTAAGTAGTTCTTTGATTGACTGCTCAGAAGCACCATCAAACACTGGTGTTGCGATAGGTAGACCACCACGCAAGTTACTAACCAAAGTACGCACTTCATCGTCAGTCAAGGATGCAACATCAACTGTCTGACGAGTTTCGCCTAAGTCGTATACCTTCTGTAGGAAATCACGGAACTTAGCCAGTTCTTGCTGCTCTTTCAGCATTTGGTTGATCTTGTCACCAATACCTTTAGCTGCGAGACCTAAGTGGACTTCGAGGATCTGACCTATGTTCATACGAGAAGGTACACCTAGCGGGTTAAGCACGATGTCAACCGGCTGACCTTTCTCATCGTAAGGCATGTCTTCTACAGGGTTGATCTTAGAGATTACACCCTTGTTACCGTGACGACCGGCCATCTTATCGCCTGGCTGAATACGACGTTTAACCGCAAGGTAAACTTTAACGATCTTCAGTACGCCAGGAGCTAAGTCATCACCTTGAGTGATCTTACGACGCTTAGTTTCGAACTTCTTATCGAAGTCAGCTTTAAGCTCGTCGTACTGCTCTGCAAGTTGCTCAAGCTTAGTCTGCTGAGCATCGTCGTCTAGCGTTAGCTCTAACCACTTCTTGCGGTCAATAGCGTCAAGCTTAGCGTCAGTATAACCACCTTCAACAAGTACAGCTTTAACGCGGTTAAGTAGACCACCTTCTAGAATCTGGAATTCTTCAGTAAGGTCTTTCTTCGCTTCTTTTAGCTGCATCTGTTCAATTTCAAGCGCACGCTTGTCTTTTTCGACACCGTCACGTGTGAATACTTGAACATCGATGATGGTACCTGAAACTGAGTTTGGTACACGCAGTGAAGTATCTTTAACGTCTGATGCTTTTTCACCAAAAATGGCACGCAGTAGCTTCTCTTCTGGAGTCAGCTGAGTCTCGCCTTTTGGTGTTACTTTACCAACAAGGATGTCACCACCCTTAACTTCCGCACCTATGTAAACGATACCTGACTCGTCAAGTTTAGACAGAGCAGACTCACCAACGTTTGGAATATCGGCCGTAATTTCTTCAGCACCAAGCTTAGTATCACGTGCAACACAAGATAGCTCTTGAATGTGAATAGTCGTGAAACGGTCTTCTTGAACAACACGTTCAGAAACAAGGATCGAGTCCTCGAAGTTGTAACCATTCCAAGGCATAAACGCGATACGCATGTTCTGACCAAGTGCAAGTTCACCTAAGTCTGTTGAAGGACCATCGGCAAGCACATCGCCACGTGCAACAGGTTCACCAGGCATCACAGTTGGACGCTGGTTGATACACGTGTTTTGGTTTGAACGAGTGTATTTAGTTAGGTTGTAGATATCGATACCCGCTTCACCTGGGATCAACTCGTCTTCGTTCACTTTCACTACGATACGAGACGCATCTACAGACTGGATTACACCACCACGCTTGGCAACCGCTGTTACACCTGAGTCAACAGCAATATTACGCTCAATACCTGTACCAACAAGAGGCTTATCAGCCTTAAGTGTTGGAACAGCCTGACGTTGCATGTTCGCACCCATCAATGCACGGTTCGCATCATCGTGTTCTAGGAACGGAATAAGCGAAGCAGCGATAGATACTACTTGGTTAGTCGCAACGTCCATGTAATCAACATGGTCACGTGGGTGCAGACCAGATTCACCTTTCTGACGAGCTGTGATCAACTCTTCAGCAAATGTACCTGCTTCAGTCAGTACAGTGTTCGCCTGAGCGATAACGTATTGACCTTCCTGGATAGCAGATAGGTAATCAACCTCGTCTGTTACTACACCATCTACAACACGACGATACGGTGTCTCAAGGAAACCATACTCATTACAACGTGCGAATGCAGATAGCGAGTTGATAAGACCGATGTTTGGACCTTCAGGCGTTTCGATCGGACATAGACGGCCGTAGTGAGTTACGTGTACGTCTCGAACTTCAAAACCAGCACGCTCGCGCGTTAGACCGCCTGGACCCAATGCAGAGATACGACGCTTATGCGTTACTTCTGATAGAGGGTTGTTCTGGTCCATAAACTGAGACAACTGAGAAGAGCCAAAGAACTCTTTCACTGCCGCAGAAATTGGCTTAGCGTTGATCAAATCTTGTGGCATTACAGCATCTAGATCGCCCAAGCTTAGACGCTCTTTCACTGCACGTTCAACACGTACTAGGCCAACACGGAATTGGTTTTCAGCCATTTCACCAACGCTACGGATACGACGGTTACCTAAGTGGTCAATATCGTCGACTTCTCCAATACCGTTACGAATAGCAATGAGCTTCTTCATCACTTCGATGATATCTTGCTCGTCAAGTGTACCCTGCTCTTGTGCGTCTTCGCGCTCGATTGAGCTGTTGAACTTCATACGACCAACAGTCGAAAGATCATAACGCTCTTCAGAGAAGAATAAGCTATCAAATAAGGCTTCAGCGGCTTCTTTTGTTGGCGGCTCTCCTGGGCGCATCATGCGGTAGATTTCTACCAACGCAGAAATACGATCAACAGTACTGTCAATTCGTAGTGTATCTGACATGAATGGGCCGTGGTCTAGATCGTTAGTAAATAGAACTTCTAGTGCTTTGTGGCCAGCTTGAGATAGGTTCGCTAGTGCTTCAAGACTGATCTCTTGGTTAGCAGAAACAATAATCTCACCGGTTGCTTCATTGATATAATCTTTTGATGCAACTCTACCAACTATGTACTCAACAGGTACTTCGATATGTTCAACGCCATCTTTTTCAAGTTGACGGATATGGCGTGCTGTTACACGACGGCCCGTTTCCACATAGACCTTGCCATTAGCTTCAATATCGAATGATGCAGTTTCACCGCGCAGACGATCAGGAACCAGCTCCATAAGAAGGGTCTGGTCTTTCACCTCGAAGTTCACCTTCTCAAAGAAGATGTCTAGGATTTCATCTGTCGTCTTACCTAGCGCACGAAGAATGATAGATGCAGGCAGTTTACGACGACGGTCAATACGTACATATAAGTTATCCTTAGGATCAAACTCGAAATCAAGCCATGAACCACGGTAAGGAATGATGCGCGCATTGTATAGAACTTTACCTGAAGAGTGGGTCTTACCCTTATCGCTGTCGAAGAATACACCTGGGCTTCTGTGCAGCTGGGATACGATAACCCTCTCGGTACCATTGATAACGAAGGTACCATTGTCTGTCATAAGCGGTATTTCGCCCATGTAGACTTCTTGTTCTTTAATGTCTTTTACAGTACCTGCTGGCGCGTCTTTATCAAAGATGACTAGGCGTAGTTTTACACGTAGTGGTTTTGAATAAGTTACGCCGCGAATTTGACATTCTTTAACGTCAAAAACTGGCTCACCAAGACGGTAGCTAACGTATTGCAGCTCGGAATTGCCGTTATAGCTCTGAATTGGAAATACAGAACGGAAAGCAGCTTCAAGACCGTATTGACCTTCAGGATCCTGTTCGATAAATTTCTCGAACGAATCGAGCTGGATCGATAGCAGGTATGGAATGTCCAACACTTGTGGACGAGTACCAAAGTCCTTACGGATGCGCTTTTTCTCGGTATAAGAGTAAACCATGGGGTTCCTCAGCTCGCTGATAAGTGACCCAAACTGTCTAGAGTCATTCGTAGACAGTGACTAACAACTGTTTGACTGTAGTGACATTTCATAAAGCTGTCATGAAATGCTTTTTGCTAGGAACTTGGGTGCTCAAACAGCGGAAAAATCACCCAACCCCTACAGCGAAAAAAGGCCGGTGGTTGTAAAACCACCAGCCATTAGCCGCTAGGGCTAAGAAACTATGCAATAATTACTTAACAGTAACACTTGCACCAGCTTCTTCTAGCTGAGCTTTAAGAGCTTCAGCTTCATCTTTCTCGATGCCTTCTTTAAGAGGTGCAGGAGCGCCGTCAACTAGAGCTTTCGCTTCTTTAAGACCTAGGCCAGTCGCGCCACGTACCGCTTTGATTACAGCAACTTTGTTGCCGCCAGCAGATTCTAGGATTACGTCGAATTCAGTTTGCTCAGCAGCAGCGTCGCCACCAGCAGCACCGCCAGCTACAACAGCAGCAGCAGCAGAAACACCGAATTTCTCTTCCATTGCTTCGATTAGTTCAACAACTTGCATTACAGACATTTCTGCAACTGCATCTAGGATTTGCTCGTTAGTAATAGACATAACAATTCTCTTTTAAATCAACAATAAGTTTATTAAGCAACCAGAAAAAAGCAAGGCTTATGCCGCAGCTTCTTCTTTTTGATCGCGTAGTGCTGCGATAGTACGTACCAGCTTGCCTGCAGAAGCTTCTTTCATGCACATCATTAGGCGTGCGATTGCTTCGTCGTAAGTTGGTAGTGTCGCTAGTACTTCAGCGTCAGCTAGCGCACCTTCAAATGCAGCAGCTCTGATCTCGAAGTTTGAATTCTCTTTAGCGAAGTCTTTAAAAAGACGCGCTGCAGCACCTGGGTGCTCATTAGAGAATGCGATTAGAGTAGGACCAGTGAAAGTGTCAGTTAGACACTCGTAGTCTGTACCTTCAACCGCACGACGCATTAGTGTGTTACGAACAACTCGTACATAAACACCCGCTTCACGAGCTTGTTTACGTAGAGATGTCATCGCGCCCACTTCAACGCCACGAGAATCAGCTACAACTGCAGAAAGTGCACCACTGGCAGCTTCGTTGACTTCAGCAACAATTGCTTTTTTGTCTTGAAGGTTTAAAGCCATCTTGGATTTACTCCTGGTTGTCGTTACACCACTCACTATTATCACAACAGTGAGAGTTATTGAGGTGCTTCCCAGAAGAAAGGTAACTATTTACATAGAGCTTTCTGTCAGTTCGGGCACCATCTACGTAGGAAGATTAAGTCATCATTTATTAAAAATCAGACACCTACGGTCTTGGACGGAGACTGAGTCTTAATTCTTGTAGAACCAAAGTTCAGCCCCAACCACAAATATTAGGCGCGAAATTATACATAAATTTCACGCCTAAGCAAATAAATTATGCTTGAGTGTTCAGGCTAGCCTGATCAACAGCAACACCAGCACCCATAGTAGTAGAGATGCTTACTTTCTGCAGGAATGTACCTTTAGCAGAAGATGGCTTAGCTTTCTTCAGAGCAACTAGAAGTGCTTCTAGGTTCTCTTGGATCTGCTGTGCAGAGAAGTTTGCTTTACCGATAGTAGTGTGGATGATGCCGTTTTTGTCGTTACGGTAACGAACCTGACCTGCTTTAGCATTTTTAACTGCTTCAGCAACGTTAGGAGTTACAGTACCAACTTTAGGGTTTGGCATTAGACCGCGAGGACCAAGAATAGTACCTAGCTGACCTACAACGCGCATTGCATCTGGAGAAGCAACAACTACGTCAAAGTTCATTTCGCCTTTCTTCACTTGCTCAGCAAGATCTTCCATACCAACGATGTCTGCGCCAGCTTCTTTAGCTGCTTCAGCGTTTGCACCTTGAGTGAACACTGCAACGCGGATTTCGCGGCCAGTACCGTGAGGTAGTACAGTTGCACCACGTACGTTCTGGTCAGATTTACGAGCATCGATGCCTAGGTTAACAGCAACATCAACAGACTCAACAAACTTAGCAGTAGCTAGTTCTTGAAGAAGAGCAACAGCTTCGTTGATTTCGTATTCTTTAGTTACGTCAACTTTTTCGCGGATTACGCGCATGCGCTTAGTTAGTTTTGCCATGATCTTAACCCTCTACCACTAGGCCCATTGAACGAGCAGTACCAGCGATTGAACGCTTCATTGCTTCGATGTCAGCACCAGTCATATCTGCAGCTTTAGTTTCTGCGATTTCTTGGATTTGAGCGTCAGTTACCGTACCCACTTTTTCAGTGTTTGGACGACCTGAACCAGACTTAACGCCAGCCGCTTTCTTAAGAAGAACTGCTGCAGGTGGAGTCTTAGTTACAAAAGTGAAAGAACGGTCATTGTATACAGTGATAACAACTGGAGTTGGTAGACCTTTCTCGACCGATTCTGTTTTTGCGTTAAACGCTTTACAGAATTCCATGATGTTAACACCGTGTTGACCTAGAGCAGGACCAACTGGTGGACTTGGGTTTGCCATACCAGCAGCAACTTGCAGCTTGATATAAGCTTCAACTTTCTTAGCCATGATTTTTCCTAATTTTGGGTACTAACGCTAATCCGCTGATCAGCTCCCCGTTCATATAAATAACTTTCTACTTTCACCGAAGTAAAAAGGCGCGAAATTATAATCATAATTCGCGCCTCATACAAGCTTTTAAAGCTGTTTTTTTGTACTCTTTAAACTCTGGGTTTAGTCTAATTTTTCAACCTGACCAAACTCAAGTTCAACAGGTGTTGCTCGACCGAAGATAGAAACAGACACCTTCATACGGCTCTTCTCATAATCCACTTCTTCAACAGTACCGTTAAAGTCTGCAAATGGACCATCATTGACACGTACAACTTCACCGGCTTCGTACATAGTACGTGGACGAGGTGACTCACTCGCTTTTTCAAGGCGATTAAGGATAGCGTCAGCCTCTTTATCTGTGATAGGTGCAGGACGGTCAGAAGTACCACCAATGAAGCCCATGACACGAGGTACGCTGCGTACTAGGTGCCATGATTCATCGTTCATAATCATCTGAACAAGGACGTAACCTGGGAAGAACTTACGCTCAGACTTACGACGTTGACCTGCACGCATTTCGACTACTTCTTCAGTAGGAACAAGAACTTCACCAAACAGCTCTTCCATGCTGTGCATTTTAATATGCTCACGAAGAGACTGAGCGACACGGCCTTCAAACCCAGAGAAGGCTTGAACCACATACCAGCGTTTTTTGGGAGCTTCACTCATGAATTAAAACCCTCTATACCCCAGTCACAAAGTTGACAAGACGAACCATGATGCCGTCAATGCCCCAAAGTGCTAGAGCCATTACAATACTTACAGCTAAAACGATCAAGGTAGTTTGTATAGTCTCTTGGCGTGTTGGCCAAACTACTTTACGAACTTCCATACGAGATTCTTTAGCGAAATCAATCGCAGCCTTACCCTTTACTGTTGTAGCTGCCACACCTAACGCTGCTGCAATTAATACAACAACACCGGCAACGCGAATCACTACAGACATTTCACCATACAGGTAATTACCCACAACAGCGGCAGCTAGCAGAGTAAAAGTGATAACCCACTTAAAAATATCTACGCTATTTGAGCTATCAGGAGTTTCAGCATTATTTGCTTTCATAAAACCAACCTGTCAAAAGTCTTAATATAGACGACAACAACCCCGCTGCTGCAGGGCAAATCCATGAAACGACAACCTATTAGATTGGCGTACTCTTCTTATCACTCAATCACTTACCATAAAAAGTAAATGTTTACTTAATATTCACCTGTAGAAGAAACTGGCAAATATTATATTGAGTGCAGAAAAAGGGCATCAAATGATGCCCTTTTTGCTACTGCTTCGTCAAATCTTATTCAAAGATTTTCAGAAAGCTTCGCCAATTCTTGAGAATTAATCGAAGATCTTAGCAACAACACCAGCACCTACTGTACGGCCACCTTC
>NZ_JAYQDQ010000063.1:0-24740 GCF_038138445.1 Vibrio sp.
TCGTTAGTGATTGTACTCACTTAACTCGGTGTCCAAAACTGCTGGGGCGGATCATGGTATCATTGACGTTAGTATATGGGTAGTTAATCTAATAATATGGTGTAACGCCAATACTCTGATTTAATAGCGAGTTTTGGTGTAAACTTCAATAAATATTTGAGTAAAGATAAAACATGCATCAATTGAAAAAATATGGCGCTATCGGTGGCGCAATAGCATTAGCATTATGTTGGCCTCTTGCCGTCGGTCAAATTGGGCAAAATGTTATTGAGGATGGTGTTGCGCATTTAGCCAATGAGTCTTTAAAAGCAGAAGTTATTTCTTATGACAGAGGTTATTTATCTTCAGAAGTAACAACACGTTATAAGGTACAAGATCCAGTTCTAGCAAAAGAACTCGAATTGGATGGCTTTCCAACAGAATTTGTAGTTAATAGCCATGTTACTCATGGGCTTTTGAGTTTGAAGGCCGAGTCGACATTAGAGGATACCGAACGTTTCCCGCTAAAGCTGACTACTGTCACCCAGCTTAACGGAAACACAGACTATTCACTTGAACTCGGTAATTGGCATCAGTCCTCTGAAGGTGAAGATGCTGCGATGATATCTGTGACCTCTTCCACTCTTAAAGGGCATCTGACAGTACTTGGTGAGGTGAGTTACGACCTCAATGTCCCTTCTATTGAAATTGACTTTAACTCAGGAGAGAAAATGTTGATTTCGGGAATTAAAGGTTCAGGAGATGGGCGAAAACAAGATAACTTTTGGTTGGGTGGTCAAGAAATCAGTATATCTGATGTAAAGATATCCGATGCGCAGCAATCTTCTATATTCAACATGCAAGAGGCCAAATATGAATTCTCTTCATCGATGGATGATGCCTCTTCTCGTGTAGATAGTCAGCATGTGTTCAATATTTCAAAATTGGAAATGCCAGAAGGTAAAGCCGAAAATCTGGGGCTTGACGTTGAATTTGGTGGGCTAGATAGCAATGCTTTCAATCACCTTATTAGTCTTTATCAAAATAGCCCGACGTTGACGCCTGCAGATGTTCAGCAGGCAATGCCTTATGTTGATACTCTTTTCAATAAAGGCTTCTACCTGTCGGTGAATAAAGCAGCGTTGACACTGGGAGATGGTGGTGAATTTAATAGTGTGGGTAAAGTGTCAGTTCCAGAAGGGACAAGTGATATCACGAAAAATCCGGCCAAGCTTTTACCAGCCTTAACCGGTGATATTGATACTTTTTTCTCTAATGGTCTTGTAGAGCAGTACCCGTTTATTAAACAAGGTATTGATGAAGCTTTGATACAAGAGTTTATTGGTCAGGATGATAGAGGCTATCAGCTCAAGGCTGAACTTAAAGATGGAAATGTGGTGTTTGAAAGTGGTCAAAAAATACCATTGATAGCGTTACTCTTCCCCGCTGTAACCCAGCCCTAACCATATATTTATTGCTGTCTAATCAAAAAAGAGGTCTTAAGACCTCTTTTCTTGCTTTTTATGTATAAAGAAACATGGTATTAATCCATTAAACCTCTATTAAAAGCGTAGACAAGGAACTTGGGAATGGAGAATGTGTATAACTTTAGTGCTGGCCCTGCGGGATTGCCTAAAGAAGTAATGCAAAGAGCACAAGCGGAGTTTGTTGAATGGAATGGGCTTGGTACTTCAGTGATGGAAATCAGTCACAGGAGCAAAGAGTTTATTCAAGTGGCTGAAGAAGCAGAACAGGATCTAAGGGATCTACTCGATATTCCAGACAACTATAAAGTACTGTTCTGTCAAGGAGGTGCTCGTGCACAATTTGCTGCAGTGCCTCTTAACTTACTGGGCAGTTCACACAAAGCGACTTACGTGGATGCTGGCTACTGGGCTCAAAGCGCAGTGAAAGAAGCAAAAAAATACTGCCAAGTAGACCTAGTTGATGCAAAGATAACAAAAGAAGGAAAAGTGGCAGTGATACAAGCTTCGGATTGGAAAATTGATCCTGAGTCTGCTTATGTTCACTTTTGCCCTAATGAAACCATTGACGGGATTGAAATCTCTGATCTACCCGACACCAAGTTACCTATTGTTGCTGATATGTCCTCTAACATACTCTCGCGTAAGATAGATGTTTCACGATATGGTGTTATTTATGCGGGTGCACAAAAAAATATCGGTCCTGCAGGTATTTGTATTGCTATTGTGCGTGACGACCTACTTGATTTGGCTCACGACCTTTTACCTAGCTTTATGAGCTATAAGGTATTGGCAGAAAAAGACTCAATGTTTAATACTCCTCCGACATTTGCTTGGTATCTATCAGGGCTGGTTTTTAAGTGGCTTAAAGAGCAGGGAGGGGTAAGTGCCATCGAGCAAATAAACATCGAAAAAGCCACAGTTTTGTATGACTATATCGATAGTTCAGCATTTTATAGTAATGATGTTCATGCTCAAAACCGGTCGCGAATGAATGTGCCTTTCCAACTAGCAAAACCTGAATTGGATGAAGCATTTCTAAAACAAGCGTCTGAGAGAGGCTTAGTTTCGCTTAAAGGTCACAGAGCTGTAGGAGGAATGCGGGCGTCAATTTATAATGCAATGCCGATGGAAGGTGTAAAAGCCTTGGTTGAGTTTATGAGAGAGTTTGCGGCAGATAACGCTTAAACCTCTACCAAATTTAGAGCACAAGGTCGTGTTATCAAGTGCTCTTTTCTCTGGTTCAGTACTGACCATTCTTATCGTCTTTTCTTACTGCGTTTCGTATTACTATCAGTCTGATTACTATTGGACTTGCTATTGCTTCCAGAACCAAACTTACCCTTAGGTTTAGCCCCTTTACCATGCATTTTTTCAAATCCAGGCTGGCTTTTGGTGTGTTTAGTCGCAAACCGATTTGCCCCATGACGGCCAGATTTTCTACGTTGGGCTGGTGTTAGTGTTTGAGTATCTTCTTCTGGTACCAGACAACTCGGCTTATCCCCAATAAGATGTTTTTTGCCCATGTTGATTAATGCTTTACGTATAATTGGCCAGTTGGCTGGATCATGGTAGCGCAATAATGCTTTATGTAATCGGCGCTGTCGTTCTCCTTTCGCTACAGGTACTTCCTCACGCTGTTTGTACTTCACTCGTTTGAGAGGGTTAGTCTCTGAATAATACATAGAGGTTGCATTACACATAGGTGAAGGGTAGAAGTTCTGTACCTGATCACATTCGAAATTATTCTTCTTAAGCCATAAAGCTAGGTTAAGCATGTCCTCATCTTCGGTACCAGGGTGCGCGGAAATGAAATAAGGAATAAGATACTGTTTCTTTCCTGCTTCAGCACTGTACTTTTCGAACATGTCTTTGAACTTATCGTATGTCCCCATTCCTGGTTTCATCATTAAGTCAAGCGGTCCTTTTTCGGTATGCTCTGGAGCGATTTTTAAGTAGCCCCCCACATGATGGGTAACTAGCTCTTTCACATATTCAGGGGACTCAATAGCCAAGTCATAGCGAACACCTGATGCAATCATCACTTTTTTAACGCCTTTGACCTTACGGGCTGCGCGGTACAGGTCTATGGTGTGCTTGTGATCCGTATTGAGTTTGTTGCAAATTCCTGGGAAGACACAAGATGGACGTCGACAATTCGCTTCTGCTTTGGGATCACTACAGCCTAAACGGTACATATTGGCTGTTGGACCACCAAGATCGGAAATCGTACCAGTAAACCCAGGGACTTTGTCTCGGATTTCTTCAAGCTCATTTAGAATCGACTCTTGAGAGCGGTTTTGTATGATACGACCTTCATGTTCAGTAATTGAACAAAATGAACACCCACCGAAACAGCCACGCATTATGTTAACGGATGTTTTGATCATGTCGTATGCAGGAATTTTTGCTTTACCATATTGAGGGTGAGGTACTCTCGCATAAGGTAATCCAAAGACGTAATCCATTTCTTCGGTTGAGAGAGGAATCGGAGCCTGATTGACCCACAACTCGCGGTCACCATGGCGTTGTATCAAGGCACGGCCCGAGTATGGGTTGGTTTCCAAGTGCATAATGCGACTTGCATGGGCATACAGGATACGATCGTTATTCAATTTCTCGAAGTTGGGGATACGTACCGCAGTTGTTGCAGCGTCGTGACGTGATGGGCGAATGGTGATGGGTTTTGCCTGTTCGTCCTTATCTTTAGCTTTGATATCACACTTTTCTTCAACAGTGTAAGGGTTGGGTGGAATAAAGGCTTCTTTACGTGGTTTTTCAATCCGTGAAGAGTCGATAATCTTATAGCCATCAGGTTCTGAGGCTAAGCTGACAACTGTACCACGTATATTAGTCATGCTGGCGATATCCTCACCATCAGCGAGCCTATGCGCTACTTCAACTAATGCTCGTTCAGCATTCCCAAATAAAAGAATATCGGCTTTAGCATCGAATAAGATAGAACGACGTACTTTATCTGACCAATAATCATAGTGAGCTAGCCTTCTTAAGCTAGCTTCAATACCACCAAGTACTATTGGAACGCCTTTGTATGCTTCGCGGCAACGTTGAGAATAAACAAGAGTTGCCCGATCTGGCCTCTTTCCGCCTTCGTTGTTGGGGGTATAGGCATCATCATGGCGTAACTTTCGATCAGCCGTATAGCGGTTGATCATTGAGTCCATATTGCCTGCAGTGATGCCAAAAAATAGGTTTGGCTGGCCAAGCTTTGTGAATGCTTCTTTGTTGTGCCATTCTGGCTGCGCGATGATACCAACTCTAAAACCTTGAGCCTCTAACAATCGGCCTATAATGGCCATACCAAAGCTTGGGTGGTCAACATAAGCATCCCCAGTGACGATAATGATGTCGCAGCTGTCCCATCCTAATGCATCCATCTCTTTACGGCTTGTCGGAAGAAATGGAGCAGTACCGTAGCATTCAGCCCAGTATTTTTTGTATTCATGGATAGGAGTGGTTTTAGCGTACATATTATTGTCTCTACTTCAAGGAGCGCGAATTATAGCGACTTGTTTGTTCGCTATCTACCCCCAATAAAACTGTCCAATGCAGGTTTGTATGCTAGGAGATCTCCGTTCTCATACTGCAATTGAATCATATGTTAGAGGTGGTAAGGCTGCGGCGAACTTTATCGAGTGGCAATGGGATGAGCAGTCTCATCAACTTACCTTAAACCAAAGCGAGTTTGCGCAGTTGTTTCAAACCAACTTGCCAGACTCTGACGATGCCTCGTTTTTATCACTATTGAACTACCAAGACCAAACTGAGTTACTCAAGCTTTTATCAGAGTCCTGTAATTCCACATCAGTACATAGATATGCCTTCTGTCTTAGTTTAGATAAGGATAGAGTTTGTTTTACAGAGTGTCTTTTTCATGGTGACGGTAGTGGCCATGTATCAGGCAAGCTCGTACCCTTGGTTAGTTTTGGAGGGTCAAAAGATGTCATTAGCCAGTTGTTTCAGCAAGTGTTCGATAACCCACACCACGGAATCGTGCTAGCTAACTCTGAGAAGCACATTATTGCGTGCAATGGGTATTTTCAAGAGCATACAGGGTACAGCCATCAGGACCTAGCTGGGAAAAGTGTCGATCATTTAGACTCGGGTAAACACAGTAAGGATTATTATCAAAATCTTTGGAAAGATGTTGTCGAGAAGGGCTTTTGGTCTGGTGTCATACTGATTAAAACCAAGAAAGGTAATACAGTTCCCCAAGACTTAACGGTGCAAAAGTTTCGAGTGGATGATAACGTCTTTTATGTAGGTTGGTATCTTGATCTCTCCAAAAACCTTTATCGCGTGGCGGACGTCGAGCATGGTGGTGTTGAACTTCTTACTCAATTGCCAACAGAACAGCAATTTATCCAATCAGTTGCTAGTCGCTGGATGGATGAAGCCTCTGAGCAAATCAATATGGTCGTAGCCTTCGTCCCTAAGTTCTCAGGCCGAGATGATTTTGAAGCCAAGTCAAAACTTTCTGAGCATCTATCACGTAACAGAGAAGCCCAGCAAGTCGGCTACATAGGTAACAACCATTTTGTGGTCTGCTTAGAGTGTGAAAAGCGTTCTGGGCCTTCTCAAGTCAGAATTATCCATCAAACGATCCGTCGTTTCTTCAGTTCCTTGAATCAGAAAGCGGGTAAAGAAATTCATTCTGCCATCGTTAACGGCAAAGTTGGTGTTTCCGTGCTGGGTCAAGACACTCATAACCCTAAGCTACTTGTATCTCACGCTGTACAAGCAATGTTGGAGCAACAAAGTGAAGCGAGAGGTTTGATCACCTTTTATCATGGAGCCATCCATAGGGAAGTATTGCGCCGGAAGGAATTAGAAGAATTAACGGTTAAACTTATCAAAGGCAACAAAGTTGAAGTCTACTATCAGCCTATTGTTGATGTAAAAACTTGGGAAATTGCTAAGTTTGAGGCGTTGAGTCGTTTTAAAGGCCCAAATGGTAAGCTTTTAAACACGCAGGAAATGGTGATGATAGCCGAGGACTTAGATTTGGTCTCTGACTTAGACTGGTGTGTTGGGCGTAAAGCGTTAGAGGATTTAACCAAGATTCAAGACCATTTTGGCTCGCAACTAGGTATGACTATCAACCGTTCCCTCAACACAAAACAAGATAACGATGAAGTTCTGCAAAGTGCAGATGCACTGGTTCACCAATATGCTAAAACGCCCGAGTTGGTCACTATTGAGCTAACCGAAAGTGCTTACTTCGATAGTGAGTCTCAACAGTCTGCTTTAATACGAAATATTCGGCGCAGAGGAGTCAGTGTTGCCATTGATGATTTTGGTACAGGGTATAGTTCGTTTAGTTATCTAAGTGATTGTAACTTTGATATTTTAAAAATAGACAAAGAATTTGTGACTGGCTTGAGTGTTGGAACGCACAGGTATTATATCGTCAAAATGATCACAGAATTGGCTCACACTCTAGATGTTAAAGTGGTGGCAGAAGGCGTTGAAACCCAGCAAGAACTCGAGGTTATTTGTAGTGTTGGCGTGGATTATATTCAAGGTTATTTTTTCTCTAAACCCTTGCCTTTGAAAGAGCTGCACAATGCTTGGGGATACACAGAGAAGTTGGAGGCATTCCTAGCGTCATCTTCTGGTATGCGCCAAGCTGGAATACTGAACATTACCCAAACTTACATTCCAACGTTAGAGCCTCAGGACACCTTAGGGGATGCAAGGAGCTTGTTCGAATCGAAACAGTACAACTTAGATGTTATCCCTGTTGTTGAAGGTACTGCGTGTTTGGGTGTTGTGAGCCGCGAAGAACTCAATCATCATATGTCTTTTAATGTTGGTTCTAGATTAGAGACTCCTAGAGATGTAACCTCGCTAAAGCGAAAGTTAGATCAGGTTATGCGTAAGGATGTTCATCGCGCTTCTTTTCAAATTAAGTTGTCAGAAGTGCCTGAATTGATAAGAAGTGGTATTAAGCCTCCATGGATAATTGTTAATGAATCTGGGCAGTATCTAGGTGTCGTGACAGGGCAAGACTTGCTGTCTTATTTTGCTTCCGCTTAAAGGTGATGCCAGTAGCCGAAAGCGCTATAGTTTTGCTATTATCCGCACCCAGATATGATAACGACGATTCTTGAAGTGATGATCCAGCAAATATTATCCCTACTTGCCCCGATGCTTTTAGGTGTCCAATTAGTATTAACTCTTATTTTGGTGAAAGGGGGTATTTGTCCAGGGCAAAGAGGACGAATTCATAAAGTTTTACCAGCTATTGCTTTACTCTGGCTTGCGGTGGCATCACTGAAAATAGAAGCAATAATGCTGGTATTTGCTATTGTGTATTTCTATTCGCAAGTTCAAACCAAAAAAACGCGTATACAAGGGCCTCTTTGGGTCATGTACCTTGCTAACGGTTTGGCTCTCGCCTATGTCGGGATAGTGATTAGCGAGCAGCCTAGTATTGTTGGCTCCGTTATGAAGTTTATAGAGATATTTTTGCTTGGCGCTTTATTTTCTCATCTCCTACTTACTATTGCTAAGACTCGCTTACAGGCCTTTCACCGAATCTTGCCCGTCACAGGTATAGTCTCAGCTATGCTGCTGAGCATTATCGTGTTAATCAAAAGTGCCCAGATAGATCCAAATGTATTGGCTGACCATACCGACATTTTGCTAAGTGGATTTGCATTAATGATTACCGCAGTTTTGATTTGGTGTTGGCATATTTTGCTCTCGAAAACAGTGCATAAAATTCAGCTTTGGGTGGCGTTTATTACTATGCTGGTGTCTATGAATTTCATTGAGCACTTTTTTGTCCTTTAGATGTGGTTCATTTCTTATTTTGTCATTTGCCGCTAAGCTTTAAAGGATGGGGTTAGTATTGGGGCGTTATTATGGACCTAAGTAATGTCACTAGATTAGATAGTAATATCTTGCTTGGAATTGTTAACGAAAAGCTAAGGCTTGAGTGTGGCAGTTTAGAAGAGCTGATAGTCATGTATGAAATGGATACAGATGCTGTGACTCATAAGCTGGATAGTCTAGGTTATCACTACGACCCTTTAACCAATCAATTTAAGTCGTGTGACAGATAGCCGTATTCAATTCTTTATGAGCCACAGTTAAATGGTTTTTATCCCTTCTAAGTGGTTTTTAGATTGCTGTTTTGCAGTGCTATAGAAAGCCTGTAAATAACGCTTATCTTTTTCACATTGACGAGTCGCGGCAAACAAGCGACGCCAAAGTCCTTTACCCAGTGGCAAGCTGCTGATCAATCCTTGACGAGAAAACTCATGGATAGCCCAGTTAGGTAGTGCTGCAACACCAAGTCCTGCGGATACCATTTGTACCAACATTAGTGTGTTATCGGCTTGTTTCCATTTAGCTGGCTCCACCCCTGCTGGCTGGAGGAAGTGTTTGACGACATCAAGACGATTCTTTTGCACCGGATAGGAGAGCATAGTTTGTTGTTTGAGGTCATCAGGTTGTACGCAATTTTGACTTGCTATTGGGTGATTCACAGCAGTGATAAGACGCATTTCAAAATCAAATAAAGGCTCATAATGCACCTCTGATCTAGGCTGAATATCGGATGTTATCACTAGATCTAGCTCACCACAGAGTAATGCAGGAAGTGGCTCAAAACCAAAACCTGATGAAAAATCGAGTGTTACGCTAGGCCAAGTTTGTTGGTAATCCCTTAATGCCGGCATTAGCCATTGAAAGCAAGAGTGACATTCAATCGCCATGTGCAGTCGTCCATTTACATCCTCTTTGAGACCTGCAAGATCATTTTCTGCTTTGGCTATGCGAGGCAAAATCCGATCGGCTAGATCAATCAAAATTTTCCCTTCTGAAGTGAACTTAACCGGACGAGTTTTGCGCAGAAATAGTTGTCCGCCTAGCCTTGCCTCAAGATCCTTTATCTGGTGAGAAAGTGCTGACTGGGTGAGGTGCAATGCCGTGGCTGTTGCGGTCAGTGATCCCGTGTCTCTTAATGTTGCCAGTGTTTTCAGGTGTTTAAGCTCTACCATTAGTCTTGTTCAATCGAGTTGAAGAAAGTTGAATATAACTAATCTACTCTGATTTTAAGGATGTGTAAACATCTAGACGTCTAAATTTTTAAGCTAAAGTTTGTCACCTTAAGCCGGACATAATTGCAGACATACATGAAATTATCTCATAAACAAGTTGAATAATTGGAGATTGTCACTTTAATGGTTTAGCGAGATAGTTTAGCCATCTAGACGCCTTTGGTGTTCTGCATAAAACGCTTGGGTGATGGTTTGTCAGTTCGACTTCTAAGAACAGTCGCATACCCAAAAAATGAATTTTAAATCAAAAAAGGATTGTAAGATGGCGACAACAACTCATATTTTAGGCTACCCAAGAATTGGTGAGAAGCGTGAACTTAAGTTTGCGCTTGAGAAGTACTGGCGTGGTGACATTGATCAGCAATCTCTCAAGGCTATTGGTTCTGAGCTGAGACACAAGAATTGGCAAACACAATCTGACGCTCAACTAAGTTATGTGACTGCTGGTGATTTTGCTTGGTATGACCATGTATTAACAACCACTTTACTGCTTGGCCATGTGCCAAAGCGCCACCAAAGTGGATTTCCAGACTTGGATACTTTGTTCAAGATAGGACGTGGTCAATCTCAAGTTAGTTGTGATTGCAGTAGCTCAGCGGCATCTGATATGACTAAGTGGTTTAACACCAATTACCACTATATTGTTCCTGAGTTCAGTAAAGAAGACACCTTTGAAGTGAGGTGGCCTCAGCTATTTGAAGAAGTAAATGAAGCGATACAAGCAGGTCATAAGGTTAAACCTGTTTTGCTCGGCCCGATTAGTTACCTCTATTTGGGTAAAGAAGTTGAAGACGGATTTGATCGGCTGAGCCTTTTGCCACGCATTCTTACTGCATATCAAACCATATTGTCTAAACTTGCCGCTCAAGGTGTTGAGTGGGTTCAGATTGATGAGCCAATTCTATCTTTGGAGCTTGAGACATCTTGGTTAGACTCTTTTAAGCTTGCTTACCAAGTGATTCGCAGTGATGTGAAAGTACTTTTAACCACTTACTTTGATTCATTGGATGACTCACTCGATAAAGTTGTGGAACTTGATGTTGATGGCTTGCATGTGGATCTATCAGCTGCGCCTCAGCAGCTCGATCAACTAGTATCTAAGCTTCCAAAGAGTTGGGTACTTTCTGCTGGAGTGGTGAATGGGAGAAATGTATGGCGTGCAGATCTTTCCACTCAATTAGAAAGGCTAAAGCCAGCTAAAGCCGAACTGGGTGACCGACTTTGGGTTGCTAGTTCATGTTCTTTACTTCACAGCCCAGTTGATCTCGACTTGGAATCTGAGTTATCTGAAGAAGTGCGCAGCTGGTTCGCCTTTGCAAAGCAAAAGGTTTCTGAGGTGGCTTTGCTAGCGAAAGCGCTCGATGGCGATCAACAAGCAATTGAAGCTTGTGAAACTTATAGTGTGCCAGTGAAGGCTCGAAAAACAGCAACACATGTTAACAAACCTCAGGTACAAGAGCGGCTTAGCCAAATCAATAAACGCCTAGAGGAGCGAAGTGCACCCTATGAGAAACGTGCTTTAGCCCAAAGCAAAACGCTAGATTTACCATTGTTTCCGACCACAACTATAGGGTCTTTTCCACAAACGAGCGCAATTCGCCAGCAGCGTAGTGCTTATCGTGCAGGCAAGCTGTCCGAATTGGATTATATCTCTGCGTTACAGGGTCACATTAAGCAAGCGGTACAACGCCAAGAAGCGTTGGACCTCGATGTTCTGGTCCATGGTGAAGCTGAGCGTAATGATATGGTGGAGTACTTCGCGGAGAACTTAGCAGGTTTTCAGACTACTAAGTTTGGCTGGGTACAAAGTTACGGGTCACGATGTGTGAAACCCGCGATTGTGGTGGCAGATATTGAAAGAGAGAAGCCCATTACTGTTGAGTGGTCAAAGTATGCCCAGTCACTGACGTCTAAGAAAATGAAGGGTATGCTTACTGGCCCAGTGACCATTTTATGTTGGACATTTCCTAGGGAAGATATTAGCCGCAAAGAGATTGCTAATCAGCTGGCATTAGCACTTCGTGATGAAGTTGTGGATTTACAAGATGCAGGGATCAATATTATTCAGATTGATGAACCGGCGATTCGAGAAGGACTACCACTGAAAAAACGAGATCATCATGCGTATTTAGAGTGGGCGGTAGGGGCGTTTAAGATCTCTGCAGCAGGTGCTAGCCCTGAAACCCAGATCCATACTCACATGTGTTACTCCGAATTTAATGAAATTATTGACTCTGTGGCAGCCTTGGATGCTGACGTGATAACGATTGAAACTTCGCGATCTAATATGGAGCTGCTTAAAGCGTTTGAGGAGTTTAATTACCCTAATGAAATAGGCCCGGGAGTCTATGATATCCACTCTCCAAATGTCCCCAGTAAAGAATGGATTGAAGGCCTTATCAATAAAGCAGCAGAGAAGATCCCAGCGAAACGCTTGTGGGTAAACCCGGACTGTGGATTGAAAACAAGAAACTGGGCTGAAACGGAAGCTTCACTGAGTAATATGGTGTCAGCAGCGAAAAAGCTACGTGCAGAATACTCATAAAATCGAGTGACTCAAAAAATGCCGCCCTTTTTGGGGCGGCATTGTTGACTCTATCTCACATTACTTTGCCACCACTTATCAAAAGTTCGTTATAATGCAACCATGTTGTGCGCAATGAAAAGTGACTATGAATACATCTAACAAGTCAAAATCTTACTCAGATAAACCTATGCTTCTTCTAAGTGAACAGATTTGTTTTCCTCTCTACAGTGCGGCTAACGCAGTGACTCGAGCATATCGTCCTTTACTGGAAAGCCTTGATCTTACCTATTCACAATACCTAGTCATGATGCTGTTGTGGGAGAAAGATGGCGCTAGTGTTAAAGATCTGGGTAGTCGGTTATATCTTGACTCTGGAACACTAACGCCACTACTCAAAAGGCTAGAAACCAAGGGTTTTGTAGCCAGAGGTAGAAGTGACGAAGATGAGAGAGTGCGAGTACTAAATTTGACTGACCGAGGCAGAGCACTTCAAGAGCAAGCGAAATCCGTCCCCAGTAATATGCTGTGTAAGGTCGATCTCGATGCTGATGAACTGATTTCTCTGCGACATTTGTGCGATAAGGTGCTATCTAACCTTACCTAATGTGGTTAAATCTGGTTATCCCCATGATAAATATCTGCAAACTTTTCTAGTGACAATGCTGCTTTCTCCGATTAGGAAATATGAGTCTTCTAGGTATGCAAAGGAGCGATCTTCTTTGCTAGCCGCTGCTAAGATTACTTATAGAAGCTTTGATTCTAGTACTGAAGACTGACCCCATTAACCCAACTAGCCTAAGGGTTTCTTTACTACAATCTCATTGATACTAAGGGAGATTTTATGCAAAAGGAACCTTATTATTTACATTTGGATGAACGTCAGTTCGACCAAAGTGTTATGAATAAATTGGCCGGATTGTTCGATTCCATTCATATAGGTTTGCTTCGAGAAAGTAGTTCAGTGCAGGTCGTGGATATGCAAGGGTGGAGCCGTCAAAAACTTAAGCAGTTTAATAGAAGTGTTACGAAAAACTTAGGTGAAACACCATATATCATTAAGAACGCCGTGGACAATAAGCAGTCTAAGTTACGTCCTTACTCTTGGTATACTCAAGAGGATTGTTTGAAGTCTGCCTTGGCTTTGAAGAGTAATGACGTTGTGTTAAGCAATCATACCCACCTCTACCACTTGGTCAATCATCAAGCAGTACCTTTAATAGAATCGATTCTATTTGATACGATTCCCGATACAGAATTAATAGAAAACTCGGGGTCATTTATTTACCCTCCAGACGATGGAATGATGTCATGGCATACCAATGAAACGCCATCTTCGGCACCTGTCAGAATTTACTTTGTTTATACACCAGAAGACCGAAAATCTTTCTTTCGTTATGTAGATGCGGATGGGCGAATATATACCTCATGGGATAAAAAAGGTTGGAATCTTAGAGCATTCTATTGTGGAAATATGCACACCGATGGGTTTCGCCTTTGGCACTGTGTATTGTCTAATACTCACAGGTTTTCATTTGGTTTTAGGTTGACGGGTATTTCGATGGGTCAGCTTAGCTCGATGACAAAAGGGTTTGATTCTAGCTACATGAGTATTGAAGATTGGAGGGTTTAGGGGCCAACTGATTCTCAGTTGGCCTTATTTGGCTTTGGTTAACTTTACAAAGCTAGCAGGTAGTTAATCAACTGGCTGTATTCTTCCATTGATTTAATTTTATCTGCTTTGACTATGTACTTGTCGTTGACTAGAACACCGGGAACGCCAGTTAAGGTACTTTTCTCAAACTGCTTATCGAAGTTTTTCTGCATGGAGTTAACCACAAAGCTGTTATAAGTGGCATCAAATTTTTTCGCATCTACTCCGTTATCGATAAAGATTTGTCGTAGGGCCTTCTCATTTTTTGGTGCGCTGCGCAGCTGATGAATTTGTTTAAACATGGCAGGAACCATACTATCTTCAACCCCAAGAGTTACCATGGTGGCATAGGATTTAGCCATAGGGATAGCCATGTCACTACCCATAAAAGCGACATGAACCTTTTCAAACTGCGCGTCTTTAGGTAGCGATGTTTTCACTTGATTGATCACTGGCTCGAAGTTGTAGCAATGTGGGCAGTAGAAAGAGAAAAACTCGGTCACTTTAGGTGTCGCCGACTTCTCTGTTTTTAGCACATCATAATAAGTGCCTTCCTCAAATTTAGCAGCATGAGTACTAAGCGAAATAATAGCAGTTGTCAGTAAAGCAAATAACTTTTTCATCAAATAATTCCTAATAAATACAAATAACTCCGACTAGTGTAGTCGGTAATAGCTGAGTAAATAATCAAGAACTAATCGATAGGAGGTCGAAACAAGGTTTGTATGCGGGTCACTGCTTTTTCTGATTTATCTGGTTTGATTAAAGCGAGCGAACTTTGGCTAGTATCTGCCAATTTGAGTTCAACTAGGTAGGGCTCTTTTAAAGCGCAAAAGGCAGCGCAGCAGTGGTGTGCGGTACTGGCTTTGCTGTGATTTTTATTTTCGGTGGGACATTTAATTTCATGGGCTAGTGAACTATCTGGTACTAAGGCCAAGGCCTCTTGAGTAGGCTGAGCAGCAAAAGCGACGCTGACACTGATAAATGCGAAGCAAAAAAGCGCAACAATGTATGATGAAAATCGAGTCAGCAAAATAAACTATCCCCAATGGCCGAAAAACTAGCTTACCGCATTTGGCCTCAATGATAAATGGTGAAAATAAAGTTGAGTCGCTATAATCGCTGCTTGATCTTTTTATATTAATCAATAACATAAACCCTAATTCTAAGGTTTGATTTAAACTATCTTACAAAAATTAATACACACTATTGATTGAGGGGTGAAGCAGGGTTGAGTTCTCAGCGCTGCTCAGGTTGCCAAAAATATGATAGCGAGTCATAACATGATCACAGGTAGCTGCAACTGCGGTGCGATAAAATACCAAATTACTGGAACAATTAAAAAAATAGTCAATTGTCATTGTAACCTGTGCCGAAAAATGAACGGCAGTGCGTTTTCAACCTATGCAGCGGTATTGCAGTCAGACTTTGAATTGATATCAGGGGTGCTTGGCTGTTTTAAGGTGTCAAAAAATGCCTGCAAGCATTTCTGTAACCAGTGTGCTACGCCAATATACAACAAGAGCTCCAATTACACAGGTTTGAATATCGTACATTTGGGAAGCCTTGATTGTGCAGAAATACTCGTACCCGAGGTAAACATCTACGACGAGTCTAAGCTCCAATGGCTAATAGATATTGGACAACTTCCTACCTTTGAGAAGTCAATCAAGTCCTAATCCTTGCTTCTATTTCACACGCTCCTTTTTAGATTTACTTGTCTACTTATAGATTAATCGCTCTTTCTAATGTTAAAGACAGCAGAGCAGAGCGTGTTTACATACACCAGCTTTTATTATTAGGCTGCAAAGCCGCTATAGGGCATTCAAAGAGGCGATGGCCCATATTACGGAGAATGCTCGTAATTTTTAAATAATAAAAATTCCTCAGATTAGAAAATGCAAAGAAGGAACAATGACCTCTAATAAACGTTTAATCTATACGAGTTAACTGTAACCGTATCTATGTCACCTTTGTAACCATTTTTTGAGCACATCATAGCCATTTTATTTTTCTACAAATCATTAATTTAACTGTATGATTTTTATAATTAAAAATTAGTATATTGTTGAAAATACATTAATATCAATTATAATCCCTCACCTTACAGTTAGGCCCATGCCTATTGGCTAGTTTTTTAACCATAAAATGAGAAAAATATGAACCTATCAAAAAAATCGGTTGTGTCTATTTTCGCGAGTGCTTTGTTAATGGCATCCTCACAATCAGTGGCAAGTAGTGATTGTCAATGGCTTGAAAGTGTTATTGAGCCAAGCACTCCACTAGTGATTGATTATGACACGAATCATTTATATGGAAATAATGAATGGGACACGATAAAAAAATTCAATTTTGATTTTGGCTACGATAAGGTCGAAAATCCAAGAAGTCTCTCAGTTAGAGTCTATCTTGCAAAGCCGACGACTGAAGCAATGTCGATCTCGGGAGAGCTTGAAGGTGCTAATGGATCAAATGGCGGTTCTAATCGTGCAGGTCGAACTGAGCTTCATATGAATCTCAATGACACAAGATATTTTTCACGTTTGCGTGATGGAAAATTGCATTTAGGATTGGGTCGCTCTGGATCTGTTGAACCTATTGAAGTGGTTAAAATGACGGCGAAATTTTGTGGTGTTCCTGTGCAAGGTGTTTCGTTAAATCCTACAGATAATAATGTTTTATTAGGCGCTGGTGAGCCTCTGACGCATTATATTGATGCGGATACAACATATCGTGTATCGATTCAAGGAGAGGCAGCAGATGAGAATGGAAATATTATCTCTTCCGTATCAGTTAACTATGTTGATCCTCGTAATTCAAAAAATACCACGCTTCAATTAAACACAAACGATGAGTTCTACGTACATTCAGGTGGTAAAGTTTCTTTGTATTATGCAGTTAATTCTGCCGAATTCACAGGTGGCCACACTGTAAAATTTGAGCGTGTTAACTTAGATTAATTAACACCCGTTGTAGCTGATTATTGAACTTTAGCGACCCACCGTACAGATTATGCGGTGGGCTTTTTATGTAATTCCGCATTAAGGTTTAGGGATCCTCTTTACATACGGTCAACGTTATGGCGGAGTACGTCCTTTTTAACTTTAATTAAGTAGTCTTCCATACTCGCCTCTCAAGCTAGTCAATACCCAAATTGGTTTGTTCTTCTAAATATTAATCGCTCTTTCAGATAGCAACTACACTTATATTTATATCTATTAATCTTTCGGTCACTATGGGTGTGTTTGTCGTGTATTGAGCGCTAATAACGTATCGCTGGTAGCTATTAATAACGTCAAGTTAATGGCTTTATGTGACAATTATGCTGACAAGGTGAGAATTGTGTGTGCACGTCTAAAGGTACTGATTGCAACTTGTGGTTTTCTATACACCTCCAATACGCTAGCGGGTATTAATATGTCGGAAGTTAATGCATATGCTTATGAAGGGCTCGCCAGTATCTGTGCGACTTCAAGAAAGATATCTGGTGCCCAAGCGCAAGAAATGAAATCAATCCATATGGAAAAAAAACGTGAAAGACAGAAGAAGGCTTCTGCAGACACTAGCTTTTCTTATTACGCCGCAAAGCAGTTATGGGGTATTCAACGAGGTGACAGCCCATCTTATGAAGAATGCTCAGCGCTTTTGAAATAAAAGCGCTAATTGGGATATTTGTACTTGGCAAAGTGGCTGCGTTTCTTATACAGATAAGAAGCTTAGTTTTTCTACAAGAAGTAATCTAAAGGAGCAATTTCTTTAAAAACAATATTGTATAAACGACCACTTCTTTTGGGCTTCCTTTGTAATGCTTTTACACCAGGGTAGGCATTGAGCAGTTCTTTGCTTAATGGCTTCATTTCTGCTCTAAACTCTGGTTTTACATTAAGCCCAAAGTATGTTTCGTAAAGATATAATAGCTCTCCTAACCCTTGCTTTCTTTGCTCAGCTTGCTTACACCACGAACTATAGAGTAATGAATGAAGCTCTACTGAGTCAGCACTTTGTCGCCACTTTCTAGCTTTCTCATAAGTATCAATCACCTTATCAGTATGCAAGAGTAAGGGGGGAACTGGTATTCTTCCCGCGAGATAAAAATTGCCCCTAGTATTGAGAAGGTGCTCCATATACCTGGGCGTGACACCTTTGGGATCGGAACCAAAGCATGTTTTACCATAGATCGCAACGGATGCAGACTCGTATGCTGCAACGGCGAGCTGAGAACAAAACATATCAGGGATAATGTTACTCCCACCATAGACAAATCTGAGTATGTCCTCAATGTATTCGTTCGTTGACGAATGAAATGTTCTCTTACTATACAGAGATTTGGCCGCACCCACCATATCGTAGCGACCCCCTTCCGTCGGAAGGCCTTTTGGCCTTATATCGACCTCAAGCCTGCACAACGCTTTAGTTATTGTTACCGCGGCTTTGGCCAACTCTTTGTCAGTGCATTTATACACTACCGCTGCTGAAGTAGGTATCTCATCTTTCCCATGTATTTCTGCAGCTGCTTCAGCGAGTTCAGTGGCTGATAGGCCAATAGCTACGTGTTCAGAAGCCGCAGCGCCTTGTAGCTTCATACCTGCTTTTTCGTCAGGTGACTTCCAATGGAAGTATTTTTGCGCTTTGGTGATGGAAGATGCAATCTTGTCATGTGCCCATCCTGGAAAGACTTTAACAATAATTACATCTCCTGGCTCCACCTCAACTTCCTTCAAATTATTATATTGTCTCAGACTTGCAATAACATCACTATCAGGCACGGGCGACTCCTAGTTAATATGGTTTGGTCACGACCCAGCGAGCGGGGTTAAGCTCGCAGTAAGGGTGTTTCTTCACTTTTTTGGTTTCATGTCACAATATCTTATTAATAATATTTATAAATTTAAGAAACTGCCATTAGAAACTATAAAGTCAATAAGTATCAGTGAATTGCATTTCTCGTTTAATGTGACTTATACCTATCTACATGATGTTATAATCGCCTGTAGCCCGTGAACTCAAAGTAAGTGGGTGAGTGGTTTATAGCCACTTCAACAACAAAAAAGGAACAATGATGTTTATTGTGTCGATAACCTATACAAGTGATATCTCTCAAATTGATAAACACCTAGAGTCGCATATTAACTACCTAGATAAACACTATGAAAAAGGCAGTTTTATTGCTTCGGGTAGAAAAGTGCCCCGCACTGGTGGTGTAATTCTTGCCACAGCAGGTAATCGAGGCGAGTTAGAGCAAATTTTAGATGAGGATCCGTTCAAGATTCATCATCTGGCCGATTATGAAATAACAGAGTTTATTCCCACCAAATCCGCTCCGGAGTTTGCGTCTTTAGTTCAGTCAAATGGCTAGTTATTTTGAGCAAAAAGGATTTCTCCATGCTCTGAATACTTATCTGATAACGTGGTTGAAGATACTAAGTGGGAAGTTGTTCGAGATGGCATTGTCTCTAAGCCCTGTATACATTAATTAAGTTTTATAAGGAAACTAATGCAATTAGAAATAGAAGGATACTACCTGCGCTCATTGGACACAGACGATAAGGAAGCATTTTATAAGTGGTCTCTAGACCGTGAAGTCACTATCTATAGTCTTTCTTCATACTCTTACCCCCAATCAAAGTCAGACATTGAAAAATGGCTTTCATCAATAAATTCAGATACTAAGAATGTCTCTTTCGGAGTCTGTTGCAAAGAGAATGACCAGCTGATTGGTTATGCTGGAATATCAGGAATTAGCTTTTTAAATCGCAGTGGTGAATACTTTATCCTTATTGGTGAAAAAAGTTATTGGGGCCGGGGTATTGGCACATCAGTAACGCAAGTTGTAACAGACTATGCAATACGAACACTCGGTTTACACAGAGTCCAACTGACAGCAAGTTCCCAAAATCTGGGGGCAATTAAGGCGTATGAAAATGCTGGCTATCAACACGAGGGTGTGATGCGGCAATCAGGATTTCGCAATGGTGAGTTTGTCGATAAAGTACTAATGTCAGTTCTATCTACTGAGTGGGCAGGCATAAAAAAGCTTTTTAAAGTCTCAACACACTCTGTTCTCGTCTAATGGGTTGCCATAGAGAATATTGACAGTTAGGATTCTGATTTTTCAACTAAAACGAATGAATGCTGATGCTTAGATCGACGCTTACTGCCTTATCAATATTATTAGTCAACGGATGTTCCACCCATACTTTTACGCAAGACGAGCAGATATCGATAGATGATAATGTGTATGCGGGAGAAGTACTGAGAAAACAAGCTACTCCTGTTTCTCCTCAAGACAAGGATACTCAAGAACTCGTCAACCTCTTGATGAATAAAGCGAGTACAGGAACAAACGCGGTTGGATTAGCTGCACCTCAGTTGGGGATCAATAAAGCCGCTTTTGTTTTCCGTGTGCCTGAGATTGTTGATGGTAAACCGCAATTCCCAGAGACTTGGGAAGTGGCTTTAAACCCAAGCTATACCCCGATAAGTAAAGAAACCACGCCCATGGCGGAAGGGTGCTTTTCTGTTCCTCATTTTTACAGTAAAGCGGTACCAAGATATCAACAAATTCACTTTCGTTACCAAACCTTAAACGGTCAGTGGCAAGAAGAGGAAGTTGATGGCTATAAAGCTCAAATTTTGCAGCATGAAACCGATCACCTCAACGGCATACTATATATTGATAAGCTAAAGAACAAAGGGGATTTATCGACAATTAAAGAGCTAACTGATGGTTTAGATAAACCCAAGGATTAATGAGTAATTGCCTAAGAGTGTTTGGCAATGTTAGCCATTAAATAACAAGGGAGCCATTGGCTCCCTTGATAGTAGAAATAGGAATGATCACAGAAAAGCGCGATAGGGCAGTTCTGGGTCATTTTTGAAGATGTCAGCAAACCCACGAAAGTGTTGGTAATGCATCCGACCTTTGTCTGTTGGGTAAGTATATTGGCCACCGACTTGCCAAAAGAATGGTGCAAATCCATATTGAAGGCGGTCTTTCTTCATATTCCAAAGCACTTCTATTTCACGCGGGTCGTTTTGGAAGTTCGCCCAGATATCGTGGTGAAATGGCACCACAACCTCACAGTTCAACGATTCTGCCGCGCGGAGAATATCCGAGTTTATTCCCAGTTTTACTAGCTCAATGGCGTCGGTTGAGTGCATCCTTGTCCCCTTATATGACGTTTTGTTGGACTATATCATTTTCAATATGAAAGTTATAAAGCTTGGTCTATTAATCAAATAGGGCTTGTAACTCTAATCTTGTTTGTTGGTGTAAAGGATCTGAGTGCCATTTCTGATGCTGTACCAGATCGATGTTGACTTGCCATGCGAGCTGAGTGGATTCATCTCCGAGTTTTACTAACGTATTTGGTACAGAGGACACTAAATGTTCTGGAAGAAAGCACCAACCAAACCCCTGATTCGCCAGTTCCAATAATATATAGTAATTATCGGCATACCATATATCTGGGCTAAAGGCTTGATTTAGTCCACCCACGTCTTTATTTTTTGAACGGATAGTCAATTGCCGATGTTGTTTAAGCTGGTCTATGTTTTGAATATTTGCCTTTGCCAAAATGTGCTTTGAGGATACAAATACGTCGAAGCCAATATGCCCTAAATTAGAGAGATCGATATTTTTGGGCATTTTAAAATCGCTCAAAATAATGCCTGCTGTCGCTCGCTCTGATTGGATGAGTTCAATGATATCAGAACTTGATGCTGCGAGGCATTCCATCTGAAGATCAGGAAAAGTTTGCTCTAGGTTCTTTAACACATTTGGTAAGCGAGTAAGCGGGATCCCTTCATCTACCGCGAGTACCAACTTGGTAGCAGGTGCAGAAAAAAGTTGAGATGCTTTGTTATTTAACCGGTCTAGTTGGCTCAATGTGGCCATTACGTATGGCATGAGCTCATGCCCTGTGTCCGTTAATTTCGGGTAGCGGCCAGAACGGTCAAAGAGTTCGACACCATAATCAAGTTCCATATTCATGATGTGTTGACTTATGACCGATTGGGCTCGTCCAAGCTTGCGAGCTGCAGCAGAAAATGATCCTGCTTCTGATGTCATCACAAAGGCTTGCAGTTGTTCAATAGTAAACATATCGCTTTTAAAGATACTATCTAACTTTTATGTATCTTTATAATAGATAAAATACCAGTCAATGAGTAGAACTATTTAGGTGAAACATCATGACTCGTAATGAACGTATTTCCCACGCTGTACTATTTGAAATTGTTGCATTAGTAATCGTAATTCCTGCTGCTACCTATACTACAGGTAAAGACTCAAGTGACTTGGCAGTGGTTGGTGTCGGTTTGACTTTTTACACTGTCATTTGGAATTATATTTACAACCTGTATTTTGATAAGTGGTTTGGTTCAAACCGAGAAAAACGTAGCTTGACTATGCGGGTCGGTCACACATTGGGATTTGAAGGTGGATTAATTTTTTTATCTATTCCTGTAATTGCTTGGTTCTTAAAAATTACTCTGCTACAGGCTTTAGCGATAGAAGCTGGGTTTTTAGTTTTCTTCTTGTTCTACGCAATGGGCTTTAATTGGACATACGATAAAATTCAGCCATTTAGAAAAATGAGAAAATTGATCAACTGAACAAGTCTTGGTTAGGCTTCTAGCCTCAAAACTTGGACTCACTCAGTATAGGTCGTGCCTAGATAACATATTTTATGTAGGCACCAACTTACAAAGCTGCGATAAACATTCCTTGTCTAATAACGGGTGAGAAGTGATGCCGGTAATAAGTACAATATCAACAGTAGGCAAGGTTGGCATCTTATCTAGAATTTTAAGATCATTGGTGACACTGAGTGCCCCCATTGCACCAATGGCTAATCCTTCTCGAACAATAGCTCGCTGAGCAGATGCTGTATTGGAGCAAGTCAGTAGCTGATAGGCTGTATTTTGTTTGGTTAAGCTGTTAATAGCTGAAGCATGATACTTACAGTCGGTATTAAACAGGGCAAGTGGGATTGGGCGAGAGTCATCAAGTATGAAATCTGGATGGCTTATCCAAACACCTCTATCGCTGGTAATCCAATACCCTTCTTCACTGTTTGGTGCGCGAGTGACAATTGCGGCATCGAGCTTTTGTCTGAGACTTACACTAGGTTCATTGACTATATGGACAGAACAAGTAGGTTCAGCCCTTTGCAGGATTTTAATAATCTTGGGCAGAAGGTTGTCATTATAATCTTCAGGACAGCCAAGATGTAAAGGCCTTTTGTTTTCGTAGCGCTTAACTTGTTTTAGTGTGTGATTGTGTAAGTCGACTAGTTTCTCGGCATGAGAGCGCAGCGCTAATCCCGCTTCGCTCAAGACGAGATTTCGCCCCTCTTTCTCAAACAGTTTGACACACAGGCCTTCTTCTAGCTTGCGCATTTGAGTACTGAACGCGGATTGGGTGCGGTTATTTGTTTCGCAGCGCGGGTAAAGCTTCCTGTTTCGGCGAAGGCGAGAAAGCTGCGCAGAGCATCGATATCCATACTAAAAACTTATTCATCACTTTTATTGAAGTATTCCATCAAAATTATCCGTTAGTCCCAAAGAAAACAATCAGATATTGTGACTTCATACTTACATATGGGATTGAATTGTCCGAGGGTGCCCGTGTCTATCAGCAAAAAGTATTAGCCAGTGAACCAGTGAAACGTTGGTTAAGGGAAGCAAGCATAGAAAATGACATTGTTGAAAAAGATGAAGCAGGGGAGGCTGTTTAGTTTGGCTTAAACAGGAGACATAAGACAAATTTATAAAGATTACAGTGTTGGCTATAGTTTATATATTTATTCATTTTTATTATGATTTTTTAATAAAAACCAACTTTTATTAATAACTCTTATACTTATATGATTGCTTTATGATTTAAATTCAAATTATAAATTTAATTAAATGTTAGATATTTGTTTTAATTAAAATTAAAAACAGTTTTAATTTATTTTAAATTTACAATATATAAAGTATATATATTATTGTTTTTAGTTAAATATTTAGAATTAACTTATATCAGATTTCCTATTATAGGATCTAAATATAATCTATATGATTATTTATATAGTGGGTATTTTAATGTTTGCAATTCAAACTCACAAATTATTCAAATATTTGAATTATTATTTAATATATTCCCTATAAAAATTATTATTAGTTTTTAGGGCTATTTGACATCTAAATATGAAATTTAGGAGAAGGCTTAACAGCATTTACATGCTAATCAGGTTTGGTTTTTACCTACTTAATTATTAACTATGAACAAGGAAATAAGATGAAAAAAACGTTATTAACAATAGCATTATCCGCTAGTGCTTTCTCCGTATTTGCTCAAGATAGTGATACTAATTCCAGTCTTTTTGTCCAAGAAAAGTGGATTAACTTACAAACCAATGATACAGATTTAGCCCAAGTTCAAGCTGCTTGTCAGGCTCATGGCAGTAATTATCATGTACCAACATGGTCACAAGTCAATGCATTTCAACGTGAATTCTATAATGCCAATCGAGAAAGGCTTCGTGATAAAGACTCGACCAAATATGATCAGCTACGACAGTTTTTGTTTGATACATTATTAGCTGAGCAAGTCGGTTACAGACATCAGAGAAAATTCGCAACCCCATACATATTAGCTAACAACTTAGATAATGCATATGAAGTGAATATTGAGCTTAACTGGAGCCGAGCAAAAGTTAATTACGCAGATTTAAACCCTGAGCCTGCGGTGAATCCATTTACATTTGAGCCTGATAGTTCTGAAGACTCACTCAATAATGCACTCAATGCATTTTTGGTTGAATTGGGCCGCAATAAGTGGGAAGAAGATCAAAGGGACTTGGAAGAGAATCGCAACAAGAATCCAGTTCTAAATATGTGCGTTCGTATAGATGCTTGATGGGTGATTTAGAACTTATCCGGTAAGTATTAAGGCTATTAGTGCAGGCTATGTACTGAGGAATCCCCTGATAATTTAGATAAAAATCATCAAGTTAAGGTAG
>NZ_JAYQDQ010000064.1:0-23211 GCF_038138445.1 Vibrio sp.
TCTTAAAAGATGGCTATGCACTGGCGGATTTATGAGGGGATCCCTCAGTATTGCGCATGCAGAAGATAAATAGCCTAAGTCACAAAATAGCGAGCCCAATGTGAAAATTAGGCAAAAGCCCCCTTAACCGTGACGCTGTTTTAATTTGTTAATGACGTCGTTCATTGAAAGACATTGGTCTTGCAGTAATACCATTAGGTGATACAACAAATCTGCTGATTCACAAACTAACTCAGCCTTATCTCCCGACGTCGCAGCTAACGCCACTTCAACACCTTCTTCACCTACTTTTTGCGATATACGCTTAGTCCCTCGAGCATACAGGCTCGCCGTATAGGAAGACTCAGGATCAGCATTTTTCCTTGTTGCAAGTATGCGTTCCAGCTGGCTAAGCCATACCATTTGCGACTCTTCTTGGGGATCAACATCCCAACAAGTGGTGTTGCCTAAGTGACATGTAGGACCAATAGGTTCAACTTTAACAAGTAGTGTGTCGTTATCACAATCTAAACACATATTAACTAGCTGTAAGGTATTGCCTGAGGTTTCACCTTTGGTCCAAAGCCGCTCCTTAGTTCGAGAGAAAAACGTCACTTTGCCTGTTTCAGCCGTTTTAGCCAACGCGTCCTGATTCATGTACCCCATCATAAGTACTTGGCTCGAACGAAAGTCCTGTATGATCGCGGGTACAAGTCCATCGACTTTACTCCAGTTGATTCGCTCGGTTAGCAAGCTGGCTTCTTCCAATTTGAACGTCATAGCCGTACCTCAATACCTTGTTGTTTTAAATATTGTTTCAATTCACCAATATTAATCACTTGTTTATGGAAAACGGAAGCGGCTAACGCACCATCAACACTCGCTTCTAGATAGGCCTTAGCAAAGTGCTCCATTGTACCCGCCCCACCCGAGGCTATAAGTGGCACATTACACACCTGACGCACCATGTTGAGCTGCTCTATATCGTAACCATTTCGCACACCATCTTGGTTCATCATGTTAAGTACGATTTCGCCCGCACCTCGCTTTTGCACTTCTTGGACCCAATCACAAGTTTCCCACAGCGTGGCCTTTGTGCGTTGCTCATCACCAGTAAACTGATAAACCTGATACTTACCTAAGGCTTGATCAAAATACGAGTCGATGCCTACCACGATGCACTGAACACCAAACTTATCGGCCAGCTCAGTAATCAATTCTGGTTGTGCCAATGCAGGAGAGTTGATAGATACTTTATCAGCACCAAACTCTAGAATTCGCGAGGCATCTTGCGATGACTTAATACCACCAGCGACGCAAAACGGAATATCAATCACTTCAGCAACTCTAGCCACCCAGCTCTTATCCACTACACGGCCATCACTTGAAGCGGTGATATCGTAAAACACCAACTCGTCCGCCCCTTCTTCAGCGTATCGTTTTGCCAAAGGCACAATGTCGCCGATGATCTCATGATTGCGAAACTGAACACCTTTGACAACCTGCCCATCACGAACATCAAGGCATGGGATTATTCGCTTTGCCAGCATGCAAATGCCTCCTCTGTTGTAAACTTACCATCGAGTAACGCACGACCAACAATCACGCCTGCAACACCACAACCTTTCAAGGCTTCAATATCTGCAAGAGACCCTATCCCCCCTGAAGATTGGAACTGCACCTGCGGATACTGTTTACATAAATCAACATAAAGCTCAACGTTTGAGCCTTGCAAAGTGCCATCACGTGAAATATCGGTACACAGAACATGTGTTAAGCCCACTTTTAAGAAGTCTTCAATAAGCACTTCAATTGTAACGCCTGAGTCTTCTTGCCAGCCGGAAACTGCTACCTTACGTACTCCATCTTGGTCGATATTGATATCCAGAGCTAGAACGATTTTTTCCGCGCCATATTTTTCCATCCAACCTTTTACCAAATCAGGTTGTTTAACTGCCGTAGATCCTACGACAACTCGCTGTGCTCCTGCTTCTAGCAAATCCACTACATCTTGCTCGGTGCGAACACCGCCACCAATTTGAATATTTGCAGGGGTACTTGCAAGCAGCTTCGCAATCAAATCAAGCTGACGCGCAGCCGTATCTTTTGCGCCAGTCAGATCAACGAGATGAAGCCAATTTGCGCCCGCTTGGTGGTATAAGTTAAATTGTTCCACTGGATCAACTTTGTATTCGGTCACTCGACCATAATCACCTTGATAAAGGCGAACCACCTGTCCTTCGATTAAATCAAGAGCTGGAATAATCACAATCAATCCCTTTTATAGTTCTAAGAAGTTTTGAATAAGCTTGGCACCTGCTTTCGAAGAGCGTTCTGGGTGAAACTGGACACCAAAATAGTTGCCGCTTTGCACCGCTGCTGAAAAAGGGCTGCCATATTCACTTTCAGCAATCGTATCGCTACCGACTGGCATTGCAAAACTGTGTACAAAGTAGAAATATTCCCCTTCCTCTATACCTTTAAATAGAGGATGACCCGTTTTAGCAGACACTGTATTCCAGCCCATGTGGGGTAAGGGTAAATCGTCTGCCTCGAGCCGAGTCACCTCGCTATCACAAAGCCCAAGACACTCAACCAAATCATCTGCCTTTTGGCCGCTCTCTTGGGAGACTTTAGCCAAAAGTTGCATCCCTAAGCAGATACCCAAAAGCGGCTTGTCAACTTGTTTCACCAAGCGGATAAGATCGCGTTGTTGAAGGTTTTTCATCGCTTCACTTGCGGTGCCTACACCGGGTAAAAACAATTTATCGGCCGATAGCACAACCTGAGGATCACTTGAAAGAGTCACTGTGTAACCCAGACGTTCGATAGCAAACTTTACCGATGACACGTTGGCGCAACCTGTATCGATAATAACCACTTTCTGTTCTTTCATTACATAGTTCTCCTTCAAAGTACGCCTTTACTACTGGGTAATTCAGTACCTTCAACTTTAATCGCTTGGCGAACTGTGCGACCAAAAGCTTTAAACAGACTTTCAACAATGTGGTGGTCGTTATCGCCAGATGAAGAAAGGTGTAGCGTACAAGCTAGAGTGTCTGTTAACGATCTGAAAAAGTGTCCAACCATTTCGGTAGATAAGTCTCCTACTTGTTCACGGCTAAACTTTGCATCGAACTTCAAGTAAGGGCGGCCAGACAAGTCCAACGCGCATTGGGCCAAACACTCATCCATGGGTAAACTAAAGCCAAATCGACCAATTCCACGTTTATCGCCTAAGGCTTCTTTTAGTGCTTGTCCCAAAGCTAACGCCGTATCCTCTACTGTGTGGTGATCATCAATATACAAATCACCATCGACTTTACACACCATTTTAAACCCGCCGTGCGTCGCAATTTGATCCAGCATGTGATCAAAAAAACCCAGTCCGGTTGAAATATCATTGCTTCCTTGCTGGTCAAGGTTAACCGCAACTTTGATGTCTGTTTCTTTGGTGGTGCGCACTACTTCAGCAACGCGTGCTTTGATGGTTAAGTCGTTGACGATCTGCTGCCAGCCCATTGTTTGTGGATTGTATTGAATACCTCTGATGGCCATATTTTCCGCCAATTGCAGATCCGTTTGTCGATCGCCGATGACAGCTGAGTTCTGAAAATCAACCTTACCTGCTCTGAGATATTCTTTAACAAGACCCAGTTTAGGTTTTCGGCATGAACAGTTGTCATGTTCAAAGTGTGGGCAAATCAGCACATCATCAAACTTAACCCCTTGAGACTCGAATATGTCCATCATCATAGTATGTGGCCCATCGAAATCTTCTTGTGGGTAACTGTCTGTACCTAGCCCATCTTGGTTGGTTACCATAACAAGACGATACCCCGCCTCTTGCAAGGACAATAGACTTGGAATGACAAAGGGCTCTAACTTGAGTTTGTCTAATCTATCTACCTGAAAATCAGTTGGTGGTTCTACTATCAGGGTTCCATCACGGTCGATAAAAAGGATTTTTTTTTGTTTGCTCACTCGAATTTCCTTATTGCAATTTTTAGCGCTCACCTTTAGTCAACGCACTTTATTTTTCACTAACTATGAGTAGTAATTTCTTATAAAACCGAGCGTTTTTTCACACTCATCACGGTTACCAACACTGATGCGCACACAGTTATCAATCGGTGAGTTGCGCAAAATAACACCTGTGTCCCATGCCGCTTTGAATAGGGCATCGCCATCTGGAAACTTAACCAATAAATAGTTACCCCAGCCTTCAAATACCTCTAGGCCCGAAATCATAGATAAGCCAACTTGCAAATAAGCACGGTTGGCATTCAAATCCAGCACTTGGAATTTAGTTCGTGCTAAGCCCGCTTCAGACAGTGCTTGTGTGGCGATTTCGGAAACAGGAACAGGAACTGGGTATGGCGCAATAACTTTTAGCAGCACCTTGATTAGGTCTTGATTTGCTAGGGTAAATCCACAGCGCAGTCCAGCAAGAGCAAACGCCTTGGATAAGGTGCGCAAAATGGCCAGATTTGAGTATTGAGACAGCAAATCAACCGTCGAAGCTTCTGGACAAAAATCTATGTAGGCTTCATCCATGACAACAATGGCACGCTCTTTGGTCATCTCAAGAAGTGCTACTATGTCTTCACGCTTAACTAAGTTCCCTGTCGGGTTGTTTGGAGAGCAAATAAAAATCAGTTTCACCTTATCTAAGTTAGCTTCGATCTTGGTTAAATCGAGTTGCCAATCTGCTGTCAGTGGCACTACTTTTTGCTCAACTCCCATGGTTTCAGCACTGATTGAGTACATACCGTATGTCGGTGGACAGTATAAAATCGCATCTTCTCTTGGTTCACAAAATGCGCGTATTATCAGCTCGATCCCTTCATCGGCTCCACGGGTAGTCATGGTCTGTTCAGGCTTTACCCCTGCATAAGCGGCATAAGCAGAAATAAGCTGGTTAGGCTGACACTCACTATAGCGATTAAGACGTGCAAAATCGGTTTTATACTCATTATTGAATGGTGATTCGTTGGCATTGAGCCACACATCACCACTTCCACCTATTCTGCGAGCAGACATATAGGGTGTAAGAGTTTGGATTTGTTTTCTTGCTAATTTTTCCACTGTGATTATCCTTTAGATTCCAATTTTTCGACTCGAATAGTCACTGCACGTTTATGAGCATCTAAGCCTTCCGCCTCTGCCATGGTGATTACGGTCGGTGCGAGATTTTTCAATCCTTCAGCGGATAGCTCCTGTACTGTCATACGCTTTGTAAAGTCCGATAATCCAAGACTCGAGTGCGTACGGGTGTAACCATAAGTAGGAAGCACATGATTGGTTCCAGACGCATAGTCACCTGCTGATTCTGGGGACCAGTCACCAAGAAATATCGAACCAGCATTATCTAACAAAGGAAGAAGCTCTCGAGGATTTTTAGTCTGAACGATTAAATGCTCAGGACCGTAGTAATTGGATATTGACACAGCTTGAGTTAAAGACTCAGCGATAATCACTAGGCTAGACGCGAGCGCTTGCTCTGCAATATCAGCACGAGGCAAATCTCTAAGCTGACGCCTAATTGCATCAGTGACTTGGTCTGCAATAATTGGCGACGGTGTAACGAGCACCACCTGAGAGTCAGGCCCGTGTTCTGCCTGACTCAATAAGTCTGCCGCGATAAAGTCTGCATCAGCACTTTCATCTGCAATAACAAGAACCTCTGAAGGCCCTGCCGGCATATCAATTGACGCACCACGAAAGTCATTACTCACTTGACGTTTCGCTTCAGTCACATATGCGTTACCCGGACCAAAAATTTTATCGACTTTTGATACTGTCTCTGTACCGTATGCCATGGCGGCAATAGCTTGTCCTCCGCCCACGTTGTAAACCTCGTCAATTCCACATAGTTTAGCGACATAAAGGATCTCATCAGCAATTGGTGGCGGAGAGCAAAGCACCACTTTACGACATCCAGCAATCTTAGCTGGAACCCCCAACATCAAGACCGTTGAAGGTAATGGCGCGCTACCGCCAGGAATATACAGACCGACTTTCTGAATCGGGCGTGAAACTTGTTCGCACACAACTCCAGACTGAGTTTCTACTTTTATTGGCTGCGGTTTTTGCGCTATATGAAACTTGGAAATATTTGAGTAAGCCTGTTCAAGTGCATCTTTCATTCGAGAGGATAAGCGTTGTGAGGCTTGTTCAATATCTTCAGAAGCGACTCGTATAGATTCAGGTTTAATACGGTCAAACTGTTCGGTCAAAGAAAATAAAGCCTTATCACCCTCAGCCTTAACTTGTTCAATAACGTTGGAAACTGCAGCTGTAATGCTCGCTCCATCTAGCATCGCAGGTCTTTTCAAAATAGAGTCTTGCTGTGCTTCACTCAAGGATTCCCAGGCAACGGTTTTCATTGTAACTACCCCATCATTTTTTCAATTGGCAGAACAAGGATTGAGCTGGCGCCTAGCTCCTTAAGTTGCTCCATTGTTTCCCAGAACAGGTTTTCCGTACTCACTAAGTGAACCGCGACTTTTTCTTTGTCAGATGAAAGAGGAAGAACGGTTGGGTCCTCGGCCCCCGGAAGTAATGCTTTTACTTGCTCTAACTGGCTTACGGGAGCGTGCAACATAATGTACTTGGACTCTTTAGCTTGCTGAACCCCTTGCATACGTGTGAGAAGTTTTTCGATCAAAGCCACCTTATCTGATTCAAAGTCTCCAACACGCTGAATTAAAGTGGCTTTAGACTCAAAAATTACTGCCGCTTCCTTTAAACCATTTGCTTCTAATGTTGCGCCTGTTGAGACAAGATCGGCAATCGCATCAGCTAAGCCAGCACGCGGCGCAACCTCAACCGAACCCGTTAACATACAGGCAGAAAACGGTACGCCTTGCTTATCCATGTAGGCCTTAAGAAGCTGTGGATAGGTGGTCGCAATACGCTTACCTGCCAGATCTTGAGGGCCGTTGTATTCCTCATCTTTATCAATTGCAATAGATAATCGGCAACCACCAAAATCAAGCCGACGAAGCGGGATAAATTCACATGGTTCGCCAAGTGCTCGTCGATCTAACCTAACCTCTTCAAGCTCGTTCTCGCCAATAAAACCAAGGTCTACAACACCATCCATAATTAATCCGGGGATGTCATCATCACGAACAAGCAGCAGGTCTATTGGCATGTTGAGAGAATGAACCACCAGACGCTCTCCCATGATGTTGAACTTAACACCGCACTTTTTAAGTAGCTCTTGGCATTCTCTACTCAAACGACCTTTTTTCTGAATCGCTATTCTCAAACGTTGTGTTGTCATTACTCGTTTCCCTGTATAAATCAAATTTTAAATCGTAAAAATCAAAAAAACCCTCGGGAGTTTACTCTCCCGAGGGTTGAAATCTTGTGTTAGCGATTTATTCCTCCGGGAGCTTCTTGCCTCCCGGGTATGCGCACATCTCCCGAAAGACTAGTCTGGGTGATGATGGTGATGAATGTTCATTGTAAAATTACGCATACTTATATATTGTTCAGTTGGCTTGCTTGGTAAACACACTACCCAAGGATAAATTTTTTTTCAACTAAAAATTAAAGATTTTTTCAATTTGTATTAGACAAATAAAAAGGGAGCAAATGCTCCCTTATAAATATGGTTAACAATTATGCGTCTGGGCAACTTGCCATCTTAGTTTTAGACAATGTAGAAAGCAAAATACACACAGCCATAAAAGTAACAAAAGAAGCTAAGAGTGAAATGCCAATCGATGCTGTCATTCCAAGCGAAATGAAACCAACGCAGGATACAGCAGCGACGGAAAGCGCATATGGCAGCTGTGTCGATACATGATCGATATGGTCACAACGTGCGCCAGTTGATGACAATATAGTGGTATCTGATATGGGTGAGCAGTGATCACCAAATACGGAGCCAGCAAGCACAGCACTTAGCATAGGTAACATTAAACCAATTTCGGTTGCAGCCGCCATATCTCCGGCAATAGGTAGCATAATACCGAAAGTACCCCATGATGTTCCGGTCGAAAACGCCATAAGTCCAGCGAGAAGGAAGAGAATAACAGGTAGCCAATGAGCACCGATATTTCCTTGTGCCAGAGTAGACAGGTACTTACCTGTATTCATATCACCTATAATAGAGCCAATTGTCCAAGCGAATATTAGGATCAGAATCGCACCAAACATAGATTTAGCACCGATCCAAAGCGTACGAGAAATCTCTCCTACGGCTATACCTTGCTTTATGACCGTGATCAACGCCAAAGCGAGTCCCACAAGGCCGCCATAGACTAGCGATGTCCCTACATCTGTATTTTCAAATGCACCAAGCAAAGTAAAAGGCTTACCATCAGCACTTAAAGACTGCCCACCTGTATAGAGCATAGAGGCAACGGTCGCGACGATAAGAAAAACAATAGGCAGAACTAGATCAGATACTTTACCTTTATCGCTTTGAGTAATATCGAGTTCTTCGTTTATATCATGAGCTTGGTGAGTATCTTCTGCTTCTTGCTGCCCGAAACCACGGCCTTGAGATGCCGCTATTTCGTGTTTACGCATTTTTCCAACATCCAGTCCAAACCAAGCAACGGCGAACACCATCAACAAAGCAAACACTGCATAAAAATTCATCGGTATCAAACGGACATATGCGCCTAGAGCGGAATATTCTGTAATGCCATGTGAGACCAAAATCCCGCCGATAATCGTGATGATATAGGCGCCCCAGCTTGATGCAGGCATAATCACACACATTGGAGCGGCAGTAGAATCGAGAATATAAGCTAGTTTCGCTCGAGAGACGTAGAACCTATCAGTGACAGGACGAGAAATGGCTCCAACCGCTAGGCTATTAAAATAGTCATCTACAAAAATAAATACGCCCAAAAAAGCAGCCAATAGTTTTGAACCTCGTTTGCTTTTGACTCTGGACTGAGCCCACTCAGCAAAAGCAAGGGTGCCACCAGATAACGTAAGTAGTGCTGTCATCATACCCAGTAAGACTAAGAAGGCTAAAATACTCATATTCCAAGTATTTATACCGCCATCCTCAATGAATACACTAGAGACTGTCGAGCCCACGTAGCCTAATGTATTGGTGAATGAATAGTCGTTTAGAAGGGCAGCCCCCAGAATAATACCAACACCCAAAGATAAAAGGACGCGTCGAGTAATAATTGCCAAGCTCAGTGCCACTAGCGGTGGCAATAGCGATATAGGCGATGATGCAAAATCAATTAAATTCATGATCTTCAAAAACCAGTAATGAATGGTTAGAGATCTACTGCAGACTGATTGAAGGATTAACTCCAGAACAATAAGTGGCGGACGAAGCAAAAGACGTTATTATACAACGCTTTAGCCCTACAGTAGCGCTCCATAGTGTTAAAAATTATAGACTATGGCAGTGTTACCCCTTTCAGGTGCAACCCCAGCAAGCCCATTTGATATGGAAGCTCACTTCGGCAAAACAACCTTTCACACTTATTCATTGGCATCACCCCAACAAGTCTTACTGATTTGCCTTGCTCCTCTACCGCGATGATTAAGAACTAAAGCTAAAGTTAACAAAGATTGTTGATAACTTAACCCAATAATCACACTACATCGCATTAGGTGGTCGTTATTGTACTTATCTAGACCTTGATTTCAATAGACTCTGCAGAATAACTCGCGTATTCAAGATCAGATTGTTAGAAAAATTCTAGTAAATCAAACAAATTATAAATAGCTGCTATAATAACTAGTTCGTTAAAGTGATTAGAAAAACATCTTTGTTAATTATGCAATTAGTCTCTATTTCATATTTTTTCAGGCAAAAATATGAATAATAGGCGTAGAAAAGTAATTTACTGAAAATTTCTTAGTGCAGTGATAAAGATCATCAAACTGGGTAGCACTAAATAACATGATTGTATAAATAAATATCACTCTATTATGAAACTTATTGGCAATAAGTATTGTCATAATCACAAAAGCTCAGATATTTTATGTAACAAATTTTAATCAGTTAATAAGAAAGGTCTCATTATTCTAATGTTAAGACATTAAATAATAACTTTTTATAAGAATTTAACTATAAAATATTGCATTGCAGATAATACGGGTTTAATATTTATTCCATCGACTCCTTAATTAAGTGAGAAACTATATGTCGGAACTAACAAAAACTTTATTAAACATTCGCAGCCTACGTGCATTCGCCCGTGAGCTAACCCTGGAGCAACTAGAAGAGTCACTAGACAAGCTATCAACAGTTGTCTCAGAACGCAAAGAAGCTGAAGAAGCGGAGCTGGCAGAAAAAGCAGCTCAAGAAGCGAAGCTAGCAAATATTGCTGAACAAATTAAACAATTGGGCTTAGATAAAAATATGGTTATATCTGCACTAGCTGGTGAGTCTGCAGGTAAACAGAAATCTAAGCGCGCGCCACGCCCTGCTAAATACAAGTATGTAGACAGTAATGGCGATAAGAAAACTTGGACAGGTCAAGGTCGCACACCTTCTGCAATCCAAGAAAAATTAGATGCAGGTAAATCTTTGGATGATTTCCTAATCTAATTACATGTATAAATAAACTTTAAATATGTAATTTTATAATATAAAAAAGCCTCATAATAATGAGGCTTTTTTATTCACATCAATATGTTAGCGCTCCCAGTACGCTTCTTCTAAACTATCTTCACGCTCAGGTAACCCTCTCGATAAACGTGGGGAATGCTGCACTAGAACTTCATAACTAGCACGATTAGAATATTTGCAAACTTGTGAAAATGATGAATAAGTCAAAAAAGTATGGGCATGCTTACTAGAATTAGGCACATTTTCTCTATGGTGTTTATTGGCTGCCATATCGTGTAATAAAGCAGAAAGTGCGGCGTCCCCTGCACCATTTGTATTCTTAATTTTTTCTGGCCCACCCATATAAGGCGATATATGAGAATAAACCTTAATTGGGTTTTCACATGCTGCTTTTTCCGCTGGTCGACTAAATTCATAACGATTAAATTCAGCAATACTACCAGGGAGCAGAGGAAGAGAAGTCTGACGTTTAGCAGCGTCTTCTGTATAACCAGCCATAAATAACCCGACTGGTCCTGCCGTACATAATACCAAATCGACCCATTCCAATGTTTTGTCTGAAGCAGCAAGTGGATCAGACTCACCCGTCAAAGCTTCAGCTTCATCTTCATTCATGGCCACTACGCTTACATGGTCTCGTAAAAATTCCTGCCAAAATATAGGATCATGTTGAATAACATATTTCGTCCCCAAGGTTAATACAACCGGAACGCTATACTTTTTAGCGTATTCAATAGCTTGCATCGTTGCATTGGGCATAGGATCACCATCCTTGCAACGAACTAAGTAGGACGTAAGCACTAATGCAGATGCATTTTTGAAAATAGACTCGGGAATATTATTTGCGTGAAGCTGATTCATCTGGCCTTCACTAATTGCGAACGTCCTCTCGCCATCATCTGAAATTAATGCAAAGCACCTCCCGATTGCACCATCAACACCATGTAAATAGTTAAGGTCCATGCGGCTAGAGGTATTACACAAATAACGATAACCGTAGCTACCGATTTTGATGTCCTGACTCATCACTCCCAAAAGTGTTGAACGATCATCAGCAAGAACTGAGTAATTATGAAGGGTATTCCCTATAGTACCACCAGCGTACTCATTGGTAATTAAGTTGTTTTCTTTCAACTCGTTATATAATGCTTCCGCTGTTTCATCATCAATAACTAATGAGTGCCCTTTACTCAACTTATATCCATCAATAAGTTCCGATTCAACTTTGGCTTCAATATCCACCAAAGTCTGATCAATACCAATAATGTGTGTACTAGATACCTTCTTACTTTGTTGAGACTGGCTAACCAGAGGATCACGTGTATGGACAGGAAAATAATGTTTAGATTTTCGTTGGCCTGGGAACTTCATAGCAAATTTTTCTGAGTAAGGGATGAAAAAGGGTTTGGATTCTACCGTGCGCGACCAGATGCAGCAACCATTCAATTATAGCAAACGTTTGCCTTAATAATAAAATAATAATTTAGCAATACACTGGTGACTTTTTCAATAATTTTAATCGTCAATAGGTGCTCAATAAAGAAATGAACTGTGGTTTTAAACTGAGAAACTGTCACCCGCTAACGCTTTCTGTTAAGATTTGCCTCCAGTTAATTTGTGTGGTGTTTTGAAATGTCTCAGAACTATACTGACAACAGTAAAAAGAAGGTCATCGTTGGCATGTCTGGCGGTGTCGACTCATCCGTTTCCGCTTTTCTTCTCAAACAGCAAGGCTATCAAGTAGAAGGCTTGTTTATGAAAAACTGGGAGGAAGATGATAACGAGGAATACTGTACTGCAGCCGAAGACTTAGCAGATGCGCAGGCGGTTTGTGACAAGTTGGGTATCTACCTACATAAAATTAACTTTGCTGCGGAATATTGGGACAATGTCTTTGAGTACTTTTTATCAGAATATAAAGCTGGACGTACTCCAAACCCTGACATTCTCTGCAACAAAGAAATAAAATTCAAAGCGTTTTTAGAGTTTGCTGACGAAGTCCTTGATGCAGACTACATTGCAATGGGCCACTATGTGCGTCGAACGTTTTCAGACAACCTAGACGAAGTAAAAATGCTTCGTGGTTTAGACTCTAATAAAGATCAGAGTTACTTCTTATATACACTTAGTAATGAACAGGTTGCTCGCAGCCTTTTTCCTGTTGGTGAATTAGAAAAGCCAGAAGTGCGAAAAATAGCAGAAGAACAAGATCTCATTACCGCTAAGAAGAAAGACTCGACCGGTATCTGCTTTATTGGTGAGCGTAAGTTTACTGATTTTCTATCACGTTATCTTCCAGCACAACCCGGAAAAATTGAGACTCCAGAGGGTAAAGTGATCGGTGAACATCAAGGGCTTATGTACCACACCCTAGGTCAGAGAAAAGGGCTACACATAGGTGGACAAAAAGGCGGTGGCGGTAATGAAGATCCTTGGTATGTAGCGGATAAAGATCTCAAGCGAAATGTACTCATTGCAGTACAAGGTGCCGATCACCCTTTACTAAAGTCTCAAGGCTTAATTGCCTCACAACTGCATTGGGTCAATCGCAAAACAATCACAGAACCTTTCCAATGTTCCGTGAAAACGCGTTATCGCCAAGCCGATATACCCTGCACTATTATTCCGGTCGACGACAACACAATTAAAGTCATATTTGATGACCCTCAAGTCGCCGTCACACCAGGCCAATCCGCTGTATTTTATCAAGGTGAGACGTGCTTAGGTGGTGGCATTATTAAAGAACGTATTTAGGAGTAATGTCTGTGGCTAATGCACTTTATGACCAAACTATCGCTTTTGCAGGAATTTGCCAAGCTGTTGCTCTCGTTCAGCAAGTAGCGAAGAACGGTCACTGTGACTCTGACGCATTTGAAGCATCGCTCAAAGCAATTTTAAACACTTCCCCAGTCAATACTTTGGGTGTTTTTGGCCGCGAATCAAATTTAAAAATCGGGCTAGAATGCATTGTTAAAGGGATAGATAGTACCCCTTCTGGTAGCGAAGTTACTCGTTACATCATCAGTTTGATGGCGCTTGAAAGAAAGCTAAGCGGACGTAAAGATGCGATGTCTCAACTGGGAGACCGTATACAAATGATGGAGAGGCAACTTGATCATTTTGAATTATTAGACGATCAGATGCTTAGTAATCTAGCGAGCATTTATCTCGACGTTATCAGCCCAATTGGACCAAGAATACAAGTGACAGGAACACCATCCGTATTACAACAGATAAATAACCAACATAAGGTTAGAGCTTTGTTACTTTCAGGTATTCGTAGTGCTGTTTTATGGCGCCAAGTGGAAGGTAAAAGACGACACCTTATCTTTGGACGAAAGAAAATGGTTGAGCAAGCTCGAATCCTACTTGCAAGAATTTAAAAATAGCAGCCAACTCAATTCATTTTAAGTTGGCTATTCCATCCAAAACCCCACAAGAGCAAACGTTTGCGCAATGTGCGTGACAATCGCATTGGTTATTGGTATAAAGCTCACGACATTTAGACACTCAATTCAGGAGAACATCATGGAACTGTCAGCATTGACTGCTGTTTCACCAGTAGACGGCAGATACGGAAGTAAGACTACAGCATTACGCGAAATTTTTAGTGAATATGGTCTACTTAAATACCGTACTATCGTCGAAATCCGTTGGTTACAAAAACTTGCAGCGACAGCTGAAATTGCAGAGGTCCCGGCTTTTAGCGCAGAAGCGAATCAGTTTTTAAACGAGCTTGCTGACAATTTCTCTGAGCAAGATGCACGTAGAATCAAAGAAATTGAGCGTACAACCAACCATGATGTCAAAGCGGTAGAGTATTTCCTGAAAGAAAAAGTTGCTGACATTCCTGAATTACATGCCGTTAATGAATTTCTGCATTTCGCATGTACCTCTGAAGATATCAACAATACCTCTCATGCGCTGATGCTAAAAGAAGCGCGTGAGACTGTTATTCTGCCAGAAATACGCAGCATCATTGATGCCATCAAAGCCCTTGCTGTTGAGTATCGTGACATTCCTCTTTTATCTAGAACTCATGGCCAGCCAGCATCACCATCCACCATTGGTAAAGAGATGGCCAATGTCGCTTACCGTATGGAGCGTCAGTATAAGCAAATTGCTAGTGTAGAAATTCTCGCAAAAATTAATGGTGCGGTAGGAAACTATAATGCACATTTGTCCGCGTACCCAGAGTTAGACTGGCACCAATTTTCTGAAGACTTCATTACTGAGTCTCTAGGCGTCACTTGGAATCCGTACACAACTCAAATTGAGCCGCATGATTATATCGCAGAATTATTCGATGCTATCGCTCGATTCAATACTATACTAATTGATTTTGATAGAGATATTTGGGGTTACATTGCGCTGGGGCACTTCAAGCAAAAAACCATTGCTGGAGAAATAGGCTCGTCAACTATGCCTCATAAAGTTAACCCTATTGATTTTGAAAACTCCGAAGGCAACCTTGGCCTTGCTAATGCTGTGTTTGCTCACTTAGCACAAAAGCTGCCAATTTCTCGTTGGCAACGTGATCTGACTGACTCAACAGTCTTACGTAATTTAGGTGTTGGTGTCGGTTATGCAATCATTGCTTATACGTCAACACTTAAGGGTATCAGCAAGCTAGAAGTCAATCGTGAAGCTCTTCTTGCAGAGCTCGATCAAAACTGGGAAGTTCTTGCTGAACCAGTTCAAACCGTTATGCGCCGCTATGGGATTGAAAAGCCTTATGAAAAGCTTAAGGAGCTCACTCGCGGTAAACGTGTTGATGGCGAAGCGATGAAACAATTTATCGATGGATTAGCATTACCTGATAGCGAGAAAGAACGTCTAAAACAAATGACACCAGCAAATTACATCGGCCAAGCAATCGAGCTAACCGATAAGCTATAGAATCTGTTCTAACTAAAAAGGACGGCTATTTAGCCGTCCTTTTTGTATATAAGCGATGATTTAGTGATTTTCACCGAACAGTTTTTTGAAAAAATAAGGTGATCTGACCCACTTCGACGCCAAACTTCTTAATCTTAGTTAAGTTAAACACATGACTTTCATCTTGGCGATACAACCAGTCATCAAACGATACCACCACTGTTGAGTCCTCTAGTTGAAGAGCAAAGTCATATTGCCAGCGCAGTGCGCTTCCGACTTGTGTTCCTTTTGCCACTCCAATAATATCGTCTGCTCGTCCTTGATACTGACCTTGCTCTAGACGCTCTATACTCCATACTCGACGTGACTTTTCACCATCATCAAACACAAAGTCTTCCACAAGAGTAAGTGTGTCACCTTTTACTGTCCCAACTATGGCTACTTCAAATCTCCTTGTCTGGAGGTCGGTGTAATCTTGCACCATACCCCAAGCTGTCGACTCTCCCTCAAAATATTCGAACAGATCGAAGTTAGGTTTGTGCTCTCGATAGTCCTCAATGTCGGCGCTACAAGCAGTTAAGCCTATCACTATGACAAGGGCGTACAATAAGCATTTAGCCTGCTTAAACATTAATAACTCCCTATTAATTTTCGCCTTAAACTTGGGTACTCAGTTTGTGGTGAAAGCCAGATGGCAAGAAACGCATCATTAAATGCTTCTTCTTCTATTTGACCAATCAGCTCTACTCCATCATTGGGGCAGGCATAGTAGAACTGGCCATGATACCCATCAGTGACATAAGTTAGATTGTTGCCCTCTTTAATATCGGGAAATATCGTTTCAAGACGTTGAGCCCATTGACTGGTCGTGCTAGGCTCATAACCCAGCTTTTCCCACTGCTCTACCGTCGCCTTCACGAGCTGTTTCTGGGATATATCTCTTTGGTACGTAATGGAAAGTGCCAGAGGGTGTGGAGTAATATCATCACCAACAATGTATCGGCCGTCCGGACTAAAAAGTTGTGACTTATAAATGTCAAAGAAAAACATCGATAATTGAGCCTGCCCCACACTAGACCATTGATTCCAGTCACTTGGTGATTTATCCGAAGCCATTGACGCCTTAGCACTAGCTGTCAGAGTTAGATAAGCTACCATCATCATTACGTACTTCATGCCCATATACCCTTAATATCATCAAGATAATAAGGAACCACTCAACCAGCAATATGCCGACAACAGAAAAGAAAGGTAATCCAAACGCGACTGCGCCAAACCTCTCTCCCGCCATATAGCTTAGTGCTCCGGCGATCCCTCCTACTATTGATACGACCAACGCAGGGTATTGGCTCACAAATGGGTGCAAAAAGTGCACATACCAAGCAAATAACATCCAAAGAGCTGCAAGCCAAATTGGGAAGCTCTGATGCTCAAATTGAAACAGACCTAACTGGATATTGAAAAAGTCAACGATTAGACCTACAGCTAAAACACTGGCCCAGTTTCGCCAGTGTATCCAAGCTTTTATGGCAGATGCAATCAAGGTAATGCTCACCAAGATTACTGTTAGACTCTGCCATTGATAGTTACCAAGAACAGCGCATAGCCAAATCACCTGAAACCATGTCGATGCTATCAGTAACTGTTTCATCTTTTGCTCCGAGAACTCAAATCTATGGACGTTGAAACGTCATGTGGACAGTGCTGATCGACCGTGCTCTGAACCCACCCTCACAATAGCAAAAGTAGTAGTTCCACATGCGGATAAATCTTTCATCAAACCCTAGCTGTCGTACTCGCTTCTCAGCACAATTAAAGCGCGTATACCAATCCCTTAGTGTTCGAGCATAATCTTGGCCGATGTCAAACAAGTCCCTAAGTACCAAGTCAGTGTGTTTGGTTGTCGCTTGAGTCAATGCTGTGATAGAAGGCAAAAAGCCGCCAGGAAAAATATATTTTTGAATAAAGTCTACGCTGTTGCTGTAATCGGCATAGCGCTGGTCAGCAATGGTAATCGCTTGAATAGCCATCAAACCACCAGATTTAAGTAATGACTGGCATTTTTCAAGGTAGGAGTTCAAGAACTGCTTGCCAACGGCTTCTATCATTTCAATCGAAACCAGTTTGTCAAACTTCCCCTCAAGTAGTCGATAGTCTTTTTTCAGCAAGGTTATCTTACCTTCTAACCCTCTTTTCTCTATCTCCTGCTTTGCATATACGTACTGCTGCTCAGAAATGGTCGTGGTGGTCACATGGCAACCATAGTGTTCTGCCATGTATATCGCCATGGCGCCCCAACCCGTTCCAATTTCAATTACTGAATCGTTTTCATTGAGGCTGAGTTGCTGACACAAGCGTTCCATTTTGTTAATTTGAGCTTGCTCCAAAGTGTCCTGGTCTGTTCGATAAATTCCTGATGAGTAGAGCATTCTCTGATCTAAAAATGTATCATAAAGCTCGTTACTCAAGTCATAGTGGGCTTGTATATTCTTGGCAGAATTAACCAGTGTATTACGATTGAGCCAGTGCCCAACTTGATAGACAAGTTTTGATAACACACTGCTTTTCTTTTCAATCGAGTCTAGAGTCGTTAGATTTTCCGCCATTAGCCTCATAAGAGCCGTTAAATCGTTACTGTCCCACCATCCATCCATGTAGGCCTCACCCGCGGCTATGCTTCCTCCTTTTATAAGTCGGGCATAAAAAGCTGGGTGTTTAACCTCGATTACTGCATGAGTCTTCCCATCAAGTAAATCACCAAATTGGGTTGTGGAATCATCACCTGACTGTGATTCAAACGATTCAATGACGGTTAAAGAGCCATGTTGGAGCCTTTGCAAACAAGAAAAGGCAAGGTTTCTCGCCGCTTTATGTAAAGGTGTCAATGATTTGGGCAAAGGTAGCGTTTGTGAATTAATCATTTTATCAGCTCCTACTTATTTTCTATATTTGTATGGCGAGTCGGTTGAGCTTCTTTATCCTGCTCATACTTAGGGTGGGAATAAAAGGGAGCACCTTTAATCCAAAGTTTTAATGCATGCCAATAAATCCCTAACAGCATTTTGATGGCGAGTACAGGCGTGGCTATCAAGTACTTGAGTAGCCCATGAGTACTTAACATCTGACTTTTCATTTTCATCGTTGCATCAAATTGTTTGCCCTGACGATGGCATTCCAGATGAATAGATAGATGTGGATTCATAGGTTTAATTCTCCATCGATATTCTTGATCAATAGGGTTAAATGGAGATACATGAAATGCTTTTGAGTGAACCCATGTGTCCTCGTTACGCGCATCCAACAAATAGTAATACCTTTCGTTCCATGGGGTGTTACTTACTTCAGCCAGTAAATAGCACCAGCAATCATTAACATCATAAATATAGTAAAAGTTAACGGGGCTGAAATAGATGCCAAAATATCTAAGGTGAATCACAGCTTTAACCGAGCCATCAAGACGCTCTCCACCTAATTCAGCCACTTTGTTAAGTACCGACTGTTTCAAGTCTCCAGTACCTAGATAGTCACTACGTTTAAACCTTGCCCAGTGCCACCATTTGTCGCCAAAGCCCCATACTTTATTTTTTAGATCCTGCAATTCATCGAGGTCCAAACATGGCATAAAGAGCTTATAGTCGAGTGCATGCTCTATTGGGCTAAAACGGCGATGTCTCACATTACCAACAAGCAAACAACTTTTGAGCGAGGACGACATCTCAAGCCGCTCCCTTAGATCTGTGGCCCGCGCTGTAAGCCCTAAAGCCCCGCACTACATCCAGAGCACTTTTAACCCCATCCTCATGAAAGCCGTTATACCAATAAGCGCCGCAGAACCAAGTATTACAGACACCATTAATCTCCTCTTTTCGTGATTGAGCTTTGATGGATTGGCTACTGAATACTGGATGATGATAGACGAAACGTCTTAACACTTTACTTTGGTCAATTTGCTCACTGCTATTTAGAGACACACAAAAGGTTTGAGGTGCCTTAATATGTTGAAGTATATTCATGTTATAGGTGAGGGTTGGAGCTAAGTCTTCTTCTTTATCAGCCCCACTTAATCGATAGTTCCAAGATGCCCAAGCTGTTTTTCGCTTTGGAAGTAAGCTCTCGTCTGTATGAAGCACCACTTCATTGGCCTGGTATTCCAATTTCGATAGCACAGCATACTCAGCAGAATTTGAATCTCTCAGTATCTTAAGTGCTTGATCGCTATGACATGCAAAGATGACATGGTCAAAACGTTCACTGCGTCCATTAAAATGAACCGTGACACCCGCTTGATCTCTAGTTACACCATCGACTGGTGTATTGAGACGTATCCTATTGGAAAACCCGTTAGTCAACGGCCCAATATATTCTCGTGATCCACCCTTAATGACGTACCATTGAGGACGATTAGTGATATCAAGTAATCCATGATTTAAAAAAAATCTAGCGAAGAAGGTTAGCGGAAATGCTCTCATATCGGCCAGAGTAGAAGACCAAATAGCAGCCCCCATAGGCAAAATATAATTATCGCAAAAAAAACTGCTAAACCTTTGAGATGTTAAGAACTCTCCTAGGGTAATATCTAGGCATGTATTCTGACTTGCAATGGCTTTAACTTGTTTATTAAATCGCAGTATTTCAAAAATAAAGCGATAGAATTTTGGACTTAGCCAATTACTCTTTTGAGCAAATAGTGTCGATAGTGTATGACCATTATATTCAAGTCCATTTGCGTCATTTCGGACGCTAAAGCTCATTTGACTTGCGATCCCGCTCACTCCAATCTCGTCCATCAATTCGATGAAATTAGGATAAGTTCTATCATTAAAGACTATAAACCCTGTGTCCACAGCATAATGTTTTCCGTCTAGCTCAACATCTACAGTGGCTGTGTGGCCACCAATATAATCATTGGCTTCAAACACAGTCACGTCATGATCTTTATGTAAATAATACCCACATGTTAAGCCTGAAATCCCGGAACCTATTATCGCTACATTCATGTGATTATTCCTTTTTTATTGGGCAAGTAGCTTAGCCGTCAGAGCATTCTGCCAACGGTATGGAAGCGCGCCGACTAGGCGCAAAATTGATGTAAATTTTCTTGGGAAATATATGTGACTACGTCCCCTAGCTAATCCTTCTCTGATTTCTTTCGATGCTCGTTCAGAAGAAATTAGCATTGGCATTTCAAAGGTGTTTTTGTCGGTAAGTGGTGTTTTGACAAAACCAGGGTAGATGATCGACACATCTATTCCCTTAGGCTTGAGGTCTAGTTGGAGTGCCCTAGCTAAGTAACTTACCGCCGCTTTAGAGGCTCCGTAAGCTTCAGCACGAGGCAAAGCCACTTCGCTAGCGATGGATCCCACAATAGCCAACCTTTGACCTTTTTTGAAATGCGGTTGACAAGCTTCAATCGCATTGGTGAGTCCCAATACATTGATGTCAAAAACACGCTTCACTAGCTTAGCGTCAAGCTTGCCATCATCAATGTATTCGCAATCACCAGCGTTCAATACCCATAAATCAGGTATGTGATCCAAGTGAGACAGCGCCTGTTTTGTCGCTTCAAGATCAGTAAGATCAAATGCTATTGGATGAATGTTGGCAAACTGGGAGCTTAACTCTCTCAAGCGCTCTTGGTTTCGGCCACAAGCGTACACTGTCACATCGCTTTTCGCGTAATCTGTCGCTAGCTGGAAACCGATCCCCGACGTTGCTCCTGTAATCAGAACTGTGTTCATTTGCCTAACCTCACCTTGATCGCTTTAATCAATGAACCAAGCAAAGGTAGATTTTCGTATAGCATTTCTCCTAAATCGAAATAGTCTCTGTGGTAGATGACTCGACCTTGGGAAAACTTTAAATGACTGACTCCGTTGACATAGACTGTGGAACCATTTGATAATTTGGGGTGCTCTAGTGCCATTTGCCAAGTCAAGAAACCACTATCACCAGATTGCTGGTGTTCAATAATATCGAAGTCACAGCGTTTTACATTGCTGTATAAGGCTTGGAAGTAACTCTCCAATTCGGTCCAGCCTTCAAGCTTATGAGCTGCGTCTTCAAATACAACTTCTTCGTGATACACATCAGACAACAGGTGAAGGTTTGACTTGTTAAGCTTTTGATAAACCTCGCCGACTGTTTCCACATCCATTCGATCACCTCTCGTTATGTTATACACTAATATTTTTTGTACAACATAGAGACTTTAGGTCAATCCGAAAACTTGTACAAATAATATTTTGTATAACTTCTACGGTGACAGCATCAAAGAGATCAAAAAAAGGCTTAGTTATAAACTAAGCCTTTTCAATTTATTAGGGCATGTTCTAGCCCGACACACCTTCTATAAGTTACGTAATGCAGAGATTCGCTTATCAAGTGGTGGGTGGCTCATAAGGAGCTCCGTCACTGAACGTTTACCATTGATACCAAATGCCATCATTGAACCTTCAAGCTGAGATTCATGGCTGAGTTTAAGACGCTCCAACGCAGCGATCATTTTATGCTTACCCACTAAGTTGGCTGCTCCTGCATCAGCATGAAACTCGCGATGGCGGCTATACCACATAGTAATAAAGCTGGCTAGGAACCCAAATACCAATTCCAACACTATCGAAACACCAAAATAAACCATCATGTTGCTCCCACCTTCTTCTTCATCATTTGAAGAGACAATGTTAGCGATAAAGCGTGATAAGAAAATCACGAATGTATTCACGACCCCTTGCATAAGCGTCATGGTTACCATATCTCCGTTCGCAATATGGCTGACTTCGTGTGCAAGAACAGCTTCCGCTTCATCGCGCGTCATATTGTGAAGTAGACCAGTAGACACTGCGACCAAAGAATCATTCCGCTTTGCTCCTGTTGCAAAAGCGTTAATATCTGGTGAGTCATAGATAGCTACGGTTGGCATACCAATTCCAACTTGTTGAGATTGGCGACGAACAGTTTCAAGTAACCAATGCTCAGTTTCATTGCGAGGGCTTTCAACCACCATTCCCCCAACAGAACGAAGAGCCATCCCCTTGGACATCATCAGAGAAATAAACGCGCCACCAAAGCCAAACACTGCGGCCATCACAAGTAAGCCAGACAGGCTGCCAGGCTGCATCCCTGTAACAGAATAGACAATATTTAAAACAACGCTCAAGACCAATACTACGGCCAAGTTGGTTGCCAAAAACAAAATTACACGTTTCATTACTTTTCTCCGACACTGAACTCTTTATAGTGTTCCAAATTAGGTGCATAGATTTTATCAATGTAAAACCACGCGATAATTTTGCACCATTTGGGGACTGATTATCTCTCTATTAGATATAGTCTATTGCTTTTAATTACAAGTGGTAGAGGCAAATTGCAACATTTAGTTTCTCCCCGCCGGGATTCAGTACAGAAATGGCTGCATTTGAACCTATAAGTGAGTCAGTTTTAAGATTAGACCTTTGTCTTATTGCTCATTACTACACGCATGATAGATTGTGCAGTGATAGGATACTCATGTGCTAAAAGGAAACAATCATGGCAGAGACACACAACTACCAGATGGCTATTGATTTATTATGCTGCCACCTCGACATTTCAGAGGAAGAGGCAAAACAACAGCTCGGTATTTGCTCGCAGCAACAAGTGCAAAAACATGTTACAGAAGCACACCAATCTCTCATGACGGTCAATCAAGAAAGCTAAGCATTTCAATGAAAAAGGCTACGTTTGTAGCCTTTTGATCGTAAGCTGGCGGTGAGCCCCATTTAACTGAAAGCTGGCACCGACTAAAAATA
>NZ_JAYQDQ010000065.1:0-23054 GCF_038138445.1 Vibrio sp.
CAAGCCGATACCCCAGAAAAAACAATGCCGCTCACCTTAAGTGAACGGCATTAGCGCCCTGTGCTCTCCCTTTTATTTATGCTGCAGTTTTCTGGCGCTTGGACACTGCCCCGAGTTGGGACAAAAACTTTATCCAACCTTTCGCCTGACTTGAAGGTTCAAGGCGCTCAGCTTGTTTAGCTTGAGACAAAGCTTTGTCTAACTGATCGAGTTTATAGAACACGCGAGTTTTAGCTAATGCGACGGCCGCCTGCCTTCCCTCAACTTTATCAAGAACTGAAATAGATTCTTTATAGTATCCTTGTTGGATAAGAAGCTGCGCAAGATTCCAATTGTATTTCGGAGCCTTTTGCACTGTTTTCTTCCAGACCGAAATTGCTGTGTCCCACTGCTTCGCCAGTTGCCAAGATGTAGCCTGCTCGACAAGCAGTTGAATGTCTGCCTGCGCATCCTCTAGTTGACTAATTTCGAGCGCAGCCCTTTCTGGAATACCTTGTTTAGCATATAACTGAGCGAGTATCCGGCGATCATTTTGGCTTAATGCTAGGCCGTTAAGCTTAGCAAGCGATAAAGTCCCAAGGGCTTTTTTTTCTTGACCAACTTGCATTTGCAAAGTGGATAATTGCCTCCACCACTGTAACTTTTTAGGCTCTATATCTATCAACTGACCCAATGTAATTATTGCATCGTGTGGAAGATTTAATGCTAACTGAGCACCTAGCATCACAGATAGCGGTTGTAGACGGTCTTGCACATCTTCGTTTAAATAGCGTTTGGCCGACACGACCACATCACGCCATTGCTCCAACTGGTAATGAGATTGAGCGATACGTAGCCAAATATCATTTTTTTGATGGGCTTTAGGCACCATTTCAACCAGTTGGTAGTAATGCTTTAGTGCTTGCTTGAATTGGCGCTCTGTCAGATAGAGATCGGCAAGCATGCGTTCACTTACCCAAGCTTGTTCATCTTTTAACAGGCCACTAGAAACGGCATACTCCATTTGTTCAATAGCATGTTTCGTTTGACCATCTTGCCAGTAAAAAACCGCCATAACTCTTGCTACAAACGCTTTATCATAATCAAACGAAGTATTGGTCTCGCGTAAAACTGTGATCGCTTGCTTGAGTTTTTCATCCTGCGCTAGCTGGTTGGCCTGTTGAAGGCGTCCAGCTGTGTAACGACTGAGCTCAGCAGAAACAGCGAGAGATGACATAAGGCATACTGTAATCAAGGCACATTGTTTAATCATTTTGATAACGTAAACTCCAATTTTACCGTCTGGCCCTGCTGTGCCACAGCCTTACCATCGACAATCATTGGCTGATATTTCCACTTCTTAATTGCATAAATAGCCTCTCGATCAAACATATACTTGGGCTCTGATTTCTGAATTTGAATATCAACTGGCTTACCGGTCGCATCTATAGTGAACATGACCTGTACATAGCCTTCCACTTTACGCTTTAAAGCCTTTGAAGGATAACGAGGCTCAACTCGATAGAGAGGCATGACTTGCTGCTGAACACCAAAATCACCAAACTCTGGCGCGCTTATAGCTAAACCCTGAATACTGGTATCAAGGCCAAGTAATGGCTTCTGCATATCAGAGATATTCGCTATTGGATTATCAACACGTGATACAGGCTGCTGCTCTGGCATTTGAGGCGTTTTGGGTTGCTCTGGAACACTCCGCTGTCGACGTTGGGTATTAGAGTCATTCTCAACAACAAGCATATCAAACCTCAAAGGTGCCTCATCAGTTGGAGCCTGCCTATTATTAATATTGACCATCCAAGCCATTAATGTGAATACTGTTAAAGTGCATAATCCAGCGATTGGAACAGCGACAATCCAGCGCACCATTACTTTTTCTCCGCTGCGAGTGCGATATTCTTGACCCCAGCTTCTTTAGCTGCGTCCATCACCTTAACTACGGTTCCACTATAGGCATGTTCATCAGCCTGAATAACCAAAGCTGCATCGGGCTTGTCCAACAGTAAATGCTCCAACGCCGCTTGAACGCGCTCTACATCAACCACCCTCTTATCTATGTATATATCGTTAGAAGAGGTAACTGCAATGAAGATACCCGCATCTTTCTGACTAACTGCACTGCTGGCCTGCGGGCGATTAACTTCAACCCCAGATTCCCTGACAAAAGAGCTGGTTACAATGAAAAAAATCAGCATGATAAACACGATATCAAGCATGGAAGTCAGATCAACCTGAGCTTCTTCTTGTTTATGATGACGTCGGCCCAGTCTCATCGCTGACTCCTTAACGATTTTTCTAATTTAACTTCTCTTACTTGGCAGGCTTTGAGCAAACGAGCATGGAAAAACATGCCAAATAAAGCTGCCACCATACCCGCCATTGTCGGCAAAGTCGCCAACGAGATCCCAGAAGCCATTAACTTAGGGTTACTACTGCCTTGGTTAGCCATCACATCAAAAACCGAGATCATTCCAGTAACTGTTCCCAACAGCCCAAGCATTGGACAAATGGCCACCAATACTTTAATGATGTTTACATTTTGGTAGAGGTTTGTGTGGGCTTGTGCCAACCAACCATCACGAATTGAACGGGCATACCATGAGTCTTGTTCACACCTTGCATGCCAACTTTTTATCCAAGCCGCTCGGTGTTTGGGGAACTCGACAAATAAGTATATCAAGCGCTCTATCATGAGAACCCAACATAAAGCCACCACCCCAAATAACCACCATAGTAGTTGACCACCCTGCTGCATAAAGCTTTGCAAAGATATTAGCCATTGGCTTCCAGTGACTAACTCGGGCAGCATTGCAATGAATATATCCATTAAGCGACTCTCTCCAGAGATGCCTCATCGCCGACAGAGTCTTTCTCTGCTTGTTGAGCAACTAAAGAAATACCTTGTTTTTCGAGAGTATTACGAATCAGCTCAGCCTGTGAACTCAGGATATTATGGGCTAGTAAAAGTGGCATAGCAGCAACCAGACCAAGAACTGTCGTCACCAAAGCCATGGATATTCCACCAGCCATTACTTTAGGGTCACCATTACCAAATTGGGTAATCACTTGGAATGTCTCTATCATTCCGATAACCGTACCTAATAGCCCTAACATAGGCGCCAAAGCAGCTAACAACTTAAGCATGGACAGTCCCTTTTCAAGTTGCGCTTGTTCATCAACGACAACTTCAAGTAAACGCAGCTCAAGTGCCTCAACGCTCAGGCATTTATCTTTTTTGTATACAGCTAATACACGGCCAAGAGGGTTATCTCCCGGTACCTGAGGTGACTTAAGTTGAGTTCGAATCTTTTGGCGCGCTTTGGATAAGGTGATTCCCCTGATAAAGGCGATAATCATGCCAATCATAAGTAAACCAAGAATCACTTGTCCTACCACACCGCCAGCTTTCACCCTATCCATCAAACTTGGACTATGAGCTAGCTGCTCAAGCAACATTCCGCGAGTCGGATCCAGTACAATATCCTGCATCGGACCAGAGCTAAGCTTAGAAAAAGTAGGAGTATTTTCTGGCTGTTTGGGATAAAGCTGCGCCTCATCTTTGATAGCATTCCATTTAAGGTATCCAGCCTCTGAAACTAGGCCCAATGAGCCAACTCTAAGAACCGTTTCTTTCTGTATTTCTCCAGCACCATTGACAAAACTGACTTGGGTGGACACTAGTTGGCTACTCGCTTGTATTTGCTCTTCAAGTGCTTTCCATAACCCAGTTAGCTGCTGCATTGAAGGTAATTCTGTCGCAGCGGCAACTTTTTGTACAATATCTCTATAGTTTTGTGCATCAGCAGAAGTAACTGAGCTATCTAACTCAGATTCTAATTGCTTCGCATTTTGTCGCACGACTCCAAACACTTCGCCAAGACTTCCCGTCTCAAGTCGAAGCTTTTCTTCCAATTTAGCAAGCTTTTTTTCGTTATCAGCAAACTCAGCAACCAATTCATCATTGTGTTTTTGGATACTATTACGCTGCTTAAGAAGCGATGCTTTAAGTGATTTAAGCTCTTTCTCTGTTTGTTGAAACGTGGACTCACGCTTTTGGTTGTGCTGACCTTGGCTAACACTTTCAACTTGTGCTTTGCTGACGATGTCACTATTTGAATAGGCTGAAAATGGCAAGACCGACAGAGTCAAAAGACAAATCATTAGTTTAGATTTCATTTATTTTGACTCCAAAGTCTGTGATAGGGGTAATGTGAGTAGACTTGGCGCCGCTTGCTTAGTAGCAACATTAAAGGCTTTGTCTAGATTCGGTTTAATGGAGCTATCAAGCTGTAGCCATTGGTTTTGTAATTGATCCCATACCCATGACTTAGTGCCATCCAAACTGCGTGCAACTAAAGAAACTCTCCCAAGGTGAAGAACTTGTACTTGACGAAGGTTTCCATCCACTGAGATTTTACCTTGGTAAGTTCCCAGTTTTACGCCGTAATCAAGTTCTATCTGATATGCTTCAAGAATTCGGCGATACTTTTCCGCATCACTCACATCAGCACGTACCATCATTCTTTCAAGCTTAGAAATACGCTCTAGTCGTGTGTCATGTTTTATTGGAAGGTCGGATTCTACAAAATCTTTTAATCCAGATATCATTTGATACATAAGAGGTACGACACCTTGACGTGTGTTGTTGATCTCTTCAATTTGACTTTCTAGGTTTAACGCTTCTTGCGACTGGCTCTCGATCAGAGCTGTGAGGTGATTTTGATATACTTGTAAGTTTTTAATCTCTTCCTTGAGCTGATCGATATCTCCTTGAAGGATGAGAGAGTTCTCTGCGACAGTATCTATTCGTTTTTGGCTAGATGCCGAAGCCGTATTGGTACTTAGTTGGATGGACTGCGCGTTTTCAAAGCTTGTTGCGACAGTACTGGTGCTAAATGATGCAAGGATCACCACAAGGCTGGGAGTTATTAGTTTCATAGTGTGTCTATTTCTGGCGCAGCTCAATCACTTATTGAGACGCAATCTCATTTCCATTTATGCGTATGTTAACGTGATTGGGCAAAATTTCAATCAGCTATATGGCTATTACTCAATATAATCTCTCAAATAGCCAGAGCTGAGCAATTTTAACCCAACTTTTAATCAAGACACAGAATAACAACATTAATGAAAATAGAGGTTTATTATTTTTCCGCAAAGCCAAACGACCATACAGAGCTAAGAAGGCTGCGAAGTTTAACTTTTGTTGCCCTCCAATGTGTTGCTGGCGTGCAGGGAGCCACACTAATAAGGTGCTGGTAGGCATTTTCATCCAGTGTTACTTCACCGCCATGAGCAAGTAACAAGGTTTTAGGCTTTATGTTGTATACCCGCTCAAGTGATTGGCGGTATTTATTGGGATGGAAAATTGGAAAAGGAGCAATCAAACGCTTTTTGACTTTCACTATTAAGTCGGCAACATACAGAATATCTTGCTGCTTATGATAAACAGATAAATCTCGATCTGTGTGGCCCGGAGTTTCCAATACCACCCAATCTTCGAAATGAGGCACAGGCTGACTATCATTTAGCGTGACATCAGGCTGTAAGTACCTAGGGTACCAAAGTGTTCTCTTAGGTTTCTTTAGTCTTCCCGCCACCCATCGAGCAAGTATTAAGTCAGTGAAATGCATAAGCATACCGTCAAGCCCTTCATACCACTGCCTGCTCTTATTCGCCGACACCAAGATACACCCCGTAAGATCTCTGAGTTTATGAGCGGCCCCAGCATGATCCGGATGCATATGTGTAACAATAACCACTTTGAGGTTTGAAAAGGGCTGGCCGATTTCATCGGTAATATAACGTTCAATATAGGGAATATCCGCTCTACTCGCGCCATCTAAAAGCATGAGTTTATCGTCATATTCCACAAGATAAATTTTTTGGATGTAACCATTAATGGCATGTAGCTTCATGTTGTAACACAGTATTAACAAACCCTGACAAGTTTAATTTAGCAACCCATGTTTAATTGAGAAGCTTATAAGCTCTAGATCGTGAAGTCAGACCAGTTATCCATGATGCTATTTGGATGTAAATAAGCTCGAAAGCTGCCCGCCAGTTCTGTAAAAAACCAGCGAAAATAAGATAAGACAACACCCTGAAAGCTTATTAAATGATAACTGCTCACCGTACCAAAGAATGCTTAATATCACTGTCCAGATAGGCTCAAGCAGCATAATAAGTGCCGCATTTGCGGGGTTACAATGCTTCTGCCCAGCTGTTTGCATCACATATCGAATACTGGTGGCAAGTAGTGCACTAGCTGCAAACCACCACCAAATATGAATATCGACTGAAGTAGGAATCGTTTCTACGCAAAGGGATACCAGCAAGGCAATCGCCCCCGTCGAAAATAGCTGAACACATGTTAACGTTAATACAGGCAGTTTTTGCACCAAACGACTGTTGACATTAAAGTGCAGAGCCAACAAACAAGCATTCGCTAAAAACCACACATGCCCGCTCGACGCCTGCCAACCATCTTGCAGCGATAGCAAAGCAAGTCCTGTAACGGCTATCGGCATAGAAATCCAAAATGCACGCTTAGGCCGCTCTCTAAATATTGCCCATGCAATAATTGGGACAATAATCATAGATAAACTGACAATAAAGGCACCTTCACCAAGTGTATCACTCACCGTAATCGCATGTATCCATGCTAATAAAGCAGCGGATAAGATGCTGCCCGCACCCAAAGCTTGAAGAAGTTGTCTCGCGGTAAATAGCGATAACGACTGATAACAAAATGGAACTAGACAAATAGACGCGACTAAAAATCTAAGCCCTACAAATCCAAATGGCGGTAAGCCTTGAACTGTCTCCTTTGAGAAGATCCACCCTAAGCCGGCTAACATTGTAGTCCCAACTAAAATCCAAGTTGCTTTACTCTCTGCGTTCAATTTCGCTACTCTTAAATAACTTATCTGCTAAATTATGATGTCTGATAGTGTCAGATCTGGCTTTAAAATGCGATGAAAAGCCAACTTAGAACATGGTCTACCACGGCTGAGCATTAGATATAGGAAAAATAATGAAGATCATTGGCCATCGCGGGGTTGCAGGACACTACCCTGAAAACACCAAAATTAGTATTCAAGCCGCCGCTGAATTAGGGCTTGAATGGGTCGAAGTCGACGTACAACCAACCAAAGACAATATTTTGGTTATTTGTCACGACCATACCATTGACCGATGCTGTAACGGCAGTGGACGCATTGACGAACAGACGCTCGCAGAACTTCGTCAATTTGATTTTGGTGCCAAATTTGGTGATCAGCCTGACCAGCAATCCATAATGACTCTAACAGAATTACTTTTGCTGGCTGATGACTTAAACCTAAAACTCAACTTAGAATTAAAAGTAGACCGACACGATAAAGCGCATGTTGCTCAACTTTTGAAACATGATTTAGAGTCTTCACCAGTTTCCACTGATTCAATTCTACTTTCTAGTTTTGATCATGCGACACTAATCAAGCTGCACGCCGTATTACCTGATTATCGCATTGCAGTACTCACAGAAAAACTCCTTCCCCGAGATATCAAATTGTTGGAAACAATATCGGCATTCGGTTGTAACCTCAATTATCGGTTTGCAACTGAAAAAGATGTTCACAAACTCCAACAACAAGGCTATCAAGTCTGGTGCTATACCGTAAATAGGCCCTCAGACATCCAATCCCTTAGTAATTTAGATGGCATTTTCAGCGATTACCCAGAGCGTTTTTTAGACTAGTAACCTGAAAACGCGAGAGATTAACCATTCATTAAACCGGTTAAGATCACATATTTGTTTATAAAACATCCATTACAAACACCCTAATAACTCTTTATTTATTATTAAAATTCATTAGGTTAAACCTAGTCTCACCCCAAATTCATATAAATACAAGACCATCAGTAATGAAGATTTTCTCTTGATCCTAGTAAATAAAACAACTACTGTTTATTCATACAGTGTTGGATATAAGGACAGTATTGATGTTTCATTTACATACAACTAATCGCTTGGCAGTAACACACTATCATTGGGCACATCAAAGTGAATCCATCAAACGCCTAGCTGGACTGTCCGATCAAAAGCAATGGATACTATTTACTGCAGAATGCCCTAGACCAAGCTTGGATATATTCAGCGCCTATAATGTGAACTGCGGAAATATGATTCATTTGAAGCCCTCAAAGACTTTGTGTGAATGTGCCATCGTCGAGAAGGCAATAAAATCACGTAATGCCAGTGCAATTGTCGCTTCTAATAAAATCAGTACATTTGATCAAAAGGTGCTGAGTGATTTGGCTGCTGAGTATGGTTGTCAGGTTATTTTTATTGAGAAAGGACGCATGCATTACCACTAACTTCGAACACCGATGGATATCACCAGATGGTTAGCCCTCTTATTTATCCGTCTTATCCATTCGCACACAATGCAAACGTTTGCTTTTTTGTGGCAGCCTGCGTTATTTCTGGTATGATTCAATCCAAATCGATTATATGCGTGGTTACAATCGTAAATTTCTGACACAGATAGGATTATCCAGATGACTCTTGCTGATCAAGTTCTTGCTACAAATGATGACCTTCCCATTCGTACTCACAAACCAGTTCACAGTGGTAAAGTTCGTTCTGTTTACTGGCTAACCGAACAAGATAGCCGCCGCCTGATTGAAGAGAAAGGCTATGACGTCGCACCTGATGCTCCTCTCGCTATCATGGTGATCAGTGACCGTATTTCAGCTTTTGATTGTATTTGGCACGGCCAAGGCGGATTAAAAGGGGTGCCGGGCAAAGGCGCAGCACTTAACGCTATTTCCAATCATTGGTTTAGCTTGTTCAAACAAAATGGTCTTGCCGACAGTCATATACTCGATATCCCTCATCCATTGGTCTGGATAGTTCAAAAAGCAAAACCAATTATGATTGAAGCCATTTGTCGCCAATACATCACCGGCTCAATGTGGCGTGCTTATGAAAAAGGCGAACGCAATTTCTGCGGTATTGAGCTGCCAGAGGGACTTAAAAAGGATACTCAGCTCCCTGAATTATTGATGACCCCTTCCACAAAGGGGATCTTAAAAAACATTCCGGGCGTACCAGAAGCAGACGATGTAAACATTACTCGTAAAAACATAGAAGAAAATTTTGCTGCGTTTAACTTCTCTAGCCTCGATGATATTCAACTTTACGAGAAACTACTCAGCGAAGGGTTTAACCTAATTAGCCAAGCTTTATCTGAAGTCAATCAAATCTTCGTCGATACAAAATTTGAATTCGGCTATGTTGAAGACGCATCCGGTAATGAAAAACTTATCTATATGGATGAAGTCGGAACACCAGACTCCTCTCGCATTTGGGATGAACATGAGTACCAAAATGGTCGCATCGTTGAAAACTCAAAGGAAGGTTTCAGGCAGTTCTTATTAAACCACTTCCCGGACCCAGACATTCTACTTAACAAAGAACGAATGACGCAGCGAGAAGCTCTGGCTCGAGATAATGAACTACCCTCTGAAGCATTGATGGATATTTCTAGTACCTATATCAATATCGCTGAAAAGATAACTGGAAGATCCATTCAGTTATCGAATAATCCTAAGCAAGAGATTATTAATATTCTTAGCGATGAATATGGGTTAATTGATTAATTGAGTATTAGATGAAATAAAGCGTTTTAAGTAATAAGCGTTGTCATTATTGTTAAAGGCGGCTCTTATGTACTAAAACGCTTTTATCGTTTTTCGCTTACCATAGGTAAAAGCAAACCCTTAATTGTTATATTAGTTGCATAATGTTAGCATCCCTCAAAAAAGGAGGGATCTATGACTTTATCGTCCGATTTGATCGCATTTTGGGAAAGCTTTGACTGGCCTTGTGGACTAAAAGACCCAAACTACCGCTTCGTTTATATTAACCCCGCATATCGAAGAATGCAGAACTTATCTAAATCCTTTGATATTGAGGGCCGCTTGGACGGTGAGCTTCCAACTGAAACTCATGAATTTCAAGACGCCTTTCAAGCCCATGACCAACTAGTGATAGACACCAATGAGACAAAAAGCTCTATTGAGATCCATCCTTTTGGCAAGAACAAACTCCTCGAAGGCTGGATATTTCATAAGAAGCCTTTTTATATAAAAGATAAATTTATCGGTGTTTTCTTTTGGGCTGAGCCGGCTAGGAAATTTGACACTGACATATTCACCACTTTTGGTTCCAAACCCATTTCCATTACCTTAAATCCACCTACCTCAATATTGACTGATCGAGAGTGGGAAGTCCTTTACTTTCTCTTAAAAGGCGATAACACCAAAACCATTGCCATCCAATTAGCACTGCAAGTTAATACAGTAAGAAAGTATTTAGACAGTATACGCTCAAAGTTAGGTGTATTTTCTCAAAAACAAGCCATTGATTACTGCAAATCTAACGGCTGGGATAGATATGTCCCTTCAAAATACATAATAAGACATAAAATTTTAAATTAACCTAATTTTTATAATCTGAATATTATATTTAAGTCATCAACATTTTTTATAAAAAAAAGTGGCGTGCAATAAAGCATGCCACAAAAAAATCACAATTATTTTTGGCAAGGAAGTTAAAAGCCATATTAGAGAGCTTCCTGTTACAGTAAGTATGGTTCAAAACGCGTATAAGACTACACGCAAATTGACCATTGCGCCTTTGTTCAAGCTAAGAGATAATGCATTCTTGCCAATCCACTGTTATTATCACACATGATAATAAATCACCCTATTTTTGGGAATTAGCTTCAATCACAACGGTAAAGTCCATCATGAGTAGCGTGAAATCAAGATCTATACAGCACCACTCAGATTCACAAACTCATTGGCATCAACATGACATGGCTCAGTTATACTGGCTCACTCAAGGCACTGCTACTATAGAAACCCTTGACCAACAGTGGACAATGACACCCGCATCTGTTGGTTGGATTCCAGCCCACCTAGCGCATAAATCCAGTGTAGTTTCCGATATAGAAGCATTTATTATTTACCTCCCTGTCACCCATGTATCATCACTGAACAGCCAGGCAAAGGTTATCGCTTCTAATAGCCTGATTTCTGCCTTAATTGAGCGGATTAAAAGCTTCAACTTTAAAGACCTGACTGAGCCTCAACAGCGATTAGTCAATGTGCTCGTGGATGAAATTGCTTCAAGCCAGTCAAATAACCTTTTTCTGCCACTGCCCAAAAAAGACAATATACGTCGTCTTGCTCATTGGCTCATGTCTCACCCTGATGACACACGATCTCAAAACGAATTAGCAGCAGAATTTGCAACCAGCCCGAGAACGCTAAGTCGCGTATTTAAAAGCGAGACAGGTATAAACTTCAGTGCTTGGCGACAACAAGCTCGATTAATCACTTCTCTCACTTTGCTTAGCCAAGGTATGAGTGTCACCTCCACCGCCTTATCTTGTGGCTACGCTAACACCAGCAGCTATATCACTGCTTTCAAAGCCCGATTTGGAATAACGCCTAGCCAATATTTTGATTGATCGCCAATGAATTAGTTTTCAATTTCAATTCATTTTATATAGCCGTTGTACAAACACCTTTAAATAACAAAATAGATAATTATAGTCATCATATTTGAGCATAGAATCCATATTTAAACATATAGAAATTAATTTTTATTAATTTACGACAGCCGCAGTAGCCACAATTTTTATATTGGATAAAATTGGCATCATTCATAAATGGTTGGAAGTAAATTATGCCATTGCAAGTAAGCAACACAACAAGCAATTATAATACGAAAACTCATAATATTTTTGATAGTGCCAAGGACTTCGAAAGTTTCTCTCGTAGTATTAAGCGAATAACGAATGTTCCTTCAAGGGTTATATATAGCCCATTTAATAATCACGATATGGTCGCTCAAGCGCTAGGCATTAACACTGCAAGAGTATTAAAAGGAAAAGAACCTCTCCCTCTGATATGCTGCCCTCTCAAGCGTGATGCATTGAAAATCTCACTAAAGGAATTTAAGCAGCAGGAGCTACAAGGGCGCTTAAAAGAAGGCCCAGATTATGAAAAGAGATTTACCTCTTCAATCAAACAAAGCGGTGTTAACGCGGTGCACAGCGAATATCCAGTAGAAACCAAAATACTGGGTGAATATCAATCTATTAATCAGCTTTCAGTCATCGACCCCAAAAACTTACCCAATCACACGATAGAAAGCATCTATGTTATCGGTCACGGTGCCGCTGGGTTGCCTAGGCTATACCAAACAACCCAGTCCGAGACTGGCTCTAGACCAATCGCTGACGTGATTAAAGAAGTCAGTCACCTCGTCAAAAATAAAGTTAAGCCTGGTGTAAAAATTAAACTTACTGCCTGTGAAAGTGCTGATAGAGAAACGCTGTCGTCATTTGAAAATACGGGTGATATATCAGAAACAAAACAAGGCGCTGAACCACTTGCCAAAACAGCAAAAACTGAGGCAAATAAGCACCTTCCCCAATCTAGGGTGTTTGGCTATCACGGTTTAGGAGTCACTCGTGGAAGTGGCTATATATCTCAAGCTAGGTGCCTAGACTCAGATTTTGATAAAACAACGAAAAAGAGCTACAACTGGAGAAAAGCAAGCACGGTAAGAGAAGAATTTTAAGCGCCTTGCTTTGATGTACTAGAATAAAGGGCTTGGGTTAAAGCTGCCCTTTATTCTAGTGTTCGAAGAGCCATCCTCAGGAAAGCCATAGTCTGGAAAACAAAAGTTTAGAAAGCAAAAGTAGGCGTATTAAAACCAAAGTATTTCAGCTCATCTTGAGATAAGTAATGCATATCATCAGACGGGGCTGAGTACAGAGTAAACCAGTAAAATTCTTCAGGCTTGATCAACTCAACCTTATGGTAATAGTCAATGTATTCTTGGTGCTGTGGGTCCTCAGCTGGAAGATCAGCGCCCTCAACAAGATTGCCATTGTCGTCATCACTCGCCCATGAATGAACCCCAACTTTTGCGCCCTGCTCCACTTTGCGCTCAACACCAGACAAAAATAAGTCTGTACCGCCAGATTCGACTCGACTATCACTTTCAAGCAAAGTACTTATGCCCATATCATGGATCTTAGTCGCTAAGCGCAAATTGGTTTCATCATCTAGTGAACCTGGTACATTTTGTAAACGGAGAAGTTTGATATCAGGATAGAACTGCGTCATTGACTCAAAAGCTTGATACGATCCCGAGCATATCTCACCATTGACATTGGCTTGAGACAAATTTCTATCGACAACAAAGGTCAATGGCATCACATTGCCCTCTCTCGCTTCTTGGCAATCAGATTGAAATACGTAAGGCTTTTGATAGTCAGGGTTAGACTGACAACCGGCCAAGGCCACCACTGACATAAAGACTGGGAATAAAAACTTCAAGGTAACTCCAAAACACATAGATTCTAGGAGCATCTTATTGTAGAGCGATAATTTTTATATATAGCCTTTGTCAGCAATTGTCAGTTTTCTGTTATTCGCTCCTAGCGTGGTGTCTCCTTGTTCAAGGGCTAATCGCTTCTATTTAAACAGGCTCGCCGCCCAATGCATTCGAATATGGGAAGTAGGGAGGTAACGGATTTTTGCCCCAAAATGGTTTAGAACGAGCTTCTTGACCACGTTCATAAGTCAGTTCTTGACCTACTTTTCCTAATAGCAGACTATGAGCCTAGTTGAGCAATTGTAATTATACAGACATGCTCTGCAATTTATGAGTGCAAGGAAGAATAAGACCTATAGAACAGTACGTTGTAAGTGCATCATAAACACCGTATTCTAATCGTTTAGCCCGAATTATAAGATCAAACCTCCAACCCAAAGGAGATTTGAAATGACCAAACGACGCACTAACCAAGAATGGCGAACCCTGTTTGAACACTATGAATCCAGCCAGCTATCACAACGCGGTACACCACTCTCCGAACTCAAAGGGGAGATCTCGCCAAGGAATACCTGTTCTCATTCGATAAAGTATTCCTTCAAATGTCATTCGATGTTCAGGTTTATCGTAAATACGACCTGTACTTTTCATAACTTGGAGTAGCAGTTCCCAATGAATATCAGTTAACATTGTTCTTGGCATAGTATTGGTTATAGTTTTACTTTTGGCGAAGCAGATTATAACTCTTTACTATGCTGTTCAAAAAACACTCACGAAAGATCAACACGCCCTAATAATTAAAAAGATGTTTTATCTATTTCCTCAGATGCAAAGAAAAAATAAATTATCATTTTATTATTAATGGATAAATCACCAAAAATATGATTTATGCATAAATTTTGTTATTTATAAGTTGATTTAATTTGGCGAGGCAATTACAGTAAGTTCTCGCTAAACATTCTTGGCGTAATATTTTTATTCACAAAGGAAAATCCAAATGAAAAAATTAAAAGTAATTAAAACAACTTCATCACCTTGGCCTCGTGCTAAAAGGTAAAATTTGAGTAATATGATTTTCATAATTACTCTGTAATTATGAAAATCATTTAAGTGAACTATTTCATGAAAGATATGTTTTTTATTGGCCCCTTCAATGCCGACCTTAACCTAACCAATGCTTGCAATTTAGCTTGCTCTCATTGCCATTCGTCATCGGGTAAATCCATCAGCGGTGAGCTAGATACAATTGAAGTTATGGATGCGATATACCAACTATACGAAATCGGTGTGCACACGCTAACTATCGCTGGCGGTGAACCTTTTGTAAGGCCTGATATATTTGACATCCTTTCCTTCGCCAATAATCTGTCAGGGTTGAGCGTTGTAGTAATCACTAATGGAACAAAAATATTTAGTAATGACTTTATTAAAAAAATGGCCACGATGAGTAACGTGAGAATTAACGTAAGTGTCGATGGTTCAAATTACAAAATATTCAATGTTTACCGAAGGTGGAAGAATGACAACTCTGATAGTGATGAACTTTTTAATAAGGTGGTTTCCAACATCAAAACTGGTATAAAGTCCGACCTTGATATTGGGATTAGCTTTGTACTTTCTAGTCACAATATGGATGACCTACGCACAGCTTATAAATTAATGGTTGATGAGATAGGTACATCGTCATTCACCGCAATTAAGTTTATTTCTACTGGCTACGGTGAAGCCATGCATGGGTCTATGGATTTTGACTATCGTTCTTGGGCCAATCTAATGGTGTCCCTACATAAAGAAAAGCAGAGAGGAAGTCTTGATAAATTATTTATAACTACGGTGTCAATATGGGAAATTTATCTTCCATTAGTTGATGCAGATTTTGATATTCAAGAAATTGGCGAATTGTGGGGATTATCGCCAGCACTGCACATTCCAGGATACTCATCTCATCACGAACTTGGGGATGTGTCAGGAGTAATGAGCGTTTGTATTGACTCGAATGGTGATGTTTACCCCTCGGTACTGTCTATCGGTAGTGACTATCTGTGTGGCAACATAAAAGAATCGCCTCTTAGACACATTTGGAATAATTCTGATGTTCTAAACAAAATCCGTAAAATGACACTTTTAGACATTTCTGATAAGTGCACTACATGTTACATCGGCGACACGTGTGGCGGCGGATTCCGATTTAGGCAGCATGACATAAGCTTGCCTGATACCCATTGCCCTCGCATCAATGGAGAAGGATAAATTTTGTACGTATTTAACAGCTTCAGTTCTTCAACATTGTTTATGCGGATCTCTTACGAGAGTGGAATCTATCAAGGAGAATTACAATACGGAAGCGTAACGGTATTCATCGGTCAAGATGAGATAAAGGCTATTAGGGTCGCATTCGCATCATCCGATGGAGGGTGCTTTTTTTCGTTACGTACAACCATCAAGGTCATAGAATTGATCAAATACCTTCGTGATAATGCCTCCATTCCTGCCAGTGCATGGGGGAATTATTGGGCCGAAAAAGTGGAAGCCAGGATAATATAAATCATGAATATTTTCAAAGTTGGCCACCGTGTTGGTGAATATATAAACAAGAAGGTTAACGAGCCAGATAACACCCTCACGTTTACTGATTTAGCTATAGCTGCTATTCGAAATATAAAGCCATTCGAGCTGATAAACCCATCTGACTGGGGAAGTGACATAGTAATATCTGACATCCCACAGCAAAAGCTAGCCGGTGGTGCTGTAGGGTTTGGTGAGCCAGCAATTACTCTTTACACGTCACCTGACGACACTTTTTTTGTGGAAATGTACCATTGGCACAGCCAAAATATGACAATTCATGACCATCCTTTTTCAGGCGCGTTCTGCGTAATTAGTGGTGAATGTTTCCACGAAGAATTTACCTTTATTCCCAAGCATAAACTTAATGGCTTTCAAGTTGGGACGTTGTTCTCGAAAAGAAAGTCTACGATGAAGCGGGGGGGAGTGGTTGCAATCAATAACAATCGTGAATTGATACATAGAAATCTACACTTATTGAATCCAACCATTACATTTATAGTCCGAACAACTAAAGACTATGGTGCAGAAAATTTCATTTACACAGAAAGTGGCTTGGCAATGAAACCAGATCCCACGGCAAAGGGAGTTCTTGCTAATTCTACATTGGACGGTTTAGTTCATAGCGGTAATTTAAAGAAAGCGTATGATCTATACAAAAAGTTTATATCCTCTGATATTTCATATTATGACAAATTTAATATGATGCAATTAATGATAAATTATATGGATATTGAATTGGTAATTAACCAATCTCCAAATTTTTTGCCGATTGAGACGAAATACTATGCAGATGCATTAAGAGGGGCGCTATCAAAGAAGATATAACAAAAAAGCTACTGCTTGGGAATTCTCTTATTATGTACACGGACTTATCTGTGTATGTTGTTTACTCCATTTTAATATTCGACATATCTGGATCGGTTCCACTTTCCGGCGCTGTATTTGGGTTCTTCATTTTACCCTCGTTAATAGCCCCTATCTTTGGGAATATCATCGACAGCGTAAGATCTGGGCCGCTAGTTATGTGGTCAAACATCATCGTAGCAATGCTTACGGTACCTCTTCTCTTTAGTGGTGATTACGCCAGTATTTGGTTTGTGTATTTGTCAGCTGCAACACACGGCCTTAGCTATACAATTTACTCATCAGCTAAAGCATCAATTGTAATGAATAATTATGATTATGACGATGTCGGCCCGATAAACGCAAAAATGAATACAACAAGAGAGATAAACCGAATTGCAGCCCCTATGATAGGAGCTTTCATTTATTCTTGGTTTGGGGCTTCATTTTTCATAATTACGCACATAGCACTTTTGATTGTCTCTGGTTGTTTTTTCCTCAAGATACCTATACAAGCAAAAACCCATCAGCCAACTGATCCTATGTCATTTAATGGTATTATGGATGGCGCCGCACACATATTGACAAATAAAACACTTAAAATATTCCTAATAGTCATTTGCGTAAATCTATTAATTTCAGGGTTTTATGAGGTGTCATTGATCAAGTTTATCGATGATATTGGGGAGAAATCGTCTCTTTTAGGAACACTGATGACAATTCAGGGTGTCGGTGCGCTTATTGGAAGCATCGTTTGTATAAAGCTAAAAACAGACAAATCAGTCGGATTGGTTTCCGTAGGTATGCTAATTCAGACTGTTGGTATGCTTGCGTTGGGAGCTGAAGAAATAATCGTTATCTATGCTAGCAGTTTAACATTCGGATTTGGTGCTCCAATGATACTTATAGGTATGGATACGACAACGCAAACACTAACACCCCGTGACCTTCAGGGAAGGGTTTGCGCGACTATTAGCTCAATAACTTGTGTGCCATTATCTGTATCATTCTTAATAGCTGGCACAATGATCGATATAATTGGTCGAAATCATGTATCCATAATAATGCTCATGGTTGGCTTAGTATGCAGCGCAATAATAGGCATACTAAATAATAACACCCACTTTCGAAAAGACGGTAAAGCTAAATGTCTGCGTTAATAACTCACGGAAAAATAGCATATGGCAAAGCACACAGATGGAGTCTATGTGTTTCAATCTCTCATTTTTGAATATTTCAACTATGAATGATTTTGTGTAACTGTCGGAGGTTACATGATCTCCGTTTCGGAAAAACTGAATGTCCACCAACTGGATATACTTTAGTGAGGTAGATTTCGACCAAACTTAGCTTATCCGAATTGTATGCATTGGAGTACCAACCCAAAGTTGTTTTTGTCCAATAACCCTTCACAACCATTCCAGTGCTAGAAACACTATTTACATCATTAATCAAATAACAAGTATTCATTTATCTTCATATTATTTCACTTAGGCAAGTCTTTGATTAGAGTATAAAATAGATACCTTGATGCAATAGCAAGCAGAATTAAAAGTAATGAGCCTAACGTAGCCAAATACATCAACATATAACAACCAAGCATAATGCATTACAAGCAACGGATAATAACAATGAGTTTATTCTCACTCTTCCTGTCAAAAAAGTATACCGAGTATTAGTGGACGCTGATGGCAAGGCCACATCCGTCGTAAGAGAAAACCCTAAACAATTGTTTGGCGCCAAATGTAAAACATCAATAGCAAACTTTCTTAGCAAAAGTAACAATGCAAAGGCGCTAAAAGTACTGCAAAAGCTGGACATGAATTGCGGTCAGATCATTAATGAGTGCAACAAAGAAAATGCCGTCACGACGATTCAAGCAGCCTTTCGAGGGTTTGTCGCTCGTCAATCGTTAACACCAGAAAACGATTTCGGCTTTAAAAAGATGACCAACGAAAATCATGGTCGCACTTACTACTTTGACTCAACAAAAGAAAACCCTCACTTGAGAACGCCTGATCACCCCATCAAATACGGTAGTGCTGGCGCTTTTAAAACCGTAACTCATGCTGACTCTTCATTTGTTCAGCTATCGAACCCAAGCATTTCTCTCGAAGCAGCTAAAAATGAAAATAAGCTTGCAGACGAGTTGTCTCAATTTTCTTCGGTCTGTCATTCAAGATATGTGGAAGATAAAACCGTACTGGCTAGAAACGGTGGTAGTGAAATTGCCGACCAACGAAGAAAATACAATAGAAAGTTTCCACTAGAGTCATTTCGCTTAGCTTGCCAAGATCTTGCTGCTATGCACAATCTAGATATCTATATGCGAGACATTAAGCCTGAAAATATGGTGATAAAAGATGGGGTGGCAAGACATATAGACCTCGATTTTGTCACCACACCCAATGGTGGCACTTACCCGTTTGAACAAGTGTGTGGCACACCATATATGGTAACTAGGGGGCTAATTAAAGAGAGAGAATCTGGCGACAATGAACGAATTAAAAAAGCGCTAAAATCGGGTGATCAATTTGCCATGCTACAAACAATGATGTATGCCACTGGAGGAAGCAAACTAAGCTACCAAGTCCGCCGACACGATGGCATTGGTAAAGTGGGGGTAACCATCACTAGTGCTCACAGAGATTGGGCCAGAGACAACATACTGCCACAGCATCAAAACCATGTACTCAAGTTTCTCGCCAACCCTACCGCAAGCCCTTTACCCGTTCCGCTGCACTTGCTAATAAAATGGGATAACTAGATCATTCTAATAATATCAGAAAGGACACATTGCTTAACAAAACACATATTCTTAAGTTTTGTGTCCTTATTTGCCATTCGGTATTTGACTGATGAAAATGGCCGAGAACAAGTAACGCCCGTCTTGAGTTGAGGCCCAAATATCACCCTTCTTACCCAGTGACTTTCTCGCATATCCATGCTCACAAAGCCACTGGAGGGAAGCCTTCACCTGACTGTGATTTAAGTTAGTTTCTTTAGATAAACCTGAGGCATACCGCCAAGTATATTCATTGTTTTGTAATGCTTTAAGGACACTTTTAGTACTGTCAGAGACAAGTTCGACATTAACAGCTTGAGCCTCTGGGTCTTCTAGTTCATCTGTTGGCGCTTCTGTTTCTCTTTCTAAGACAGCTTCAATTTGTTCTACTTTAAGCTGAGCTTCAACACCTGCCGCTTTAAAACTATGGAACTTTCCTAGGTTAGAAAAAACAAGTCCCAGAAAACCCGCAGCAATGATTAACCCCATTTCTGTAGGTTTACCTATATAGCCAAAATATAAAGGCATAACTAGCATAACGAATGCAGATACCGCTGGTAAGATTTTATTCAAGTTCTTCACCATGACTTTTCTATTCTTACCCAAAGCCTAGTTCATAACCCTTGTCGGTGTTTTCGGTTAAATAGGTAATATTTAAGTGCTAATTTTGATTTAGTGGTTTGTTTCTCCATCCTAGTCATTGTAAACATCCAATATTCAGCCCAATTTTCACATCAATTCATACCCATTCAACAGTATTGGAGGTATAACTAGGCCATTGTTCTTTATTGGGGTTTTCAATGGATTATATTGCTCTCTCCCGAATCAGTTTGAAGCATCTAACCGTGCTGCACGTCCTACTGAGCACCCACAGTGTCAGTGGCGCATCAGAAGTCCTTTGTGTAACCGCTTCTAGTATCAGCAAAACGCTTGGTCAGCTAAGGGAGCAACTCAATGATGAGTTGTTTTATCGCGATGGTACTTCATTAGTCCCCACCCCTTTTGCTTTAGCGGTGGCGAACGATATACACAAGATTCTGTGTTCTATGAATCAAATTCTTCATCAAGGGGAATTTGAGCCAGAAAGCTACACCGGCACACTGGCTCTTTCAATGCGTGAAAGCACCTTTGACCTGTTTTGCGATCGCATCAGCGCTATCAGTTCTAAACTGAGCTCAGCCAAAATTCAGATTTTTGCTAAAGAGCAACTTAGCTTTGAAGCTCTACTGCGTGGACAAGTTGACTTTATGATCCTGCCACATGATATCAGTCAACCACCAACTCGCAGCCGCGATCTGATATGGGAACAGATTGAGCAAGACGAAATGATCTGCTTAATGGGTGCAAAACACCCACTGGCCAACAAATCCTTAAGCATTGAAGATTATCTTTCATGTCAGCATGTAGGCATTTTAGATAAAGATCTCTCTGAGCCGTATTTTGAGCAGCTACTCACCCAGCAGTACCAACCTAGACAGCTGCGAATTTCAGTCGCAGACTTTGGCTCTGCGGCGACAATTTGTCATCAATCTGACCTGCTGTTTACTTGTTCTAAAATGTGGGCGGAAAAAGCACTCCAAGCCAAAGGCCTAACCCAAAAACCACTGCCATTCTCATATGGGAAGGTCGCTTATAGCTTAGTTTGGAATCAAGCCAGTCTAAACAATCCAGCACTCAAGTGGCTTCATTCTCAACTGGTTAAGCCTAGTTAGACATACACACTAGGCAATTGAATTTGATGAGGGATCAATGGCCTAAGTGACTGATAAAAGCTTAGCATTTGTGGTTCGCTGCACTTTTGCCATTGCAGTGACTCCCCCTCTACGCCGTGATGCTGAAAGGCATTTAATCTCACTATTACCGTCTCTGGCAATTGATTAACCAAGCGCGCTATATTATCGACCTCTTGGTCCAAATCGCTTTTTTGCGGAATATGGAGCAAACGAATCTCGTGCAGTTTTTTGTTTTTCGCCAAGTAACGTATCGATTGAATAACTTTGTGATTGCTTCTCCCTACTAACCATAGATGTGTTTCTTGTTGCCAGGATTTAAGGTCTATCATAGCGCCATCCAAATAAGGGAGTACCCTATTCCAACCTGACTCACTCAAATAGCCATTGCTATCGATAAAACAGGTTAAATGCCCAAGCTCACTATCATCTTTGATTCGCTCAAAAAGCTCTATGATAAAAGGCAACTGCATCGTCGCTTCACCCCCTGAAATTGTGATCCCACTAATAAACCATTTTTGGTCGTGGATAACCGACAGCACCTCAGAGACTGTCAAATGATGTACTTTCGGGCTAGAACGATAGCTACAAACATCAATACATTGATCGCAATGGGTGCATAGGCCCTCATCCCATATCACTTTGCCCTTATTATCCAATGACAATGCATTTTCAGGGCATCCTGCCACACAGTCACCGCAATCATTACAGTAATTAATTGTGTGGGGGTTATGGCAATTGATACAGTTGAAATTGCATCCTTGCAGAAAAAGGACCAGACGATTGCCTGGCCCATCGACACAAGAAAAGTTAAGAATACGACTTACAATGGCTTGCCTGTCTGTCATTGTTTGCCCTATTTATACGAAGGTTGCGTTTCCATACTAACAACCCGTGGCGAGCGCTGTAAGATCCCTGTGTTATTCGCAGCTTCCGCCCCCAACCAAGTAGTATTTTTACGCGAGCCGTGCTCAGAAAACTTCTCAATATCAGAAAGCTTAATCATGTAGCCTGTGACTCTCACTAAATCATTCGACGCAACATTAGCAGTGAACTCACGATAGCCTAAATTGAGCGCACCTTTACACAAATTAAACATGGCCTCTGGATTAGCTTTCACTGTTTCATCTATGGTCAAAATATCGCTAATCCCTGAGGTATAGTGCTTGTGGTGTTTCGCTGTCGCTTGAACATAGGTAACGGGATCCGGCTCCGTTCCATAGGGTATTCTCACCCCCGGGGTAACGCCTTGATCTAAGGCAATACCACCTTGTGCATGCAGCAATGCTTTACCATCAATACCATACTTGACCGTTGAGCTTTCCACTATCTCGGCCAATTTATCGGAAATCTGATAACCTAACTCGTTAGCCTCAGCGTTATGACCATAAAGCCCCTGAGCACCTGCTTTTTCCATCAGAATATTCACCGCTTCTGCCATTCCATAAATGCCGAACATGGGCGCAAAACGTGATTCCTCAATCAAACCTTCTTGAGCCAAGAACCCATTAAAGAAATACGATTTTTCATGAAGGAAGGCGCTACGCGCGTCCATTAACTCAACCATCAGTTCACTATAGTCGGGTAACAGATGATTGAGAAAATCATCAAGATCTGATGCAAGTTCTGCCACCAGTTTTAAGTTCATTCTAACCAGCGTGTTCGATCCACCGTAAGCTGGCGGTAAACCCCATCTAATCATTTCCTTTTAAATTCGGTATTGTCT
>NZ_JAYQDQ010000066.1:0-23040 GCF_038138445.1 Vibrio sp.
CTTGTTGTACGCCGTCCATGCTAAGGGCACGAATAGCGTTAGCTAGGTGTTTGCGGGAAGACATGTTTGCTCCTGACTGCATAAAGCGAAAAACAGATTTGATGGTCTTTTATTCTCTCAAAGCACTCGGTCCTCTGCAAACGTTTTACTGACTAATACACATTCTCCAGTAACTTTGAAAAACTAATATAGCAATCAACAATATTTGGATAGTAAAAAGCAAACAATTGAATATGAAATAGTAAAAAAAGCTTGAAATTAGCACTCGCAAAACTAAAATAGACGTCTAGAAGTAGATACACCTACTATTAATGAACCTATTCTATTGCTAGTGAATGAGCGCATTCACTATCCCAAATTAAAAGCGGAGCTATCATGGCTAAACACCTGTTTACTTCTGAGTCGGTATCAGAAGGTCATCCAGATAAAATTGCAGACCAAATTTCTGATGCAGTACTTGATGCGATTATCGAACAAGATCCTAAAGCTCGCGTTGCTTGTGAAACCTATGTTAAAACTGGCATGGTGATGGTGGGTGGTGAAATCACAACCTCAGCATGGGTAGATATCGAAGAGCTAACTCGTCAAACCGTTCGTGAGATTGGCTACATCAACTCAGAAATGGGCTTTGATGCCGATTCTTGTGCCATTCTAAACACCATAGGTAAGCAATCGCCCGATATTAACCAAGGTGTTGATAAGAGCGATCCTAAAGAGCAAGGTGCTGGTGACCAAGGCATCATGTTTGGTTACGCAACCAATGAAACCGATGTGTTAATGCCAGCTCCAATCACCTACTCTCATCTACTGGTTCAAAAACAAGCTGAAGTACGTAAAAACGGCACCCTACCTTGGTTAAGACCTGACGCAAAATCTCAGGTTACTTTCCAGTATGATCAAGGCAAGATCGTAGGTATTGATGCAGTTGTACTTTCGACTCAACACAGTGAATCCATCTCTACACCTGATCTTCGTGAAGCGGTAATGGAAGAGATCATCAAACCTGTTCTTCCTTCTGAATGGTTAAACAAAGACACCAATTACTTCATCAACCCAACAGGCCGCTTTGTTATCGGTGGACCTATGGGTGACTGTGGCCTAACGGGTCGTAAAATCATTGTCGATACTTATGGTGGTGCGGCTCGACATGGTGGCGGTGCATTCTCAGGTAAAGATCCATCTAAAGTAGACCGCAGTGCCGCTTACGCAGCTCGTTATGTAGCAAAAAATATTGTTGCTGCTGGGCTGGCAGAACGCTGTGAAATTCAGCTTTCTTACGCCATAGGCGTCGCCGATCCAACGTCGATTATGGTGGAAACATTCGGTACAGAAAAAGTGTCTAAAGAAGTCATTGTCGAAGCCGTTCGTCAACACTTTGATTTACGCCCATATGGTCTTCAAGAGATGCTTAATCTTCTTCAACCAATTTATAAAAAGACTGCAGCCTACGGTCACTTTGGTCGTGAAGAATTCCCATGGGAAGCAACAGATAAAGCTGTGCTACTGCGTGAGTTTGCAGGCCTAAATTAATCTAATTTAAATTACCTATTAATAAAGGGCTTCTGGATATCCAGAAGCCCTTTGTCTTATGCCACAAAAAGCAATAAGCAAATTTGTAATTTTTTGTTAAGGGGTCAATAGTTAACAAAAGGTTAAGAAACGGATGGTGATTTCTTAACCTACAAGTTACAGATGCGCAGCTTAACCAGCGGTCGCAAAGCCGAGCATCGTGTTCCAACACGCCACTTTCAAAGAAAAGTGGCCTATGACTGAGAATCGATCAAGGAGGATATATGCCTCGTACGGTGAACCAACAAGAAGATATAGATCAAAAACAACAACCCGTGCCAGACAGTGAATATGCGCGCACAATCCCGTGTAACGAGCTCAATGTATCAGCGCCTTTTCATTGGCTATCACTCGGTTTACAAGATTTTATACGTGTTCCTCTGATTAGCGGGTTTTATGGTTTAGGTTTTATGGCCGCAGCAATAGGAATCGTATTACTTGTTCAGTGGCAAGGCACGCATCTGGTTGTGATGCCAAGTTTAATTGTGTACGGATTAATAGGTCCTTTCCTTGCTTTAGGGCTCTATGATGCAGCTTGGGAACTGGAAAAAGGTCACAAGCCAAAGCTGTTACACTCAATGAAAGCCATTGGACGTAACTCTTCGTCACAATGGGCGTTTGCTGTATTGCTCGCAGTATGTATGATTTTCTGGATGCGGATTGCTGCCCTTCTTCATGCTCTTTATCCCTCTGTTCAAGGTGCTCCTATTACCGATTTTCTGCCTTTTCTGGTAATAGGTTCACTTGTAGGGTTTGTCTTAGCGGCCATCGTATTTAGTATTTCAGCCTTTTCCATTCCACTGATGATGGAGCGCAGAGTCGATATGATGACAGCAGTGTTTACCAGCTTTAACGCTGTCAAAACGAACATCCCAGCCATGATTGTCTGGGCTGGCATTATTTGTGGTGGGATTTTAATTGGATTTGCCACTTACGGAATAGGTATGTTTTTCACTATACCCATTTTAGGTTACGGAACCTGGCATGCTTACCATGAGGCAATAAGGAAAAAGCACCATTAGTACTCTTGCTTGATTCGTTATACTATTCGCCCCATTACTGGGGCGAATTTATTGGGAGTAAGTGTGGATAAAGAACTTGGCTATCGCGCACAACAAATTATGGCAAAGTATGTAGTCATAGCTCAACAGCACTTTCAGCACTCCTTTGCCATGCCAACAATCAACTATCGACTCAAAGGCAAAACAGCGGGAAAAGCGTACTTACAGCTCAATGAAATCCGTTTAAATCCCATTCTTTTTATAGAGAATCAACAGGCCTTCTTACAAGAAGTGATTCCACATGAAGTTGCTCATCTTATTACCTATCAGGTATATGGCAAAGTCAAACCCCATGGAAAAGAGTGGCAGAGTATAATGACATCCGTATTTGGTATCAGCGCCAATACCACTCACGATTTTGCTCTAGATTCAGTGCAAGGTAAAATCTATCAATACCAATGCGGATGTCGGCTCCACCCACTCACCATACGTCGCCATAATAAAATTCAGCGCAATCAAAATTCGTATAGCTGCAAAATCTGCCAACAAACATTGATTTACATGGAGTCATAATTACTTACCGCTAGTTATCTACTCGATGACGCTAAGCCCATCGCAAAGCCGACAAAAATCCCACCGCTAACCTTGTTCATTCTAAGCTTATTTGTTTCCGTTGAAAGCTTATTCTTGGCCTTATGTGCAATAAAAGAGTAACCACTGTGAATCAAAACTACGAGACAACTGAATGTCACCGACATTAAAAGCAACTGAATGGTGTGATCTTTTGATGCATCTATAAACTGTGGAAACACCGACATAAAAAATACGATAGCTTTAGGGTTTGAAATAGACACCAAGAATCCTTCGCAAAAGCACCGAGAATAAGAATGATGACTAAAGCCAAGTGTAACTTCAGATAAAGGCTTTGCGCGCCACGTTTTCACACCTAAATATAATAAGTAAATCGCACCAAAAAACTTAATTAGGCTGAAAGCAAAAGCAGATTGAGTCAATATCACGCCCAAACTAGTCGCAGAGATAGCAGAAATAAAAAGAATAGCGGTCGCTATACCAAATATCCCACTTAGTGCTTTTTTACGACCTTTTTGTACCGAGTTATTGAGCGTAAGCATGACAGCTGGCCCAGGCAGAGATATAGTCGCTCCAGCCAGGCACACATAAAGAATATAACTTTCCATATATTTCTCATATCAGTTAGCAATAAATGCAACACCCGTAATCAGCATCACCTATTGCTTAAATCTACGTCTTATTTTTATGTAAAGTTATTGAAATTAATAGACTTGATATTTAAATATTTGAACTACCACTTAATCCATTGGTTTTGTCATGCTGTATTTGATGGCTAAAGGAAAGCTATGTTTTGGTATACTAGAGAATAAAACTATCCCTACGGCTCCTAATTTCAGCGCCCTCCCCCCTTGTTTTTTACCCCTAACGCATCCATGTTAGGAGTTAAATTACTTCTTTTCCGGATATTTACCCTGATGCGAATCCCACGAATTTACCACCCTCAAGCAATCACTCAGCTCGGAAACCTGAACCTAAGCGAAGATGCAGCAGGCCATGTGGGAAGAGTTCTGCGCATGAAAACCGAACAGCAAGTGATACTCTTTGATGGACTAGGTGCAGAGTATCCCGCTGTCATCACAGAAGTCACAAAAAAAGCCGTCCAAGTAGAGGTCACTGAGCGCATCGAGCGAAGCAGTGAATCTCCACTTAATCTTGATTTGGGGCAAGTGATATCGCGTGGTGATAAGATGGAATTCACCATCCAAAAGTCGGTTGAACTCGGCGTCAATACCATCACCCCACTAATATCGGAAAGATGCGGGGTAAAACTCGACCAAAAGCGCTTTGATAAAAAACTGTCTCAATGGCAGAAAGTTGCCATCAGTGCTTGTGAACAAAGTGGCAGAAATATCGTCCCTGAAATCCGCCCTGTCATGTCATTAGAGCAGTGGTGTACAGAAGAGTACGATGGTTTAAAACTCAATTTACACCCAAGGGCAAGGTATTCGATTAATACTCTACCGACACCCGTTGACAAAATACGTCTGCTTATTGGACCAGAAGGCGGGCTGTCGAGTGAAGAAATCGAAAAAACAAGACATTACCAGTTTGAGGAGATCCTGCTAGGCCCACGAGTGCTGCGCACGGAAACGGCTGCTTTAACTGCTATAACAGCCCTACAAGTTCGCTTTGGAGATCTTGGCTAATGGAGAAAACAATGATCAAATTAGGCATAGTGATGGATCCAATAGAGGCCATCAACATCAAGAAAGACTCAAGTTTTGCCATGATGTTAGAAGCTCAGCGTCGTGGTTACGAGATCCACTACATTGAAATGGCTGATCTTCATCTTGATCAAGGTGTGGCGATTGCAGATACCAAAGTCGTCTGTTTAAAAGAAGATCCAAATGATTGGTTTGAATTTAAATCTCAGCAAACCATTGAGCTAGGGAGTCTTGACGCAATATTGATGCGTAAAGATCCTCCGTTTGACACAGAATACATCTACGCAACCTACATTTTGGAACGTGCAGAGCAACAAGGTAGCTTAATCGTTAATAAGCCTCAAAGTCTCCGTGATTGTAATGAAAAACTATTTACTGCTTGGTTCCCTGAGCTGACACCGACAACAATTGTCACTCGTAAAGCGGAAAAAATTAAGCAATTTCGTCAACAGCATGGAGATGTGATCCTCAAGCCATTAGATGGCATGGGAGGTGCATCTATTTTTCGTGTCAAAGCTGAAGACCCAAATGTGTCTGTGATCATTGAAACCTTGACTAATCATGGCCAGAACTATGCTATGGCGCAAACTTTTGTGCCAGACATCAGCAACGGTGACAAACGGATTCTGATTGTCGACGGTGAAGTTATGCCATATTGCCTCGCTCGTATTCCGGCAAAAGGAGAAACTCGCGGCAACCTTGCCGCAGGCGGGACAGGGGAAGCAAGGCCTCTTACTGATACAGATAAACAGATAGCAGCAGCTGTAGCGCCTACACTTAAAGAGAAAGGTTTGATATTTGTAGGTCTGGACGTCATTGGGGATAAGCTGACTGAGATAAATGTAACCAGCCCAACCTGTATTCGTGAAATAGAGGCTGAGTTTGATATCTCAATAACGGGCAAGCTAATGGATGCAATAGAGCGTCGTATCGGCAAGCAGTAACTGCCCAAGGATCATAGGTGCATAAGGTGCACCCGAGTTTACGCTGGAGTAACTATGAATTTAACCAACCACTTTTTAGTTGCGATGCCAGGGATGAAAGATCCCTACTTCCAACGCAGTGTCATCTATGTGTGTGAGCACAATGATGACGGAGCTATGGGTTTAATGATTAATGCTCCTATCGACATCACAGTGGGTAAAATGCTCAAACAAGTTGATGTTGAGGCAGCACAGCCTCAGCTCAAAACAGGTAGTCTAGAAAAGCCCGTTCTCAATGGTGGGCCTGTATCTGGCGACCGAGGATTCATTCTCCACCAGCCAAAAGATCATTATGAATCCAGTATTCAAATGACTGACGCTATATCTGTCACTACATCGAAAGATATACTGGCAGTACTCGGCACAGAAGAAGAACCCACTGAATATATCGTAGCTTTGGGTTACTCAGGTTGGGAGCCCGGGCAACTGGAAGTCGAGCTTTCTGAAAACTCTTGGTTAACCATTGAAGCCGACCCTGATGTGATGTTTAACACCCCCATCAATGAACGCTGGCAAAAAGCCGTACAAATGCTCGGTATCGATGCCTCCCAACTATCCAGTGATATTGGTCACGCCTAACATTTTTTATTTATTATTATGTCTAAAACAATTATGGCTTTTGACTTCGGCACTAAAAGTATTGGTAGTGCCATAGGCCAAGAAGTCACTGGTACAGCCTCCCCTCTTAAGGCATTCAAAGCCAATGATGGTATTCCTAACTGGGATGACATCGAAAAGCAGATTAAAGAGTGGCAACCCAATTTATTAGTGGTCGGTTTACCAACAGACCTGCACGGTAAAGATCTTGAGAGTATTACTCAAAGAGCAAGAAAGTTTGCTAAAAGACTGCATGGACGATTTGGTTTGCCTGTGGAACTTCATGACGAACGCCTTTCAACCACAGAAGCCCGATCAGATCTCTTCAACAGAGGTGGCTACAAAGCCCTGAGTAAGGGCAATGTAGATTGCCAGTCTGCTGTTGTGATCCTTGAAAGTTGGTTTGAAGCTCAATATGGTTAGCTAGAATACTAAGCTCTGTTAATCCATATCGATTTTCACATCAGATAAAGCACCACCACCGAAACTATCCCCTCGGTTCGTTTTGAGCATGATGCGCAAATCATTCGCTGAATCAGCACTGTGAAGCGCATCATCTTCTGTGATCTTGTCATCAATGACCAATTGATACAGTGCCTGATCAAAGGTCTGCATGCCCGATTGTTGGGATTTAGCCATGGTCGCTTTAAGCTCATGAAGATCGCCGCGGCGGATCAGGTCCGAAACTCTTGGGCTATTGAGCAAGATTTCAAACACACCATGTCGACCATTGCCATTTTTATCACGCAGCAATTGCTGAGCGATCACCCCTCGTAAGTTCATCGACAAATCGAATAAAAACTGCTCTTTTTGCTCTTTAGGTACAAGGTGAAGAATACGTTCAAGCGCTTGATTGGCATTGTTTGCGTGTAACGTCGCCATACATAAATGACCCGTTTCAGCAAAACTCATCGCAAACTCCATCGTTTCTCGCGAGCGTATTTCACCGATCAAAATCATATCTGGCGCTTGACGCAGAGAGTTTTTTAAAGCGACTTCGTAACTGTCAGTATCGAGACCAACTTCACGTTGAGTGACAATACATTTATCGTGTTCATGTACAAATTCTATGGGGTCTTCGACGGTAAGGATATGCCCACTTCGATGATTGTTCCGATACCCCGTCATTGCTGCCATAGTGGTCGATTTACCTGAGCCTGTCGCGCCAACCACCAAGACTAGCCCACGTTTAGCAATCGACAAATCCTTCAAGGTTTCAGGGAGTTTCAATTGCTCAAAAGTCGGGATGCTCGTCTCGATACGTCGGATGACAGCCCCCGGTAACTCACGTTGAAAAAATGCCGAGATCCTAAAACGGCCAAAATCTTTCACCACGGCAAAATTGGCTTCTCGGCTTTGGGCGTATTCCTTTTGACGTTCCTCATCCATCATGTTGTGTAATAAAGCGAATACAGCTTGGGACGATAAGGTGTCACCATGTGGTTTCAACTCACCGTTCACGCGATAGAGAAGAGGCGCACCAACAGTGATATATAAATCCGATGCCTTTTCACTCAACATAGCCTGTAGGCAAGCATTGATATCCATTACATCCTCTCTTACATCATTCCAGATTCAGCTTCAATTTTCTTCGCCACTTCTTCAGCATCAACAAGCCCCTGAGCAATCAATTGCTTCGAATGTTGCTCCATCGTCTGCATACCATGCGCTGCACCGGTTTGAATCACAGATTGCATCTGAGCAACTTTGTCTTCACGGATCAAGTTTCGAATCGCGGGCGTCGCCATCATGATTTCATGGCAAGCCACCCGGCCTCCGCCCACTTTTTTTAGTAGCTTCTGAGCAATGACCGCTCTGAGTGACTCTGAAAGCATTGAGCGAACCATACTTTTATCACTACCGGGAAATACATCAATAATACGGTCAACGGTTTTCGCGGCTGAACTAGTGTGTAAGGTACCAAACACAAGATGTCCTGTTTCAGCTGCGGTCAGAGCAAGGCTTATTGTTTCTTGATCTCTAAGCTCACCAACCAAAATAACATCAGGATCCTCTCTCAAAGCACTGCGCAAAGCATTATTAAAGCTATGAGTATCTTTATGCACTTCACGCTGGTTCAACAAGCACTTGTTATTGGTATGTACAAATTCAATTGGATCTTCAATCGTCAAAATGTGTTTATTGTGATTACGATTAATATGATCAACCATGGCGGCAAGCGTGGTCGATTTACCCGAGCCCGTTGGTCCTGTGACAAGAATTAGCCCTTTTTCCATATTGGCAATATTTTCGAAAGTTGCCGGTGCTTCTAATTGCTCCAAAGTTGGGATAACGGTCGGTATAGTACGAAATACGGCTGCGCACCCTCGTGACTGATTGAATGCATTGACCCGAAAACGTCCAACATCTGGCAGTTCAAACGAAAAATCAACTTCTAAATGTTCTTCAAATTCGCTACGCTGGGAATCATTCATGATGTCGGAAACTAAGCGGTGAACCTCAGAATGGTTAAATGCAGGAACTCCTAGCTTTCTGACTTCACCATCAATGCGTACCATTGGAAATACACCAGCAGAAAGATGTAGATCTGACGCATTATGCTTTACACTAAAGTCCAGTAATTCAGCGATATCCATTTAAAATCCTTACTAAAGTTAGCTATGAGTAGTATTCAACAAAATATTGAACAAATCACCTCACAGATTACAGCGGCACAACAAAAGTGTGGACGCCCTATGGGCTCAGTGCAACTTCTGGCGGTAAGTAAGACTAAACCCAAACAAGCGATTCTCGAGGCAGCTCTCGCTAGCCAAATAGCCTTTGGTGAGAATTACGTTCAGGAAGGTGTTGATAAAGTTGCTTATTTTTCTGAGCACCATCCGGATTTAGCCTTAGAATGGCACTTCATTGGCCCGATACAATCCAATAAAACTCGTCTTGTCGCAGAAAGCTTTGCTTGGGTGCATACCATAGACAGAGCAAAAATAGCCCAACGACTCAACGATCAACGTCCACAAGGCATGCCGCCCCTACAAGTGCTTATCCAAGTCAATACCAGTAGTGAAGATTCAAAATCAGGAGCCAGTGAAGATCAAGAAATCTTTGCACTCGCAGAGTTGATTTCTTCGCTACCAAACCTCACTTTAAGAGGGTTGATGTCAATTCCTGCCAATGTTGCTAATTATGAGTCACAATTGACCGCATTTACCCAACTGGCGAGACTAAAAGAGGCTCTTGCCAAACGCTTTCCAAATCTGCCCATAGATACGCTATCTATGGGGATGAGTGGAGATATGGAAGCCGCTATTGAAGCAGGTAGCACTATGGTACGCATAGGGACAGCTATTTTTGGAGCTCGTGACTACAAAAATAAGCCCCTAACCAAATAGAAAGATTAACAATGGAACATAAAAACATCGCCTTTATTGGCGCCGGAAATATGGTAAAGGCCATTGTCTCTGGTTTAATTGCGGGAGGCTACCCAGCCTCTTGCATAACAGCGACAGCACCTTCAGAGACAAGACGTCAACCGCTAGAACAAGAGTTTTCAATTAACACCACCAGTGACAATATTGCCGCCGCAGAGCAAGCTGATGTCGTCGTCTTGTCGGTAAAGCCGCAAATGATGCAAGACGTGTGCTCTGCACTGCAATCTGTTGACTGGTCAAACAAACTTGTTATCTCAATTGCCGCTGGCATTAATTGTCAGCGTTTATGTGAAATGCTCGATCACGACTTAAACATTGTTCGTGTCATGCCAAATACGCCTTCACAGCTTGGTCTGGGCATGAGCGGCATGTTTGCACCAACGCGAGTCAGTGAATCGGATAAAGCCTTTGCTAACACTTTGATGAGTGCGGTAGGTAAAACTTGCTGGGTAAAAAAAGAGAGCAGTATCAACAATGTGATTGCGGCAGCCGGAAGTGCGCCTGCTTACTTCTTTTTGTTTTTAGAAGCAATGCAAGCTGAAGCCATGGCTCAAGGTTTCGATAAACTCACTGCGCGAGAACTGGTTCAGCAGTCTGCTTTAGGCGCCGCGCACATGGTCGTTGCCAACCCAGATACAGAGTTATCGACGCTACGAGAGCAAGTAACGTCAAAAGGTGGAACAACAGCAGAAGCATTGCGCACATTTAATCAACACCAACTTTCGGATATAGTGTCAAAAGCTATGCAGGCTGCAGTTGCACGTGCCGAAGAAATGGAACAACAGTTTTAATCTTCTGAGCCTTGAGCTCTATGAAATTAAGGGTAATCTATGAATTCAATGAGTTTTCTAATTTCCACCCTGTTTGATCTCTACATTATGGTAGTGATCTTACGTATTTGGTTGCAGGCTGCACGCGCAGATTTCTACAACCCGTTTTCACAGTTTATTGTTAAAGCGACTCAACCTGTGGTTGCACCACTTCGCCGAGTCATACCTTCGGTGGGTAGTATCGATCTTGCTACCGTGTTCTTTGCTTATGTACTGTGCATTATAAAGTTTGTGGCAATTATATTTATCGCCTCCGGTGGCTCAGTATCGTTTAGTGCCGATTTCTTCTACCTTGGACTGCTTTCTCTGATTAAAGCTGCGGGTGGATTATTATTCTGGGTACTTCTCATTCGAGCAATTTTAAGTTGGGTCAGTCAAGGTCGCAGCCCAATTGAGTATGTGTTCCATCAATTAACTGAACCCATGCTTGCGCCAATTAGACGTATCATCCCTGCTATGGGCGGATTTGATTTAAGCGTACTAGTCCTTTTTATTGGCCTGCAATTCGCCAATTTCTTAATGGGCGATCTTATCGGCTCAATTTGGTACCAACTGTAACCAACACATGGGCCAAACAATTAGGTAGAAAAGCCATCGCAAGATGGCTTTTTCTTTATTGACCTAGCGTGTTTGTAAAGCCGTATATTATGGATGAGAAGCCATCTTCATCAGTGTATCATTGGATAGAAGCGCCTCAACTATCGATATAAATTAGTTATTTAGGAAGAAGAAATGAAAACATGGATCACTCTAATACTCGCAAGTTTATTTGCTCTGCCAAGCTCTGCTGAACAGTTTAAAAACATCAAAGAAATTGAAGTTCATTACTCAGCGTTCAACTCAACTTTTCTTACTCCACAAGTCGCCAGTAGCTACCAACTTAAGCGTAATGGTTACTCCGCCGTTCTAAACATCAGTGTTCTAGATACTTACCAAGCAGGAAAACCTGCGATAACCGCCAAAGTTAAAGGACAGGCGAAAAATCTGATTGGTCAAATCAAACCTCTTGAATTTACCGAAGTGAAAGAAGGCAGTGCCATATACTATTTGGCAGAGTTTTCTATTTCTGACCAAGAGAATCTAACTTTCGATATTGACATCAATGCTGGTAATAAAGGCACTGGAAGGTTAAAGTTCTCCCAGAAATTTTATGTAGAAGAATAAGCATAAGGGCTACTTCCAAGGCAAAACCATGAATAAAAAGAAAATTGTTCTCGCCACTGGTAATCAAGGTAAAGTTCGGGAGATGGCTGACCTAATCGCAGATTTTGGGTTCGATGTGGTCGCTCAAAGCGAATTTGAGGTTTCAGAAGTTGCTGAAACGGGTACAACATTTATAGAAAACGCCATCATCAAAGCTCGACATGCCGCCAAAGAAACAGGGCTGCCCGCGATCGCTGATGATTCTGGATTAGAAGTCGACTTTCTCAATGGTGCACCTGGCGTTTACTCTGCTCGATATGCAGGTGAAGATGCTACAGATAGACATAATATCGATAAGTTACTTGCCGCTATGCAGGGTGTCCCTGAGAGCCAGAGAAGTGCTCGTTTTCACTGCGTTCTAGTGTTGATGCGCCATGAACTCGACCCAACACCCATTATTTGTCACGGCACATGGGAAGGCAAAATCCTTACTAAAGCTCATGGTCAAAATGGTTTTGGCTACGATCCTGTGTTCTTTGTTCCAGAAGAAAACTGCGCTTCAGCAGAACTTGAACCACAGCGCAAAAAACAGCTTTCACATCGTGGTAAAGCTCTACAAAAGCTCTTTAGTCAATTATCTGCGCAGCCTTTGTAGCCTTACCCGAAATGAGTCAATTAATACCTCCAGCATTAAGCCTTTATGTACACATTCCATGGTGTGTACAAAAGTGCCCCTACTGCGACTTTAACTCTCACGCACTAAAAGCGGATATCCCAGAACAAGATTATATTGCTGCACTGCTGCAAGATCTCGATACAGACATAGAACGTTATCAAATAAGCTCGAACCCGAGACAATTGCACTCTATTTTTATCGGTGGCGGCACCCCTAGCCTATTTTCGGCAAAGGGGATCGCCGAACTACTTCAAGGCATAGAAACAAGAATTCCATTTAAATCTAGTATTGAGATAACCATGGAAGCCAATCCGGGTACGATTGAAGCTGAGCGCTTTGTAGGGTACCAAAAAGCAGGCATCACGCGCATATCAGTTGGCGTGCAGAGTTTTGAGCAATCTAAACTCACCAAACTTGGTCGTATTCATGGTCAAGACGAAGCCGTAAATGCGGCCAAACTTGCTCATAACATAGGCTTACACAGCTTTAATCTCGACTTAATGCATGGTTTACCGGATCAATCCCTTGACCAAGCCTTAAACGACCTAGAAAAAGCGATTAAACTCTCACCACCTCATTTGTCTTGGTATCAATTGACGATTGAGCCCAACACACTATTTCATTATAAACGGCCAACCTTGCCTGACGACGATGCCTTGTGGGACATTTTCGAACAAGGGCACCAAAAGCTTACTGAGGCTGGCTACGTGCAGTATGAAATCTCTGGTTATAGTAAGCCGGATCATCAGTGCCAACATAACCTCAATTATTGGCGGTTTGGCGATTACTTAGGTATTGGTTGCGGGGCTCACGGTAAGCTTAGTTTTGCTGATGGTCGAATCATTCGCACGACTAAAATCAAGCATCCCAAGGGCTACCTCGCCGCCTACGATAATATGGTTAAACCCTACCTCTACAATGAGGAAGAAGTGGCACTAGACGATCGCCCATTTGAGTTTTTTATGAACCGCTTCCGCCTTCTCGAAGCTTGCCCTAAACAAGATTTTCTTAACACAACAGGTCTTAGCTTTGAAGTGATAAGAAAACCCATGGATTGGGCTATCAGTATGAACTACATCAGCGAAAGCGATACACACTGGCAAGTCACAGAAAAAGGCAAACTCTTCCTTAATGACTTGCTAGAGGCGTTTATGGTGGATGGTGAGTAATTCGTTGCAAAGTACAATACCATTTGACTTACTTATGCTAGGCCAAGACTCATTGTACTTTTCACTACCCCTCAAATAGCAATAGTTGACCACTTTATCTTTAACTACCTTCATTTTTTATATTTAAATCACAAAATGGTTTTATTTTCCATAAATTACTTTTACTTAGGAACTTTATATTAAAAAGATAATCATAACTATATAAGCCATACTATTCATTTACGAAAAAGTTAATTATCTATAATTTTCGTTGTTATTGCTAAGATATTTCTAGCTAAAAGAGTGGGTTTTAGATGTGTAGAATATCAAGAAAAATATTTATTATGATATTTATTACTATGATATCTCTTTCCTCTGTAACTGCCAAAAACCTTATTGATAATTTAGACATATCACACCATGCACATCTTGAATTTTCCAGTGCCGATTTTGAAACTAGCAATACGGGAAGCAGCCATGACGATGAACAATGTAGCCTCCATCATTGTCACTCCAATCAACACTTAACCACAAACTCTTTTTTAATTTCAGATAATTCTAAGTCGATACTATTTGTATTAAACAATTTGATATCTTACACATCACCACTTTATTCTTTTTTAAGACCACCAATTTCCTTTTAACTCAATAAATAAAATTTAATTTATACATATACGATTTTTCGTAGGCATAATTACAGTTAAAGGAAATATTCATGTTAGATTTAAACTCATACTTCATATATAGAATTGATGGAAAATGGAATAATAATCATCATCAAGTTACAGGAATACTATATCATCACGACTATAATTCAGAGTTTACCAAACCCATTATTCCTCATGAACAAACTAATCCCACCAGAGTAAAAGCGCTAGAAAGCTTATCGCTAAGCAATTACCCACCTAGCTTTTGGATTACTGACAGCAATGACTTCCCACTCGGTATGATTAACCAATGGTTTGATCAAGCAGACAACAAGTTTGTTATCCCTACCAATGATGGAATGCTACATACCATATCTAAACTAGAAAAATGTTATCAAAATGATTCGATAAAAAAAGCCTTAGAAAAGTTGCCAAGCTTTTTAATTGCAGATGGTCATCATCGTTATGAAGCGGTTAAAAAAAATCATACTCATGCAAGCCTTCCTGTATTTTTAATTTCAGCATCTCAAGCCTCTTTTGAGTTTAACGAAATATACTGTCAACTAAGAAGCAAGTCAGATATTGATAATGCGATTAACAATACAGTTAAAAGCTGGCTAACTCCTTGCAGATTAGATGATGCTGACTTTCATATTTACTTCAATGAAAAACAATGGGGGTACAAACATAAAGAAACATACAAAAAAAACATTAATGACTTCACTTTGATCTATGAAAAATTACAAAAAGTCAGTGAAGTATCATCGATAAAAACATCTCCAGAAGCTCCTAAAGGACTTAAAGATTGTCTTTTAATCAAAGTTATACATTCTGAGGTCTCTGATGTTATTGGCCAAGGGTTATTGGGAAGAAAAATGCCAATCAAGTCGACCTGCTTTAGGCACAAACCTGATGAAAAAATTCTACACCACATTACCTCTGCCTATTCACATAACCTGGTATCAGAAGGAGCTTCACTATGAATATGACAACAACAATCTCAAAAGAAAAATATACTCATCAGCTTGTGGCTAACTCTATATCAGAGGCCGTTGGCAACGTTCCTTTTATAAAATTAAATAGAGTTCATACATTGTGTCAAAGTAATGACTTCTACATAAAAATGGACTCGTGCAACCCTACAGGGAGTATTAAAGATAAAAATGCCGCTTTTCTTATCGATCAAGCCGAGAAAAAGGGTCTTTTAAAACAAGGCGGTACCATTATCGAATCCAGCTCCGGAAACTTCGGGATGTCACTGGCAAGTATTGGCGCTTCTAAAGGCTATCACGTCATCATAGTCATTGATGCTAAAACACCTCCCCCCGTCATCAAGATGCTAAATGCCTATGGTGCAAAACTTGAAGAGGTGCCACTAAGCTTGGCAGATAGCGCAGGTTCGATGCAAAAAGCACGTATGGCTCATGCGAAAAAGCTAGCTGACAAAATACCAAACTCATTTTACCCATGTCAGCACCTTAATCCTGATAACCCTCTTGCGCACTACTATTACACTGCATTTGAGATTGCCAGTGCTTTCCCCGACCTACCCGATGCAATAGTCATTGGCATTAGCACAGCAGGACAATTATCAGGTGTCGCTCGATATTTTCGAAGGCATAGCCCAAGGACCAAAATCATCGCAGTGGATGTCGCTGGCTCTGGGATCTTCGGTAAGCCGCGCCATCCTTATAAAATGACAGGACTTGGCCTGTCTTTTGTGCCTCCAGCATTTAACTCTAGTGACATTGACTACGCCTACAATGTTACCGATAACATGGCATTTTCGATGTGTCATCAAATGGGCAAAAAAGAAGGCTTATTACTGGGAGCTTCGACGGGTGCAATAATTAGTGCAGGGCTTGCTTATGCTATGCAGCAAAACGTGAAGCAAAATAAAATTGTGCTGATCAATCCAGACAGAGCCGACCGCTACTTAGATACTGTCTACAACCCCGACTGGCTAGCCCACTCAAAAGTCTCTTTATACAACGACCGACAACTGGATACCCATATTAAACAGTTAGAGCCAGTATATGAGTCACGTATCCATGGGGAGGGGTTAATTGATGCAATCTCGTAATCGTCGTTATTTTAGAGAGTTAGTACCCATGTCCTTAAGTGATATGGTGATGGCCCTTGGCGATCCCATTATCATTTTTGTCTTGGCCACTTTACCAAATAGCACATTAAACCTTGCTGCTTTTGCGTTAGGAAAAGCCATTGCGGTGTTTTTTGAAAGCCCCATTATCTCTGTTTTACCTGTGTCTAACATGATGTCAGGCTCAAAGAAAAGCAGCGAAGTGTTATTTCGTTTCGTGATAGCACTCGGGGCAATACTAACGCTTAGTATGTCTATAGTCGGATTGTTACCCGAAAGTAGTGAGCTAATTTCAGTGCAATCTGAAGTTTGGCAGCAAGCATCCTTGATGGTGCTATTGCTCTGCCCTTGGCCGCTAATGATAGCAATAAGACGTTATTGGCAAGGTCAAATTATACATGCAGGACACTCGAAAGACATTGCCAAGGGCGCGGTTTTAAGATGTTTGGTGTTAATCACTATCGCCTTTTCCCTATCAATAGCAACTAATTCAGGGGTACTTATCACTTCAGGAGCATTATTAAGTGGCGTACTCGCTGAGCTTGTTTATGTCCGTTACCGGCTCAGTCAAATCCATGTCAATGACACGCAAACACAGCACGCACTGCCAGCGAATATGGTGTCTATGGGGCGCTATTACTGGCCATTAGCACAATCAATGATTTTATTGTGGGGGGCTAGGCTCATGCTGCCCATTTTGATTGCATTCATCGGCGAGTTACAACTCGCGGCATGGGCAGCAGCATGGGTGCTAGTGATAAGTGTGAGTAATGGTGTACGTATGTTACAGCAAGTTGTTATTCGTCATCTGCAAAACACTTCAGGTAAGGCTTATGAAATAGAGAGAACGCACTTGCGCAATTTTGCTTTACTGGTCGGTATTGGGTTTAGTCTAATTCTTGGCGTGATTGTCTACACACCGCTAAGCAGTCCATTACTCTCAATCTATGTCAGTGGCGATAGCTTGCTTACTAATACTATGCGTCCTGTGCTTTCAGTACTGTTTGTTTTGCCACTACTTATGGCCATTCAGCATTACTTTATGGGGTTGCTCATGTTAAAAAATGCTACTCAAGCAATAGGTAAGGCTGCATTAGCTGCCAATCTGTATATGGTGGCCGGAGTCGCCCTAGTGGTATGGGTTAACTTACCCTTATATATGGTTGCGGTGCAAATACTCCTAGCTATGATGCTTGAAATAGCCTTACTTGGAAGCGCGATAAAAGCTCGCAACTTGGAGGCAATACAGCCTAAAGCCTAGCTATACCACTAAATACAAACATCCCGCATTATCGCGGGATGTTTGATTTCATTTAGTCGCGACGTTGAACACTAAAAGATCGAACGTCCAATACGCTCTGACAAAAGCTCTAATACCCTTGTACCGGCTAAAGAGTTTCCTGAGGGGTCAAGCTCTGGAGACCAAACTGCAATGGTCATTTCTCCAGGCACTATGGCAATAATACCCCCACCAACACCAGATTTACCTGGCATTCCTACCCGATAAGCAAACTCACCAGCACCATCATATAAACCACAGGTTGCCAATAATGCGTTCAATTGTTTTGTTTGAGTTGGGGTCACGACAGGTTTACCAGTCTGAACAGACGTCCCTTTATTAGCTAGATAACTAAAGGTCTTTGCCAAATCAACACAGCTCATTTTCAATGCACATGCATGAAAGTAGTTATTCAATACGGGAATAACATCATTGTCGAAATTGCCAAATGAGCGCATCAAATAGGCAATCGCAGCGTTACGATCGCTGTGCATCATTTCTGATGCCGCAACGACTTTGTCGTAGCAAATATGAGTGTCACCAGACAATTGGCGAACAAATTCAAGCAGCCTTTGACGAGGTGCTGACAAGCGGCTTTGCAACATATCCGCGACAACAATCGCCCCTGCATTAATAAAAGGGTTTCGCGGAATGCCTTGTTCCATTTCGAGCTGAATAAGGGAGTTGAATGCCTGTCCTGAAGGCTCTTTACCTACTCGGGCCCAGATTTCTTCTGGCGTATAGATATCCATGGCTAAGGTTAGACTTAACGCTTTTGAAATGGATTGGATGGAAAAGGCTTCATCTGCATCACCAGCTTTAATCACCTTTCCTTGATTGGTAAAAACAGCGATCGCCAGTTTTTTCGCAGGAACGTTTGCTAAAGCAGGAATATAATCAGCCACTTTCCCTTGTCCGATCAATGGCCGAACTTCTTGTAAAATATCGGCTAATATCTCTTTTGTTGGTTTCATTGCTTACCTATTTTGTAAAGGCTTATTATTTTTCTTGTAGGGTAAAAAAAGCCAACACTTGATGCTGGCTTCCTCATTCACATTAATATGCGGGCGACTTAGCTAACACGTCTAAATTTAATATCCCAAACACCATGTCCAAGGCGATGACCACGAGCTTCAAACTTGGTCAAAGGACGATCTTCAGGGCGAGGAACAAAGTCACCATCCTGAGCGATATTCTCATATCCTGGCGCTTGATTCATCACTTCAATCATATGCTGGGCATAGTTTTCCCAATCTGTTGCCATATGAAAGACGCCTTCTCCGATGGTCAATTTCTGACGGACCATCTCAGCAAAGTCTAGTTGAACAATACGACGCTTGTGATGGCGTTTCTTATGCCAAGGGTCTGGGAAGAACAACTGCAAAGTCGAAAGGCTGCTATCTGGGATCATATTCGCAAATACTTCCACCGCATCATGACACATAACTCTAAGATTTGTCAGACCAGCGTCACGAGCATCGGAAAGGCAGGCACCAACACCTGGACTATGAACCTCAATGCCCAAAAAGTTCTTCTCTGGTGCATTTTTTGCCATTTCAACCAAAGACGCACCCATGCCAAAACCAATTTCAAGCACGACTGGGTTATCGTTACCAAACACTTCTTTCCAATTAAGAAGCTCTGGCTGATAGTCGATCCCCATCGTCGGCCAACATTCATTCATTGCGTTTTCTTGACCTTTGGTTAACCGACCTTCACGGCGCACAAAACTGCGTACTTTCCGTATCAGCTTACCGTCTTGATTGTATTCGTTAGTGGTCACTTCACTCATGATTTTGCCTGTTTAAAAATTGCTCTCGACTTTAGGGGATTGTGATTATCCAAAGAATCAGCACTGGTGCAAGTTTTTTAATGTATTTGGCATAGAATAAACCCTTACTCTTTATCGGTTGAACTTTACCCATATTCTGTGATGCAATTTTACCTAACTACACAATAATATTGAGCAAGTCGTGACCCCTTTTGCCAGCGCCATTCTGACATGGTATGAAAGCTATGGAAGAAAAAACCTTCCATGGCAACAAAATAAAACTGCTTATAGCGTATGGTTATCCGAAATTATGCTTCAGCAAACACAGGTAACTACAGTAATTCCCTACTATCAACGTTTTTTAGAGCGATTCCCAACCGTCTTAGATCTGGCCAATGCGAATCAAGATGAGGTCCTGCACCTTTGGACAGGCTTAGGTTACTATGCAAGAGCAAGAAACTTACACAAAGCCGCTCAAATGGTCGCTAATCAGTATCAAGGCGAGTTTCCGCTGAACATTGATGAAATGAATGCATTGCCTGGCATTGGCCGTTCGACAGCTGCTGCCATTCTCTCCTCTGTATACAAACAGCCTCATGCAATTTTAGATGGAAATGTGAAACGCACTTTGGCACGCAGCTTTGCAGTCGAAGGCTGGCCCGGTCAAAAAAAGGTTGAAAACCAATTGTGGCAGCATGCACAAACACACACACCGCAAAAAGACACGGATAAATACAATCAGGCGATGATGGATATGGGGGCTATGGTGTGTACGCGAAGCAAACCCAAATGCACCCTTTGCCCAGTTTCCTCATTTTGTGTTGCACACAAGCAAGGTAATCCTCTTGATTATCCGGGTAAAAAGCCTAAAAAAGACAAGCCCATCAAAGCAACTTGGTTTGTAATCATTCACTATCAAGGCCATGTCTGGCTTGAACAACGCCCACAATCTGGAATATGGGGAGGGTTATTCTGTTTTCCAGAAAGCCCTAACCAAGAGCTCGATAACACTCTAGATCAGCGCCAGATTAAAGAAAGCACGGTTGAATACCGACAGCATTTGATCGCTTTTCGCCATACCTTTAGTCACTACCATCTCGATATCACGCCCATTTTGGTGGACCTATCAAAGCAACCTGATATCGTTATGGAAGGAAACAAAGGTCTTTGGTATAACTTATCACAACCGGAAGAGGTAGGTTTAGCCGCGCCAGTGAAACAACTATTGGATAGCTTACCTGCAGAACTTCACAACTAAACCACCCGAAGGAGCCACTATGAGCCGCACCGTATTTTGTGCTCGACTACAAAAAGACGCTGAAGGACTAGATTTTCAGCTATACCCAGGAGAACTTGGTAAACGGATTTTTGATAACATTTCCAAGCAAGCTTGGGCTGAGTGGCAACACAAACAAACCATGCTTATCAACGAGAAAAAGCTCAACATGATGGATGCTGAGCACAGAAAACTGATAGAAACGGAAATGGTCAACTTCTTGTTTGAAGGCAAAGATGTTCATATTGAAGGCTATACTCCACCAAGTGAGTAAGCTGTAAACCTTAGAATTAAACATAGCGAAATGACATCAAAACTCACACTTGATGTCATTTTTTTAGGATATATATGAATAAGTTAGCTTATTTTTTGTTAGCCATAGTTCTTACTGGGTGCAGCCGTGAATTTATTGAGAGCATCTATGACGTAAACTATGAACCGACGAATCGCTTTGCAAAGCACCTAGCTGAATTACCGGGGCAATTTCAAAAAGATACCGCAGCGCTGGATGCATTGATCGACAGTTTTTCCGGTAATATCGAAAAACGTTGGGGTCGAAAAGAAATTAAATTTGCTGGCAAAAGTAACTACGTAAAATATATAGACAACTATCTCAGCCGCTCTGAAGTTAACTTCAACAAAGGCACGATTATCATAGAGACAGTTTCGCCAACGGACCCTAAAGGCCACCTCAAAAACGCCATTATCACTACCTTACTCACTCCAGACGATCCCGCGAATGTCGACTTATTCTCCTCTAAAAACATCAAACTAGAGGGAGAGCCGTTTTTATACAAACAGGTTGTCGATCAGGATAATAAACCCATTCAATGGTCATGGCGCGCTAACCGTTTTGCCGATTATTTGATTGCCAATAAGCTCAAAATAAAAGATGTCGACTTTAAAAAAGCATACTACGTTGAAATACCCATGGTTGAAGAGCAGGTCGAAATTCGCAGCTATAAGTATGCTGATATTGTCCAGCGAGCATCGCGCCGCTATGGTATTCCTGAGGATTTGATTTACGCCATTATTAAAACCGAAAGCAGCTTTAATCCGTATGCTGTCAGCTGGGCCAATGCTTATGGACTAATGCAAGTAGTGCCTAAAACAGCAGGACGTGATGTGTTCAAATTAGTCAAGAAGACATCAGGCCAACCTTCCCCTGAATACCTATTTAATCCGGAAAATAACATTGATACAGGTACCGCCTACTTCTACATATTGAAAAACCGCTACCTTAAAGATGTACAACACCCAACCTCGTTAGAATACAGCATGATTTCAGCTTATAACGGTGGCACGGGAGGAGTATTAAACACATTTAATCGCGGAGATAGAAAACGGGCGATGCGTGATCTTAATTCGCTGCAACCCAATCAAGTTTATTGGGCGTTAACTAAAAAACACCCCAACGCGGAAGCGCGTCGTTACCTTGAAAAAGTTACAAAATTTAAAAAGGATTTTAACGCGGGCAAATCATAACGACACAAAGTGTCTAAATTATCGGCATTCAACTCGTTTTTTACATTTTTTTCTAAAAACAAGTTGACGACACGAGTGAAAATCCGTTTAATAGCGCTCCGTTGCCCGGATAGCTCAGTCGGTAGAGCAGAGGATTGAAAATCCTCGTGTCGGTGGTTCGATTCCGCCTCCGGGCACCACAATTTATTTATTGTTGGTGTTTATTCACAAGCAATAACAAAATAAAGTGTGCCGACTTAGCTCAGTAGGTAGAGCAACTGACTTGTAATCAGTAGGTCACCAGTTCGATTCCGGTAGTCGGCACCATTTATTTGCCTCGATAGCTCAGTCGGTAGAGCAGAGGATTGAAAATCCTCGTGTCGGTGGTTCGATTCCGCCTCGAGGCACCATTATTTGGTGCTTTACCTGATAGGTAACACAAATAATTCCCCCTTAGTTCAGTTGGTAGAACGGCGGACTGTTAATCCGTATGTCGCAGGTTCGAGTCCCGCAGGGGGAGCCACTTTTAAAAAGCCTCATCAAATGATGAGGCTTTTTTGCATCTAAAGCATTAATACTTAATACCTTAAACACATGGATTGTCAAATGAACCAGCTTTGGCAATAGTTTCTATCACAAGCCAGAGAAGTCTGAGTTCAATACAGGCTATATCGCGATATTACTCCAACATTTTCTATGCTTTGAAAGTCAACTTTTAATACAGGCTATACACTTTTCCCACTAAATGAGTAAAAACAGCCCACTAAGTATAGAAAAACAGCAAACAATATTTTTTTTGCAATTTAATATTGACCTTAAAGACGAAAAACCGTTTAATACAACTCGTTGCCCGGATAGCTCAGTCGGTAGAGCAGAGGATTGAAAATCCTCGTGTCGGTGGTTCGATT
>NZ_JAYQDQ010000067.1:0-21770 GCF_038138445.1 Vibrio sp.
TGGGATCATTCAATTGATCTGCCGATTAATGTTTAACTGATCGGCATTAGAGCTTAGGCTCCTCTTTTTTGTTGTTGTCGTTTGTTTGTAATGCTTTAAATCACAATTCCCTCATTTAACTTCAGATCATTCTAAAACCTTGCACTGAGTGTGCTCTCGATACACGAATTGAATACGGTTTCCCCATACAATAAATACCATGATAGTGGTAGTGGGAAATGGATATCATGCATGATTACATTATTGTTGGTGGTGGTATTATTGGTGCATCAACAGCGTGGCAACTCAAGAAAAAATACCCTAAAAAACGTATTTTGCTGTTAGAGAAAGAGCAAGATTTCGCACAGCATCAGACGGGTCACAATAGTGGTGTTATACATGCAGGGGTTTACTATCCACCAAATAGCCTCAAGGCAAAGTTTTGTAAGCAAGGCGTGAACGATACACTCGCTTTTTGCCATAGACACAATATCCCAGTCGAAAATTGCGGCAAGTTGATTGTCGCGACCTCCCAGATCGAGCTTGAAAGAATGCAGGCGCTTTTTGAACGTTGCCAACAAAATAGCATTGATGTTGATCAGCTTGACCAAGACCAACTTAAACTCGCAGAGCCTAATATCACAGGCCTTGGTGCCCTCCGTGTCAAGCAAACCAGCATTGTTGATTATACTGAGGTGACTTGTGCCATGGTCAAAGATTTTACCGACTTAGGGGGGGAAATCAGTTTATTGACGGAAGTGGTGGCTGGGCAGGAGTTTGAGCATGAAATCCAGCTGACTTGCCTGCGCAAAGGCCAGAGCATGCAACTCAATACTCGGTATTTGATCTCTTGCAGTGGCCTAATGGCCGACAGATTGACAACCATGTTGGGTATAAAAACCAATTTTCAGATCATTCCTTATCGCGGCGAATACTATCAATTGAATGCAAAGCATAACCAGATTGTGAATCACCTTATCTATCCGGTGCCTGATCCAGACTTACCCTTCTTAGGCGTTCACTTGACCAAGATGATTGACGGCAGTGTTACTGTTGGTCCTAATGCGGTTCAAGGATGGAAGCGAGAAGGTTATTCTAGAGTGAACTTTAGTGTGCGGGATACGATGCAAATGCTCAGGTACAAGGGCTTTTGGCAAGTGTCACTTAAACACTATAAAACTGGCTTAGTCGAACTCTATAACTCTTGGTGGAAGCCCGCTTATCTTCGACAAGTTCAAAAATACTGCCCCTCGTTAACACTTAAGGATTTAAAACCATATCCAGCAGGAGTTCGTGCTCAGGCAGTGCTAGAAGATGGCACCTTAGTGCACGATTTTCTGTTTGCTGAGAGCATCCGCAGCTTACATGTGTGCAATGCGCCCAGCCCAGCAGCGACCTCCTCAATCCCTATTGGAGACTATATCTGCCAAAAAGTGGCTGAGAAGTTTGAGCCTGGCACTTAATTTGCTCGTATGTGAATGAGGACATTAATAGCGGCAAAGAGGCGGCTATAATACCTATCACGTAGGGCGAGGGTTAGACGATGAAAAAGTGGGGATTAGTTGTACTGAGCTTACTTCTTACAGGTTGTGGTACCAAGTTTGTTTACAATAATCTCGACTGGTTAGTGATAGAATATCTTGATGACTTCGTCGAGTTAACCACTGAGCAAGAAACCTTGATCAGCGATCAACTCGACAGCTTGACGAAATGGCATAAACAGCAAGAGCTTCCAAGCTATATTCAACATTTAAATCAACTGATTGAGCTTGATCCAAAAAAACTCACTGTGGTTGATGTACAGCAGCAAGAAGCTAAACTTCAGGCACATACACAAAGACTATTGCACCACATTGCCCCTGATGTTTCTGTCTTGGCTAAACAGCTTTCCGATCAGCAAGTTGAGGAACTCATGGACAGTATTCGAGTCCGTCATACTCGCTATAAACGTAAGTATCAAAAATTGTCAGAGTCGGAAATTCGAGAAAACTACCAAGAGAGGCTCACCAATAACTTGCAAGACTGGCTAGGTCCACTGACCTCAGAGCAAAAACAATGGATAGCAAACTGGACCTCTGAGCTTTATGTCACCTCCTATGATTGGATAGACCACCAGACTAAAATGCGTATCGAGATAAACCAGTTACTAAGTAACCGCTTAGACGATACTTATTTTGATCCTCATTTTGAGCAGTTGATGTTTAATCCAACCAGTTTCTACAGCGAAGAGCTGCAACAGAAAATCGCTCATAATAGGGCTACCGCTCATCAATATTTGGTGAAAATCATCAATGCAGTATCACAAAAGCAGATGGCTCATTATCGTGAAGAGTTAAAGGATTGGCGAGATATCGCGTTTGAAATCCATAACTAAAAAAGCGCCCGCAGGCGCTTAGAAGAGTTTAGAAAAAGCCCATGGGATTGACATCATAACTCACCAGCAGATTTTTGGTGTTCTGATAATGATCAAGCATCATCTTGTGAGTTTCTCGGCCAATACCTGACTTTTTATATCCGCCAAATGCCGCGTGTGCAGGATAGGCGTGGTAACAGTTGATCCAGATACGACCAGCCTCAATTTTTCTGCCCATACGATAGGCAAGGTTGGAATCACGAGTCCACACACCTGCACCAAGTCCATATTCAGTATCGTTAGCAATCGATAAGGCATCTTCTTCATCTTTAAATTTGGTGATGGCGATTACCGGACCAAAGATCTCTTCTTGGAAAACGCGCATTTTGTTGTGGCCAGCAAGTAAAGTAGGCTGGATGTAGTAGCCAGAGCCAATATCGCCTGATTGTTGAGCAATTTCACCGCCAAACACAACCTCTGCTCCTTCCTGTCGACCAATATCCAGATAACTTAATATTTTGTCGAATTGCTCTTGGGAAGCTTGAGCGCCAACTTGGGTGTTAGTATCTAGAGGATTACCTTGAACTATGCTCTTTGCCCGCTGCGCCACTTTTTCAACAAAACGGTCGTATATAGACTCATGCACTAACACTCGGGAAGGGCAAGTACATACTTCGCCTTGGTTGAAGAAGGCCAGCAATGTTCCCTCAATACACTTTTCTAGATATTCATCCTCATGGTCAAAGATATCAGGGAAATAGATATTGGGTGATTTACCACCGAGTTCCACGGTTGAAGGGATCAAGCTGTCTGCTGCACATTTTAGGATGTGCTGCCCGACATCAGTTGAACCAGTAAAGGCGAGTTTAGCGATTCGATGACTGGTTGCCAGTGCTTGGCCTGCTTCTCTTCCATACCCATTAACGATATTGATGACACCTGCGGGAATAAGATCGCCTATCACTTCCATTAAGACCAGAATCGACGTTGGAGTCTGTTCAGCGGGTTTAAGAACCACGCAGCAACCAGCGGCTAGAGCAGGAGCAAGTTTCCACGCAGCCATCAGCATAGGGAAATTCCATGGAATAATTTGTCCTACTACGCCAACGGGCTCTGGAAAGTGGTAGCTTGCGGTATTGACGTCAAGTTCAGCTGCGCTGCCTTCTTGAGCACGGATACATCCCGCAAAGTAGCGAAAATGGTCAACAACCAATGGTAGGTCCGCTGCTAACGTTTCGCGAATGGGTTTGCCATTTTCCCATGTTTCAGCGATAGCAAGCATTTCTAGGTTGCTTTCTATTCGATCAGCAATCTTAAGTAACAAATTAGCACGTTCACTAACGCTGGTAGTTGCCCAAGGCGCTTTAGCCTTGTGAGCTGCATCCAGTGCTAATTCAACATCGACCTCATTTGAACGGGCTACTTGACAATATGCTTGGCCATTAACAGGGGAGATATTGTCAAAGTATTCTCCAGACTGGGGCTTAACCCATTCGCCACCGATAAAGTTATCATAGTGGGTTTTGAATTTAACAACAGAATCAGCGTTATTGGGTTGTGGATAAATCATAAAAATGTCCTTATTTATTATTCAAATGGAGTTTGAACTCATTATTTGCGATGCAACACAACGCAAATCACAGGCCAAATGTTACAAGCTTGTTGTCAATCTCGTGTGACGCTAGAGTAGCTGGGCTCTCAGGCGCCTAGGTAAAGAAAAACCTGAGAGAAAACAAGGATGACCTCATTGTTACCTGTGCCACTTTGGTACAGGTAATGTGTTCAGATATGGAACAGTTATGGAACAAAAACTATTGCAGATGGATTCTTGGTTAGCTTCACCACAAGCCAAAGATCAATATCTTCTAAATTCCTCCCTTGGCCTTCATTATGGGGATCCAGACGTTGAACTGGCTTGGCTGCATGCGTTAAAAGTTGTTTGCTCTGGTATTCATTTACTGGTGCTGGGAGAGACTGGGGTAGGCAAAGGGGAGTTTGTTAAAGCGCTTCATCAACATAGTCACCGTTGTCACAAACCTTTGGTGACGGTTAATTGCGCTGCGTTACCCAATGACTTGATTGAAGCAGAACTATTTGGCTATGCACCGGGTTCATTTACGGGGGCAAACCCCAAAGGTTTCTGTGGACGAATTAGGCAAGCCGATAAAGGGATTCTCTTTCTTGATGAAATTGGTGATATGTCTCTGCAGGCACAGTGCCGCCTTCTATCGGTATTGCAGGATAAGCTCGTGACACCTTTAGGCTCAACCCGCTCTTACAGTATCGATGTAGAAGTCATCTCGGCCACGCACCAAGACTTAGAACACTTGATAGCCAAAGGGAGCTTTCGACAAGATTTGTATTACCGCCTTAATGGCTTGACTGTGGTACTTCCTGCATTAAGAAAACGCAAAGATAAAGCCGCATTAATTAGGTCTATTCATGAAAACTACCGTGATCACTCTCAGACAATCTCATTAGACTTAATTAAGTGCCTAATGAGTTATTCGTGGCCAGGGAACATACGTGAATTGGATAATCTCATCAAAGTTGTGACAGTCATGGCAGAGGGAACGGATGTTGTTGATTTCCAGCACTTGCCTTTGCAGTGGAGACGACGTTTTAGCCAAGCGAATGATAGACAGCTTCTGGATACAGATTTAAAGTCGACCCTGAATAAAGCTATCGAGGATGTATATATTGCCAACAGAGGGAATATCAGCAAGGTGGCCCGTGAATTAGGAGTGAGCCGTAATACGGTATATCGCAGATTAAAAGCTCAGAAGGTGTTGTGACTTCACTATCAAGATGACGTTTGAAAGCCCCCTCCTTGCTGTGCTTCTTTTACTAGAGCTTGACGTTTTTCTTCGCGTTTTGATGCCATTGGTGTATCTGTACTTTTGTCTTTCTTGGGGTGGGTGACTAACGCAAAGTACTTGTTTGTCATCATATCCTATCCCTCTAATCGTCATTTTATGTTGGAAGCTACCTATTACCTTTAGTTTACTGTTTGGACTAATTTGGTATGGCGAGTCGATAGCTGCTCCCATAATCAAAGCCTAGTCCATTTTCATTTCTTTTAATAATAATATTAATAAATATAAGGAATAATTATCGATATTATTAGTCAAAACTAACATTAGTACATTATAAATTTATTTAGTAAAACTATTTATTCTTCACTATTTATACTTTTCATTTAAAAATTAGAGGTTGGTTCATTACAAATTCAATTTATTTTAACAAATATAATCCTTGATTAATAAAAATACCCTAAGTTATTGTTTAAAAACAATTAATTTATTTAATGTTAATTGTGTTTTTAGTGGAGGTTATTTTTGGATGAAATGTCAACTCCTTAATTATTTACGGTTGTAATGCATTGCCTAATTAAATACTTTGAATATGCCTGATGGCTTTTTAAACAACATAATTATAGGTAGTAGTATGAAAAAATTAATATTATCAACGTTAGCTTTAACATTATTTGCGTCAAATAGCGCACTTGCAGAAGATAGATATAGCCCAAATGAGCTTCTTTATGGTGGTGTTAGTATTAGTGCCGATGGTGTATTGACTTCTAAAGCTAGCTTTGCCTGTGCCGCACCAACAGATGTCGAGTTCACTATGAGCACTGATAATAGTGTTCAATTAGCGATTAAAGATACGCTTATTGACTGCCGCATGATCCCTTGGGTTCAAGAGTTTAGCATCGACCTTAAACCACTACTTCAACAGTATGGTTATCACCAAAGTGAGCTAAGCGTCGTAAACAAAATTACTTTTGAACAAGAGTAGTGTTCTGTTTTTGAAGCATCCTCTCCCATTTTAATGAGAAGTAATTAATCAAAGAGGCGATGATTTTATTCCCCGTAAAATCTCGCTTCTTCTATTTCAGCTACTAGACTGGGTTAGCGTCCAAGGAGCACCATCAGTAGGCACATTTCCTGTGACCACCATTTAGTACGATAGATCCTTCCAGGATAAGTCAAAAATTACTATAAATACATTATAAAACTAATTATTAAAATTATTTATTATTCTGTGGTTATATTTTTATTGAAAACTTAGATATTGTTTTATTATAAATGGAATGCATTAAAATAAATCATGGTTTTATTGTATAGAATTTATAAGACTTTTTAAATGATTAACATATTTAATGTCATATCCATTTTTAGTGATGTTTATTTTTGGAGGAAATGTCAACTCCTTAAGTATTTACGGTTGTAATCGACTGCCTAGTTAAATAGTTTGAGTGTGCCTGATGGCTTTTAAATCAACATAATTATAGGTAGTATAATAAAATGAAAAAAGTAATTTTATCAACGTTAGCTCTGACTTTATTTGCGTCTAATAGCGCACTAGCAGAGGATAGATATAGCCCAAATGAGCTTCTCTATGGTGGTGTTAGCATTAGTAGTGACGGGATACTGACTTCTCAAGCCAACTTTGCTTGTGCAGCTCCAATGGAAGTAGAGTTAAAGACGAGCTCAGATAATAGTGTTCAAGTTGCTATTAAAGATAGGCTTATTGATTGTATGATGGTCCCTTGGGTTCAAGAGTTCAGTATTGACCTTAAACCACACCTACAACAGTACGGTTACCATCAAAGTGAAGTCACTATCGTCAACAAGATTTCGTTCGAGTTACCAGAGTAATTTGATTCCGAGTTCTGAAGTTGTTTTCTAACTTAAATGTAAATTAATCTTCAAAAGAAGCGATGACTTTATTCCCCGTAAAGTCTCGCTTCTTTTTAGTGCGATTTATTTAAGTTCTTTCGCTAAATATAGGCGCAATAGAACCTAAGCCTTGGTTAGTTTAGTGTCCAAGGATCACCATCAGTAGGTATATTGTTTTGTGACCACCATTTAGCACGATAGGTTTGTCCATGATAAGTCACAAGATCATCGGTATTGTAGGTCTGTGTTGAGCTCCATTCGTGTATTTGGCCATCATCTTCAGCTTGCCAAACAGCGTTAGTTCCCGGTATATCACCTTGTGTCCACCACTGGGCTGTGTAATTTACGCCATTATATGACACTTGATCTCCGGTATTATAAATGGCTTCTGGATCCCAAGTCCCACTTCCTGTTTCTTCATCAGTAACGGTGATGACACGTTCATTGGTTGTGGTCTCACCTGCCGCATCGGTGACTTGATAAGTGAGGGTGTATTGGCCAACCACCGCTGTGTTTACTTGTCCGGAAACCTGAATATCAGAATTACTAATATCACCATCTTCAGCATCGGTAGCGCTTACGCCTTCCATAGGATCAAAGTCTGAGTTGACCAAGATGGTTTCATTGTTTACGCCGTTTATCACTGGCGCTGTGTTATAGACGGTAACTTGCCTGATCTCTTCAGTCGTGTTGCTGTCTGAATCAGTCACCGAGTAGGTGAGAGGGTAGGCACCGACTCTGTTAGTATTCACTTCGCCACTAACGACAACATCTCCCGTTAAATCTCCATCTTCGGAGTCATAAGCAGAGACGCCTTCCATTTTGTCGTAGCTACTACCAAATGGTGTACGGTCATCACTAATACCACTAATAGAAGGCTTGCCATCAGTTGGAGGAGGTGTTTGACCATGAACATAAGGACCATAGTCTTTGACAAACTGCTCATTGTATTGCTGACCGCTGCTATTGGCTCCCATATCCCAGTTGACCGACCAAGTCATAATACCGCGCAATGGCTGTCCTTGGTCTTTTAGGCTATCTAAAGACTTATACATATCATTAGGGTCAGTCACGAAGCCACTGGCTGCTGCATCTGGGTTAGCCGGAACGCCAAATACCAGTTTTTCATGTGGGATTTTAGTATAGCCACGAGTGCCATTAATAATACTATCGGCAATGTAATAGATGAATACGTCTTGGTCTTTATAATTTTGCGGAACCCAAGTGTTTATTTCATCGACCCAAACACCATCCCCACCTTGGTTATAAAACTGTGGATTGATAAAATCGTAATAGCCTTCAAGAGCCGACAGATACGGTGTATAAGCCCCACCTGACCGCAAGTATGGGAACTCTGGTGCCATGGTAATCATAAAGTTTTGCCCCTGAGCCCTATAGTGATCTTTCACTATAATGAGGGCAGCAGGTATCACAGTCGCATTATCCGCTGCGGTAATCGCAGCTTGCTCCAAGTCAATATCTAAGCCATCAAAACCATAGGTATCCACTAGGCGAATAATTTCATCAGCAAGTGCCTGCTCATCTCCATTACGAAGTTCAATATGCGCGTCGGCACCGCCGAGTGCAATCAGAACACTTCGACCTTGTTCATTGAGGTTCGCTATCTGATCTTTGAACTCTGCCTCAGACATACCAATGCTTGGGTCTAGTTGAAAAGTTGGAATATGGCTTGTTGCTCCTTCATGGACTTTCATGAAAGAAACGTTGACGACATTATATTGTGGGTCAACTTCGCTAAGTTCTACGCAAGGAGCATTTCCCCCTTGGTAACCACCACCATCACACCAGTTATGCCAATAGCCAACCAACACATTGCCATCTTGATCAACCAGCTGTTGCCCATTACCAGCGACGGCTTGACCACTGCCTAATGAAAGTGCAGATAGAATACTTAATGCTAAAGCTGTTTTTCTGTTCATTCCTTTAACCTCCAATATGCTTATTTTTCAAAGCTAATTAAGTGCTCGGATTGACGCTACATAATCTTGAGTGGAGAGTAAAATTTAATGACAGAATACTTGGGACTGCTCCAAGTAATTTGATACAAATGCAAATTATATGCTTAAATATATATATTTAATAAATTTAAACGCCATTTTTGAGTTGATTTGTGAATATGTATTTTGCGTACTCAATTATATAAAGAGGCAAGAATGAGCAAAAAGTTCATTCTTGCTTCTTTATATGAATTTATGGGGCTTGGCAGAGGTTATTCAGCGATCTGGAGTGCTAGTCGCTTTAATGCCAATTTGGCGTCGGCAGTTTGGGCGGATATCTGTTCTACGGCTACTTTTTCTGCGAAGGTCCGCTTTTTCTCAAAATCGATCGGCCGACCATCTTTCCAAAGCTCAAAATGCAGATGTGCACCAGTAGTGCGTCCTGTATTACCGCTAGTCCCTATTTTTTGTCCTTGAATCACATCGTCTCCTCGCTGAACAAAACGTTTGGATAAATGAAGGTAGCGAGTTCTTAAACCATCTGGGTGGAGGATGACAACGTAGTTACCTGCTAATGGATGGTAGCGAGAAACCACCACACGTCCAGAAGAAATACTGACTACTGGCGTGCCGATAGGGACGGCGTAATCCGTGCCCATATGAGAGGTGACTTTATGGGTAATAGGATGTCGACGAGTAGGGTTAAACTGTGAGCTTACTCTAAACCGACGCGACACGGGGGAAAGCAGCAGTTTGTCTTTATAAAAGTGTTCGCCATCAGAGCTAAACAGAGCGCCTTTATCATCGCTGTAGACATAAAACATATTCTTATTGTCTCGATACAAAAAAGCCTCTAACTGATTTTGATCATCGATCTTAAACGCAAACTTACCTGAGCGAGAAACTGACTGAATAAAATCGAACTTACCGGATGCCAAAGAAGTTAAATAACCTATGGTATCTGGTGAGGCGCCAGACGCTAGTGCTGAACCATAGAAAGAATACTCAACAGAGCCGCTAAAAATGTCAGGTTTTACCGTCGCAGGTAAAGGAGGTAAAGCTTGCTTGGGGGGGTGAATGGTTTCTAGTACCACTTCTTTAGATTCGAAATGATCGGTATCGTTTTCACCAAATGGTATGACTTCGATGATGGCACATAATGCCAAAGGAATAAGCGCCAAGTGCCAAAAAGACAAAGAATCTTTATAGCTTTTATGCTGAATAGACGTTGAATACATGAGAATGCTTTTTTAATTTTTCGTCAATCATAGAGCTTTAAATAGGGAAATCTAGCGAAAATTTAGGCGTAGCATATAAACAAGATGGTCTAGATAAGAGAGTTTTGGTTGGTTTGCCGAGCAAATATCTAATTACTGAGTGCTGTTGTTTTTCAAAATGAATAATTCTTTAGTGGAAAGGCATTTTCTTATAGTAAATATAACTATATACGAAAGTTGTTTTTTTGTGGTAAAAGTCCAATGAATGTATATATAAAGTATATATTGTCGTGTCAGTTTAAAAGTGATAATGAAGTGAATATTGCAGCCTCACTGTTAAGCACCAGGTTAGGGCGCCTACGTTAAATGTCAACTTTGTCTACGTTTACATACAAATATTTGAACTAAGCCACCAAATTTTATTGATATTTTCGTTGTGTCTACATTGATTAATGAGCGAAATTAATATTAAAACGTGCTGTTTACTTGCCAACAAGATCAATTACCTAGTAAGACAGTGAAATATACCTGTCAAAGTGAAGTTTGAAGCATAAATTTCGCCACGTTGCATTGTTGGCACCAGTTTGTATAGTAGCGCTGCACCCGAGGGTGCTATCCTGCACAGGTGGTTATGACTATCTGTTTTTAGTATCTGAAAATGTAGTTGATACTTTGACGCGATATTTCATCGCGTCTTTTTTTATCTTGCTGTACGATATATTTTTCAGATCTTAGTGGTAATTATGTTAGCTTGATTAGGTTGCAAATATCTCAATTATACGTACAATGGCTATCGCCAAATCGTAATTAACCCCTTTGGGGTAACTTGTTACCGCAATCAAAAAACATTAATGGTTGTGGAGAACTAAAATGCAATTAATTTGCAAATTTGTTCCGGGAAATACACTTTCTAGGGACGTGTTAGACTATATCCTGTCGCCAGATGAATGCATCGGGCAACTTTCGCGTACGCGCAATCTTCAAGACGTGGTCGGACAGCTTCCCAAGCCTCTGTCTGAGAGTCTTCCTCAGTCGGCGAAGAAAGACATCCACCGTTTACATGCCGCCATTAAACAGCGTCTTGTTCGCGCTGATTGGGTTGCTGTGTCATCTTTTGCTCGTCGTAGTCCACTTTCAGAAACCCAGCTTCAGGCATACCCTGCGTTAAAGGCGCGCATGGATAAACTTTCCGCTCAGCCAGAAAAGAAAGTGGTAAAAGCCAATTATGCCATGGTCACTGACGACGTACCCTTGGCACGAAATCTGGTTTATACCCCAGTTGAGCCGGCACCAGACAAAAAAATCGTCGTCGAGTTTGCTGGCCAATGGCCGAGAAATTCGGCTAGTTTGCTGCTGACGAAAACAGAGGCTCAGAAAGAAAAAGTCAGCTATCCAAAGCCAGATGTTAAAGCTAAACACCGTGGTCTTGTCACGTTTAAAGGCTTGGAAGATGAAGCGAAAAACCTGTATTTGTCCATTCCACTGTCAAACCAAACTCAGCCGATGAATCTCCTGTTGGCAGAAAACGTAATGCCAGTGGACGAAAAGCAAGAGATGCCAGAGTGGGACAACGTTTTAGTCCCTGTAGTGCCAATGTATTTTAACAATGCAGAAAAGTCTGAGCAGGCTGCGGCAAGACATATGTCTGGTTACATTTATGTGTTGTGGCAGCAAAAAGTGTGGCGTGAGTTGGAAATCACTGACAAAGGCTACTTTGCCGATATTAATATTGAATACTATCGCGCAGCAGAACCACAAAGCACTACACCAAAACGTCACGCCGATATTTGCATCACCGCTCCAGAAACAGGCAGCCCATATTCCTATGAGCCTTATCAGATTGTTCAAAATGGAAAAGTGGTATGTGAGGGGATGTTAAATGATGTTGGGGAAGCTCGGGTATTTAACCTCATTGAAGAAGAAGTTGACGTTGTTATGACAGACTATGACCCTCAAGTGGTGGTGACAGTTGCAACAAAACTCAGTCCCTTTAAAGGCGCGAATTCAAAACTTCGCGAGGCAACGGGTAGGCCTATGCCACATATTTGGCTGCCCTATAAAATCTTGGGTGAGGTGCAAAGTGTTTTTGTTTATTACAGCGCCAGCCAGCTCAGTAATCAGCAACTCTCCGCATTGGAATCAGACCCAAGTCAAGCAACAGAAATAACCGATTGGGATCACTATTCTAATGCCCAGAGCTTTAAAACTGCGCAAGGCGTCACGCGCGCGTTAGCGTTACCCGATATTTCACAAGATCAAGCACTTGAGTATGCTGTGATCGCCAGCCAGCTAGAAAAAAATATCGCTGGCGTGTATATCAATGGACCAGTGAGCGCATTAACCTTTGCCTATCCTAGTCATCCTACGTTGGATGAGTCGGACGATTATTTTGAGCTGCGAGAGACGGAAGGGGATTGGTGTCAGCGTACCTATCTAAGAGACTGCGCGCGTAATGAACAAGCGGTTCGATATATTCAGTTTTCCGGCTGGCCTGCTGAGGTGAAAAATGTTGACTTGGTGAGAGGTTATCTCGGCCACAGCCGTCATCAACGTGACAATCAAACCGTTATTTTTAGCGATAAAAAATTGAGTGACTTGTTGGCCTACAAACCCCAGTAAGTGCGGACTTGTCAATGAATATACGTGGGCAGCGAGCTGCGTGCGTGAAAAACAATAAAGAGAAGACTATGAAAAAGCATTCAATCTTAACCTTGCTTGCGTTGGCTTTGCTGGCAGGGTGCAATGGTCAAGATACAGAGCCTAGCAAGCAGGCCGAAGTGGTCAAGGAGCAAAAACCGCTTACGGTTGAAGAGAAGATTGCGGCAAAAAATGCCCAGCAATGGGAAGATGGCCGCGTGTACATCACAGAGCATAACTATCTGATTTACGATAAAGACACAGGTAAGCCGCGCCATTTTGTGTTTAAAGCCAAAGAATGGCCGCGAGAAGATCTCAATAATAAAGACTCGTACGATTTACCGCGTGTGGTGTTTTACTGGGATAATGGAACATACTCTTCTGATGACTTGTATGAGCAACGAGATAAAGTGTGGAGCATTAAAACCGATGGCACCGACCTTCGTTTGGTGGCCGATGAATTTAACGGTAAAGTTCGATTGGTGCGTATGTCGCCCAATAATCGTTATTTGGCGCTGGCCTATTCCGCCGAAGAAGGCATGTTTAAGGTAATTAAAGATCTTAAAACCGGTGAGTATATCGAGCTTGGTCGCTCGCGCGGTTACCCCGAGTTTTTATGGGCCGAAGACAGCAGCTACCTCTACTATGTGGATAAATTTAAAGACTGGAAATACACCCTAAGCAGCGGAGAAAAGCAGCAAGTTGAGACCAATTTTAATGAATATTCAACCATCTATAATGGCAAGCGTGTGGCTGTACTTGACTACGCTGTCGGGGTGTATGATGAGAAAACAGGTAAATGGTTATACTCAGTATTCCCAGAAGAAAAAGGTGGCGACTTAGATGAAAAAGAGTTTCGTAAAAAAGGTATTAGCCCAACAGGACATTACGTTTGGGTAGAAAACAGTAATAACCGCCATGTTATAGATGTTTTCAATCGTACGGTTGAATCTGAGAAGGTAAAAGAAAACCAATCGGGAGATTTAGAGGGGTTACATATTTTAAGTAAAGATGCAAAGTACTCCCGCACAGCCGGAGCTGCTCAAGTACTCTTGACAAAGTTGAGTGATAAAAAACACATCCAAGATTATGTAATTTGGAATCAGATAGGTACAGGTCACTTAGCTCAAGGCTCATCACTTTACAATGCGTTTGCCAATAATGGCGACTTTGTTAAGGGGGAGGCATTATGAGTACTTCCCAACAGGACAAAGCGATTCCGATGTCAGCCGAGTATTACTTATTTGGCGTGTACTTCCCAGCAACAGAAAATGATCAAGGTAAACAAACTTACCCCACATGGCATGCAGAAACGAGCTTAATCGATAATCAAGAGATTACCAATGTGCGCCCCTTGGCTCGGGTGCCATTGATCAATATTACCGACAGCGATAAGCCTCAGCTTTGGGCTGCTGGGCAGGATTTTACTCTGAGCAAACTCAATAGTGGTCAGCCAACCGACACTGGGGTATTTGAAGCACTAAAACCCGAATCCCCGATTCATACCCTTGGATCTGAAATTGCCCTTTCTCACGATGATAAAAGTCACACCAAGCAATATGCCTTTGCATTTGCGCCTTTAACTTGGAGTTAATCCGTATTTTCGCGTCATTAACAATGCGTGGGCAGCGAGCTGCGTGCGTGAAAAACAATAAAGAGAAGACTATGAAAAAGCATTCAATCTTAACCTTGCTTGCGTTGGCTTTGCTGGCAGGGTGCAATGGTCAAGATACAGAGCCTAGCAAGCAGGCCGAAGTGGTCAAGGAGCAAAAACCGCTTACGGTTGAAGAGAAGATTGCGGCAAAAAATGCCCAGCAATGGGAAGATGGCCGCGTGTACATCACAGAGCATAACTATCTGATTTACGATAAAGACACAGGTAAGCCGCGCCATTTTGTGTTTAAAGCCAAAGAATGGCCGCGAGAAGATCTCAATAATAAAGACTCGTACGATTTACCGCGTGTGGTGTTTTACTGGGATAATGGAACATACTCTTCTGATGACTTGTATGAGCAACGAGATAAAGTGTGGAGCATTAAAACCGATGGCACCGACCTTCGTTTGGTGGCCGATGAATTTAACGGTAAAGTTCGATTGGTGCGTATGTCGCCCAATAATCGTTATTTGGCGCTGGCCTATTCCGCCGAAGAAGGCATGTTTAAGGTAATTAAAGATCTTAAAACCGGTGAGTATATCGAGCTTGGTCGCTCGCGCGGTTACCCCGAGTTTTTATGGGCCGAAGACAGCAGCTACCTCTACTATGTGGATAAATTTAAAGACTGGAAATACACCCTAAGCAGCGGTGAAAAGCAGCAAGTGGAGACCAAGTTTAATGAATATTCAACAATCTATAATGGTAAACGCATTATCGCCTCTGACTTAGGTGTTGGTGTATACGATGAAGCCACCGGTAAAAGGTTGTATGGTGTGGTTCCAGATGAAACCAGCAGCGTAGAAGACGCTCGTTTTCGAAAGCGTGGGATTAGCCCTACTGGGCGTTATGTATGGGCCGAAACAGCTAACCTACGTTATTTAATTGATGTGGAGAATAAAACGTTTCAATCAGAGATAAAAGATGGGAGCGTGGTTGGCAAATTCGAAATGCTGGCACTAATTAGCAAAAATGGTAATTACGCCCGCAGTGGTGGAGCAGCGCGAGTTTTTCTTTTTGAGTTAAATAACCAGCAACAACTAGAGCAATATAAGGTGTGGAAACAGATCGGTACGGGCCATCTAGCACAGGGCTCATCACTTTATAATGCCTTTGCCAATAATGGCGACTTTGTTAAGGGGGAGGCATTATGAGTACTTCTCGAGAAAATAAAGCCATTCCAATACCAGCCGAGTACTATCTATTTGGTGTGTATTTCCCCGCGACTAGAAGCCAAAACGGGGAAGACGAAGAAATCACTTACCCAACATGGCATACAGAAACGAGCTTAATCGATAACCAAGAGATTACCAATGTGCGCCCTTTGGCTCGGGTGCCATTGATCAATATTACCGACAGCGATAACCCCCAGCTTTGGGCTGCTGGGCAGGATTATACTCTGAGCAAACTCAACAGTGGTCAGCCCACTGAAGGCGGCGTGTTTGAGGCGCTAAAGCCAGAATCCCCAGTTCATACCCTTGGATCGAGCATTGCCCTTTCTCAAGGTGATAAAAGTCACATCCAAAAATACACCTTTCGCTTTCCGCCCTTGCCACTGATGGCGTCATTGGCCGATTTAAGCGAAAAAGAACTCAGTGATAAAATTGCTCAGCTTAGTGGCAAGCTGGAAAATAGCCAAGCTGAACTGACTCTAACGGACATTAGCCCTGCTCAACTAGCGCCCCCTTATAAAGCCGACGCCAGCGGCCAGTTAACGCCAGATCAGCAAACCTATAATAACTGGCATCAAAAGGTCAGCGAGGCTAAAAAGCCGATTCAAGGCTTTGTTTTACCTGTGGTGGCCAGCTGCGCTGTGGTGTTTTCAGACAAAGGGTATGCAGGTGCTATGGTTAGCTTGCATAAATTTGTCGTTACTGAAGAAGATGGGATTGAGGTTGGCAAGTATAAAAAACTAGGTGAACTAGACGTTCAAGCCGTGTTACCGAAAAATATAGAACAAGAGGATGCCAAGCAATACCCATGTGCGTTATTTCATCTTGATCCGGCTGAGTTTGAACAAGGTCTATACAGTATTCGGGTCGAATTCAATCCTAACCTGATGGAAGAAATACCTGATTTTATAAAAGGTGCTCAAATAGAAGAAAAACGGTTTGGATTAAACACGGGTTACCAGTATGAACTGCGTGAAAAAATCACTTTTTCGCCACAAACGCCATTGGGCCAGTTTGCTGTTGTCAGCGGTGATATGATTTCGCTCGAAGAGTCACTGATGTACCAATACCCGCAGTACTTTAGCGAGATGAAGCACTACCTGACCGGCAACCCTGAAGGTAACGCGGCCACCACCCCAGCGGCCAGAAGCTTAGTACTACTGAAAAACATTCGCGACGCCTCAGCGCAGCTTGGTGCAGGTCTAATGAGTGGCAGTTTGCAACAAACCCTAAACACAGACGGCAGACAAGCGGTATTTAACAATATTTCCAAACTGTATTGGGATGCGGTGAAATCGGATATGCCGGAGGCAATGAAAGCGGCAGGTGAGCTGTATTATGGACTATACAGCACGGCAGACGCATATCAGCAATTGAAGAATTTGCATAACCCAACGCTGGCGAATCTTGGCTGGAAAGCTCTGTTTACCGCTAAGGTGTTTGATCGCCAAACCGCGCTCGCCACCGCCGTATCGACGGCCATGGAAGCCAGGCTTGGTCATCATAGGGTTGTGGCAGGGCGCGTGGCGCAAGCTTGGTTTAGCGGCGGAGCAACGCTGGGGTTAACTGGGGTAGGCACCATCAGTAGCGGCATCGATCTGTATACCAAAGGTAAAGCCGTTTTGGAAATGGCCAAAAAAGCGCAAAAAGCCAAACAGGGCATAGGTGACGTTGCTTATGACTATCTGGACAAAATTCCGGTTTGGAACACCAGCCGAGAAAGTCAGCAACAAGGTATTGAACAGGCGCTAGAAAAAGCCAGAGCCGACGCGGGCGATGAGATCACCGCGACCATGGTCAATAACGAGCGCGGTGCAGGGATTAAAATTGAGTTTAGCTTTAATTCACGTGAGAGTGAGCTTGAGCAGAACGAACCGGTCTTTCGCCAGTTAGCCACTGCGCTGGCTGAGGTGCTAAAAAGCGAAACCAACTTACGAGTCGAAATTGAAGGCCATGCCTGTCAGGTGGATACCGAAGAAATCAATATGAAGGTCGCAGCGGAGCGGGCTAACTACGCCAAGCAATTGCTACTCGAATGTTCAGAGGTATTTAAAGACAAGATTTCTTTGGCGGTATTTGGTGAAAGTAAACCCCTCTACATACCGAAAAAGGGCGAAAGTGTCGATCGTAATAACCCCAATCTGCGTCAAAACCGCCGAGTGGAAATACGAATGTATTTGCCGTCGCTGGATGTATTGTTTCACCCCAGTCGTTATGGCTCGCAGGCCATGGAGCGCTCGCGTTTAGCCCTTGAAACAACCATGACCAATGAAGACAAAGCCGAAGTGGAGCTGCGAATGGCCATTTTCGAAGGCATTGTCGATGTGGCGTCGTATATTCCGGTGATTGCTCCAGTCGCACGCGGGGTATTGCTTGCCAAGGAGAGCAGTAAAGCGCTTATTTCGGCGGTTAAATGTATTGATAATGCCTTTCTGGACTCTTTTTTAACCGAACTCAACCAAAAGCATGATCTGGTGCGTGAGTTAGAGCGCTTATCTAAGATTCATATTGAGCTGTTGGCGGAGCTTCGTGATACCAATACAAAACTAGAGCAAACTTTCCACAGCTATAAAGACCTCGTCGACTTTTTAGACAGCGAAGAGGCGCAAAAAGAGTTGCTCAAGCGTTACCAGCTTAGAGCGCTCGCCATGAACGGTTTGATCTTATTACTAGCAGATTTAGGTATGCGGGCCAAACATCGCTCAGATGGCAATTTTAAACACTTGGTCGAGCGATACAAAGTCAAGCAGTACATTGAGCAATACATACTCAGTGATCACTGGTCTGTAAACACCATTAAAGGCACGACCTTAGCCGCGGACTGGAAAAACCGCTGTGATGATGAATACTACGCGGACATAGAAAAGAATATGCCCGAAGGCAGCATGTATGCGCCACTGCCAAGGCGAAGAGAGTCGGCAGCAGGTTATTATCCTTACAGTTATATCCCCAAGCAAACCGTGCCCGAAGCAACAGGCGCCTTTAACCGCGTGTTTCCTGTACAAACCTTGCTTTACGATCATCCGCAAGAGTCGATGTTTGATAACTTTGCTAAGTCGTTTAACCCGCAGGTGTATGAGCTTAAACAAGAAGCGATTGGTTTCTGCCGGGTCTTGATTCAATCGGCGCGTAAAACCCCACAAGATAAACCCAAGTGGTTGGCTTACCAAGATTGGATTCGTCAAGCTGACAACGAATATGTTGGCCCATATGATAAAGTCAAAGTGCAGATAATACTGAAAAAACAGTATGACTCGCCGCGCATGGTGACAATTGGTTGTGACAGAGTGGATGGGTACAATATCCAAGGCCCAGCGTTTAGCGATTGGATGCTACCGATGAAGGTCAGTGAGTTTAAGCATGACCTAAATGGTGACATCAAAGCCTATTATGCCAAGCAGGGGTTGGATGATGATGGCACACTGATTGCCATCGAACATATTCCTTCGTATCGCTTTGGTGAAGTGATGATCGACGGGTTAAAACCCATTACCTCAAAAGCGAGATTGCTCTTAACCGATACGCTAATTGGTATGGCAGCTTCTGCTGATGCTCGTGGCTACAACGCCAATTATAACTATGGTCAAACCGATTCTTTTACCCGTTATGTTGAGTCCGGTGGTTTTAGAAATATGCGTTACTCTCTAGCAATCAGGCAAAAAGATGGCAAGAGTGGGTTTCATCTCCCGATTGAGTTTGTCGAAGGTCAAGAGAGCCGTGATGAAGATGAACTTCATGTCGGCGCGTTAACCGAGACCAAATCAGTGCTGCTCAACACCAGTGTGGGTGAGCACTATTTACAATTGCGTGAAAAAGACGTCTTAATCGAGAGCTTTACCCTGCGCAGCGAAGAAGGCAATAAAAACACCATCCCTGTGCTAAGTGGGATTGATCAGCAGGTAGTGGCGATTGAGACCAAAGCCTCGGGATTGAACTTTTTTAATCCACGTAAATGGTATGATGCGGCTGATAATATCCATCGTGACGGGTTTAGTTGGGGAAATCGTGGTAAACAGGACCCCGCCGCCATTTATATGCTGCTATTGGGTGAAAAAGTAGCCAAAGACATTCCAAAACTGGATTGGCAATCGGTCAATATGTGTATGCAGTTAGGGTTAGATGGTAATGAAGGCGATATGGTTAAAGGGCCAATTTATTATACCCAAATGCATCATGTTGGTGAGTTTAAACGGGATGCTGGTCATTGGGCCTTTAATGAGGCAGAGCGCGCCGATACACTCAGCGATATGAGCCTAATGCGAGGATTTTTGGACCAAGCGGTGAAAAACCTCAAGACAGACAATGACCTATCTCGCGCTAAGGAGTATGCGGTGTACTGTATGCGCTTTGAGCTTGGCTATGTCTCCCCAACGGGGGTTAACCTCAAAGGCCTCAGACCTTTTGGTAAAGTGATTGGTGGAAAATACAATCTGGAGCTGTCGGTAGCGCACCTTAAACAGGTAGGATTAGCAGGTTGTGAAGACTATGATACAAACCGAGATTTGGTGATATCTATTCCTTCCTTACGTAGCGATGCAGTCTTGGCTGGTAACTACTTTGAGGATATGCCTTGGCTAGTTGAAAAGGAGTCATCAGAGGAAGGTGTTGATAAATCGGCAGCTGAAACATGGAAGAAGTACGACAAAGCCAAACGAAAAAAATGGCTCAAAGATTGGATTGAGAACCAGCCAACTAAAGTACTAGCGCCTTATCCACTGGAAAAATCGCTCGATAATCCAAACTAACAATGCAACATATCTCAGGGGCTTCGGCCCCCTTTTTTCTAATCCCATTCTAGGTTCGTTGACTTTATTAACCATATGATTCATATGATTAATATTCTTTAAGCGGTTTCTTCTCTATTGGTTTAACTCCTCACTTTATGACCAAAAAACCTTTTATATCAATATATTAATAACTTGGAATTTGTTGAAAAGAAATGAGTTTCTTAATCTGGAGCAGAATAATACCGTGATAAGCCATGCTACTTTTTCTCAGGCTACTTCGTGTATTTTCGTGGCTGTGCTCTTTTAGGAATCCTTATGAAATTTATATAGTTAAGCCGTTTTGCAATAGAAATTAATTTTGATAGATGCTCTTCTGTATATCCCGTTTACCCCACATGGTTTGGATATGAATACTGTAAATTTAAATACTGCACACCCGTCTGCTCACGCTCAATCATCTGTTGACGCCTCTTCAACCAAAATTGAGACAAGAAGCCCTACTTTTATCGGCGACCTGTTAAAACAGCATGTCACTAATATAGGCCGGAATAAGGACTTCATGTATGCGATGACTTACCACTCAGATAACGAGTTCGGGGCGATTCACCAAGCCGATAAGGCCGATTTAATGACGCGACTAGAGAAAATTTGCTCTAATCATAAGGGCGATATACCAAATAAAAAATTTATTGACTGCATTCATGACTGGTATTTAAGGATTCCGAATGAGTCACGAGTATCCTCAGGTGGCGATCCAAATCAACACCTGAGTAATAAAGGCATGGATATCGCCAAGATGATCATCGCAGCAAACCCTAATCTTGGTAGTGGCAAGACGTCGCTTAGAATTGTCGATATTGGTGGTAATGACGGTAAGCTGACTCACTTTGTAGCTAAGCACTTAGGTGACTTAACGGGCAAGCCTGTTGAACCTTATGTTCTAGAAGTTCAAACGGAGACATCTTGGGATCAAAACAGTCGATCTGTAGCGCTTCCCGATGCAGGGAAAAACGAACCCGTTAAAACGATTTATTACAATGGTACAGACATAAACACAGGTTCGGTATCGGGAGAAAAAGCCAAAAACCCTCTAACGGATGGTACCTCTTTTGATGTCGCTATGTATCAGCATTCCTTGCATCATTTTCCTAGTTCGGTTGCCCAGCAAAACAGCTTAAAACAGGTATCAGATATGCTTGATAAGAGTGGTGTGGTTACGATTTCAGAGCATAACAGCGCGCTGAGCGAACATGAGATTGATCTGATGCACGCGGTCACTGAACTCTATTCGGAAATGGATAATAATCCAGCCATATCCAAAGAGAAGCTACTTGATTGTTACGTAAGCTGGCGGTAAACCCCATCTAATCATTTCCTTTTAAATTCGGTATTGT
>NZ_JAYQDQ010000068.1:0-21657 GCF_038138445.1 Vibrio sp.
CAGCTCTTAAAAGATGGCTATGCACTGGCGGATTTATGAGGGGATCCCTCAGAGCGAAGCGTTATCTATGCCTCTACTATAAATCCAATATTCAAGCGCTTATTTAATTTTAACAATACGGTAAACCCTGCTTTTACTCACCTTTCAGTATTTTATTTAAAATTTAATCATGATTTAATTAATGTATGCCATGATATTAACCAAGCGTTAAATACATAATTGTAATTTGAAATCGATTTCATTATTGAAGTTAAGTTTAACCTCTAAATTAACCTATGGAGTTGATAGATATAATCTAGTGAGATCAAAGATAAGATCTATGAAATAGAGCATGAAAATTAAAACTTCAAATAAAACATAGATTTAGCAATTAAAATTAATTACATCACTTAAATAAATCCCTTTGAAAACAGTGGGATAAAGTGATTTAACACTAGAGTAACATTTCATCTTATATGAGATCTCCTTCAACATTATGCAACTAAAGTTAAAAAGTAATTGAACTGAAATATGAACCCTTTAATTTAAAATAATAGAACGGGAACAGTTTTTCCTGATTCATATATAACTAATAACGTCATATGGCTTTTATTTGAAGCATCGGTTAATAGCAGATAGGTGGACTATGGAGCTATTACTAATGGAGTCTCATAAATGAAAAAACTTGCTTTGGTCACAGGATCAAAAGGTGGAATAGGTTCTGCAATTTCTTCGCAGTTAGTTAAAGAAGGTTACCGTGTTATTGCAACATACTCTACAGGGAATTATCAGAGTGCGTTGGAATGGTTTAATGACAAACAGTTTAATCAAGAGCAGGTCCGTTTATTTGAGCTTGATGTTACTAACACAGAGCAGTGCGCTGAGCGACTAATACAGTTAATGCAAGAAGAGGGAACATTGGATGTAGTGGTTAACAATGCTGGTATAACTCGTGATTCTGTGTTTAAAAAGATGACTGCTTCGGCTTGGAAAGAAGTTATCGATACCAATCTTAATAGTGTATTTAATGTCACTCAGCCCTTGTTCGATGCTATGTGTGAAAAGGGCAATGGTCGTATCATTAATATCTCTTCAGTTAATGGCTTGAAAGGGCAATTTGGTCAAGCCAACTACTCAGCGGCTAAAGCAGGAATGATTGGTTTTTCAAAAGCTCTTGCCACTGAGGGTGCTCGCAGTGGTGTTACGGTCAATGTTGTTGCGCCAGGCTATACTGGTACACCCATGGTTGAGCAAATGAAGCCTGAAGTACTGGAATCGATTAAAGCTCAAATCCCGATGAAACGCCTAGCAACGCCAGAAGAGGTTGCTCAGTCAGTATCGTTTTTAATCAGTGACGCTGGTGCTTACATTACAGGTGAAACCTTATCTGTAAATGGCGGCTTATACATGCATTAATCTGAGGTTGTTATGGAAAAAGTGTATATTGTTTCTGCAAAGCGTACACCTATTGGCAGCTTTGGAGGCACTCTAAAAGATGTTTCAGCAGGGGATTTAGGAGCTATTGCAATCCAAGCTGCTTTGGAAGCTGGAAATGTGAAGCCCACTCTTGTTGATGAAGTAATCGTCGGTAATGTTGTCGGAGCCGGTCAAGGTATGGGGCTTGGTCGCCAGGCCGCCATTAAGGCTGGTATCTCAGTGAATGTGCCAGCCTATACCTTAAACATGGTATGTGGTAGTGGCATGAAAACCGTAATGGATGCTGTAAGTCATATCCGTAGTGGTGAGGCTTCTGTAGTTGTTGCAGCAGGCGTTGAGGTTATGTCTCAGATTCCATTCATTGTTCCGAGTCAAGTTCGTGATGGTCATAAAATGGGTCACATGAGTCTGACGGATTTGCTGATCAATGATGGTTTAACCGACGTGTTTAATCAATATCACATGGGCACAACCGCAGAAAATGTAGCTCGAAAGGTAGGCATTACCCGCCAGCAGCAAGATGAATACGCTCTTTCAAGTCAAATGAAAGCAGTTGCCGCGATTGAAGCGGGTCGTTTTGAAAGCGAAATTGCTTCAGTTGAAGTGAAACAACGCAAGCAAATCATTAATTTTAGCATTGATGAGTACCCTAAGGCCGATGCCTCTATCGAGGGATTATCGAAACTGCGTCCTGCATTTGAAAAAGATGGCACAGTCACGGCTGGCAACGCATCTGGTATTAATGATGGTGCAAGTGCGATTGTTGTTGCTAGCGAAACTGCAGTTGAAGAATATGGCCTTGAGCCAATAGCGGAAATCATTAGTTATGCACAATCGGGCTTAGACCCTGAAATTATGGGCTTAGGGCCTGTAGAAGCGGTGACGCAAGCTTTGAGTAAAGCAGACATTTCAGCAAATGATGTTGATGTCTACGAACTCAATGAAGCTTTTGCAGCACAGGCTCTGGGAGTGATTCATCAGCTAGCTGATGTCCACAATGTACCCGTTGGCTCTATTTTGGAAAAAGCAAACGTAAATGGTGGTGCGATAGCACTTGGTCACCCACTTGGAGCCTCAGGTAACCGAATTCTCGTTTCTCTAGCTCATGAACTAAACAGATGCAATGGTAGTTATGGTGTTGCTTCCTTGTGCGTTGGTGGTGGTATGGGAACGGCAGTAGTCATCAAGTCAATTGCTTAAATTCAACTTAGTTGAACGTAAGCCAAAAATAATGGAATTAACCTAGGAGCATTATTATGTATACCGATTTCTTCAAATCTTTCACAGACCAAACAGAGAAAAGCTTAGAACCTTACCTAAAGTTTAATAAGCTTGTGACTAAAAATGTTGAAGTTTTAACTGAGCTTCAATTGAACGCAATTCGTACATACAGTGAAATGGGTCTAACCCAAATGAAAGCGGCCAGTGAAATTAAAGATGTGACTTCACTCACTGCCTTCAATAGCCAGCAACTGTCAGTTCTTTCGAAGTTGTCTCAGCAAATGATGGATGATAGCAACAAGCTGCAATCCATTGCGAAAGAATTCAAAGATGATGTTGACCATTTGACAACGGAAAACCTCAAGACAGTGACTCCCGCATAACACTGACTATTGTGCCGCTTAACTCGCGGCACTTTTTCCGATCATAGGAGTAGCAACATGTATCAACACTTCTTTTCGGACTACCTTGTGAAGCTTCAAGAAACCAATCAAAAATGGTGGGAAGATCTCGAACTAAGCAGGGCAGCCGTTAACTCCCCTCTCAACAAAGCAATGCAAGAAGTTAACTTCGAAGATACCTCTAAACTTTTTGAAAGCGCGGCAAATCAACCTGCAGCATTATTGCAGATTCAAGCTGAATGGTGGCAACAACAGCTACAAATTTGGCAAAACGTTGCATTAGCGCAAAACGGCGAAACGATTGTCGAGGCAGAAAAGGGCGATAAAAGATTCTCGGATGAAGAGTGGAAGAGTGATATTTTCTATAACTTTATTAAGCAATCCTATTTGCTTTTTAGCCAAACTTATTTGAGGACAATTGATAGTATTGAAGGTCTTGATGAAAAAGCGAAAGAGCGTATCAGCTTTTTCTCCCGCCAAGCTATCAATGCTGTGTCACCGAGTAACTTTATTGCAACGAATCCAGAATTACTGAAACTGACGTTAGAACAAAATGGTCAAAACCTATTGTCAGGGCTCGAGCAGTTGAAAGAAGACGTAGAGTCAAGTGCTGATATCCTAAAGATCAGAATGACTAACAACAATTCGTTCAGGTTAGGTGATGATGTCGCGAATACTGCTGGTGACATTGTTTATCGCAATGAATTATTCGAGCTTATCCAGTATCGGCCATTGACTGAAAATGTTCATGCCACCCCCTTGCTGTTTGTCCCTCCTTTTATCAATAAATACTATATCCTTGATCTACGCGAGAAGAACTCGCTTGTTCGCTGGCTACTTGAACAAGGACACTCGGTATTTATGATGTCTTGGCGTAATCCAGGAGAAAAGCAACGTGAAGTTGAATTTGGTGACTATGTTACTGAGGGCGTTGCAAAAGCTGTTTCGGCTATTGAAGATATTACCGGGCAAGAGCAAATAAACGCTGCTGGATATTGTATTGGCGGGACGGTACTCGCAAGTACAATTGCCTATTATGCAGCCAAGAGAATGAAAAAACGCATTAAGAGCGCGACCTTTTTCACTACGCTACTTGATTTCTCTCAACCTGGAGAAGTTGGCGCTTACATTAATGACACTATCATTAATGCCATTGAAACGCAGAATAATGCGAAAGGCTATATGGATGGACGATCATTAAGCGTTACTTTCAGTCTGCTAAGGGAGAATAGCCTCTACTGGAATTATTACGTAGACAACTATCTCAAAGGGCAAAGCCCGGTCGATTTTGATTTACTTTACTGGAATAGTGACAGCACAAATGTTAGCGCTTCTTGTCACAATTTTATGCTGCGTGAATTATACCTTAACAACAAATTGGTTAAGCAAAAAGGCGTAAAAATAGGCGGAGTGTGGATAGATCTCAATAAGATTAAAATACCGAGCTACTTTGTATCCACAAAAGAAGATCATATTGCATTGTGGCAAGGTACTTATCGCGGTGCGCTTAATGTCGGTGGGAATAAGACCTTTGTTCTGGGTGAATCTGGACATATTGCTGGTATCATAAATCACCCTGATAAAAACAAATATGGTTTTTGGACCAATGAAAGCCTAGATGATAATGCAGATGAGTGGCTAGCGAATGCAAACCATACTGAAGGTTCTTGGTGGACACACTGGCATCAATGGCTGCAGAACTTTAGTCCCGAAGAACAGCGCAAGCCATTTAATGTTGGCAGTGAACAGTTTCCTGTTATAGGTGCTGCTCCAGGAGACTATGTTAAGCAAGTACTTCCGGTTGAAGAAGTAACCAGCTAACATTGACAGTAATGTATTTGGCCCTGAGGGTATAACTCAGGGCTTTTTTATTTGAGTAAAACTTATTACCAAGACTCAACTTATCTCATAAATACGGCTATTTATCTTCAAAACTAACTTCATATTAAACATAGGTTAATTCTTACTATCGAAAGTCTATCTTTGTTTCATAATATCGATTGTATTTTTACTAAACATCTGATTATGATGTAATTCATACCTAGAGAAAGGAATCGTGATGAAAACCATAGGTGTTATTGGTGGCATGAGCTGGGAGTCAACGGCAAGCTATTACAAATTAATTAACCAGGCAGTTAATGATAAAAAAGGAGGCCTGCACTCCGCTAAAATGATTGTTTATAGTGTGGATTTTTCTGAGATTGAGAGCCTACAAAAAAGCGAAGAGTGGGGTAAAGCTGCTTTAATCTTGAGTCAGGCAGCTGAGTCATTAGAAAAGGCTGGCGCCGACTTTATTATTGTTGCAACAAATACGATGCATAAGGTTTTCTATGAGATTGGGGAAAGTGTTGCAATTCCATTGCTTCATATTGCCGATCCAACGGGTCAAAGTCTAATTGATAAAGGCATTACCAAAGTGGGTTTGCTGGGTACTGCATTTACCATGGAACAAGATTTTTACAAACAACGTCTTAAGAATAAGTTTGGTATAGAAGTCATTGTTCCTAATGGGGTACAACGTAGGCTTGTCCACGATGTTATTTATGAAGAATTATGTGTAGGAAAGATAAGTGCTCGCTCAAAGCAAGATTTTAAAACAATTATTGAAGATCTAACAGCTGAAGGTGCTCAAGGAGTCATTCTGGGATGTACCGAGATTGGTTTACTCATCGATAATTCTGATACCGATATTCCAGTGTTTGATACAACAACAATACATGCTCAAGCAGCAGTAAGAGAAGCTTTACAACAGAGTTAAACAGTTAAGGTGGGTTATATTCTAGCGTATATTTGAGACTGCCTTATTAAGCAAGGCTATTGACCTTGACTTTGTGACTTATCTTGAGGTAACTATAGGATAATTATAAAATAGATATAATAATAAGAAAGCCAAACATGATCAGTATTAAACCTATCGCAACTGTTAAGAATAGTATCGACTCTCCTCAAGATGACAATTGGGGTGGTGTTGTTTCTGATATTGAGCTTGAGAAAGAAATACCGTCTGACACTCTTATAGGACTTAACGCATTTTCTCATGTCACTGTCATTTTTTATATGCATAAAGTTATCGACGAGAAAATCTGTTTGGGTGCTCGACACCCAAGAAACAACTCTAACATTGATCCTGTAGGAATCTTATCTCAAAGAGGGAAAAACCGTATAAACAAAATTGGTGTCACGGATTGTTCGATTGTTAACGTTTCAGGTAATACTTTGAGAGTAAAGGGGCTGGATGCAATAAATGGGTCACTAGTTGTCGATATTAAACCAGTGTTTAAACAATTCCTTGTCGATAAAGAGGATGTTACCCAGCCTGTTTGGGTTGATAGTGTTATGAGTGATTACTTTAACGTATAAGATAATAGGTCGATATTTATCCCATGCTAGTCTAGATCGAGCTTAACTAGGCATTAAAAGAGATGAAGTAAGTGGAAACTTCATCTCTTTATACGAGGAGTATTTAAAAGTTAAATTGGTCTAACTTGGTTTGAATGATGTCGTCAGCAATAAATTTGTGAGTGGCTGTTGTTGGATGAGTCACTCCCCAGAAAACATATTTGTCTGAGCCGTGGTAAGCACATTCATTAGTCAGTGAGTGACTTTTCAGATAGTCCGATGCTGAGTTTCTATTGATATTTAAACAAGAGTCGGTCGCGTTCTCAAACCCATATGATCTAGGATCAGATGTGATTTGGTTAAACTTATCGTGAGCATCATAAAGAACGATAGTAAGTCCTTTGCTTTTATAAAGCTCAGCTTGCTCTTTGATAAATGCATTGAATTCAATAATATTGGCGCTGACTTTATTGATTTCTTCGACGGTTGAATATTTAAATTGTGGCGCTTTTGTCGCATCGGGCAAAGTAAACAAAAGTATGTTCGTTATCCCTGACTCGGTTAAACGAATCAGAGCACTACTGAGATCGGCTTTTACATCAGCGACGGTGCGATCGTAATTCATTAAATCATTGAGGCCAAACTCTAATGTTACTAGGCTGTTTTCCGGTTTGTAGTTTTCCGCTTTATCCGCGTACTTAAGGTATGATGTGACCTGCTTGTATACACCAGTCAGCACACCATATTGATTTACTCCCGCAGCCCCTCCGACTGCCCAGTTATATAATGGCAGGTGTTTATGTTTAGCAAGATATTCAGTCCATACAAAGCCATTTGAAAAATGCCCCAAATACCATGAGCTCCTATTTGGAAATACCCATTGCGATGCATTATACAAGTTGCCAGTGTCTGACAAGCTGTCTCCAAAAGTAATGATTCTATTAATTTTATCGTTATTAACGGGATCATTGGTCCAAATACTGTGATTGTATGAAATCTGGCTGTCTGATGCATAGTACATTAGGTCTGCTGCATCATGAGTTACCCCCAATGTCTCTTTACAGCGTTGTTCAATATCACGCTGAGCAGTATTGGTATAGAACATATTCTTAACCGATACAGAAGAGCGCCAATACCCTTGTATTTCATAATATCGGCCATATTCATCTCTCGCCCACTCCCAATCGGCATCCGTGTCATTTCGATTGTGAGAGAGTCGGTACCAACATCTGACGTAAGTGCTGGTTTGTCTACCTTGGACTTTTTGGTCGTATTCCATGTATCCAAGGTTAAGGTTTGTTGACGTTTCATCTGCGAGTGCTGGAGCCGCCAAAATGCAACCAGCTAAAAGTAGAATTTTATCCATGATCCTTCACTTATTATTCTGATTGTAGAGTGTTTGCTCATCTTTGATCGCATGGCATGCACTAAACAGTCAAAATATTCATGAAAAAAATCAATCAAGATTCGATTTAGATCAAACTTTATACAGGATTCTTTAGTTATCGCGGTGTTAAATTTGTGCGAATCTGGTGTGAATTTTGTTTCTATTATGAGATTTGTTTCTTATTGTGTTGGTGGGTGTTGACTTGGGTAAAATTTATTGTATCTATTCGTGGGTTTTGAGCATAAAAAAAGCGCAACTTTAGTTGCGCTTAATCGGTAAGAATTGAACTATAACTTGACGTCTATTAGTTTGCTAACCTTATCTCCATTGTCATCCATTACAGTTAAACGAACTTGATAATGTCCATAGCTTGGGAATAGAGCGGTGAACATACGTCCTCGTTTGATGTCACCGTTTGGAAGAACCCATTCAGTATCAACGATGCGTCCATCGGCATCAGTGCTTGTCGACCACATAGTAACTAGGCGGCCTAGGTGTATATATTTAGCCGTTGCCTCTGGTAAAATATTGTCATCTTCGGCAAAAATTGTTTCTGTTGTTGTGTGCTGATCACCACGGTCATCAGTAACGGTTAAAGAAACAGTATAACGACCATCATTGAGATAGGTCCAAGTAGGAGAGGCTTCTTTACTCGTCTCACCATTTCCAAAGTCCCATAAGTAATCGACGATACTGCCGTCAGGATCTGAACTCATGTTACTTGCTGTAACTTTCATTCCATCGACCGTTAAGCTAAATGCAGCAATAGGAAGCTGATTAGGCTCTGGTGTTTTTGATACTCGAATCACGCCGTAGGTATTATCAGCCGCTTGTTCGATCACTTCAATCGTAACACCGTGCTCGGCAAGCAATCTGCCGGCGTCTGGTGCTTGTGGGTTAGAGTAGTCTTCATTATCAGCAAAGTAGGCATTACCGAGCAGACTAACATCACGCAGTATGTCTCCTTCTTTGTTCTCAAGAGTCATAGGTGCTTGATCTTGAAGTGAGAAGCTAGCATCACGTAATTGATAGCGAGTTTGAGCCGCCGAGCCTGAATTTTCCCAAATCATTGCATTTTGGTCTGCATCGACAACGCCCAACCATCCTTCACCTGGGTGTTTTCCAACCCAGTTATCTGCCATTGAGTTATCAACGTACCAGACGATAAGACCAGGTTCAAAAGACATTAAGCTACCAAAGCGTTTGATGTTGTTAAGCCCTTCATCAACATCATTATGACTACGCCATTGCAGTAGGTAATAGTGCGGCGCCTCGTTGAAGCCGTTGTTTAATCGATAACCATTGAGCGCAAAACTAGATTCTGCTTCTCCATCATCGATTAAGGTTGCTACACCATCGGCGATGATTTCAATGTTGTCGATATGTAGCCCTTCCATTGCTAAACCGCCATCGGTAATGTAATCAAAACCTAAAGTGATGGTTTGTCCAGACCAATTTGAAAGGTCGAACTCTGCATCAACCCAGCCGTCAGATTCACCTGAAATAGCAGGGACGAGATCAGTGGTATTAGGATCGTCTAATGTGGTGATACTTCCTTCAATTTGCTGATCGTTGATTAAAACCCTCGCAAAATCATAGTCTTTCTCAATCTGATACCAGGCTTTAAATACCAGTTTTATATTGGTTGCTTCTGGTAGAGTTACTTCACGTGACATTGAGTTTTTGAGATCATCTCCTTTGCCAGAATGGAAACCATAGCTACCAGAGTAAGGTTTTTGCCCTGTGGTACGTTTAATCGGAAGATCAATACGAACCATGTTTTGTTTGTCATTGTCTATAGTTTGATGAAGTGTGATTTCCTCTCCTTCATCTGTCAGATCATCAACGGAAATCGTTTGATTTATGAGCCATTTCCCACCGATTGATTCTTGTAAGTATTGCTTTGCCCAAGAGCTAAATGCGGTAGGTTGGGTGCCACCAATTTTACCAGCCCAACTGCCGGATGACATGATCGACCAATAAGATACAGGCTCACCTTTACCTGTATATTGAGTATCATATTCATCAGGTAGACCTAGGTCATGGCCGTACTCGTGAGCACAGACGCCAGCTGCCGCATCAATGGGCTGGATTGTATAATCGAATGCAGCATAACTGCCACCAAAGCGACCTGGTACAGTGCTGCTAGTCCCTTGCAAGACATGATACTTTCCGAGATTGTATCGGTGTGACCAAATGGCATCGTCTTTTAATACGCCGCCCCCTGCTTCTTCACCTACAGATGAATGGAAAACCATTAAATGGTCTATAACGCCATCTGGTTCACGGTAGTCACCATCTTGGTCATAGTCATAACGATCTTCAATGTCGTAATCTGCGAGGTTGATACTAGGATCTTGAGCGAGTTGATTAAGAGCCTCACGAACTAGCTCTTGAGCATTGAGATCGTTGTCTGTAGAAGGAGAGTTACCTCCATAAAATGCGGCTTCTTTTGATGCACGATACCAACCCGCAGCCTGTCCAGCTACGCTATAACTTTTGCCTGACTCGCTTTCATAATATTGACGCATGGAGATAAGGTTTTCTCCATTTGGGCCCGTATAACCAGTATCGGAGAAAAGTAAGCTCTGATAGTGTTCTGGTTGATAGCTATCATAGAGCATATCGGTGTGTTCAGAAGTGAGTCTGTTTTCATTCCAAGGAAGATCCGGAAAATCGACCAGTACGGCTAAAACTTTATCAGTACGTTTATCTGATAGGTCAAAAGCAAATACATGTGCTTTATGTTGACCTTTATTGGTTTCTATTGATTTTAATATCTTCGCTCTTTGCGCAAGTGCTTTTTTACCGAACTGAGCATCTCCCTGAAAATTATTACCAAGTTTTTTATTTAAGTAGTTATTAAGAGTAAGCTTCTGCTCTTCGATTGAAGAGTTTTCATCAAGAATCCCTTTTCTTTCCAGCATCTCGATTATTTTCTCTTCGTTAATAACACCCAGATCAATAGGTGTTTTCGCGTTACCACTGGCACTAAATAATGCCATCACTGCTGTTGCTAGCAATGTTTTCCTTATGCAAGCCATATTATTTCCTTATTATATTTTTATTGCCAACTCCACTTTTAGTCGTGGTTATTACGTTGCGTGAACAACTCTCCTGACGGTGAGAGATTCTTTAATGACATTCCAGCACCTAGTCCTTCGGCGCTGAAATACATTGTCTATTCTTCATGTGCTCATGGGTAGTTTGTTTACTGCTATTATCAATCTTGTTGGTTTTACTATTTTTTTTCGAAAGATAAATCTGGAGAGACTTAAGCTTCTGATCATAGGATTGGTCTTTACATATGACGTTTCGTTCGACTAAGGAAGCCATTAGCTTTTCGTCATCAGGAAGAGGATTCGCAATAACGGTAAAAGACATCACTGTTAACAAAAAAAACACAACATTCATTTTTATTTTATAAACTACTTATATTTTTCAACAAAATATAATCATAAATAATAAAATGCAATGGTTGTTTTTTACACCGCAAGACTTTGATCCAACCTTCAACATTATATGTAAACACCCCAACTGCTTATTTGGGGTGTTAGTCTTTAAGCTCTCACTATAATGTTAATTTTAACATTAACTTCTAAATTGAATATTATTCGAGATTAAATAAATTCAATCCAAATACATCTTTTATTCTATATAATGTGCATTCGGTTTTACTCTTAGCCACTTTACTGCCTTGCTCTAGTACTTGTAAAAGATAACTTGGCTCAGAGAGTAATCTATTGCGCTCTTGTCGGATTGGTTTCAAGATTTCTTGCAAGCATTCATCTAAAATACGCTTGGTTGTTGCATCCCCTAAGCCACCAACACGATAATTCTCTTTTAACGTTTCTATGTAAGCGCTATCAGGGTGAAAAGCATCAAGATAGGTAAAGACGACATTGCCTTCAACTTGCCCAGGATCTTCAATGTTAATGTGCATTGGATCGGTATACATAGATTTTACAGCAGCACTAATTTCATTAGGGCTAGAGCCAAGATTAATTGTATTGCCCATTGTCTTTGACATTTTTGTTCTGCCATCAGTACTTGGTAACCGTGATGATTTACTGAGTAATGGCTGACATTCACTTAGCATCTTCTTTCCGGCCAGTGAATTTACTCTTCTGACGATTTCATTTGTTTGCTCGATCATGGGTAACTGGTCATCCCCAACAGGCACCAATGACGCATTAAATGCCGTTATATCAGCTGCTTGAGATATTGGGTAAGTCAAGAATCCTGCGGGCACTGATCGATTAAATCCTTTGTTATTAATTTCGGCCTTTACGGTTGGGTTGCGTTCCAGTCTCGCGATGGTGACTAAATTGCTGTAGTACATTGTGATTTCGGAAAGCGCAGGGAGCTGTGATTGTAAACAGATAGTGGTATGTGCTGGATTGATTCCTACGGCTAAGTAATCGGCGACAACATTAAGAATGTTGGATGAGACTTTAGAAGGGGTGTTGGCATTGTCGGTTAAGCCCTGCATATCTGCAACAAGTATTGTTTGCTCGTTATGATTTTGTAGTGTAACTCTTTGCCTTAGCGAACCAACATAGTGACCTAAATGCAGAGGTCCTGTTGCGCGGTCACCTGTTAATATGATCTGGTTTTGAATTTTACTTATGCTGATTTGTCATGAATTAATTCTCCTATCTTGAGTGATTGCTACTGGAGATAATTCATAGAGCTTGACGCCTGTATGCTGTTATTCCAGCAGCATACAGACGAAACAAGTCTTGGCTGCTCTAGAGAGAGCGCCACCAACAAGTTTGAAATGATAAATGTGTGTGTAAGTTCATATCAAAGAAGCTAACATAGGTAGCCGTTAGGGGCAATATATTAAAAGCGATAGCCATCAGTAGAGTGGCTTTAATCCATAGAATAATTAATTTTATTTTGCCTCGGGTTTTGTTAGAAAAAAATTCTCCAAACATACTCTTCTGTAGTAATCAATTTTTAAAAATTCATTAGTTGATGAATAACAAAGTAAAATTATTCTCCAGTTAAATTTGTATACTGTTACACGTCTTAAGTTTGCTACAAAGTAGTGTTTTACCGAGTAGTTTTGTCGTTAGGTGAATGGTTTCATGAATTCAAAATCCGTGTCTTGTCTGCTTTTTATTTCTGTCTGTTTAATTTGGGGAACCACTTGGTTTGCCATGGAAGTTGCATTGGAGACCATCCCTCCTATTTTTGCAACCGCGATGCGTTTCTTGTTGGCTGCCCCGTTATTAGCAGTATTGGCAAAATTGTTTAAACAACCGCTGCTATTTCCAAAAGGCAAGGGGCAATGGGTGTTGATTGTCGCAATGATGTATTTTGCCATTCCATTTACTCTAATGATCTATGGTGAGCAGTACATATCATCGGGTTTGGCGTCGATAATCTTTGCTAACATGCCAGTAGCGGTCATGCTAATGTCTGGTTTGTTTCTCGGACTACGTTTAGCAAAGCATCAGCTATTCGGTCTTGTCGTTGCAGTGTTGAGTTTGTCGCTAATTCTTGGGACTGAGATGCAGTTAGGCGGCACAGATTACGTTATTGGCACCGCTTGCCTTGGGATGGCTGTGGTAATTCATGCGGTCATGTACGTATTGGTGCAAAAACATTGTAAAGATATTCAAGTACTCACTTATAATGCGTTGCCATGTTTTGTCGCTTCTATTTTACTGTTTTTAGTCTCTTTCATGGGCGAGAGCATTGATTATCACGCTTTCAGTAGCGAATCGATGTCAGCAGTTGCTTACCTAGGCTTTGTTGCAAGTGTCGGCGGAATTGTCGCCTACTTTAAGCTAGGGCAGGTATCTACTCCATTTCAAGCATCTATTTGTTTTTTGATTTTCCCTGTAGTGGCTCTGTTTATCTCTGCTTATGTTAATGATGAAGTCTTGTCTGTGCGGTCATTGGGACTTTTAGTGCCTTTATTAGCTGGAATCTTATTAACTAAAGTGCCAAAGTCTGCGTTGACATGGAGAGTGACTAGAGCCAATCGTCAAACAACAAGTTTGTAGGCTTGTGTATTGAGCCAGTTCTGATAAGTTCAAGCGATTCTATTTCTCTTAAAGGTAACAGTATTTCGCCATGGTGATTGTATATAGACTGATTAAGCTTGCTATTATATGTGGTGTTTTTTTCACCATTTATGATCTTATTGAGCAAGGGCAAGTAACTTGGCCAGCCCGCTTGCTTGGTATTACATGGTAACTCTTGGAATGACTGGATTCAGTTTTTCGTTTAAAGCGGTAGTGATATAGTCGATAAAAACACGCAGACGAGCAGGCATATATTTTGTCTGCGAATACTGCATTGCGACAACGCCATGATAATTACTTTTGATTGTCCAGTCTGACAGGATGGGAACGACCTCACGAGATTCAATGGCTTGTGCTATCACAAAGTCATGGAATATGCCTATACCGAGTGCTTGCTTTACACCGTTGAGGCGCATTTGTGAGTGGTTAACAGCGTAAGGTCCAGAAACCGCAACAGAGTGGAATTCATCATCTCTAAAAAAATCCCATATGTTATCGGTTGCAGTTTCAGCAAGGTATAGGCAATCGTGGTTAACTAGCTCTGTTGGATGAACCGGTATCCCTTTAGCTTTTATATACTCTGGGCTGGCGCACAATACAAGGTTAGTTTTTCCAATCTCTTTCAGAACTAAGTTTTCATCCGGTTTATCAGTGAGCTTAAAAGCGACATCTATACCATCTTTTAGTAGGTCAATTTCTCCGTCAGCGACACGTAACTTAAGTTGTATGCTTGGATACTGTTGCAGAAAAGGGATAACAAAAGGCTGTAGGACTGAGTTAAGGAAGGCTTCGGGAGCTGCGATCGTTAGGGATCCTGTTGGTTTTGTGTGATCAGTCGTAGAAAGCTCCCACGCTTGCTGCGCTGCATTAACCATTACAATGGCTTGGTCATAAATCTGTTGACCTGTGGGTGTAATGATCAATGTTCGTGTTGTACGTTCAAATAGCTTGACTGACAGCGCCTGCTCAAGTCGAGTAACTAGCTTGCTAAGTGCAGATGGTGTCACGTTGAGTTTCTTCGCTGCGGCAGTAAAGCTGCCTTCATCAACAATCAAAATGAATGAAGCCAGATCAGGAAGTAGTGCAATAAGTTTCGAGTTAACCAAATTAAGCCTCAATGTTTTATGACACAACAACGCGTATTGTGATTCAGCCTATCATTTCACTCCATCCATCTTATCATGTGATTTAGGTCATAAAAAAGCCTTATTTGTTCCTTGGGTTCATTAATGTTTTTCCAAAAGACGGGATAATGAAAACGGTGAGCTTGGATTACACTTACGCACTGAGCTCAATGTCGTCCGAATGCCGAGACTTTTTCTGGCTAGATACGGCTTATAGCGCAATAGCTAATATTATAATTAACAAGGAATTGAACATGGCTTCTGCATTTTATGATCAAATAAAACAACAGATTGAAGAAGTAAAGGCGGAAGGTCTTTATAAATCAGAACGCGTTATCACCTCTCAGCAACAAGCTGCTGTGAAGATCTCAACTGGTGAAGAAGTATTAAATTTCTGCGCGAATAACTACCTAGGTCTAGCCAATCATCCAGAGTTAATCGAAGCAGGTAAAGCTGGCATGGACCAGCATGGGTTTGGTATGGCGTCTGTCCGGTTTATTTGTGGTACTCAAGATATCCATAAAGAGTTAGAGCAGAAGCTTTCAACATTTTTAGGTAAAGAAGATACGATTCTTTACACTTCTTGTTTTGATGCGAATGCGGGTTTGTTTGAAACGATTCTTGGTAAAGAAGACGCCATCATTTCTGATGCGTTGAACCACGCTTCTATTATTGACGGCGTTCGTTTGTGTAAAGCCATGCGTTTTCGTTATGCGAATAACAACATGCAAGAATTAGAAGAGCAGTTGATAGCCGCGAAAGAAGCAGGAGCACGTAACATCCTAGTTGTTACAGATGGTGTATTCTCAATGGATGGTGTAGTGGCGAACTTGCCTGAAATTTGTGATTTGGCTGAGAAGTATGGCGCACTGACTATGGTTGATGACTCTCATGCTGTCGGTTTTATGGGCAAAACTGGAGCAGGGACACACGAATACCACAATGTCGTAGAACGCATTGATATTATTACCGGTACACTTGGTAAAGCTATGGGTGGTGCTTCAGGTGGCTATACGTCAGGTAAGAAAGAAGTGATTGATTGGCTGCGTCAGCGCTCACGTCCGTATCTCTTTTCTAACTCAGTAGCACCGGCGATTGTTAATGCATCAATTCGCGTTCTTGACTTGTTGCAAGAAAGTGGTGACCTTCGCGATCGTCTTTGGGAAAATGCCAAGCACTTCCGTACTCGCATGACTGAAGCTGGGTTTACTTTAGCTGGAGCCGATCACGCTATCATCCCTATTATGCTTGGTGACGCAAAAGTTGCTGCAGAGTTTGCGGAAAGAGCTTTAGCAAAAGGTATTTATGTTGTTGGTTTCTCTTTCCCTGTCGTACCCAAGGGCCAAGCCCGAATCCGAACTCAAATGTCAGCAGCGCATTCTCATGAGCAATTAGACCGTGCGATTGATGCTTTCATTGAAGTTGGTCGAGATATGGAGATTATTAAGTAATGAAAATCAAAGCCCTGTCGAAGCTGAAACCTGAACAAGGTATATGGATGACCGAAGTGGACAAGCCAGAGCTTGGTCACAATGATATCCTTATTAAGATTAAAAAAACCGCTATTTGTGGTACAGATGTCCATATCTACAACTGGGATGAATGGTCGCAAAACACGATTCCTGTTCCTATGGTTGTAGGACACGAATATGTTGGTGAAGTTGTCGGTATCGGCCAAGAGGTTCGAGGCTTTGAAATTGGTGATCGTGTCTCTGGAGAGGGGCACATTACCTGTGGCCATTGCCGTAACTGTCGCGGTGGTCGAACACATTTATGCCGCAATACCGTGGGTGTTGGCGTCAACCGCGAAGGTGCCTTTGCTGAGTACTTGGTTATTCCTGCATTTAATGCGTTTAAGATCCCAGATGGCATTTCCGATGATCTTGCCTCGATTTTTGATCCCTTTGGTAATGCGGTCCACACTGCTTTATCGTTTGATCTCGTTGGTGAGGATGTGCTGATAACAGGCGCTGGGCCAATTGGTATTATGGCGGCCGCTGTTGCTAAGCATGTTGGCGCTCGCCATGTGGTTATCACAGATGTTAACGAGTACCGCTTAGAGCTTGCACGCAAAATGGGTGTGACCCGCGCCGTCAATGTTGCCAATGAAAGTCTAGAAGATGTGATGACCGAACTAGGCATGACGGAAGGTTTTGATGTTGGGCTTGAAATGTCTGGGGTTCAGGCTGCATTTAGCAGTATGTTAAAAACCATGAACCATGGTGGTCGCATTGCGCTTTTAGGAATACCTCCATCAGATATGGGCATTGACTGGAACCAAGTCATCTTTAAAGGTCTGGTCATCAAAGGCATCTATGGTAGAGAGATGTTCGAGACCTGGTACAAGATGGCGTCATTGATTCAATCTGGCCTAGATCTAACACCAATCATTACGCACCACTTTAAGGTTGATGACTTCCAAAAAGGCTTTGATGCGATGCGTTCGGGTCAATCTGGCAAAGTTATTTTGGATTGGGAATAATGATTGATTTTGTATTAACTTTTAAGCGAGTTTTAATTTAATACAAAAGTTGAATACGCGGCTGAGACTTGGTGCTTGGCCTTTTGCTTTTGTTATCGAGTTTGCAACAGATAAAAGCATACATTTTATTCTTTCCTCTTTATCCCCCATATTGATATTTAATTGCTTTGTTTTACGATCTTTTACTGCCTGTATATTTTATCTCCGACTTATGATGCTTCGGTTTTAATGGTTGTCTGATTAAAGGAAGAGGAAGAATATGATCAAGAAGACAATAATGGCAATGAGTCTGATGATGTCAATGTGCAGTATTACCCAAGCTGCAGAGTGGGGATATGAGGGAAAGACTGGTCCTGACCACTGGGGAGAGTTTGCTAAAGGATGTGCACTAGGAAAAAACCAAAGCCCTATTGATATTAATGATACGGTGGAAGCTGAGCTAGAATCGCTAAACATCCAATACAAGGGCATGGTCACAGGCTTGACCAACAATGGTCATACGTTGCAAGCAGGTGTAACGGGTGACAACTCCTTTATACTTGATGGTGTTGAATTTAACTTGGTTCAGTTTCATTTCCATACCCCTTCTGAGAACCACATCAAAGGTCACACTTATCCTCTAGAAGCACATTTTGTCAATGCCGACAAAGCGGGACATTTAGCTGTTGTATCAGTGATGTATGATCTTGGAAATGGCAAGAATGAAGAAATAAGTAAGCTTACGGAATCGATGCCTAAACTTAATCAGACTATTTCTTTAAAAGAGTCATTTCCTGTCGCGGATATGCTGCCTAAGATGAGCAAATATTATCGTTTTAATGGCTCTCTAACCACCCCTCCTTGCTCAGAAGGTGTACGTTGGATCGTGGCTCGATCGCCACAGGCATTGACCTCCGAACAAGCGCAACAAATGCAGAAAGTCATGGGTGAAAACAATCGTCCGCTGCAAAATAAAAATGCTCGAGTTGTACTTGCAAGCGATTAATAGACGCTAAAAATGAATGAGGTTCTATGGTGTGAAGTAAACATCATAGAACCTGGCTTAGTCTCTGATAATTCTTATTTGCTGGCAATCGTTGCGTATTGCCGAAGCAAGTCTGTTAAACTTGCAACCCATTCTATTGTGTTACTCGGGGCTTCATCGAGCAGAACCTCAACGTGCGCACAATGTGTTTCCAGTGAAATGGCTTGTTCCAATTTGAAAGATACTGCGTAAAAATGCCACAAAAGCAGCCGTTGCATACGCCTAACGTTCTGCACGGAATGTTCAGATTCACTGAAAAGAGCAGGTAACTGACTCAATGCGATTGCACTCATTCTCAGCAGAGCATCAAATTGTGCTTGCTGGAACTTATCTTCAGAATCTGTTTCCTCACTATCAAATGTAAAAAGCTCTGTCATTGATTGTTCATCGATGAGTCGATGTATCATTCTTAGACTGAGTTCCTCTAGCTCATCGCTGGAAGTGTTTTCCAAATAAAGTTGGGTGTAATCGTGTTCCACAAGGTTTCCATGCTTAATGATTTTCAGCTGTTATTTTATAACACTATAAGTAGAAATCTAGCTTAACTTGGCGGATCTTGTTTTGCCGAAAATAATAAAAACTGCGCAAATAAATAAGCCCCACTTAACAGAGTGGGGCTATATATAGTTGTGTTTGCGTTGTGTTAGCCTCTGACGTTGTCCGTGAATACTTGGTTCACGAGTACGTTAGTTGATACAGTTATAAAGCTAGATGCCTGTTAACAATTTGCAAACATAAAACGCCAGTGTGTTTGATTTCATAATCAATTTTGTGATCCTTGTCCATGGTTTGATATTAACTAGATGCATATTTCATTAGTGTAAGTAGGAAATAAGCGATTAAATCAATGTACTTACAAGCCGCAAGAAAGCATCGATATGAGTATCTGGCTTTGTTAGGATTGTGATTTTGGTAGGAAAACCCCACTTGCTGGAGAGCAAATTTGTATAGGGTATCTATTATCTAATTGTTCACTCGGTTTTCTTACTGACACAGATAAATTCACCATAGGTTTTGGAATGAAAAAAATTGGTTTACTGTTTACACATTTAGTTTGCGGTGTTTTGGGTTTTGCGCTTGGGGTTTATGCTTTACCTATACTTATCCAGCCTGATTCACCCTCTATGAGCTCTGTCGAAATGGTGACTAACAACGCCATTTATACCGCTACTTTTCAGCGTGATCGCAAAGACAGTGATTTCCTACATTGGGGGGAAGGATCTGTATCAATTAGTGACCAACAAATAGCTTTTGTTGGAGAACTAGCCCCCGGTCCTGATTATAAACTCTATTTATCACCTAAATTCATTGAAACAGAAAAGGATTTTAATGAACAAAAGCACAGCATGGCACAAGTAGGAGATGTTAAGACATTTGAGCGGTTTGCTCTTAACCTGCCTCAAGAATTAGATTTGTCTCAATATAATACCGTCATAGTTTGGTGTGAAACGTTTGGTGAATTTATCACCTCTGCACGCTTTAAGTAGTCAATGCGGTTCCATTATTGAATAGTGTGAACTGATAAATCTTGGCATGTTCTACCCCTTGATATAGAGTGAGTGCCTGTTGGGTCTGACCCTTATATTTTTGTTCGGATCGGGGAGCTGGGAATGGATAATCTGTATCTCGTTATCGATTTTCTACTGACTCATAAGTTTATCTTTACGCTGCTTATTATTGGGTTTATTACGATTATCCGCAAAATCGTTTTATCTAAAATTCGTGGTGATGTGGCGTTTATCACTGAAAAACAGCGCAGCTGGATGTCGAGAACAAAGAACGGTACTTTTACTGTTATTGTCATCCTGTTGTTCATATTATGGAAGTCAGAGATCAATGAATTTGCCTTGTCAGTGACCGCTATCGCTGTTGCAATAGTGGTGGCATCAAAAGAAATAATCTTATGTTTCACCGGCTCTATTCAGCGTGCTAGCTCTCGCTCTTTTAGAATCGGTGACTGGATTGAAGTGGGCAAATTATGTGGTGAAGTCATTGAACACAATATGATGGCAACGGTTATTCAAGAAATTGATCTGTACCACGGGCAATATCATTACACAGGAAAGACAGCAACTCTGCCAAATAGTATGTTTTTCACCTACCCAGTAAAAAATCTCAACTTCATGAAACGCTATGTTTATCATAACTTTTCTATTGTGGTCGCTGACTTTGTTAATCTTTATCCTTTGTTGCCGATTATGGTTAATAAGATAGATGAGCACTGTCATTATTTCAGTGATGTGGCTACTCGCTATAATTCCATGATTGAAAAACATGCGGGTGTCGACTTACCCGGCGCTGAGCCGCATATTCATATCAGCAGCGCCTCGACGGGTGAACAGATTGTTCACTTTATGCTGTTCTGCCCAACAGAAAAGGCAACCCATTTGGAACAGGAAATAAGACAGGACTTTATGACTCTATATGAAGAAAAGTTCAAGTCTACAGGTGAAGCAACAGGGTAGGGTGGCTTCTAGTTATACCACTTACATACTTTTATTCGACATCTCGATTTTCTCTCACTAACTTTATAATGTTGTAAGAGAGGAAAAAGCATGTGAATAAAGAACCTCAATCACCATGTGTTCGCATGTGTTGCCTCAATGAACAAGATGTATGCCTTGGTTGTTATCGCACTCTAGTTGAGATCTTGGAATGGAATAGCTATAGCTCTGAAGAGAAACTAAAAATTATGTCACTTTGTGAGCAACGTAAAAGGTCGATATCAAATAAGGGTAAAGACTAGGTGCCTTTACCCTCGAATAAAATGATTAAGCATCCGTAGTTTCAAGCTCAACTCGAATTGGTTGTTCGTCAATAATTGATTGAAGTTCACACAACCGCTTTACTAACCGACCATCAAGCTGAGTTCCGGCTTTAACGAGGCAAGTGCCATTGTGCGCAAAAATATCGCGTACAAGGGTCATGCCAGCACGCAACTCATAAAGACTATTAAGTGTGGTCGTAATGTCGGTGTTCTTTTCTTGAGGTTGTTCTAAATCCTCTTGTTTCTCTCCATCAAGGGCTGTGTCGATTTCATGGTAGAGGTGTTGCTGGTACAGTTCTGTGTGACCGGTAACCGCTTGCTCTATTTGTTCTCTCGCATCTTTGACTGTGACCGGCTTTGGTAAGAATGCATCGACTTCTAGTCTCATACAAGCTGAGATAGTTTCGTAAGCTGGCGGTGAGCCCCATTTAACTGAAAGCTGGCACCGACTAAAAATA
>NZ_JAYQDQ010000069.1:0-21655 GCF_038138445.1 Vibrio sp.
ACAATACCGAATTTAAAAGGAAATGATTAGATGGGGTTTACCGCCAGCTTACATAGTTTCTATATCCGAAAGAGAAGTAACCGCAATAATACTAGTTTCAGCTACTGCGTGTGTACTCCCTGTACGTATGGCCTTAATGAGTTGTAAACCATTTATATGGGGCATGTTTATATCGGTTACAACAAGGTCGATATGATTGTGCTCAATCTTTTCTATCGCTGTTTGTCCATCCGGTGCACTTAATATATTTTCGTAACCACTTTTGAAAAGCATGCCTATTAGCGCTTTTCGAGACAAGTTGTTATCTTCAACGACTAGTATCGTGAATTTGTCTGGTTCGAATTTTGCCATACATTTCCCCTTTGCCTTTCAGTCGATACTACCCAACTGTCCTATGAATAATATTAGCAGAGCAAAATCCGAACCATTTTGAAGATTAATTTATAAGAAAGTATTTGCTTATAGGTTTGTAATGGAAGAAGTTTGCTTTTTACTATTATAATCAGAGTATTACGTATAAATATGAGACTCGACTAATGAAAGCAAACAATGAATGATCTCTGCGCATGTTGCATTCAATATTTGAAGACCTGTCTATTTTGATTCTCAATTTGACAAAGTTGAATATTGAGCAGAGTCATTTTGCAGAAAGTAACGATTATTAGCTAGCTATATTCAAGTTAAGCCTCAAGTCGAGCGAGAGCTTAGACAACTTGTGCTTTAAAATCTGTTGAGTCTTTTTAATATCCGCGATCGCAAGCTGTTTGTCGTTTGAATGGATGTTCACGCTTATCCTAAGTTCTCGTCCTACTTTTGTTACTGCGTCGAGTTCTATATGTTGCACAGATTGTTTGTCTAAAGCGCAAACCTCTTTATCAACTACCTCAAGAATCTCAGTGCTGGGGGACATCATGAGCATTTCTCGAATGGCTTCTTTTAGCATATCAGCGGGTACTTTGATGAAATAAAATGACATTAGGATCATCATGACAGGATCAGCATAAACAGAATATTCCTCAAAGGGTGATAGTGTCATTGCCCAGGCAAAGATGAAACCAAATGTCACCGCTACGCTGAGCAATGTGTCCATTTGCCACTGTTTAGCTTCTGCTGTGATTAGGCCAGAAGAAAAGCGTTTCGATTTTTGAGCTATATACCACCATGCGTACCCACACCCTAATACGTTAACGATTCCAAACAGGGTTGCAATGGAAGCGTCAACTTCTCGACCGCCAGTAAAAAGAGCGATAACAGCAGAATATAATGAACAGCTAACTATGATGAGAATAACACTACCTTTAATCGCAATTACAACTGGCTCCAGTACCGCTTTCCCGAATGGAAAATGGTGGCGGGATGGGTTTTGAATATACTTTGAAACCGCGAGCGACAATAAAGTTAGCACCAAACTGACGGAAGAATAAACGCCATCAAAGACGATCACTAAAGAGCCAACGAGTAACCCGAGAATTAGCCCACCTACGGCAAACCCTGACGCTAAAAGCGCTGAAAAAATCAGAATGCATTTTTCGTTCAGGCTTGTTTTTGCACACATAGAGTGATCTCGGTTATTTTTACTCTCTTATTTTTCGTACTAAAGCCCGATTTTACAAATGTTATTTGTATTAATAATAACCAGTTTTTGTTGTGTTACTTTTTTTATTATATAATTCAAAGACATAATTTAAATTCTTAGTGTCAATATTTTTGGCTGTGAGTGTCGTAGTGGCTTATAATTATATCAATATGACTCACAAAGCAGTAGCGGTGAAGTCTTATCCTCATTACGAGAAGGTGATGATTAGAAATCAAATAAGTACTCGTTAAGCCTATCAGCCAGCCATGACATGCCCGGATGCTCAGTCATACCAGCAGCCGTAAACATGCAGTAATCTTCTTGGGTTAATCCGTAGGTATGTTTGATAACCGCCAGTTTTTGCTGACGAAGATAATGGCGGATAAGCGGCTCTGGCAGCACGCCCCATGCATCTTCGGTTAAGATGGTGCTCAATATGTTATCAAAGCTTGAAAAGCCTATATGACGCAGTGAAAAAGGCTGAAGTTCGGGGTTATCTTTCTCATTGAGATAGACCATGACCGCTTGCATTGCATGGCGTAATTGCTCGTCTGATACACGCCGCATCTTACTGAGCTGGTGATCAGCTTTACATACTGACATCAGGCGAATCTTTCCTAATGGGTGATAGCTAATCAAAGGGTCATCAACTCTCTCGTAGTCGACACCAAATGCAAAATCGACCTGTTGAGTAGCGACTAAATTTGTAAGGTCTCCACTTGAAGCCAGCACAATATTAAAGGAGGTAGCAGGAAACATATTATTGAGTTTGTGTGAGAATTCTTGCCACATTTCATCAGGGAGTGAATCATCCCTTGCTATCCATACTTCAGCGTTAAATTCTCCTGAGACTTGAGCACAGGTTTGTCGAATCCGCGATAGAGTAGCTAGTAGGCTCTGACAATCTTTATAAATTGCCTTGCCAGCTTCAGATAAAGTGAGATGATTACCAGTTCGATTAAATAGCTCAATTTGGAGCTCTTTCTCTAATGCTTTTATAGACATACTTAGCTTGGTACGATTGCAATTTAGCTGCCTAGCGGCTCCTGAAACTGAACCCGTGTCAGCTATGGTACAAAAAGCTTCAATTTGAGATTGGTTCATCTTGATTCGCTATTTCTCTGGTGAGTATGCATATATATGTTACAAGGATACACAAATCTTACGTGTTTTATGAAGCTAAAAGCTATGAATTTAATGTAATTTTGGTAATCTTGTTCAGCGCCAAATTGAATGAAGTTACAGGGAGATCATGATGGCTAATAGCTGGGACGATTACGCAGTAGATTGGGATAGTGAACCTTCTGCATTATTGTATGCAGATAAAGCCTTTGAATCTCTTCAACAAGTTGTTGATATTCAGAACTTAAAAGTTCTGGACTTTGGGTGTGGCACTGGCTTATTAAGTCAAAAGCTATCTCCAGTTGTTAAGGATATTGTTGCACTGGATAGTTCTGAAGCAATGATTGAACAACTTGATGGTAAGCAGCTTCATAACGTAGAACCTGTTGTTGACAGTTTAACTCGGGGTTTGGTCGCAATGCACCCTGCATTTCGTCATCAATTTGATTTAGTTGTCGCGTCATCAGTATGCAGTTTCTTGCCAAATTATTCAGATGTAGCTGATATTGTCTTCAGCTTGTTGGATAGAGGGAAATATTTCGTCCACTGGGATTGGTTTTCTGAGCAGGGTGAAGCAGGAGCAATGACACCGACACATGTCTTGCAAGTTCTGAGTAGTGTTGGTTTTGATGAAGTTGAAGTAACCACGCCGTTTAGTATCGATACGCCGAGTGGTAAATTAACGGTATTAATGGCCATTGCAAGAAAATAAATCTGATTGAATAGATTAGAGCCCGAGTTGCTGGACTCGGGCTCCTATAACTTATGTGGCCGTTTGGATGGAGTATTGAGCAATCTCTTCAAGTACTTGAGGATTAGCAATTGCTCCTTTGTTTTTAACTTCTTTTCCGTGCAGTATTTGCTTTACGGCCAGCTCAACAAGTTTTCCAGACTTGGTTTTTGGGATATCGCTGATAGCGTATACTTCAGCAGGAACATGTCTAGGTGAGCATTTAGTCTTAAGTTGCAACTTGATGTTTGCAATAAGCTCTTCATCAAGATTGGCGTTATCATTTAGCTGAACGAATAATACTACTTTCTCATCACCATCCACCACTCGGCCGACAGCTATAGAGTCTTTTACTTTTGGAAGTTGGTTTACTTGTTGATAGATCTCTGCCGTTCCTATTCTTACGCCGCCAGGGTTGAGCGTAGCGTCACTCCTGCCATAAAATATCATGCCACCGCTGGTTGTTTTCTCAACATCATCACCATGATGCCAGGCGTTTGGATATTTGTCCCAATAGGCGTGATGATAACGCTCACCATTATCTTTCCAAAACCCTATTGGTTGATTGGGAAAGCTGTTTAAGCAAACCAATTCACCACGCTGTTCAATGATGGTTTGGCCTTGGTCGTTAAATACTTGCACATTAAGACCAAGAGCGGGAGCCTGACACTCTCCTCGAAAAACGGGTGAAATAGGATTCCCTATCACAAAGCAGCCACATATATCGGTACCACCAGAAATAGAAGCTAAATGTAGATCCGTTTTTATCTGCTTGTATACGTAATCAAATTGACTCGGGTAGAGCACAGAGCCTGTCGAGCATAAGGTTTTAAGGTGGGGTAATTTATGCTGTTTAATAGGTGAATATTTAGCCTTTTCTAATGCCTCTAAATATTTGGCCGACGTTCCAAAAAGAGAAACATTATACTTTTCAGCTATATCCCAAAGAACACTTTCTGATGGGTGCATCGGGCTGCCATCAAATATGACCAAGGTTGCGCCACTAGCTAACGCTGAAACATGCCAATTCCACATCATCCAGCCACAGGTGGTGTAATAAAATACTCGTTCGCGCGGCTGTACATCGCAATGCAGTTGATGTTCTTTTAGATGGTTTAATGTCGTTCCTCCAACTGAGTGAACAATACACTTTGGTTTCCCTGTTGTTCCCGAAGAGTAGAGAATGAAAAGCGGTTCGTTAAACCCTATACGCTGATACTCAATAGGCTGTGCAATGAAGTTGGAAACTACAGATTCCCAGTCAATGACTTTATCATTTTCGACATAGCTAGGATTGGTTTCTTTTAGATAGTTGATACAGCACACATGTTGGATACTGGTTATATTGTCGGCAATCTGGCTATTTTTATCTGCCATATGAAAGAATTTACCATTGAAGCTATAGCCATTACAGCAAAACAACACTTTTGGCTGCACTTGACCAAAACGTTCTTGGACACTTTCGACACCAAAGTCTGGAGAAGTTGAGGTCCAAATAGCACCAAGACTGGTTGCAGCAAGCATAGCGATAACCGTTTCGGGCATGTGAGGTAAGTAACCTGCGACCACATCACCAGAGCTGACTCCACATTGTTTTAGCCATTGTTGTACAAGCGACACTTTGTCACACAGTTGTTGCCAAGTGATTTCAACTTCCTCACCACGTTCGTTAGTGAATAATATGGCGATGCCGCTGGGTTCCTTAAATGCGTAGGCAAGTAGGTTTTCAGCGTAGTTAATTCTAGCTTGGGGGAACCATATGGTGTCACGGCTTGGTAACAGTTTTTGCCATTTAGATACGCCTTCGCCATAAATACAGTCACCTTTGAAGCCAATGATATCGCTGAACTGCCATAGGTTAGCCCAAAACTGATTTGGATTTTCTATCGACCACTGATGCAACTCAGAGTACGACTCCAAAGCTTCACCTTGCATATTGATATGCTTTATAAACTGGTACAGATTGGATGATTCTATGCGTTTATTAGTGGGCTCCCACATAGGGGCTGGCGTGGCGATATCTTGAATTGACATGACTTCCTCGTCTCAAGTAGTTTCCTTTTAAGCATGGCTAAGTCTTGTGCTAAAACTGGTTAATGTCAAACAAACAGCAAAGGATCATATGACTGATAATTAAGAAGAAAGTGTAGATTTGTAAAGAAAATGTTACATTCTTATGAGTGGAGGATCCGTTAGCACTGATTGTCACCGATTTAGTCAGACGATAGGCTTTATGTAAAGGACTTGTTAAAGAGCGTTGCCATGAGTAATTACGTTTCTAAACCTATTAATAATCAAGGGCTTGTGGATTGGAGCCGAGAAGAAGATCAGATTTGGCATGACTTAATTTCACGCCAGCTATCGCTAGTGAATAATCGCGCTTGTAAGGAGTATTTGCGTGGGCTAGAACTGTTAGACCTACCTGTCGACAGAGTACCTCAACTGACTGAAATTAACCATGTTTTGCAGAAAGAAACAGGATGGAAAGTTGAGCCTGTTCCAGCGCTGATTAACTTTGATCGTTTTTTTGCGCTACTCGCAGACAAAAAGTTCCCTGTAGCAACATTTTTGCGTTCAAGAGAAGAGTTTGATTATCTACAAGAGCCTGACTTCTTTCACGAAATATTTGGTCATTGCGCTATGTTGACCAACCCAGAGTTTGCTCGTTTTACTCAAACCTATGGTCAGTTGGGTCGCGATGCGGACAGCAAAGAGCGGGTTTATCTTGCTAGGCTCTACTGGTTTACTGTTGAGTTTGGTTTGGTGAAGGAAGGTGAGGACGTTAAGATCTATGGTGGAGGAATTCTATCTTCACCCGGAGAAACAATATACGCGCTAGATGACAAGAGGCCGATCAGAGAAAAATTTGATATTCATACTGTGCTACGTACACCTTATCGTATTGACATTATGCAGCCAGCATACTTCTTTCTGAATAACATTGAACAGCTATATCAACTCAGCCAAGAAGACTTGATGTCTCATGTCCATAGGGCTATGAAGGCTGGATTACTTCCCCCACTATTTGAACCAAAGGAAAAACAACATGCTTAATGAATTGCGCTGCGAGGCTTGTAGCCCTGAGTCGATCGCTTTGACACAAGAAGAACAAAGACTTTTGCTAACGGAGCTGGATAACTGGCAAATTATCATCCGTGATGATATTCCTCAGTTGGAAAAGGTATATAAATTCAAAAATTTTCAGCTAGCGTGGGATTTTTCAAATAATATTGCACAGCTTGCAGAAGATGAATTCCACCATCCAGCGATTCTTTTGGAGTGGGGTAAAGTGACAGTTACGTGGTGGAGCCATGCCATAAAAGGGCTGCATCGTAACGATTTTATTTGTGCTGCTAAATGTGACAGCCTAAGTTAATTTTAAGCGGCCTGAAGCGACACTTCCCCCAGTACTTCAGGCCTTTTTTATTGCGATTTATCCAGTTGGTTTTTCGTGTTAAAGATTGCGTGCAATGGCCATTTGCTCATCGCGGCATATTTGAAGCCAGTATTTTAGCGTTTGCTGTAGCATTTTTACTTGGTCACCGATTCGGTTAATTTCTTTTAGTTCTTCATCGGTGAGAGGCCGAGCAGGTAGATTTTTGGACAGTTCTGCGAAGTAATCTACCGTGACGCCTTCTGAAGACCAGAAATTCATACCATAGCCGTTACCAGTGTCTTCTGATGGGTCGTAGTGATAGTTCCACATATCAAGATTTTCATCAATGTATGTAATAGTGTTTTTACCATATTTTTCTGTCATAAAGGCATCAATATCAGACAGGCTACCAGTAAGAAACATATTATATTCTTCAGTGGTGAGTTCTATAGACTCATCAGCTAGTACACTAGAGAGTAATGCCATACGCATTACAGGCGATACCTCTCCAACACCGTTATTCCAGTTGTTGTTCCACTCTACTGCGTTGCCCCAATTATCCTCGAATTGTTTTACTAAGGCCTCTGGACAACCAGATTCATTTTTCATAGATTGAGTAATGGTATGAGCTAAGCTGCCCTCGGGAGCTTGGTCATAAATGGTATTAAACAGTCCAGTAAGGTCACGAACAAACTCATCTTGATCATAGCCTTCATGAGAACCATGCATGCCTGAGCCACCACACTCCATAAAACGTTGAAGGGTCTTTTGTTCACTCGGTGTTAAGTTGTAGTCATCGGCATGGATTAACACGTCCATAAGAACAAGTTGAAAAGCGTCTTCTAAGGCGTATCCCGTTAATGGTGATGTTTGGGATATATCTTCCCACATGACTTTCATGGCATCTTCAAATGCACCTAGGCCCTTAGTTTGTTGTTCTATTGCTTCAAGTTGTGCACTGTATGCTTCGATACTTGCAGCGAGTGCTAATACAATCGCATCCTCGGGATTACTACTCACCATAGACTGAACAACTTGTTTTTGGTGGGCAGCAACCGTTGCCAGTACTTCGGAATCTGCTGGTCCTTTGTTGAGTTGTGCGATAGCTGGGTCGATTTTCTCTAGATCTTTCTCGGCTTTACTTATCGTTGCAAGACAGGCTTCAACATTCTCTGGAGCTACCTGCGGAGTTTTATGTTCTATGCTGCCTATGAGCGCGTTAGTAATATTGTTGGTTATCATTCCAAAATTCCTAAAGTAGTAAGGTAGAGTATGGCTGCTTGTTGTGATTATAAAGAGGTCTTCTAAGTAGTTAGACGGATTTAACCTGAGTTTTTATGAATCTATGAATGACTTGAATATTAAACTGTTGGTTTGCGAGTTATAGATGTTGATATTTGATGGTTTGACAAAAAATTCAACGCCTTTGACGATCTGTTAGGCTAGATAGAGGATCAGAAAAGAAAATCCTTACCCTCTATCAAAGATTTAATTATTAGATGTTACGAGCGATGGCCATTTGCTCATCACGACATATTTGTAACCAGTATTTAAGAGTCTGTTGCAGCATTTTAACCTGATCGCCGATTCGGTTTATTTCTTCGAGTTCTTCGTCTGTAAGTTCTCTCCCTGGAAATGTGTCCAGAACTTCAATGAGATCGTCTGGGTAGATTCCAGCGCTTTCGGTAAAGTCAGGATAACGATCGGTTTCTACATGGTCGCCAGCACCACTACCAGAAGCGCCAGGGCTTGGAGCCCATCCATCAATATCCATTAAGTAGAGGCCCAGTTCGCCATCAGAGATTCCCAATAACTCTTCGAAATCACTGACATCACCCATTATTAATCGGTCCCATTGTTCTGCTGTAATGGTTCCTTTGTCTGCTGCGTCAGCAAGAATGATTATTTTTAATGTTGGGCTCAGTCTTTCACAATCTTCAGAACTTAGTTCATCTGAGCCGTTGATAAAACCATTGGGATCTGTCCAATAATTATCAGCACATTCTTCTAGCCCTTGTTGATTCGTAGGGTCATTGTAAAATGTTAGAATTTGGCCAGTCAGAGAATCAGCTGGGATTTCGTTCCCAACCAATGGAGTTAAGGAGGTAACTAGTGTATTCAAAAACCAATCAATAATTTCTTCTGGCGGATGATTATCATACTGGCCATATGGTGCATGCAAACCGCTTCCAAAGTGTTCTGTAATTTGTGCCAGATAGACTTCGTAGTCGTTGCCAAGCAAGGCAGTAAGGTCTAACCCCCACTCATCAGAATGCATAAGTAAATCTATCACTAATAGCTGCATAAGGTCTTCATATTCGGTGCCATCAACACCGTCTGCGAGGATAGACTGGTATATCATATCTAACATTGGTTCTAGAACAGCACTTCCGCCCTCAGTCCATGCTTGTATGTCTTCTAATTGCTTACTGTAAGCTTCGATACTTGCAGCAAGAGTTAATGCAATCGCATCCTCGGGATTACTACTCACCATAGACTGAACAACTTGTTTTTGGTGGGCTGCGACCATTGCCAGTACTTCGGAATCTGCTGGTCCTTTGTTGAGTTATGCGATAGCAGGGTCGATTTTCTCTAGATCTTTCTCGGCTTTGCTTATCGTTGCAAGGTACGCTTCGATGTTCTCAGGGGCTACTTGTGGAGCCTTTTGTTCAATGCTACCCAGAAGCGCATTAGTAATATTGTTAGTTATCATTCCAAAGTCCAAATTTTACAGAAAAGTGTTTATGGGGGAATGTGAGTGATTATAAAGGGTGCGAACTAATGTTGGGCGGATATAATCTGAGTTGTTGTGATTGTATGTGTGGTGAGGAAATCTAAGTGTCTTTTTTCAGTATTTTTCCTATTGTCTTTTCTTGGTTTGTTTTTAAATTATTGATTTTTAATATTTAAATTCAGGTTATTAGTACTTGATAGCTTTTAACGTTTTAACTTCTGTTTCATAAAGCTCAATAAGAAGTTTATATTTATTAAGCAAATTTTTTATATCTGTAAGGATATTTTGATTGAGCTGCATATAGCGTTGACTTGAAGAACTGTTGATAGCTAAGCCAGCTTGGTTACAGTGATCATATATACTGGACCAATTAGCGTAGGCTACCTTGACGAGATCGGATTGCTTGTTTATTTGCTTAGCTTCGCCTTGGAGCATAGCGACGATGTGCTCAGATGCACTGATCCGCTGCTGAATCTGCTTTTGCTCCGATTTACTACTTGATTGAAGTAAAGAGACAAGTTCCTCTCTACTATATTTTTTATGTAAGAGCGTTTTTTGTCGATGTTGCCTTAAAAAGTCATTGAAGTTTATGGCTTTTTTATTGTACCAAGACTCGATCTCTTGTTGCAAAGTGAGCGCTTTGTTCCAAGTCGTTTCAACACAGTGACTAGCTGTGCTTTTCATTGGTAAAGTGAACACTAAGGCTGCCGCTATAGTGAGATATAGCCCGTGAAATGTCATATTAGCTATAGTATTGGTGAAATATAATTTTAAGTATAGAAAAGACGCCGAACCTATATGAAAAAGATATTAATGTTTGTTGTATTACTCCTTGGTCTAGCCTGCGCGGGTGGAGGGTACTACATATTCTATTTTAAGCCGCAACAAGATGCCGAAGCAGCAGCGGAGAGAGAGAGAAACAAAAAGCCTTCAAAGCCTATAATTGGAAAACAAAAAGAGCATCGGCACCCCAAGAAAGAGGTGACGGATTACTATGTAAGTCCTCCTAAATTGGGTGTGAGAGAAGCCCCGCGTTATGATGCTTTTGTAGAAAGCGTGGTTTATCGTGGAGAAAAACTGCATATTTTGGAGAAAAAAAATGGCTGGGGCCGTATCTCTCGTTACTATGTTTATGAAGAAGGGGGGGAAGAAATCGCGGAGTGGGTTCCTATGGAAGCCCTGCTTGAAATTGCTCCGACCATCACAAAAGAAGAAAGAGTAAAAACCGTAAGTAGCTATGTTGAAAAGTCAGATGATTTTAAAGAGCATTTTGAAATGTTCGTGAAAATGACGGATCAATTGCTTAAAGAAAAGACATGTACTCCGGAGGACTTTGAAGAAACTAATGGATGGGTTCGCTCATTGACTTTTAAATATCGGGATGTGTATTTTATCTATTGTGGAGGTATTAAGCAGGCCAATAAGATCTACCTCGATGTTCGTACTGGAGAGATTTTTTATCGATAGTTCAGGTGTTTTACTGATTGTTCTTCGCCTTAGTTGATGTTCCAATTGAGTACTAGAGACTTAAGTTCCCTAATTTTAGAATTTTTTATTTGTCCACAGTGTCACTAGGCATTAGGATGTAAAAGTTAATTTTTATTGGTGTTGTGAATGATTAAACGCTGTTTGGCATCGTTTTGTTGGATTGTATTGGTTGCCTTGGCATTGCCATCTCAGGCGATGTCCTATCTGGCAAAATCTACGGACTCACCACTGAGTCACGATACCAGCTATGATCGTACCAACACTCTATCTGTGACTAACAGGTCAATAGAAACTGAGATACCTAGCACTCCCATTTCGAAAACTGATGTAGATACAGATGCATTAGCCATTATGCAGTTCGTCCGTCTAAATTCGGATACTAGAGATGGGCATGATACTGAAGAAGACCTTCCCTATGATGGGGATAATTATAGTAAACCAACCAAACCATTCACGACTCACGATCTGTACTCTGAACATTTAATAGGGTATTGGGTTGGGTTTAACTCTCAATATCGAATTTCTGGCTGGAAAGAGTCTAATGCTTTGTATGTGGCTCTTAATGGCCACTTTTCATAGTCATTTCATTTAATCCTACAAGCAGTTCCTGATTTCGCGTTTCTATGTTTGAAGCATGACAAGCGCAATGCATTTTCGTAATTGATAGTGTTATTTATATCAAATGCATTATTTGGACTACACAACCTTGGATAGCCAAAGCATGAATTTGGCTCAGTAAAACTAGTTAAGATATAAATATGAAGAATAGTCAGCCGAACAAAAAGCAGTCTAGAGTGATAAACCGTTACTCGGGATGGAAATATGCGGTATTAATTGTAACAGTCATCATCCTGACATTGAGTGCAATACCTACGTGGTATGGAGAACAACCCTCCATTCAAGTGACAACGTCACAAGGAAGTGAAATTATAGATAAACCTCTGCAGCTGAATCGACTTTTTGAGCAAAACAACATTCATGTTAAAGAGATCCGTAAAGAGCAGGGGTCAACGACTGTCGTATTCAATAACGAGACAGACCAAACGCACGCGAGAGAAATGCTAAATACTGTACTTGGTAAGCAAGACTCTATTAGCTTTTCTTATGTTTCTGTCGCACCCAAATGGTTGAGTGAACTTGGCTTTAATCCAATAAAACTAGGCTTAGACTTACGAGGGGGTGTGCAATTTCTACTTAATGTTGATGTAGATAAAGCATTCGAAGAGCAGCGTAATACCATGATCGATGAAATCAGAGATATGCTACGTCAAGAGCACCTACGTGGAGTGAAATTGTCTCAGGTCGGTGTTGATGGGTTTGATCTTAAGACTAGCTCTAGTGATGCGTTGACGAAATCTGCAAACTTTATACGTCAAAACTATCCGGGTTGGGATGTTAAACGTCATTCTGGTTATTTGGCTGTGAAGCCAACAGCCCAGAATAAATCGGAGTTTCAATCGGTAACCATAAAGCAGAACTTAAAAATTATGCGTGATCGAATTGAAGAGTTGGGTATTACAGAAGCTATGGTTCAGCGCCAAGGCGAACATAGCATCCGTATTGAACTGCCCGGTGTTCAAGATCCATCGCAAGCCAAGAATGTGATTGGTGCTACTGCAACTCTTGCATTTCATGAAGCCAAATCAGGCTCAGATCCGTCCTCTTACGGAGATATTGTTTTAAAAGACAATAGTGGGCGTGATGTTGTTTTGTCGAAACGTCCCGTTCTTACTGGTGAGCATATCGTGAATGCTCGGGCGGGAATGGATAAGATGGGCTTTTCTGAAGTGAATATCTCTCTTGATCATGCTGGTGGTAAGATAATGAGTGACTTCTCTGGAAAGCACATTGGAAAACCAATGGCGACGGTTTATCGCGAGTATACAACCAATGCTAATGGCGAGACAGAAAGGACTGAGAAGGTCATTAGTGTTGCAACAATCCAGTCTCAACTAGGTAGTCAGTTTCGTATTACAGGAGCAGGTTCTCTGGATGAAGCACAAAATTTGGCTTTATTGCTGCGAGCAGGCTCATTAACTGCCCCGGTTACTATCGTAGAGGAACGCACTATAGGGGCCTCCCTTGGGGCTGAAAATATTGAGAATGGTTTTGCTGCGTTGGCTCTTGGAATGGCAATGACTTTGACTTTCATGGCGCTGTGGTATCGCCGCTTAGGTTGGGTTGCTAACGTGGCGTTGGTAGTTAATATGGTCAGCTTGTTAGGGCTTATTGCTTTACTTCCTGGTGCGGTTCTTACCTTACCCGGAATAGCGGGGCTGGTTTTGACAGTAGGCATGGCTGTAGACACTAATGTACTGATATTTGAGCGAATAAAAGACAAAATGGCAGAAGGTCGTACTTTTGCTCAGTCCATTGATCAAGGTTTTGATAGTGCGCTAAGTACCATACTTGATGCCAACATTACCACTATGATCACAGCTGTAGTTCTTTATTCAATCGGCAACGGCCCGATTCAAGGTTTTGCCTTGACGCTAGGTTTGGGTCTATTGACCAGTATGTTCACTGGTATTTTTGCTTCACGAGCGATCATAAATTTAGTATGGGGTCGTGATGGCCGCCGCAATGTAAAGGTGTAATCATGGTTCACTATCTTAAGAATAATATCCGTCGAATTCGTTATATTACCAGCTTCGTTTCAGTCGCCTTGATGGTTGTGTCTCTGGCTGCATTTGCAACCAAAGGCCTAAATATGGGGCTGGACTTTACTGGTGGTATGGTGACAGAAGTTCAAGTAGATAAAAATTTGGGTAGTAATGACTTACTCGATCACCTTAAGCCTACCTTAGGTGAATTTACATCAGTAACACATTCAGACCAAGAGGGGCGTTGGATTATTCGTTATCCAGTACCGGATGAAGGTGTGGAATCTCCAGACATTGCGACTTTACTGGCTGGCGTCTCGCATAAAGTCGATGTAATTAGTAACAGCATGGTTGGTTCTCAAGTTGGTCAAGATTTGGTTGATCAAGGTGGTTTAGCACTACTCATTTCTATGATGTGTATTCTCGGCTACTTATGTTTTCGCTTTGAGTGGCGATTGGCTAGTGGTTCTTTACTCGCACTTATTCATGATGTGGTTTTGGTCTTAGGTTTTTTTGCATTCACTCAGATGGAGTTTAATTTAACTGTGTTTGCAGCTATCTTGGCTATTTTGGGCTATTCACTTAACGATTCGATCATCATTGCTGACCGAATTCGTGAGTTGTTAGTTGCAAAGCAGTCAACACCGATAGAAGACATTAATGATCAAGCGGTGCTAGCGACGTTTTCTCGAACCATGGTTACGTCAGGTACCACCTTACTTACCGTGACGGCTTTATGGATCATGGGGGGCAATGCACTTGAAGGGTTTGCCATTGCCATGTTTATTGGCATTCTTTCTGGCACTTGGTCATCAATTTCTATAGGAACTGTGTTACCAGAATGGCTGAAACTCGAGCCTAAGCACTACCTTCCAGCTGAAGTAGACAGCGCACCTTAACTTTGCGTTAAAGCCCCGTGAAGTATTTCATGGGGCTCATATTCCTACTGAGTGGTAGATTCGAGGAATTCGGTAAAACGCAGCCATGACTTTTTGTCAGCTTCTTCTCTATAGCGCTCGCTATTAAAAACAGTGAAAGCATGCGGAGCACCACTGTAAGTGATCATTTCATGGTCGATTTTTTCAGTCTCGAGTTCATTGGCCAAAGCCGCAAATTGCTCCATAGTTATCGCACTGTCTGCTGTACCGTGCAGCACCAATATTGGGGCGGAGGTATCTTTATATGATTGTCCCTTTGGTGTTTTCAGACCACCGTGAAAGGTGACAAAACCTTTCGCTTTCATTCCTGAACGTGCCGCTTCAAGCGTTGCAGCGCCGCCAAAGCAGTAACCCATCACAACAACATTATTCGAATCTGCACCAAGAGTTTCAGCATAATTCAAGCTGCCTAGCACTAATGATCTTAATTTCTCTCGATCTTTGTACAGCTCACCCGTATGTTGCTTTTTATCTTTCACTTCTGTAGGACGAACGCCTTTACCAAACAGATCTGCCGCAAAGACGTTATAACCCAATTCATTAAGCATTTTTGCTCTTTTTTTCTCGTAGTCAGTGAGCCCGTCCCAATCGTGGATGAGTAATACCAGCGGCGCCTTGTCGCTTGTTTTTGCCCAGTATCCCTCATATTCTTTACCATTTACATTGTAAATTTTATTCTCACCTGCCATCGCTGAGCTTGTAGATAAGAGAGCAGCTAAGATTAATAGTCGTGTCTTCATAAATCCCTCCATTCAACCAATGAAGTGTAGTTGTAATGGTATGGTCAGGAAACATTCAGTATTTTATGCATAAAGGAATATCGTACACGTCACATTCAGAGTGCTGGTGAAGTAGAGATTAAACCTTCTATTTTTTGGCTTACGGCCAAGCCTTTGGAAAAACGAATATTATAGCGAATAGCTAGAGAGCAAGTCGCTTTGAATATTGCGTCGAATTCCACTTTTCTTCCCTCGTCAAAATCTTCCTTCATACTAAAGTAACAGCCCTTATAGGAAGGGCTGTCCAGTATGGAAATGAGCCTAGTTATGTCAAATTCAGGGCGAGGTATGTTAAGTCTCTCAAAGAGACTCAAAAACTCATTTTCTATGCCAAGCATAAGCTCCCGACACTGTGAGTTTAGAGCCAAACCTTGCATATCTGAGTCGTATACAAATGATGCAGCATTTGCCGCAAAGCTTATCAGTAGCTTAGGAAGTCTAACGTGATAAGTACTTGGCAGCGGTGTTACTTCATCAAAGATATGTTTGAATACAGTCTGTAGGTGTTTGCTTGGCTTACCTTGATGAATTGCATATAGGCAGTCTTTTAGCTCGTTATGAAGAGTAACTACATATGGAGATGAAGCATAGGAGGCTTTTAGGTGGGTCGTTGCGCTTACGATACAGTTACTCGAATCTAAATACTCTGCCAGCTTTTCATCTTCCCCAATCCCATTTTGTAGTAATACAATGGTTTTATTTTTCAAACCTTGTAGTTGATGAAATGCTCTTTGGTTATGGTAGGTTTTTATGGTTAAGAAGACGATTTCACCGTTTATATCACTAATACTATGAGAAATAGTATTGGCTTGAGCGAATACAGGAACCTTACACTCTAGTCGCACTTTATCACTTCGGCTAGATGAACCAAGTATCCACTGGATTTGTACTGCGGGTAAGCTTGATAACCTTGCTGCCACGAATCCACCTAGACTTCCTAACCCTACAATACTGACTGTCGGCATAATTTTGTCTCTCAATGTCATTAGTGGTTGATGTGATTAATTGGTCGTTTGATTCTAACAGGTTGTAATTATTAATATAAAGCTCTAGTAGTCCAATTCAATTTATCGAATGGCTTGGTTCTACAAACTTCAATATACCAACAAATTTCAAATTAACAGTATGTTAACTCGAGCACTATTGAAACCTGTAGCGCAAGTGATAGCATTGCTGCCCATTTATACCACAATCCATGGAGTGAATAATGATGGTCCGTAATTTATGTGCTTTGGTATTGCTGTTAAGTTCTTTTTCGAGTTTAGCGGCTTGGAATGACGATAAGATGGACCCGAGGAATATTGAAGATAGCCTTGAGGTAATCAAAGAGTCGCAGCAAAAATCACAAGATAGTATGCACTACGTAAGAACTATTGATGGATCACAATATGTTCCAGAGCCTAAAAGCAGCCGAGATAAACCCGCATATAGCTACTTCAGTTTAGAGTCATACGACATTTATAGTAGTCAAGGCGGTAAACGTATGGTGCAAGCCACGATAACAAACCGTTCTGGCAGTGGTGTGTCACTTAAGCCAAGTCAAATAAAAGCTTATTTTGGCAATGAGCAATACGTATCACCTACACGGATTGTGCAGGATGGAAGCTTTGCGCAAGAAGAGACTAAATCAGTGACTTTGTATTTTGGTGAGTCGAGTGAATCTATTTTAGGGTTGCTGACTCGTTCTTATTAAAGTTTTGGTCCATTAAACCTTAGATGGCGGTTTGATTGGCGTGATTTATAGATGGGGCTAAAATACCCCATCTAAACTTTAATTTAAGCCAGTTTAACTAACTTCTCGACGAGTTTTTCTATACCACTTGCTGCTTCACTTATCGTTGAAGCTAACATATAAGCTGGTGTTGATAGAACTTTATGCTCTTCGTCAAAAACGATCTCATCAACAGGGCAGTTGATATGCTGACCGCCCAATGCGTTATATGCGGCAGCAGTGCCTTCATCGTTACCAATTGTAGCTTTGACACCATTATCGTAGATCATAGGAATAATGGTTGGAGCGATACATAAGTAACCCGCAGGTTTGTTCGCTTGTGCGAAATCGCGACAAGCGGCTTTGACATGGGTATTTATGCTACATTCAGCGCCATTAACGGCAAAGTCAGTAAGATTCTTAGCAGCGCCGAAACCTCCTGGGACGAGCAGTGCGTCAAAATCTTCAGCTTTTAGATTTGCCACGTCTTCAATATTGCCACGAGCGATTCGAGCCGCTTCAGTAAGGACATTGCGTTTTTCTGGCATTTCTTCGCCATTTAAGTGATTAATCACATGTAGCTGTTCAATATTGGGAGCAAAACAGTGCCAGCTAGCTCCTTGTTTTTCAAGTGCATGTAAGGCTAAAACTGATTCGTGAATTTCTGCACCATCGTAAACGCCGGAACCACTGAGAATTACTGCTACTTTTTTCATTATTGTCTCCTAAGTTTTTACTTGGATATAAACTGGCTTCAGACTACACGATTCAAATAAAATTGGAATTCGCTAAGGTATTTTTTATGCTTTTTTGATATTTTTTAATTCTTACTGAGTGTTATTGTTCTCAATCATTATGTGCTGTGCGTTTATTGGTCTTGATCACTTGACAAATATAGCTTGGTCCCAATAAGGGGTGTCGGGACAGAGCTTTTCCATCATGAAATCAATAAAAACACGGGCCTTTAGTGGTAGGTGCTTTCTTTCAGGGAAGACAACATACACCGCATGAGTAGGTAAGGAGTAGTTGGTCATGATGGGCTTTAAGTGTCCAGATGCAATATCTTTAGATATGAGAAATGTTGGCATTTGAGCTATACCGAGCCCATCAAGCAGCACTCTACGTATCGCTTCACTATTATTTATCACCAAATTGCCTTGTGGTAAGACACTAGATACTCCGGCAGAGCTCTTAAATTCCCAGTGCTGACCACCTTTGAAATAAGCATATCGTAAACAGTTGTGCTGGCTTAGATCTTTAGGTTTTTGTGGTTCTCCATACTGTTCAAGGTAATGTTTTGAAGCGCATAATATACTCCGGCATACCGTCAGTCTTTTGGCAACTAGATTTGATGCTGGTAAATGGCCAATTCTGATCCCTAGATCAAAACCTCCTTGAACCAAATCTACCATTTTGTCCTCAAGTTCCATATCGACTTCTAACTCGGGATGTTTGGTCATAAATTCGGTAAGAAAAGGTGTGATATGGTTTACACCGAATGACATGGGCACTGTTAGTTTTAATTTACCTCGTGGTTTGCCTTGTAGTTCAATAACGGTATTTATCCCTTGCTGAGCAAGCGCGAGAGATTGAGATGCATAGTCATAATATTGCTGACCTGCTTCAGTAAGACTTAGTTTTCTTGTAGTTCGATTAAGTAAACGACAGCCGAGTTCTTCTTCTAGCAGAGTAATACGCTTGCTTACCGCAGATTTGGTGATAAACAGTTTCTTCGCGGCTATTGAAAAGCTTCCGCTTTCTACCACAGCAACAAAAATAGGTATAGATGTGTATGAATGCATTAGTTGAATAAAAGTAAACAATGAGTTTCTTAATGCAAGTATTATCTTATATAAGAAAACAATCTACAATGCGCACTGAAGATCGAGGAGAATAAAATGAAGTACGATTGGATACTATTTGATGCCGATGAAACCCTGTTCCATTTCGATGCGTATAAAGGCATGCAACTTATGTTTTCACGTAAAGGCGTGGAGTTTACTCAAGCAGATTATAAACAATACCAAGAGGTTAACAAACCTCTATGGATAGCCTACCAGAATGGGACGATTGACGCCCGGGAACTTAAACATTCGCGATTTTTACACTGGGCTGAAAGACTTGGCACGACAACTTTGGAATTAAATAGTGCTTTTTTTAAACGCCATGGCAGACATTTGTACTTTATTACCGGGAGCACGAGACTTGATTGACTCTCTATCTGATCGAGCAAAGCTTGGGATCATTACAAATGGCTTTGAAGAGCTACAGGATGTTCGCCTTGAAAAAACAGGGTTGAAGAAGTTTTTTGAGCAAGTGATCATTTCAGAGCAAGTAGGGGTTGCCAAGCCAGATAAAAAGATCTTCGAATATGCGCTAGGAAAAATGAACAACCCTTGTAAAAGCAAGGTTTTAATGGTGGGTGACACGCTTCAGTCTGATATTGTAGGTGGTATCAATTTTGGTATCGAAACTTGTTGGTTAAATAGTCATAACGTTGAAATAGAGAAGGGAATTGAGCCCACCTATACAGTAACTTCATTATCTGAACTGCAAAAGATCCTTATTGCATAACATATTTTTGATCCTTAGTCTATAATTTTGAGTATAAAGTGTTGTAGTCAATTTATTAGGATGTAGCACTGTGTTAGGTGTAATAGTTAAGTGGGATGAAAAACACGGTTATGGATTGATATCGACGAGAAATTTGCCGGTACAAAAAGTTTTCTTCCACGTTAGAGATATGAGCACTGAAGAAGGGCCGCCTTATGTGTCAGAACAGGTTGAGTTCGATGTTCTGAGGGATATGAGTGGGTGTAAGATGGCGATGAACATCAGCCCTGTTATTTTAAAATTCACCGATTAAGTTTAGCGAGCACGTGTTTTTACATAGTGCTCGAGACTTTTATGTTCGGCGGTCTCAAACTTTTCGACTAGGACATTCAGTTCATTAATTCTATCAACCCTAAATTGTCGATAATCATCTCTGAGCTCACACCAAGCTACCAGAGTCCATGAGTGCGCCCAAAATATTAACCCTAAAGGTTGTACTTTTCGTATTGAGCTTTCCCCTGTTTCAACAATATAAGTTAACTGAACTTTGCATTGGTCATCTATTGCATGTCGTAATATTTTTCCAGATTTACTAGCGAACTTTTTTGCATGTACATCAGGGACACGCATCGGAAAATTTTCAACCTGCTTTTTAAGCTTATCAGACAGGACGGACATGATTTTGGTAGAAGCCGTCATAGAAGCTTCTGCAAGCTCTTTGTCGGACAAGCTTCGAACCATTCGCATTCCGAGTTCCAATGCTATCATTTCTTGCTGGGTGAACATTAATGGAGCCAGATGGGAGCCACGCTCTAGAACATAGCCGATACCGGGCTCTCCGGCTATTGGTACCCCTGAGTTAAGCAATGATTTGATATCACGGTATATGGTACGCTCGCTGACAGCCAAGGTTTTGGCCAGCTCACCGGCTGTTACCGCATAGCGCTTTGAGCGCAATAGAGTCAGTAGTGTAAGCAATCTTTCATGTTTGGCCATCATAGTCCTCTAGCGCAACGTGATTATATTTGCGAGCGATAAACTTTTTACTATTCTCCGAACTATCTATATGTTTCATCGATAAATATTGATTAGTAAGAGGGAGGAAATTAGCAAATCTAGATGCTTATATCAATAAATGTGAGCCAGATCCGGCGGATGACATTATTATGCAACTAGTATTTTATGGGTAAAGCTATTGCGTAAAAAATAGAGGTAATGACGCAAAATGCGTGGAACGGTTAGCGAATGGCATGATAGGGAAGGTTTTGGTTATATCTCGGTGGAGAACCAAGACGCTCGTATCAAGTTTCATCATAGTGACTTACGAACTTTTGGTAGAGTGCCAAGAGTGAGTGAACGTGTCCACTTTAAACTGGTTGATGATGCAAGAGGTGGCCTTAAAGCTGTTCATATTGAGAAGCAAATAGTATTCAAGTCGACATTAGCCATCGCGATCTGGTTTGCTACCGCATTAGTCGCGAGTGTCTTTGTTTTAAGTTACCCACCATTGCTGTTTTTTGTTTACCTTGGTTTTAGCACAATTGCCTATATGATTTATGCATTGGACAAGCACGCTGTTCGTTCTGGGGCCTGGCGAGTACCTTCAATTGTATTGTACTTTCTTAACTTGTTTGGAGGTTGGCCAGGTGCATTGCTTGCCCAATCACTTTTAAACTATCGACATATTGGACTGATATTTAATAGCTTTTTTTGGTTGACGCTGCTGATCAATTTTAGTGTGTTTTGTTGGACTTTAACAAATGAAGGTTCTGCCGCTATGATGAAGCTTATGATGTTGTTGCCGTTTATTTAGTGTTCGGACGATAATGTGAAGCAGATAAGCAGTTGTTTCTGATCATCTTGATACTAATTCAATGAGTCTTGGTAAGTTTAGCCCTACTGAATATTGAAAAGCCCTACGGTGTCAGTAGGGCTTACTTTAAGTCATGGGGGATATTTGATTACTCACTCGCACGGCGGCGCCATATGAATTACAGCCAATCCACCCAGTGACGTTTCACGGTACTTTTTATTCATATCTTTGC
>NZ_JAYQDQ010000070.1:0-21625 GCF_038138445.1 Vibrio sp.
ACAATACCGAATTTAAAAGGAAATGATTAGATGGGGTTTACCGCCAGCTTACCATTCAACGGCTATGGGTAATTTTGTTAATAAGTATTTTAGTTGAATGTAGATGATTGGTGAAGGGCTTATTCGTCTTTCCTTACAGTGTTAAAGTGAAAAAAGTCACTTTTTTTTGAAAAAAACAGTAAATAATTGGATTTGATAGATTTTTTATCTTTGAATAACTGACAAGTTCTTTAGGTATTTTATTGAAATACGACTCTTTTTTCATGTTGTCTAAGTTGATGATTTTTTGAATTAAATGAGCTGGTGTATTTCTATCTAATTGATTTTTAAGTTTAATGTTGAGGTTTAGAGTGGATTATAATCGAGAGTATTATACCAACGGTATTGTTCAGCTTGATGCAGCCAAAGAATTAATACGGCTCATGCCCATGCAGGCAGATTCAGTGCTTGACATCGGTTGTGGGTCAGGGAAAGTATCTCATCTGATTTATGAGTATATTTTGCCCAACTTCATGTTAGCTATTGATAGCTCCTCTGAGATGATTAATCAAGCAAGACTCATACACCCAGATAGCAAGGTGGTATTTTCCCATCAAAAAATAGAGCAATTTGTATCTCATCATTTTTTTGACCTTATTACGTCTAACTCCTCGTTTCAGTGGTTTCAAGACTATGACGCTTCGATAAATGCGATTAAAAGTGCGCTTAATCCGAGCGGGGTGTTTGTCCTACAAACGCCTTACAAACAGGACTGGTGCCCACAAGTATCAATATTAATGAACGAGTTCTTCACTCGTTATTATCCAGATCTGGGGCAGCGTTTTACTCTTCCCTGCATGCATTTTGATTACCCTGAGCAATATGCTGATTTATTTGAATCAAAGAACTTCACTACAACTTCATTAACGACCCGAAACTTTGAGTATCGATTTACAGGTGATGATTTTAGGAAATTCTTTATGTCAGGGGCGTACAAAGTGTATACCCACGAGAAAAGCTACTCAGTTGCTATACCGGAGCGGTTTGCTGAGGATTTAGAGCGTTTTGTTATTGAAAAGTCGAGAAATCAGTGTGTTTTTGAAATTACTATTTCAAGGATGTTAGCGAGTTTTCGATCTACATTATGAGGGAGCTTTAGATGACCCAGCTAGGACAGAATTCCACTTATTTTAATTAAACTCGCCTTCACTGGTGTGGAGAACACAAAGTAGAGTATTTGCTAGGTTTCTAGTAGGCCAAAAATTATGACTTACATTGATTTGAGATGGCGCTCCCGACAGGATTCGAACCTGTGACCTATCCCTTAGGAGGGGATCGCGCTATCCAGCTGTGCCACGGGAGCGTATGGCCATCATACTATATTCTTTTACAATGTTAAGCTTTAACTTACTGATTTAAAGTAGCTTGTGCATAACGTCACCAATTTGAATGCTGCCAGCAAGTTCGGGCTGATCAACGGTCAGTTCTGCTTCATTCTCATAGACGCGAGATACCGTGAGAGTGATGTTTGACTCAGTCACCTTATTACGAGGCAGGCCTCTTTGGTCAATGAATGAACTTGTATGCCAAAGTTTGAGTTTATCGCCTTGGGTAACGCCATGTATTCTACCTAGGTCCATGGTTAGTACCTTATCCCATTTGGCAATAATTTCCGGCAATGTGATTTTACACGATACTTCCGACTCAAGATCCAGCATAATATTTTGACTGACTCTTAGCATCATATCTCCATATGTTGATGCCCAGAATCGCGCACTTTTGGTGTCTACTTGACTTGTTTTAGGGAAAGGCCACAGAGCAACTTCACGGTAGTTTTTGTTGTAAACTTCATTACCTGTCTTACCATCGAAAACCGTCATATCAAGTGCAAATTGACGGTTTATGATGTCGTCTCTTAGTAATTTTTGTTCTATCGTTGCGGTTAAATCAGTGATCACACCACCTATAATATATTGTGCTCCTGTGTCTTGGGCGATCATTTTTAATCGTTCAGGATTGCGTTTACTAATTTCATAATCCGTTGTACCCACAGAAACAAAGTTACTAGACTCTTGACTTAGTTGTCTGTTGATGACGGTGGCAAAATCATCACCGACGTTATAGATCTGCCCCATAACAGCTTGCTTTGGCGAAGCTAGATCGATATTACCGACTAAGAAGGTTTTTTTGTATTGGCTAAGATGGCAAGCTGTTGCCGATGGGTATATGTCTATTCGGGCTTTGACAAACATAACACCATTACGGACTCTTTGTTCATCAATTAAAATGTAGCGTATCTCGGTATTACTAAGTTGGTATTCTTTGCGTTTGCTTTCGAGTAGTGGCCTTATATTCGCAATACTGCCTATATCAGCTCCCGAGAAGCTAACTGCTTTGAATATAGCATCTTCTAATGCATGAATGCGGGCGACCTCTTCAGAAGCGACGACAGTTGCTTGACCTGTTACTTCATACCACCCTGCCGATACTAAACTTGGACAAAGTATTAGGTAAAAGGTTGAAACTATTTTTAAAAACGACTTTTTCATCTTAAATTTCCAAACTGGTTCACTTTTTGCATTCGTTTTGTTAGCTGATTTAGGTATTGCCGCTCTATGTAGTGACAGAGATAGAAAAGCAAAGAATGTTCCACTTTGGTATCTGAGATATAAGGTGGCACAGATAGAAGCCTAAAATGTATCGGAGATTATAATATGAAAAAGTGGCTAACGCTTGTGCCTGTGGTACTTCTTACCTCTTGTGCTTACGCACCTGTATACAACGGTAAGGAACCTTACCCAGGATCTCAATTTATGTTGATGGAGAGTCCGCGTCATACTCTTGACTTTTTCGTCGAAAGCATGACGGAAGACTTGATGGTCTCAAATACAAGTGTCTCTGCCCGGACACCTATTGCGGTTACATCATTTGTTGACTTGCAAAGCATGGATGCGACCAACTGGCTTGGCAATTCTGTTTCTGAAGGCTTTATTCACCAGTTTCAGCGAAGAGGGTTCAAAGTTGTCGACTACAAAACGACGGGATCGATTCAAGTGACCAGTCAAGGTGACTTTGCGTTTAGTCGTGACTGGAAGGACCTTGCCCAGGAGCAAGATATTCAATACGTTCTAACAGGTACAATGCTTCGCCAAGAGGGAGGCGTTTTAGTTAATGCCCGTGTGGTTGGTATGCAATCTCGAGTTGTGGTTGCAACGGCTCAAGGTTTTCTACCTGCGGACAGAATTGGCCGAGATCTAGACACGCTTAACAGTATCCGCGATGAAGATGGTGTTTTAATTCGCTCTGACCCTACAATAAGGCAGCCATATACCGTTATTCTTCGTCCATAGGGAGTTGTGATGAATAAAATTCTTTGTTTGGCCGTTATCCTTATGCTGGTGGGCTGTCAGCCCTTGCAAAATATGCGTGCCGATGATTGGCTTACTGCGGTTGGGTACGCCAATATCAGTGAGCAAAAGGGAAGAACTGACGAAGAACGTCAAGTTAGAGCAATGCGTGCTTCCAAAATAGATGCTTACCGTGAATTAGCTGAGCAAGTTTATGGTATGCGTGTTAGTGGTAGAGCGGATTTAAAAGATCAACGTCTCGGGACAGAGCTTACATCTGGTGCTGTTGACGGTGTTATTCGTGGTGCAGAGGTAGTACGCAGTTATAAAGTTGGCGATAGCTATGTCACAGAGTTACGTCTTGATATAAAGAAAATGGACAAGCTACGTGACTATGGTGAAGTACAAGTTGTGCCAGAAAAACGTCAGCAAACCCTCTTCTGATTTTTCTTTTCAACCTAATATATCGAGTGTGAAGCGGCAAAAAAACTGTCGCTTTAGAGTTGGATCACGCTTTGATGTTTGTACCTAATGTTGTTACATTTTTAGTTTGCCCATCAGCATTATAGGTCATTCCGAGTTTGCCCTGACTTTGCTGCATAAGGTTATTTAGTTTGTTGAAACTCATCTGTGCTCGCTGCAAAGCTTCGCCATTTATGATATTTGCTTGTTGACAGTCAGTGATAATGGTTCGAATTTTATCGACCAGAGTGCTCAAGTCCGGATCGGTTGCCAAGCTTCCTACATCTGGGTGCTGTCCAATTCGTTCGTCTGTTTGTTGCAGTTTGTTTATGAGGGATAACTTTTCAGTGGCTAATTGCTCTATGTCTTTTGCGGCTCGTGCAGTGATTGCTATTTTTTCTTTTTCGAGAACACTAGATAGCTCATTGGCACTTTGTAACTGAAAATCGATTAAACTGCTCAACGAAGCCATGATGAGATCTCACTATTCCAAACCACCAAGTTCTTGTTCGAACTTGATCATGTTATCTGCTAATTTTTGAGGGTCGACGCTATAAGAACCATTGGCAATAGCTTCCTTAATTGCGGCAACTTTCGCTTTGTCAAAGCTTGGTTGGTTAGCTAACTGTGAATGCATTTCACCAACGGCTTTACCCTGTTTACTAAGGGATACTGAGTCCTGAGCAACGTCTGATTTCTTTGAAGAATCAGAGGCAGCAGAGGTGCTACTTTCATTACGTGCAGTGCTCTTTGAAGACGTTGTAACCGTCTGCCCTGAGCGTATGTTATCAATACCTGCCATATATTTGAGCCTTTCATATTTGGAATCTTGTACTGTCGATATCGACCAAAGCAAATGAAACTTTAGGAAATTTTTGTGTATTCAAAAAATAACCGTAACTTCGGCAATCCCAGTTACTCTACCTTCAATTATACGGTTGGATTTGCTATTTTTCACTCTAATCTGCTCACCATGTGTACCATCTGTGAGTGCAGTGCCTTTAGTTGTGATGGTCATACCAGACTTTTGGGCTTTGATGGTCACGGTTTCATTGCGGCATACTACACAAATATCTTTGCTTTCTAGCACCTCCCCACTTCTGAGGTTTTTTTTGGTTTTAGCTCCAATAATGTCTTCAATATTTGAAAAGCCTTGTCGCCTTACACGTTGCAAGTCTACCATATTGATAGTGACGTCTTGAGCGGAGATTATTTGCCCCCGGCTGATCGGACCTGTAGTTGTAACTTGTGGACCTGTTCGAGTGAGCCTTACCGGAACATATAATTTCCAGTTCTCTTCGCTACACTCAACTAGCACAGTGATGTTACTTGCACTAGGGTTTGTAGAAGAAGAAGATGTTTTTAGTGGAGCAGGACAATCCGTAACAAAAATACGGCTGTCAATGTTCGCTGCCTGTGCCCGTAAGGTGCCACCTGTTGGCCAGTCTATATTAGTGAGAATATAGTTTTCTGCAGCTTCTTGAATAATGGAAGCCTGTTCAGGAGAGGCTGAAGTTGATGAAAAACTAAAGAAAAGGCATAAAAAAGCGATAGACTTGTAAAACTTTTTACAGAAAGCTCTACAATTACTTATGGAAAACGAGCATAAACGTAAATTATGGTATGTCATTCTGCTTCTCTGGTTTTCTTAGCCTTTTAGTAGACTATCATTTTATACCATGAAAGTTTGAAATGGAGATGGGCTTATGTCGGGTATTCTTGATTCGGTGAATCAGCGCACGCAACTCGTGGGTCAAAACCGATTGGAACTTTTAACATTTCGCTTGATGGGGCGCCAACGTTATGGCATTAACGTCTTCAAAGTAAAAGAAGTACTTCAGTGTCCGACATTAACGATAATGCCTAATCTGCACCATTTCGTCAAAGGTGTCGCCCATATTCGAGGACAAACAGTGTCTGTAATTGACATGAGCCTTGCTATTGGCGGGCGACCCACTGAAGATGTCGATAAAGCCTTTGTTGTTATTGCTGAGTTTAACCGAACCATTCAAGCGTTTTTGGTTGCTTCAGTAGAGCGCATAATTAACATGCATTGGGAAGCCATACTGCCTCCTCCTGATGGTTCAGGTAAAGGTAACTACCTTACAGCAGTGACAAACATTGATAATGAGCTTGTCGAGATACTTGATGTTGAAAAAATCTTGATGGAGATTGCACCCATTGATGAAACAATGGATGCAACAATTGGGGACGAAATCGCTCAAGTACAGTCGGAAAAAGAGGTCGTTCGACGTATACTTATAGCTGATGATTCTACCGTAGCCCGTAAACAGGTAGAACGTGCAGTCGTCTCCATTGGTTTTGAGGTTGTATCGGCCAAAGATGGCAAGGAAGCCTATGATAAATTGGTTGAGATGGCAGCCGAGGGCAGTATTTATGAACAAATTTCACTTGTCATTTCAGATATCGAGATGCCGGAAATGGATGGCTATACGTTGACAGCGGAAGTGCGACGCAATCCGGATCTGAAGGACTTGTATGTTATTCTTCACTCATCACTCAGTGGTGTTTTTAACCAAGCCATGGTTGAGCGTGTTGGTGCAAATGCCTTCATTGCGAAATTTAACCCTGATGAGCTTGGTAATGCGGTGAAAACTGCGCTTACTGATTAAAGAGAAATAAATGACAGCAATAACTATAAGCGATCAAGAATATCGTGATTTCAGCCGTTTCCTTGAGTCTCAATGTGGTATCGTGTTGGGTGACAGCAAGCAATATCTGGTGAGAAGCCGTCTAAGCCCCCTAGTTACCAAATTTAAGTTAAGTTCTTTGTCGGATTTGCTCAGTGACGTTGTTTCTGGACGCAACAGAGATCTTCGCTTAGCGGCTGTCGATGCCATGACAACCAATGAAACGTTGTGGTTCCGTGATACGTATCCTTTCGAAGTGCTGGCGAATAAACTTTTGCCTGAAGCCGCTGAGAATAAAAGACCTATCAAAATATGGTCTGCGGCAAGCTCCTCTGGACAAGAGCCGTATTCTATGGCTATGACGATTCTTGAGACGCAACAACGCAAGCCGGGCTTGTTACCTAATGTTTCGGTTACAGCAACAGATATATCTGCCAGCATGCTGGATATGTGTCGTGCTGGTATATACGATAACTTAGCTTTGGGTCGAGGCTTGTCTCCAGAGCGGCGTAAAAATTTCTTTGAAGATGCTGGTGACGGTCGGATGAAAGTCAAGGATAACGTTAAGCGTCTGGTCAATTTCCGCCCTCAAAACTTAATGGAGAGCTACTCGTTACTTGGGAAGTTTGACATCATTTTTTGTCGAAATGTGCTCATCTACTTTTCTCCAGAGATGAAATCCCAAGTATTAAACCAGATGGCAGCTAGTTTGAACCCTGGTGGACATTTATTATTAGGGGCGTCAGAGTCATTAACAGGTTTGACGGACTGCTTTGAAATGGTTCGGTGTAATCCGGGGATCATATATAAGCTTAAATAGAGCCAGACTTTGCATATAGAGCCCAGCATAGCGCTGGGCTCTATCCGTTTATAGGTAGCTAAGGGCAAAGCAATACTCAAGATTAGTTACTTATCTAGAAACTTGGTGTGCAAATTGCTCCTAATCTTGTTAGTAAAGAAATTAGGTTAAGATAAAAGTTGGTACACTAATTGCTTTTAAATCTAATAGTATCGGTCAGTTCTTTTTGTAGAGGTTAACATGGCTATATCTTTCAATAATGCACTAGGTATCCACCAATATACGGTTGGAGTACGCGCTCGCAATGCAGAGGTGATATCTACCAACATTGCTCAAGCCAACACACCAGGCTTTAAATCGAAGGGTATGGACTTTCAAAGAGCATTGCAGGCGGCAACATCAGGGGCAAGTATAGGGCTTAGTCGCACTGATGGTCGGCACATTCCTGCCTCCACGCAAGTAACTGGGGAAATGTTGTACCGACTTCCCACACAGCCAGATACAGGTGATGGAAATACGGTAGATGTTGATTTGGAGCGTAACTTGTTTATGCAAAATCAAATCAGACACCAAGCTTCACTGGATTTCTTGGGTAGCAAATTCAGGAACTTAACCAAGGCAATCAAAGGGGAGTAATTAGATGAGCTTATTTAATGTATTCAATGTAACAGGATCTGCCATGAGTGCTGAGTCTGTTCGTCTAAATACTACTTCGAGTAACTTGGCGAATGCCGACAGTGTCTCTAGCTCCGCTAAAGACACGTATAAAGCTCGTCATGCGGTGTTTGGGGCTGAACTAAGCAAAGCCAAGTACGGTCGTGAAGATACAGTGCCAGTGCAAGTCTTAGGTATTGTTGAAAGCAATAAGCCACTAGATGCCGAGTATAATCCTGAACATCCTTTAGCGAATGACGACGGTTTTATCTACAAACCTAATGTTAATGTGATGGAAGAAATGGCGAATATGATCTCTGCTTCTCGTTCATATCAAACGAACGTTCAAGTAGCGGATGCAAGTAAACAAATGCTGCTGCGTACGCTGCAGATGGGTCAATAAGGATAGGGGGTAACATATGGCCGGAGACATTAATAATGTTGGTCAAAGTGGCTTGTCCTATGTTGACCAGCTTAAACAGCTTCAAGACAAAAGCAAACCAGATGAGATAACAGGTAAGCAAGATCTAAAACAAGAAGACTTCTTATCTTTGCTCACTAAGCAGCTTTCACAGCAAGACCCGTTTAAACCGGTTAGCAATGACCAAATGATTGCGCAAATGGCGTCGTTCGCGACGGTAGATGGTATCGGTAAAATGAATAATCAGTTTGAAACGCTGAATTCTTCGATGACATCAAACCAAGCGCTTCAGGCATCATCACTTGTTGGGCGAGATGTACTTATCCCAGGCTCTACTGGAGTGAAAACTGGTGATGGTCAGATGGCTGCCATGGTTAAGCTCCCTCAAGCTGTCGATAGTTTGATGGTGCGAGTAGAAAACCAAATGGGGCAATTGATCCGAACGTTTGACGTCGGATCTAAACCAGGTGGTGACAGTCGTGTCGTTTGGGATGGTAAAGATCAAAACGGTAATCCATTGCCGGCTGGCAAATACAATGTGAAAGCATCGGGTTTGCTAGACGGGCAGGCGAAAGAGTTCGAAGTGTCGACTTACGCTAATGTGAATAGTGTCCTGCTTGGAAAAGGTGATGGAAACGTACTACTCAATCTGGCTGGCTTTGAATCGCCAGTTCGACTTGCTGAAGTACTAGAAGTTGGAAAGGCGTAGTTACGCTAGCTAGATAGGAGATTTGGAATGTCTTATGTTGCACTAAGCGGTTTATCCGCAGCTCAGTTAGATCTGAATACAACCAGTAATAACATTGCCAACGCCGCAACCTATGGCTTTAAAGAGTCTCGCGCGGAATTTGGGGATGTATATTCGAATTCACTGTTTACTCATGCGAAAACAACACCCGGCCAAGGTGTACAGGCAGCAAAAGTTGCCCAGCAGTTTCATGAGGGTTCAAGTATTTATACCAACAACCCTATGGATCTTAGGATCTCTGGTACAGGCTTTTTCTCTGTTGCTAAAGATCGCATGCAGCCATCTACAAACGAGCTGACAAGAAACGGATCGTTTCATTTAAACAAAAACAATTACATGGTCACAGCGAATGATGAGTTTTTGCTAGGTTATCAAGTTAATAAAGATACGGGCGATGTATTATCTTATGAAGCGACAGCTATCAATATTCCAAAAGAATTTGGTAAGCCTAAACAGACTGCAAACATTGAGGTTGGTTTTAACCTACCAGCAGGCGCTCCTTTAAAAGATCCCGCTTTGTTTGACATCACTGATCCTGAAACTTATAACCGCTCCACTTCTTCGTCTATCTATGACTCTATGGGGCAATCGTACAAGTTGACGTCATATTATCTTAAAGATGCCACTCAACCTAACACATGGCTGACCTACTATACGGTGACAGACTCTGATGGAGAAAAACCCATCAATATTGTAGGCGGTGATGCGACCTCGCCAACAGGACAAATTGGGCATACGCTTAAGTTCAACAATGATGGTACTTTGGCAAGTTTGAACAATGGTCAGGATATAGTCACTGAAGCTTTGGGGACAGGGGCGAACCCAGTGAATCTAAATGGTGCAGATGAAACCCAAATCTTAGCATTTGGCTTAAAAGACGCGACACAATTTGCCGCCCCATTTGAGTTAACCAAATTCGATGAAGATGGTGCGACAACTGGCTTTTTAACCAAGGTAGATTTTGATGAAAACGGCAGTGTCCTTGGTACCTATTCAAATGGTGAGAATATTATTTTAGGACGGGTTGCTTTGGTTCGTGTAGCTAATGAGCAAGGCCTGGATAAAAAAGGCAGCACTCAGTGGGATGCAACACAGTTTTCTGGCGATAAAATCTGGGGTGAGTCTAATAAAGGGTCATTTGGCAGTATCTCCAGTGGTACTTTGGAGCAATCTAATATCGATATGACTCAAGAATTGGTTGACTTGATAACGGCACAAAGAAACTTCCAAGCGAATTCTCGTTCTTTGGAAGTCCACAATCAAACTCAACAAAACATTCTACAGATTCGTTAATTTTTAAGAACTTTGATACATTAAGTATTAAAATTTACATCGAGCTGGTGGCAAACACCAGCTTAATTTTTTGCCACCTCCGGCAATTATATTCATCTCTGGCTTCTCTTCTCGTATCTACTAGTCCTAACCGCATAAGGTAAATACTCACTCAAACTTGGCTCGAAATTTGCTTCTATTAAATTAATTATGATTGTTGGAGCAAATTATGGATCGTGCACTGTTTCTTGCCATGAGCGGCGCTAAGCAGAATATGCAGGCAATGCAGCTTAGAGCTAACAACTTGGCAAATGTCAGCACAACAGGCTTTAGGGCAGACCTAGCGCAAGCTCGCTCCATGCAAGCGTATGGTGAAGGTATGCCTAGCCGAGTATTTAGTATGACAGAACGTCCAGGGCATAACTTTCAGCAAGGTAGTGTTATCACTACGGGTCGAGATTTAGATGTGACTATCCAGGACCAAGGTTGGATTGCCGTTCTAGACAGTATGGGTAAAGAAGGGTTGACCCGAAACGGCAATCTTAATATAGATGTTAATGGTTTACTTACTACTGGAGGCGGCAATTTGGTATTGGGAGAGACAGGCGCCCCTATAACTGTCCCTATTCCAGTGAGCAAAATTGAAGTGGGCAGTGATGGTACGATTTCTGTTGTCCCTCAAGGAGCCCCGGCAGACGCCATTGAAATTGTTGATCGCATTAAGTTAACCAGTACAAATAATCGGTCCTTGTACAAAGATGTTAATGGCGTATTTCGCTCCAAAGATCAAAACGCTGAATATGAGGTAGATGGCAATGTGAAGTTGCTTACCGGAGCGCTGGAAGGCAGTAATGTTAATGCAATCGGGGAAATGACCAATCTTATTGATCTTCAGCGTCAGTTTGAAATGCAGGTCAAAATGATGAGTACAGCTGAAGATATGGACAAAGCTTCAAACTCTTTGCTTCGTATGAGTTAACCAAAGGATTAGGAGAAAGGTATGCATCCGGCACTATGGGTAAGTAAGACTGGCTTAGATGCTCAGCAAACCAATATACAGACTATTTCAAACAACTTGGCAAACGCTTCTACGGTTGGGTATAAGAAAAGTCGAGCTGTGTTTGAAGATTTGTTTTATCAAAATATCAATCAGCCAGGGGGGCAATCTTCGCAAAATACTGAGCTACCAAGTGGTTTAATGTTAGGCGCAGGCTCCAAAGTGGTTGCTACGCAAAAAGTACATACACAGGGAAACACACAAACGACCAATAATAGTTTGGATATGATGATTGAAGGTGATGGCTTTTTCCAGATTTTGATGCCAGATGGCAACATAGGATATAGCCGTAATGGTCAGTTTACCGTCAATGATGAAGGTGTCATTGTAACCTCTGGAGCGGGTTATCCTCTGGAACCTGAGATTGCCATACCAGAGGATGCCATCAGTATAACGGTGGGAACCGATGGTGAGGTGTCAGTTCGTATCCGAGGACAGCAAGACAACCAAGTGTTGGGGCAAATAACAACCGTTGATTTCATTAACCCTGGCGGCCTTGAGCCCATCGGACAGAACTTGTATCTGCCAACTGGGGCGAGTGGCGATCCGCAAGAGGGCGTACCAGGATTTGATGGTTTTGGTGACCTTCGCCAGTCCATGCTCGAAACCTCGAATGTCAATGTCACAGAGGAACTGGTTAACATGATTGAAGCGCAGCGCGTCTATGAAATGAACTCTAAAGTCATTTCAGCCGTGGATAAAATGATGAGCTTTGTTAATCAGCAATTGTAATTATGGGGCAATAGGAAACTTATTATGAGCCGTATACTGACGATTATTATATTTGCCTTATTATCAGGCTGTTCAATGTTACAGCCCCCTGTAGAGACTTCTGACATTGTTCAGGGGACAACGACAGTGGATGCGGTTGAAGGTGACAAATCAGAGGATGAAAGCTCAGGCATTATTGATACGTTACGTGGTCGAACGGATCCTGTCGCAGGCGATCCAGCATGGGCGCCTATCCATCCTAAACATCAACCAGAGCACTATGCGGCAGAAACAGGGTCTTTGTTTAATATTTCCCATACATCTAGCCTATACGATGATTCTAAGCCTAGAGATATTGGTGATATTATCACTGTCACCTTAGATGAGAATACCAAAGCGGCAAAACGTGCTGACGCAGACCTGTCGAAGAATAATGATGCTTCAATGGACCCACTCGAAGTTGGTGGTGAACAACTTAATATTGGCGATTACAACTTTTCCTATAACTTGAGTAATGACAATTCATTTAGCGGTAGTGCTGCGGCGAATCAAAGTAACAGTATTTCAGGTTCGATTACTGTGGAAGTAATTGAAGTACTGGCCAATGGTAACTTGGTCATCAGAGGCGAAAAGTGGCTTTCACTCAATACGGGTGATGAATACATTAGACTTAGTGGTACCATAAGGCCTGATGACATTTCTCGTGAAAACACCATAGCATCAAATCGCATTTCTAACGCTCGAATCCAATATTCGGGTACGGGTACCCAGCAAGATATGCAAGAACCTGGATTCTTGGCACGATTCTTTAATGTTGCTTTGTAAAGCTCTCTAATGTCGACGTTTTGGCGCTAAGGTATCGAGTGAAAGGTAATCTGATGAAAATATTATTACTACTAATAACGAGTATCACAATGGTTGCAACGCAAGTCAGTGCTGCGAGAATCAAAGATATTTCTCAAGTAGCTGGCGTGCGAGCAAACCAATTGGTTGGATACGGATTAGTGACCGGATTACCTGGGACGGGTGAATCTACTCCTTTTACAGACCAAAGCTTTAATGCCATGTTGGAGAATTTTGGTATCCAGCTTCCTGCGGGAACAAAACCTAAATCCAAAAATGTTGCAGCTGTGATTGTTACCGCGGAACTCGCCGCATTTTCGAAGCAGGGGCAAACGATTGATGTCACAGTAACTTCTATTGGCGCTGCCAAAAGTTTGCGTGGAGGAACACTCATGCAAACCATGCTTAAAGGGCTGGATGGGCAAGTTTATGCCGTTGCCCAAGGGAATCTAGTTGTTAGTGGGTTTAGTGCAACAGGTGCAGATGGTTCCAAAATTGTCGGTAACAATCCAACGGCAGGTATGATATCAAATGGTGCCATCGTAGAGCGGGAAATACCTTCTCCATTTGGCCGTGGTGACTATATCACCTTTAACTTACTCGAATCAGACTTTACCACCGCGCAGCGTATGGCTGACGCCGTTAATAATTTCTTGGGCCCTCAAATGGCACAAGCCATTGACGCTACATCCGTCAAAGTACGTGCCCCTCGAGATGTATCACAGCGAGTTTCATTTCTTTCCGCGATCGAGAACCTAGAGTTCGACCCTGCCGAAGGTTCAGCCAAAATTATAGTGAATTCTCGTACTGGCACTATAGTGGTCGGTAAACATGTCCGCTTAAAACCTGCTGCAGTCACCCATGGTGGAATGACGGTTGCGATAAAAGAGAATCTTAATGTCAGTCAGCCCAATGCATTTGGTGGTGGAGAGACAGTCGTTACGCCTGACACAGACATCGAAGTGACCGAAAAGCAAGGGAAGATGTTCAAGTTTGAACCTGGTTTAACACTCGACGACCTTGTGCGCGCAGTCAATGAGGTTGGCGCTGCACCATCTGACTTAATGGCTATTTTACAAGCATTGAAGCAGGCCGGTGCCATTGAAGGTCAACTGATCGTTATTTAGGAGTCGTTATGATTAATAATGGTAAGGATATTGGATTTATCCATGATATTGCGAACCTTGATAAACTTCGTCAAAAAGCGGTTGATGGTGATGAAAATAGCGAAAAAGAAGCATTAAGTGCTGCAGCCAAGCAGTTTGAGTCGATTTTTACTACCATGCTGCTTAAGTCAATGAGAGACGCTAACTCGACTTTTGAATCTGGTTTAATGGACAGTCAAAATCAACAGTTCTATCGTCAAATGATGGATGAACAAATGGCCAGTGAGCTTAGTTCATCGGGTTCTCTTGGCTTAGCTGATATGATTGTCGCGCAGTTGTCTTCAGGTTCGGTTGAAAATCCCAACGCTAGGGCTCGTGAAGTCAATTTCGAGGCTATGATGAGTAAGATTGATAGCATTCGCCAGCCTAAGCAGGATTTAAGTACTGCACCAATAGAGCGTGCAGAGTTAGCAAGTTCGCAGCCGTTCGATTCTCCTAAATCCTTTGTGACCACCATGAAGCCCTATGCTGAAAGGGCCGCTCGAGCACTAGGGGTCGACTCTTCTCTGATATTGGCTCAGGCTGCTCTTGAAACAGGCTGGGGGAAAAAAGTCATTGCTAATACTCGTGGAAGTAGTCATAACTTATTTAACATTAAAGCTGATAAAAGATGGACCGGCGATAAAGTCGCCACTCAAACGCTTGAATATCACCAAGGTATTCCTGTGAAAGAAAGCGCGGCATTTAGGTCATACTCGACTTTTGAAGATAGCTTTAATGATTATGTTCGATTTTTGAATGAAAACCCTCGATATAATTCAGCCTTGCATCACAAAGGAAATAATGAGGAGTTTATTAAAGGAATCCATCAGGCGGGTTATGCCACAGACCCAGAATATGCTGATAAAGTATTGAAAGTTAAAGCTCAAATAGAGCAAATGTAAGGTTTTATCCAGAATAGAAATACTCACTCTAAAGGCGGGAAAAAGCGGTTATTTTTGATCCCAACTTAATAGATATAAACGATAATGTTCCCGCATCCCGCATCCCGCATCCCGCATCCCGCATCCCGCATCCCGCATCCCGCATCCCGTCACTTGGCACGTATATTGCTGAAGAATTAATTAAGATATTCAGTTGTACTGCTTTTTAAGGTTTTATTGGGGGCGACATGGCATCTGATCTACTGAACCTTGGTGCGCAAAGTGTACTTACGGCTCAGAGACAACTTAACACCACTGGACACAATATCTCTAATGTTAATACAAAGGGTTATAATCGCCAGTCGGTCATACAAGGCACGAACATGCCACATCAATACGGTGGGGAAACCTATGGTATGGGTGTTCATGTGGATAAAGTTCGCCGCTCTTGGGATCAATTTGCCGTTAATGAACTGAATCTCTCCACCACCAACCATGCTAATAGAGTTGATGATGAAGAAAACCTAGAAATGTTGTCTAGCATGCTAGACTCAGTAGCTTCGAAAAAAATACCTGAAAATCTCAATGAGTGGTTTGATGCTGTTAAATCACTAGCCGACAGTCCTAATGATGTGGGTGCTCGTAAAGTAGTACTAGAAAAAGCCGATCTTATTACTCAAAATCTCAATGACTTTCACGAGACAGTGCGTTTGCAGTCAGATATCGCGAACAAAAAGCTGGATCTCGCAATTGAGCGTGTGAACCAATTAGCCATAGAGATAAGGGATATGCATCGCTTGATGATGCGAACTCCTGGTCCACACAACGATCTTATGGATACACACGAAAAGCTGATAGCAGAGCTTTCTGAATATACAAAAGTGACTGTGACACCGAGAAAAAATGCTGAAGGGTTTAACGTTCATATAGGTAATGGTCACACCTTAGTGTCTGGCACAGAAGCAAGTCAGCTTACGATGATTGATGGCTATCCTGATGTGCATCAGCACAGGTTAGCCATGATAGAAGGGAAAGGCCTTAAAGCAATCACTACAAGAGATATTGATGGTAAAATTGGCGCCATGCTATCAATGCGTGATGAGAAAATTCCTTACTTGATGGATGAATTGGGAAGGATGACGACGGCTTTTTCTCATGATATTAACCAACTTCAATCTCAAGGCTTGGACTTACGAGGCAATATTGGTGGTTTGATGTTTACTGATGTCAACTCACAAGTTGTTGCTAAATCTCGTGTAGTCACAGCATCAAACTCTGCAGCAGACATCGAAGTATATATTGAAGATCTTAGCCGTTTAATTGGAGGGGAATACTCGCTTCAATATACAGATGGTGACTACTACATTACACGTCCAAATGGACAGCAATCCATAGTTCCTATCATAGGTGACTCAATTTCTATAGATGGTATTCGGATTGATATAAAAAATGGTCTTCAAGCTGGTGAGAGGGTACTAATTAGGCCGACTCGCAACGCGGCAGCGCAGATTAAGATGGAGACTAATGATCCTTCGGAAATCGCAGCACAAAGCTATGAAGCATCCACTACCTTTGCCCAAGGCAGTGCCGAATTTTTCATCGTTAATGCCGGTGATTTACGCGAATTTGAGGTAATTATCTCACCTAATGGCCAGCAGTTCGCAGTTACTGATACGGACGGAAATATTCTATTAGCACCTCAGCCTTACCCACCATCAGGTCCAGTCACTGTATTAGGCACCTCGTTTGCAATTACACCGGGCGCATTGCCTAATGATAAGTTTACGGCAAACCTTGTCCCTTCTGAAGGTGATAATGGTAACTTGCTGAATATGCAGGACATTCAGACTAAGAAGCATTTGAATGATGGCGAATCTACCGTATTAGACCTTTATCATAACCTTAATACGGATGTTGGGCTGCAAATGTCTACCGCTTCACGCCTTACCGATGTGTCTCGATTAGAGAAAGAGACGGCGCAAGAACGCATAGCCACTATTTCGGGTGTGAATCTTGATGAAGAGGCGGCCAATATGATGAAATTTCAGCAAATATACATGGCTTCTTCCCGTATCATGCAGGCTTCTAATGATACTTTTAACGCCATCTTGGCATTGAGATAGGAGGCTGACAGATGATGACTCGAATTTCTAGCTTCCATAACTATGAGGCCGTACAGAATGATATCCGTCGCCAAGAGTCCAAAATACATCATAATCAAGCCCAACTAGCGTCGGGTAAGAAGTTATTAACGGCAAGTGATGAACCACTGGCGACTCATTACATTCAAAACATCGGCCAACAGAATGAGCAACTACGTCAGTTTACGGATGCCATTGTCCTAAGTCGAAATCGCCTTGAGCATCACGAAGTGATTATTGCAAACGCTGAACAATATGCTGATGAAGCCAAGCGTACCGTCATGGAAATGATCAATGGTTCTTTGGCTCCTGAAGATCGGCTTGCCAAACGACGCGAGTTGCAGGAACTGGCGAATAACTTTTTAAACTTATCTAACGTACAAGATGAAATCGGTAACTATATCTTTGCAGGAACTAAACCTAAACACCAACCATTCTTTCGTGATAGAGATGGAAATATTTCTTACGCGGGTGATGATTACCAACGCAAGATGAAGGTTTCGAATAGCTTAGAAATTCCTATAAATGACCCTGGTAGCAAACTCTTTATGGAGATTGATAATCCATTGGGCGACTTCGAGCCAGAATATGAGTTAAATGAAGCCTCTGAACTGTTACTAGAGCGAGCGACCAATTTTAATAGAGATGATCAGTCAGTCTATAAAGTAACCTTTGTCGATATGCCTGATGGAAATTTTGGCTATCAACTTGAGCGCGACGGAGCTGTGGTCAGCGCGGATACATTTAACCCTTCGACCGGTGTGAAATTTGAAGATATCACCATACAAATAAAGGGACAAATTACAAAGGGTGATGCAATAACACTAGTTCCGAGAGAAACCTACAGTCTCTTTGATACCTTCAAGAAAGCAATGTTGCTATCGGAAGGCTCTGTCTCTGATGCATCGAATACGGCGAAGTTACACCAAGTTACCGAAGAATTTCATGCTGGATTTATTCATCTTAATGAGGCAAGGACAGATGTAGGGGCTCGCTTGAGTACTTTAGATATTCAAGAAGAGCAGCACGAAGATTTTAAACTTACGTTGGCCAAATCGAAGAGTACTTTTGAGGATCTAGATTACGCTGATGCCGTCATTGAGTTTAATGAAAACTCTAGAGCGCTTCAGGCATCTCATAAAGCCTTCGGAAAAACAAAAGAATTAACACTTTTTAACTATATCTAGCTTTACTGCCATACGAGCTTTGCCGTATGTGCGAAGTAAGATATTACTTCTTGGCCAGAACATTGTTGAAAGCAGTGGCAACCAAGTGGCAAAGAAGCGGCAAGAAGGTTGCCGCAGGGGGTTATCGGCAAACCTCGTTAGGAAATTACCTATATGACATACCGATAACATATTGAAAAGTTTTGGAAAAATCATTTTTCTATTGATTGTTTAAAGTTGGCACACTACTTGTATTCTTGTAAGCAAGAGTTTAACTAGCAGGTTTTAAGTGGGTGTTGCCTACTTAGCAAGTCATCTACGGTCAGTGCTTCCAACTGAGATTAAGCTGGCCGCTTCGCAAGTACTTGCGAACTCAATAGGAGAGCAGACTATGACCATTAATGTAAATACTAACGTGTCGGCGATGACAGCCCAGCGTTACTTAACTAAGTCGACGAATGACTTGAACACCTCGATGGAAAGACTTTCATCTGGGCACAGAATCAACAGTGCGAAAGACGATGCGGCCGGTTTACAAATATCTAACCGTTTGACAGCACAAAGTCGCGGCCTTGATGTAGCAATGCGTAACGCTAATGATGGTATTTCGATTGCACAGACTGCAGAAGGTGCCATGAACGAGTCAACCATTGTTCTGCAGCGAATTCGTGACTTGTCACTCCAATCGGCAAATGGTACTAACTCTCTTTCTGAGCGAGTGGCTCTAAATGAAGAAGTAGTCGCACTGCAAGATGAATTAAACCGTATTGCCGAAACCACATCTTTCGGTGGACGTAAGCTTTTGAATGGATCATTTGGAGAATCAGCTTTCCAAATAGGGGCAAGTTCTGGTGAAGCCATTATTATGGGTCTAACCAGTATCCGTGCTGATGAGCCTCGAATGGGAGGCCAGTCATTCATTGCAGACCCATTGAAAGGTAAAGACAAAAATTGGGGTGTGCCAGCTACGGCAAGAGATATCAAGTTTGAGTTTACAACCAAAGCTGGTGAGGCCATTACCGTAGATATTCTTGCTAAAGAAGGCGATGACATCGAAGAACTGGCTACTTATATCAATGGCCAAACAGACAAAATAAGCGCTTCGGTTGACCAAGATGGGCGTCTGCAGGTTTTTGTTGCTGAGCCCCACATTGAAGGTAACTTAAATATTTCTGGTGGCCTTGCTACTGAAGTTGGTTTAAATGGTGGCCCAGGCGAGTTGACCACAGTTAGAAATATTGATGTTACAACAGCTGGTGGCGCGCAAAATGCGGTAGGAATTGTTGATGCGGCGCTTAGATACATTGACTCTCAACGTGCTGACTTGGGCGCGAAGCAAAACCGACTAAGCCATAGCATTAATAACTTAGCCAATATTCAAGAAAACGTAGCGGCATCAAATAGCCGAATCAAAGATACTGATTTTGCTAAGGAAACAACCGCGTTAACCAAAGCACAAATATTGCAACAGGCAGGTACGTCAATACTTGCTCAAGCAAAACAGTTGCCAAACTCTGCAATCTCGTTATTGCAGTAGTAGTGAATATCTTCATTAGCAGTATCCAGACGTGGATTAGTGAAGATGTTCCGGCAAGCATGGACTTTTTAAGTATTAAGAGCTCTCTCACACTCGCTCTATTCACTTAAAGTCTATGCATACGGAAGCCAGGCTGTGATCATTTCTCTCGATCTCCACAATGGCAACCACAATAGCCCCAGTTCTCTCAAAGGAAAAGGGGCTTTTCTTTTTATGTCAGTAGCTTACCTTAAACTTTCTGGATAGATTGCACAGTAGCGTTTCTTCCCCTACCGACCAATAGCGTCAAATCTTTAGCTCAAGATTCAATATTTGCAAGCCCGATCAACCTATTTATGTTTTCCTAGGCCACATAAAGGAATTTTATATTTTGTTCTAAAGTAAATTATTTCTGCGTCGTTAATAAGGGTACTTTGAGAGAACTTGGTTTACCGAGACGTCGGAAACCTTTCGAAACTTCCGATCTACGGAAAATCAATAGGAGTAACCACTATGGCGGTTAATGTAAACACTAACGTTGCGGCTATGACGGCACAACGCTATTTGAATAGCGCGTCGGCTGCCCAACAAACCTCGATGGAGCGATTGTCCTCAGGGTTTAAAATTAACAGTGCTAAGGATGACGCAGCTGGTATGCAGATTTCGAATCGCTTGGCTTCCCAAAGTAGAGGGCTTGATGTGGCGGTACGAAATGCCAATGACGGTATATCCATTACACAAACAGCTGAAGGTGCAATGAATGAAACGACCAACATTCTGCAGCGAATGCGAGATCTTTCTCTCCAATCAGCTAACGGTTCAAACTCTAAATCTGAACGGATCGCTTTGCAAGAGGAGGTGACAGCACTGAATGATGAATTGAACCGTATTGCGGAGACAACATCTTTTGGTGGTAACAAACTACTCAATGGTACTTATGCAACTCGATCTTTTCAAATTGGTGCCGACAACGGTGAAGCAGTGATGCTAACGCTAGAAAACCTACGTAGTGATAATAGGATGATGGGCGGTAGTATGTATGTGGCGGCTGAAGCGAAGGATAAAGATTGGGGAGTTGATGCTGCGGCCAATGAGCTGACCATTGCTTTCAATGACGTCTTTGGTGAAGCTCAAACCATTACCATTAATGCTAAAGAAGGTGATGATATTGAGGAATTGGCAACCTATATCAATGGTCAAAATGATATGGTTAAAGCCTCGGTTGGGGATGATGGTAATATCCAGATATTCGCTGGAAACAATAAAGTGGATGGTGATCTGACATTTGGTGGCTCATTAGCTGGTGAACTCAACTTTGGTGCCGCTGAAGCAGTAACGGTTGATACCGTGGATATTACCTCAGTAGCTGGTGCCCAAGAAGCGGTGGCGATTGTTGATACTGCATTGCAGTTTGTCGATAGTCACCGAGCTGAACTTGGTGCATTCCAAAACCGTTTCAGTCATGCGATCAGTAACTTAGATAACATTAACGAAAATGTAAATGCATCTAAGAGCCGGATCAAAGACACAGATTTTGCCAAAGAAACTACTGCATTAACTAAATCTCAGATCCTTACTCAGGCATCGAGTTCTGTTCTTGCACAGGCAAAGCAAGCGCCCAACTCAGCGTTGGGGCTTCTAGGCTAAGAAAGTGATGTATTAGCAAATAGAAAGTCATGACTTTAAATAAAAATCCAGCGATTGCTGGATTTTTTATCTCTTGGTATCAGTCACTTAGTACAGAATTACGTATAAAATCAAAGGGATAAGAGAAAATGGTGGCTACGACGGGATTTGAACCTGTGACCCCATCATTATGAGTGATGTGC
>NZ_JAYQDQ010000071.1:0-21536 GCF_038138445.1 Vibrio sp.
CATCTACCTTAACTTGATGATTTTTATCTAAATTATCAGGGGATTCCTCAGTGCCCAGTGTCGAAATGGGTACGCCAGAGATTAAGCTGGATTACCAAGCGGTTAAGAAGTGGGACTTGGGAATTGATGGTGAGGTCTCGACTATTTTGTTTAATAAGCCTGTCCCTTTCACTGTACGCTATCAGCGAGAGCTCAAAGTATTTGTCAGTGTTGTAGTACTTTTGACCTTAATTATCATGGCATTGGTTTACTATTTGAGTCGGTTAAAGAGAAGTGAATCGATCGCAAGGGAAAGTCAGATGCTGATAGAGATGGTATTTGACCAAAGCTATCACTTTATTGGGCTCCTTGATGGTTATGGCCGAGCCGTTTCCTGCAATAGTAAGCTTCAAGAACTGCTTTATCATCAAGACTACAGTGTTGATCGGCCAATCTGGCAACATCAACACTGGGAAACGAGCTCAGCCAAGCAGCTAAAGCGCTACTTCGATAATGAAGACACCAAGCAAAGCTCCCAGTTTGAGGCTGAAATCTGGCATTCAGAGCAGGGTGCAATGGTGTTAGAAGTGGCACTTAAGCCCTTGCCTGACAATGGTCAGGGGGTGAATTATCTTTTTGAAGCGCGGGACATTACGTCGAGAAAAATCACTGAGACGAAGCTATTTCAGCGCGAAGCAAATTTAAGTCATTACTATGATCAGCAACCTGTGATGATGATTACTTTGGATGAACATAACTGTGTTCAGCAAGTGAATCATTTTTCTGAACTCTTACTTGGTTATGAGCCTGAGCGCTTGCTTGGTCATCGGCTGGTGGAGTTCTATTGGCACTCAGATGCGGTCACGCCAAGGCAGGTTTTACTTCAACCTAAGCAGGCAATGTGTGGTGTTTGGCGACGAGAAATTGAATATCGTCATGCTGATGGCCACTCAGTGTGGATTCGAGAAAATATACGGCCACTGGTTGAAACTGGGCATTTATTGATTGTTGGTGAAGACATTACCGAAACTAAGCATTTGGCGGAGCAACTCGAATATCAAGCGCGGTATGATTTACTAACGGGTACCTATAACCGGAATCAGTTTGAAGCTGAGTTAGAAAAAGCGCTGATTGAAGTGGAAAGTTATACGCGAACTCATGCCATGCTTTACCTCGATCTCGATCAATTGAAAGTGTTAAATGATACCGCAGGTCATGAAGCAGGGGATATGGCGATTCAGTTTTGTGCCAGTATGCTCCAAGAGGTGTTGCCTTATAACGCTATCCTTGCTCGTATGGGTGGAGATGAGTTTGCGGTATTACTTAAAGACTGCACTGAGCGAGATGCAACAAGCGTTGCAAGCTCGATTATTTGGGCCCTTAGTGATCAACACTTTGTCTGGGATGATATTCGATTGAACTTGACCTGCTCGATTGGCATTCGATTGATTGACCATACTGCTGAGTCTCCTCAAATGGTACACGCACAAGCCGATACAGCGTGCCACGCAGCCAAGGAGGAAGGACGCAACAGATTCAATCTTTACTGTCAAGATGATGAAGATCTGCGTCGTAGAGAGCAGGAAATGGAATGCGTTAGCTTTGTTCATGACGCTCTTGCTAACAATCGAATCGAATTATTCGCCCAGCAAATCTTGGCTCTAGATGAAGATGAACCTTTGATGCATTTTGAAATACTGATCCGTATTCGAGACGCGGAAGGTGAATATATTGCGCCAGGTATCTTTATGCCTGCTTCTGAGCGTTACAACATGGCACAGCTACTTGATAAAAAAGTGGTTACTCAAGCTCTCGATTGGTTTGAAGCAAACCCAGAGGCTCTAGAACATCTTGGGATGTGTTCGATTAACCTGTCGGGGCACTCAATGGGTAACCAAGAATTTATCAGTTTCTTGCTCAACAAGCTGCAATTTAGCCGAGTTCCATGCAATAAGATTTGCCTTGAAATTACAGAGACTGCAGCGATGAGCAACATGAAGCAGGCGATCGCATTGTTTACACAATTCAAAGAGCTTGGTTGTAAAATAGCGCTTGATGATTTTGGCTCTGGTTTGTCTTCGTTTGGTTATCTTAAAAAGCTGCCAGTTGATATTGTTAAGATTGATGGCCTGTTCGTGCGCGAGATTGATGTCAATGATGGAGACCATCTTATGGTCCGTTCTATCAATGATCTGGCTAAGCAGATGGGTAAAAAGACGGTGGCTGAATTTGTCGAAAATAATCGCATTCTCGACCTGCTCATTGAGCTGGAGGTTGACTATGCTCAAGGCTATTTGATTGGTATTCCTAAGCCACTTGCCACCTTAGTTGACGAACTGCTTGCATCAGGCAATCAAAAATAGTCACCAAAGACGAAATCTATTACACTTGCCCGCCTGTTTTTCGATCTTAGTCTTGGAGCCAACACTTGCAGCTACAACTTATCAGCGAAGACTTCAGCCTCAATCAACAATTGAAAGACTTGTCATTTCGATGGGGACTTACGCATGATGAGCAAAGCCCTTTTGCTTTGGTTTTGACTTCGCAGCGGTTGGAGTTAAGGAAAATGGATGAGCCTAAGCTTGGTGCCATTTATGTTGATCTTGCTGGTGGTGCAGCTGCTCACAGGCGCAAATTTGGTGGTGGTAAAGGGCAGGCGATTGCCAAAGCGATAGGCATGAACAAGGGTGCAATACCAAGTGTTCTAGATGCAACCGCTGGGCTTGGCCGAGATGCCTTTGTGCTAGCGTCTCTTGGCTGTAAAGTTCAGATGTTGGAGCGTAACCCTGTCGTAGCTGCTTTGCTTGATGATGGATTACTGCGTGCTAAGAGTGATCCTGAAATAGGTGATTGGGTCAGCGAGCGTCTCTCGTTGAACCATACTTCCAGCCATAGTGCCCTCGAATCACTCCTTAATGACACCAAGTTTGATAGACCTGATGTGGTTTATTTGGATCCCATGTATCCACACCCAGAAGGGAAAAAGAAATCAGCATTGGTTAAAAAGGAAATGCGCGTCTTTCAGTCTCTGGTTGGTGCCGATCTCGATGCTGATGACTTGCTGTCTCCAGCTTTAGCCATGGCGAAAAAAAGAGTCGTGGTCAAGCGTCCTGATTATGCCAAGTGGTTAGGAGAGCATAAACCGACCATGGCAATTGAAACCAAAAAAAACCGCTTTGATGTCTATGTCAACGCGTCAATGAGCTAATTTAGACTAGCGGCCTCAAGTTTTACTTTTATGCTTGCCATTAAACTCTGACATGGGTATATCATAGTAAGAATTATTCGTATTCTTGTCTGGAGTGTTTGCATGACCAAAAGCTTGTGTAAGATGAACCGCAAGCAAATTGCCGAAGGATTGAGTGATATTCATCGCTTGGTGGCTGAGCCTAAGTTTGTGTGTCGCTCGTGTGCACGTTGCTCGGCTGATAAGGCTGCTCTTTGTAAGCCAGCATCTCTTTCGACTCTATCACCCCATAATGCGACAGATAAACAGCTTGGCTCTGTAGCGGAAGATAAATCCCAATTGGTGAAAAAGGTTGTTGAACAGGCCAAACAAAAGGCCAATGACAAGCCTAATATCTCTCCAGAACGCTCGCTTGAATATACCGGTACTAAAGAGATTAAAAGGGCTCAAAAAGCACTGAAAAAGCAATATAAACAGCAAAAGAAATTGCTCAAACTAGCGAAAAAGATGAGAAAGTTATTAAAGCGTGAAGCTAAGTTAAGAGCTTGTCTTGATATGACTCAGTTGTCTGATCTGAAAAAGGCCCGCTTGCAAACGAGTAACATGCATTAAAAAGCTCTCCATAGGGAGAGCTAATATCATTGGTGCTAAGATTGGTAACTGAGTGCTACTTTGCGTTTTACCCAAGTTTCGTTAAACCATAGTGACAGCATGATGACCGCGCCGCCCAGGGCTAAACGAGTTAAATCGACGTCTCTATTCCAAATGACTATGTTGACAATCAGTCCTGCTGGAACCAAGGCGTTGTTCATTGCTGCTAGCGCACCTGCGTTGACTAAGGTTGCTCCTTTATTCCAGCCAAAATAACCCAATCCAGACGCCATAATGCCCAGGTAAATAAGCACGCCCCACTGTGTGTTGGTGGTTGGCATACGTTCTAAGTTGCCGAGCAAGCTGAACGCAACGACAGCGACGCACAGAGCACCGAGGTAGAAATAGCCAAAGATCGTATGCTGAGATAGGTTTACAGGCTGATCTTCCAAGATGTATTTGTAACCGACTTGACCAATAGCAAAGCAAAGGTTTGCTCCCTGAACCACCAGAAAGCCAAGTAGGAAGTTTTCATTAATCCCAGCAAATTTAATTAATGCGGCGCCAGCGACGGCGATAATCGCGGTAACTAGATACCAGGGTGAAAAACGCCCTTTGAGTAAGTCGTAGATCAAAGTGACATAAATGGGGGTAAACACGGTAAATAGCAGTACTTCTGGTACAGAGAGTAAAAGAAAAGATTGATAATAGAAGCAATACATTAAACCGAGTTGAATTCCTCCCACGGTCATAAGCTTGGCAATCAGCTTTTTATCTACACCCCTAAATTTTAAGAATGGAATAAACATTAAGCTTGCTAAAGCAACACGCATTAGCACAGAGAACCAAGAATCTACCTGACCAGCGAGATACACACCGATCAGGCTAAACGAGAATGCCCACAAAAGGGTGACGGCAGACAGATAAGCCATAATCAATACTCATTATCAATAAATGGCCAGCAGTCTATACCAAAAAGCAAGCAGGGTCAGTCATTAAGTGGCACGACCAACATATCGACAGGAGAGCAGTTAATGAGCTGCCTTGTTGAAGATAAGATCTTGCTCCAAAAATCCTGATGGTGGCCGCAAACCACGATATCAACATTAAACTCTCTGATGGTATCGCACAGTTCATTGCCCAGGTCACCACTGCCCACTAGGGTATGTTTAATCGGGTAATTGGCGTGTTTAGCAAACTTTTGTAACTGCTGCTGCGAGGCTTCGATGGCCTGATGTTGAGTTTCCGCTAAGTTAATATCAATTAGTCCGGTATAAAGCTCGGCATAATTGACATCAATGTGGATAAAAGACACTTCAGCACCGAGTGGTTTGGCGAGGGAAACGGCTTTATCGACGAGTGTTTTACTGTCTTCTAATAGGTCTACGGCAACTAATATATGCTGATAACTCATGGTGAACTCTCCATTTAAGTGTCTGTTGATAGGTTAGCATTATGGTGTAAATGTTTTTGTTGAGGTGATCTCAGATCCACATTCACTCGTCAAAGTGTTAAGGTGTGGTAGTGATAAGATTCATTGAAGTAAATCAAGTTAATTAGGAGTAAGAAATGCTTTCACAGGCGATGGTTGATCAACTGAATGAGCAAATTAATCTCGAATTTTTCTCATCCAATCTATACTTACAAATGAGTGCTTGGTGTGAAGACAAAGGATTTGAAGGTGCCGCCGAGTTTCTTCGTGCACACGCGGTTGAAGAAATGGGGCACATGCAGCGACTTTTTACTTACGTAAGTGAGACAGGCGCCATGCCAATTTTGGGTGCAATTGAAGCCCCTAAGCATGAGTTTGCCAGTTTAGGTGACGTATTCCGTGAGACTTATGAACACGAGCAAATGATAACTCAGAACATTAATAAGCTTGCCCACGTCGCTTTTACGTCCCAAGACTACTCAACTTTCAACTTCCTGCAGTGGTATGTCGCAGAGCAACACGAAGAAGAGAAGTTGTTTAAAGGGATCATAGACAAGCTTGATCTTGTTGGTGAAGACGGTAAAGCCCTGTTCTTTATCGACAAAGATTTAGCAGCTTTGGCGAAAGAAGGTTCATCTTCTATCATGGATGCCCCCGCTGAATAAGTTTCAGCATAAGACTTTCTAGGCAGATCGTCTTTTCTTTCTGGGCTTCTGATGAAGATGTAGGGAGGAAAAGATGATCACAGCTGATACGATTTTATTCACGCTAATGTTAATCACCTTGGTCAACATGGCCAGATACTTAACCGCCTTACGTTCTCTCATATACATTATGCGCGAAGCACACCCCTTGCTTTATCAGCAAGTTGATGGTGGCGGATTTTTCACCGCTCATGGTAACGTGACTAAGCAGGTTAGGCTTTATCATTATTTGAAGAGTAAAGAGTACCACCATCATCATGATGAAATCTTTACCGGTAAGTGTGAAAGAGTAAGGGAGCTGTTTATTCTATCGAGTTCTCTACTCGGAGTAACCCTCTTTGCGGCTATGATTCTGTAGCTGGATAATTTGGCAAGGCCTCTAATTGGGGGTAGAATAGCGCCAATTGGCTAAGGATGTGCTAGATGCACATCCTTTTTTATTGGGTTTAAGTTGAGAAAGGTTATGACAGAGAAGTTTGATGTTGTCATTATCGGAGCGGGCGCTGCGGGTTTAATGTGTGCGGCAGAGGCAGGTAAACGTGGTCGTAATGTATTGGTGCTAGACCATGCTAAAAAGCCCGGCCGAAAAATTCTCATCGCAGGTGGTGGTCGTTGTAACTTCACTAACTATGACGTGTCGGCGAGCAACTTCTTATGTCAAAACCCGCATTTTGTTAAATCTGCGCTATCTCAATATACCAACTGGGACTTTATTGCCATGGTCAGCAAGCATGGTATTGAATTTGAAGAACGCGACCATGGCCAACTGTTTTGCGTTGGTGATTACACGTCAAAAGATATCGTTAAAATGCTCTTAGCCGAGTGCGATTTGCCCACTATTACTCAGCGCTACCAACAAGATGTCCATCATATCGAAAGGACCCAGTCTGGCTTTGTGCTTGATGTGAACACCCATTCCATTGAGTGTGATTCGCTTGTTATCTCGACTGGTGGCCTGTCAATGCCAAAGCTAGGCGCAACGCCATTTGGCTATAAAGTGGCTGAGCAGTTTGGCTTAAATATCGAACCAACCACTGCAGGCCTTGTGCCTTTTACTCTTCATAAAGAGGATAAAGAAGCGTTTGCTGAGTTGTCAGGTATTGCCGTCGATGCTGAGATTACTGCCCAAGATGGCACAATATTTAAAGAAGCTTTGCTGTTTACCCACAGAGGTTTATCTGGTCCTTCTGTGCTGCAAATATCCTCGTACTGGAGGGCAGGACAAGCGGTTACGATTAACTTGACTCCTGATGTGGATGTCGATGCTTTGCTGGCTAGTAATCTTGAAAAGCACCCTAACCAGAGTTTGAAAAATACCTTAGCTAAAGTGCTGCCCAAGCGTTTAGTAGAGGTTCTGATAGAGCGTAAAACCCTCACAGATAAGCCACTTAAGCAGTTCACTTCTAAACAGCTAATAGAAGTCACAGAGAAACTTGAGAATTGGCGCATCATGCCTAATGGCACAGAAGGCTATCGCACCGCAGAAGTTACCTTGGGCGGTGTGAGTACCGAACATATTTCATCCAAGACGATGCAATGTAAAGACATAGCAGGCCTATATTTTATTGGCGAAGTAGTGGATGTGACAGGTTGGCTCGGTGGCTATAACTTCCAATGGTGCTGGAGCTCAGGCTTTGTGGCTGGGCAATGGGTTTAAAATTTTAGATGGAAGTTATTGCCCATCTAAAATTTTGAAGTATTAGAGTTATTGAACATAAAATCGAACGGGTAAAGTCCAGCTTAAGGTGTCTCCTGTTATTTCATCCGGTGGAAGGGGCAGTGGCATTGAGCGATGCACTAAAGCCAGCGCTTCGTTGTCTAACGATTTTGTTCCGCTGCTTCGAACTAATTTAACACCTAATACCTTTCCTGAGCGGTCCATGGTAAAGCGAATAACTGGCATACCTTGTTTACGCATTCTTTTTGCACGTCTTGGATACTGCTTATGTTGCTCTAAATGCATAACGAGCTTTTGTTTCCAGTTCTGCCTCACTTTTTTAATGTGGCTGCTAAAAGCACCAGACGCTCCTTGGGGTTTTGGGCTGTCTTTATTTACCTGAACCTTGGGTATGTTTCTTTCTACCTGAGAGACCGAATTTGACTTGCTTGCTATTGGATCGTTTATTCTATTTTCAGGTTTTGAAATTTCTCTCTCAGCTTCTGGGTTTTTTTTTGCGGTCTTCTTATTGCTCTTGGTTACTATATCGCTTGATCGGGCCGATTCGCGGACATTAATTGGCGAAGGCTGCTCTTTTACGGATTTGTCTTTTGCTGTTTTACTTTTTGTCGGCTGGGGTGAGGGTGTCTTGGTTTGTGTGGCAACTGAATCAATAGTCTCCCTTTGTTTTGGACCATGATTCAACGCATTTTTTTCTGTGCGGGGAGCGGCAATTGAAGCCGCTAACATCACATTGACCGGAATCGCGGAATGAGTGGGGAGGGTTAAATTCTTTGGTTGGTACCAAATATACAAGGCAGCCATTAGGTGCAAAATAGCACTTATTACCATACCAGCAATAAGCCAAGGGCCAAAACCATCATTTGGTGGCTTGATGTCAGCAGAGTTAAATTTCATCGATGTTGAGTCTCGACTTGTTCGAGGCCAACAAGGGCAATCTGTGTGTATTCAGCTTCAGCCAAAGTATTGATTACTTTCATTAAGCTTTGATAACTCAGGCTCTTGTCTGCGCGAAGATAAATTCTCTGCTCTTTATTGGGAAGTATTTCACTGAGGGCGTCAGGGAGTTGGTCTAGCGTTACTTCACGCTCTTCTGCCAAAGTTAATACTAACTCAGTGTTAACCGTGAGATAAAATGGTTGTTTGGGCTGAGGCGTTGGCGTAGCAGAAGAGGTTGGCAAATCAATAGGGACATTCACGGTTGCGAGAGGTGCAGCAACCATGACGATAATCAACAGTACCAAGATGACATCCACAAAAGGAGTCACATTGATTTCATGATTGACGACTAATTCATCAGGTTGAGAAGAGACCTTAAAGCCCATCTATATTACCTCTACTAGGCTATATTTTTTCATCAATGATAGGGGTGCGATCAAGATCGCGACTAACCAACACCATCAAAGCAGCCGAAATATCAGCTATCAAGGCTCGGTAGTGACCGACCCCCCGTGTAAAGTGGTTATAAAGCACAACGGCGGGAATGGCAGCAATAAGTCCAATAGCGGTTGCTAGCAATGCTTCGGCAATACCCGGTGCAACAACGGCTAAAGTGGTGTTTTGAGATTTAGCAATACCGATAAATGCATTCATGATCCCCCAAACCGTACCTAATAATCCAACAAAGGGGCCCACAGAGCCTACCGTTGCCAGCACGCCAGTTCCGGCGAGTATTGTGCGACTCAATCCAACTTGAACACGTTCAAGTCTTAACTGTAGGCGCTCTTTTATGCCATTATCTTTATCCGCTCTCGCCGAGAGTTCTAATTCTTTTACTGTGGCGCTGAGCAAGTGCAGACCTGCTCCTTGTGCCTCATGGCAGCGCAGCTTACCCTCAGCTAAAGTCTCCGAGTCGAGCAATTCGGTAAGAATATACTTAGCTCGTCGACATGAAACACGCAGCTGCAATTGTTTCGCAATCGCAATTGACCAAGTGACAATGGATGCAGCCAGTAATAGTAACATCACAGCTTTTACCACCCAATCTGCTGACAAATACATGCCATAGGGAGAAAGGTCATGTTGTGGTAAAGTAACCTTTTCATTGTGGATGGCAGACCCTCTTTCTAGAGGTACATCATCAGACGCTTTCTCAATAACTGTTTCTTGTGTTGGAAGTGAGTGTTCACTACCCGATTTGCCCCCTGCTATTACAAAGGTGGAGATTAAAATAAATACCACTATTAATAGTCTGCCTAAGCCTTGCATCGTTTTACCCACATTGACGTTTTATAATTGTGGCGCTTGTTAAAACAGCGCTCTATATCTTTTACACCGAACAAGAATTAAAAAACCGTAATCTTATTAGGTGAAAATCCGAAAAATCTAAAACCTTTTTTCTAACTTAATACTGTATTCTTGTTGGTTATAGCTATACAACCAATCGATGCTACTATTGGTATGATTGAACTTAGCTTCAATCAGTGGCCTAAAGCCAGAAAATAGCTCGGGAAAGGTTGTCATCAAGGTAATATTTGATTCAGTATCGTCACGAAGTCCGCCGATCATCGCATTATAGTCACCGTATCGGCGTTGCCGAAGTGACGTAAATAATGTGACATCCGTATCTATCGAAGCCAAAGACTTGTATAAGCCTAGTCGTCCTCCCCACAACTGATACTCATGAACGGCTTGATCGTTTTGTTTCAATGTCCAATCTAACCCCCCAAAAACAAGCCATTTATCAAAAATTTGATGCCAATAAGTTCCAAATACTGACCACTGCCAGTCTGATTGATAATTGAGTTGGCTTGGGCGAAAGTTCAAGTATTCTGTTCTCACCTCAAATTTTAATGCTGAGCTCTGAGTCAGGTTTGTCAGCCAATCTACTCTCAGCCCTGTCGAAGTGTGAAGCGTCTGATTTGACAAAGCTCGATACTCGTATTGTGGCAGTATGCTTAACTGATGACTTGCCGTCTGATAGCTATAACCCATCGCGATGTTGAAGGTGTGTTGATTATGTTCTTTGTGATTTTGATAGTTTGTCCCGTAAGCGAAACTTCGTAATTGGATTCCATGGTGACCAGTTAGAGATATACGTCTGTTTAGACTGACATCTAAGTCCATGCCATAGGCCGATTTCTTCTTCGCTGCAGTCCTTTGTATCCAGCATTGGCCATTTGCCAAATAACTAAGACATAAGGAGTCTTCTGATGACAAATTGAGGTTGTCATTGAAGGTTGGACCAAATGATAATGACCCTTGCCAGGTTTCGCGATATTCCAGAGCATTGATAAAACTCGTTACTGTTTGTCTCACTCCATGGGTTTGCGGGTTATCGGTAGGCAAGCGTTGAAGGATGTCTTTAAATAGGGCTAAGGAAGACGCATTTTTTTTATCTTCAAACCATACTCGGGCTAACTCCAGCTCACCGGGTAAAAATGGACTCTGTATATCAAGTAGAGCCAGGTAATGCCTCTCTGCACTATCATAATCTTTGTCATGTCGAGCTAATGCGCCTGACGCATAATGAACCAGCATGGGATCGCTATCGTTCAGGTTTTTATATGTATTGAGTAAGCTTCGTACAAGCTTCCATTGACGTTGTTTCACTGATAAATGCAGAGCAGGACCAAGTTCATCGGCTGTTTGGGATATTTTGGTCTGTGATTTAAACTCAGATTCTTCGATTTGACGCTCTTTTTGTAACTCTTGTTCGATTAATGCATTTTCATTCTTTTTAGACGAAAGTGCATCGCGTTGTTCAATACGCAAGTTCTTATCTTGATCTGCTGAGACCATAAATGGGTAATTCGCGCAGACAATAATACTTGCGAAATATATAAAATGATGAATTTGCATGGGACACTTTAGCTAGAAGAAGGAGCAAGTAGTTTGCTCCTTGTATGGAAAAAGCAACTGAGAGTTAGTTCTTACTACCGCCAAATGCAGTATCTAGCGAACTATTACCTTCGAATTTTGCAAAACCAGCTAAAGCGGATGCGTTTGCGCCAAAGAAGTGGCCCTGAGATTGACCAAGCTCTGCATCGTTGGCAATAGCATAGCCTGAGAACTGGGCAGAAGAGGCATCAATGGTATTACTAAGTAATTCAACTTTAAGGTTGGAGTTAGCAATCGTTCCACTTAGAGTTTGTGCAGAAAAGTCAGCGGTAAAAGTTCCTGCTAATGTTGCCCCATTGTTTATCCCTGCGACTGTGTAAGTTGCAGTGCCAGATGTTGGTACTGTAGTGCCTGTATCATCACCGACATAGTAGACAGCACGATCGATAGGTTGGCCGTTATCGCTTCCTGATGACCACTCACCAAACCAGATATCTTGTCCAGCCACCTGAGAGAAGACATATTTTGAGTTATTGTGGTCACTACCAGAGGTATAAACATCACCGTTTTGACTTGCAAGATACGCAAGGCCGCCAAAATCAACCCTCTTACCATTGGTACTGCCAATACCTGCTTTACCCTTGGTATGAATAAAGGGAATCCAAACTTCTGATTCACCTACTTGGCGATGTTGGTTATCACTGATGGCGCCATCAAACCCAGCGTGAGCCATGGAGCTTAAACCCAGTAGAACAGCTGAGGCCCATGAAAGTCGTACAGTATTCATTATTATTTCCTTGTCTAGACGATAAATTTTTATCCACTACAAATAGGTAAATGATTTTCATTTCCTTTTGTGGCTTCATTTAACTCACCGAATGACAGTGACAAATCCGTAATCTAATGGCTCAATTTTCATCAAAAGCGGCTGGTTAATTTAAGAGTAATAGTGCGACCAGGTGCCGGTAAGCCAGTAATAGCGCCGGGTTCTAAGTAGTAAATATTGGTTAAGTTACTGCCGCGAACTTCAAACTGGAAATTATCGTTGTAAGCATAACCAATATAAGCGTCCAAAGTGGTGACGTCATTGCGCTTGACATAATCATCACTATGACTGCCTTCGGTATAATTAGCCCGCGCTCCTGTTATAAATTTTTGGTTAAAAAGGCGTGTGCCAATATGAAGGCTACCTGTGATTTCTGGCGGGGATTTACCCGCCAAATAGCTGGTATTGCTGAACCCGCCTCTTCTGCATTCTTTATATTCTGCAATGCCATAATCATCTATATCAGATGTGAAGCGCTGTGCTGCTGAGCTCTGATCGCATACTTCATTTTCTAGATTGTAAGCAACGGAAAGATCGGAGAAATAATCGCCATTGTCGTAATCTAATTGCAGCTCTAGGCCACGCGTGGTCATCTTATCTAAGTTGGCAGAGCTAGTCGTTTTGAGAAAGGTGTTTCTATCCATCACATCCTCAATGACTTGATCAAAGTAAGTCAATTTAGCGTTGGCATTGTCGAAATAGTGAATATATCCCACTTCCCATAGTTTGGAGCGTTCTGGTTTAAGGGGTGATGAGGGTAAATACATAGCGGAAAAGCCGACTGTACTTTCAAACATACTTGGGAAACGTAATGATTCTGCGTAGCGAATGTAGCTGCGGCTCTCTTCTGTCATCAGCCATGTCAATGTAGCAGACGGCATCCATCCCCCATCACTTGATTCTGTATTGGTATAGTTGCTGATTGACCTTGACTCCATCGTGCTCACACTACAACTGCCTTGAACATAATTGGAGTTGCCTGCAGAAGTAATACAAGCATTATCCTGAGCGCTATATTGCCCTTGTTCATCGTGTTTCCATTCTGAAGTCATCTGTTGAATATAAGAGGTATGCTGCCGTGCTTTTGCTACCTCTTGGTCAATCGTGGTATTTTGCTCTGCGATTGCGGTATTCAATTGCTGCTGAATAATAACGCGGGCCGGATGACCAGCAGGCATTATATTTAGTGAATCTTGAAGTTGTATGATCCTTGTGCTGGTTTGATTGCGAATGGTATTTTCTACACCAGAAAGATACGCATCGCGATTTTCATCTGTAATGGGGATATTTAGCTGATAGGAGAGGGCATAACCATCTGGTTTAGCTTGCTGCAAGTTTTTAGTATCTCCCGCGGCAAGACGGTTTTTAACGTAGTTATCAATGCTCTTGTAATAGCCATAGCGGAGACCAGCATTGAAAATAAAGCTATCACTGGCGCGCCACTCAATATTGGTGCTGGCAGTATACTCTGTTCGCTCACCGGCGCGCACGACTCCATATTCTTGTATTGCCGTATTTAGATCACCTTTAGGCGCTAGCCTATGGTATTGATAACGCCCTGAAAGGGTGACGTCAACATCACTACCAAAACGCATTTTATTACTAAAATTCATACCATAACGGTCTTCTTCCGTATTGATATGAGCAAGGTTTTTGATAACGGAAGTAGCGCTCGATGCATAGTTGGGTGAACCAGAGCCAACATTAGATCCAATATTGGACATAGTTGCCCATAGATTAGAGGAGAAATCGATGTAAGGATTATCGGGCTGAGAACGTAGTTTAAGGTTATAGGCTTGCAATTGAACTTCGTTTAGCGGCCACTGAGCCAAACCCGACAAATAACGAGTTTCTGCACGATCAGCAAGAATCCCGCCATGAATCGTTTGAGTGTAACGTCCTCCGAGCTCTATTTTGGTATAAGGGCTAAGGCTAAACGCAAACTTTCCAAGTATGGATTCCATTTCAGAAGAGGTGTTGGGTACTTCTTGACCTGGGTAATATACCGTTGCCAAATGTTCTGGCTGAATAAAAAGTCTACGGTTGTCTATTTCTTGAGACTCGTCCCCATCCAAAGGTTGGTTATAAAATCCAGAGTGGTTTTTACCAGCAAAATAATTCCCTCTGTTGCGATATGCATACGCAGTTAACCATTCATAGTTTGGTTTGATACCTGATATTGCCAATCGATAGGCAACATCTTCACCGTTTAGTGGGTTATTGTCTTGCTTTTGTTCTGGATACACGACTAAAGCTGGGTCTGTGTAAATTAAGTCCTTAGGCGCTATGTTTGCGTATTCGGGAACGGTATTGAACACCTGTCCAGTATATAATCTGGGCTCTCGAGGTTTTGTTGAGTTGCTGCTACTCTCACCAATAAACTCCATACCAAAGGTCTCTCCCTCAGGTACGATATCTCTGGCTGACAAGGTTGTAATTTCAACCGCACCGCCGACAGAAGTATTCACATTTGGGTTAATTTGTGCCCCTTTGTGAATGGTCATCCCGCCAATCAAACTTGGATCGAGAAAGCTGCGATTTGATGCACTTCGATACCCGTTATCTACCGTGATAGCCTGCTCAGTACCATCTATAATAACTGGGACTCGACCTGGGCCTTGAACACCACGAATGCTGGGGTCAATACCACCACCATTTCTCGCATCGCCACTAAATACATTCGCCATCCCCTTGAATAGGTCTGCGCTGTCTGAGCCTTTAAAGCGCTCAATTTCCTCTTTACCTCGATATTCAGTTGAAACATCTTGATCGTATACATTGGTTTGGCCAAGTTCGTCTCGACTCATATCAGACTCAAAACGTGTTCCAACGTCAATCGCTTCTAATGACCATTGATCATTGCTATTGACTACATATGAACCGTCATTTTGTTTCTCAGCACTGAGTCCAATATCAGCAAGCAAGATGCTAAATGCTTCATCAGGCTGATAGTCCCCTTGTAATCCCATGCTGAACATTTCTCGGCTGAGATTGGCGTTGATCGAATACTGGATGTCGGCTTGCAGAGCAAACTCATTTAGCACTGTGTCTGCCTCACCAGCTGCGATATCAAAGTACTGAGCCTGAGCACAAAAGGTCACCAAAGTTCCTAAACCAAGCTGGGTACTTCGAGTAATGTATAGACGACGGGAAAGGGTGGAAAACTGCACACATACTTCCTTAACTCAATGGGTTATCCGTGACTACACCGAGTGAGAAAGGAAAAGCCTCAATAAATTATTAAAATAATCAGCTAACTAAGTGAGAAAGCCTTTATATAAGAGTTATGCTACTCGCTTAACTCGCGAGAAATAGTGACCCAGAATCGAGTCCTAAAGCGGACTTGAATTGGTAAAATTTTACTTAGATTTTGAAGGGTTGTGTCTGTATCTCTCATCGAATAGATACCGGAAATTCTTAAATCAGATAAATTAGGTTCAATATTCACCACTCCTTTTCTGTAACGGGAAACTTCGTCTAAGAACTCATTTAAAGGCATATCTAAAACCTCTATTTTACCCTGTGTCCATAGAACTTCATTCGCTAGTAAAGGCTTCTTAATATAATAATTCATAGAGCTAAATGTACTTTTTTGTCCAGTCTCAAGGTATTGATTATTTGAAGCTTTGGTAGCTCTATTCATAACTTGACCCTCAAATACGCTGACTTGAGTTGTGTCCTGCTTTAACCTTACGCTAAAGACAGTTCCTAAAGGGGTAACAAGGCCTTGTGGTGTTGATACATAAAAGGGAGTGAGATGATGACTGGTTGTTACCATGATTTCTCCCTCGATAAGATGAATCAGTCTTTGATCCTTGGCAAAATCGACCCTAATACGGCTTGAGGTATTGAGCACGACTAGAGTTCCGTCTGAAAGAGTAATTGGCTTAATCTCACCTGTTTCGCTGGCGTACTCATTGTTTCGCTTTGATATGGCAGCATCACTTGAAAGAACTAAACTCATGGCAGCGATAGAAACACCACTCCATACCAATATTTGTCGACGGGATAGACCTTTACGATACTGACTTAAGATGACTTTTCCAACTTTAGGGTCTGGTAGAGAAGTCAGTTTTTTTTGTAGGGATTCTAACTGGCGCCACGCATAATCGTTGCTAGGTTCACGGCTACGCCAAAGCTCAAACGCACGTTTGTCTTCCTCTGTGACCTCTTCAGACAACATGCGAGCCATCCAAAGTGAAGCCTGTTTAATCGACTGTCTAGATGCCTTTTCCATTGCTAATCCAAACTACCGATTGAGGCCAAGATACAGGTTTGTAATGCTCTAGCAACATACTTTTCTACTGAGGAAATGGATACATCAAGACACTGGGCGATTTCTTTGTAACTCAGTCCTTCAACCTGCCTTAGGATCAGAGCCTGTCTTACTTTAAAAGGCATCTTATGTAGCATGGAATCAATTTCGAATAACATGTCAATCATTATGACTTTATCTTCAGCCGATACAGCAAATTCTGAAGGTTGCTGTTCTAACATATCAAGATAAGCAGATTCGATACGCCTGCGGCGATAGAGATCTACAACTAGGCCTTTAGCGATATGGGTTAAATAACGGCGAGAATCTTGGCGTTGTGGTAGCTTTTTGCTGACAAGTAAACGAACATAGGTGTCTTGAACTAAATCAGCAGTTACCTGAGGGCAGGTTAGTCTCCTCTGAACAAATAATGAAAGCCAACCATGGTGTTCACGATACATGTTATCCACTTCGTTGGCATCTGCGAGGCTTAAAGCCGTCATAATCCTTCACCCTTTCACAAATCACTACAATTAAATGAAAATCATTATCATTATAATTTAGAAATAATCAATAAGCATTCATGATAAATATGCAATTGCACTCGATTTCGGTATGTTGATGAAAATATTAGGTAAGGTTTAGCGTGTAAAGGTCTTTGCAAATCATGGTCTTTTCTGTGTTAAAAGAGGTGTTGTCTTAGTACTGTAATCTTGACTTTTGCTGGTGGGGTATTGTTTGCAAGTCGTTGCCTCCAGGTAGTGGTAAAGTGAACGTCCTCCCAATAGATTATGATTGGTTAAAATCTATACGCCCAAAGGGATCAGGTACCTCAAAATTTTTTGGCTTTATATGGATAAACTCCAGAGTTTTACACTTTTCATCACATCATGACAGACTCACAAGAAAAGATTAATAATTAAAAAGTATAAGATTCAATAGCTTATTGCGATACCTTATCGATTACCTATTGGTAGGTAGATAAAACTGTTGACCAATGAAAAATAAATATCTAAAGTAATAATCAATCCACGGGGAGCAAACTATTTAGCTCTCCTTTTTTTGAAAAAACAAACTACCTACTAATAGGTATATTGAGGTGATAATGAATACTGGTAACCAACAAAAACGCGTTCTTCTTGTGATGTCTTCTGTCGATGAGCTTGGTATTAGTGGTAAACAAACAGGTACTTGGTTTACTGAGCTTGCCGCGCCTTATTACATTCTCACTGAAGCAGGTCATGAAGTAGTATTTGCCTCGCCAAATGGAGGTGAAGCACCCATCGATCTATTGAGCATGAAGGTCCCGTTCACAACTCAATACACAGAACGTTTTTTGAATGATCCTGTGGCTATGTTTGCAGCGCGTCACACTCGTAAGCTTCGTGAAGTGGACTACGACACCTTTGATGCGGTATTTTTCCCTGGTGGTTATGGTCTGTTGACCGATTTAGCTTCTGATCAGTACACCATCAAGCTTATTAAAGACTTTTACGAAAGCAATCGTCCGGTTGCAATGGTTTGTCATGCACCAGCTATCCTTCGTGATGTGAAACTAACAAACGGTGAATACTTAGTGAAAGGTAAAGAGTTGACTGGGTTTAAAAACTCAGAAGATGAAGAAGTGGAACTGTTGAAGCATTTGTTGTTCTCTTTGGAAGATGAGCTACAACGTCGCGGTGCAACTTACCTCAGTAAAGCAAACTGGGAACCCAATGTCGTTATCGATGGTTTACTGATGACAGGTCAAAGTCCGGCTTCTGCTGACCCATTAGCCGAAGCGCTGTCAGAAGTTCTACTAAAATAAATGTCTATCCACTGCCTAATACAAACCGCCTTCTGGGCGGTTTACTTGTCATGGTTAAAGGATAATCGGCTACCGTAAACATTTTTATCCTTCATCTTGCTTGTTTGGCTCCAAATAGGCCATAAACATGATAGAGTGACGGCATTGAAATTGAGAGGTGACATATGAGTAATCTTAGCCCGACAGCGGCCAAAATTGCCGATATTGCTGAGAGCTATATTCAAAGCCGAGGGTTTAATGGTTTTAGCTTTCGCGATATTCAAAATGAGCTTGGCATTAAAACAGCCAGTATTCATTATCACTTCAAAACCAAGCAAGACTTAGCCAAGGTGGTGTTTGAACGCTACCTTGAGCGCTATGGCGCTCAATTAAACAATATTGACCAGCAACAGGATAGTGCAGCAGGTAAGCTAAGTGCTTTGGCTGAAGTGTTTGTGAATGTACGAGACAGCAACAAATTGTGTCTCTGTGGTATGTATGCATCAGATATTTCCTCGCTCGCGGAGGAAGTCACTCTGCCGCTCAATAGCTTTGTTGAGATGAATGAAACATGGATTGCCCGTGTGGTAGAACAAGGGGTCAAAGACGGTGATTTTATTGATGCATTTGACGCAAAAGTTTATGCCCGGCTGTTCTTTACCTCTATGGAAGGTAGTATGCTGTTATCTCAATTTCAGACATCTGCTTATATTCAAAGTGTTAAGCTGGGCTTACTACGCCTTATTGTAAAAACAAAGCAGTAAAAAATTCAGCTACTCAATTGACGGTTTTCCTCTGACTATAGCGGTAAGCCGTCACGTCTCAAAGCTCTCCCTCGCTAAATCGATGACCTGCCAAAAAGATTTCATCGATTATCCCTATTGATTCTATTGTTGTTTCCCATTAAACAAACTTAACCATTGAAGATATAGTGTTTTTCGGGCGGAAAAGGGCTTTTGAGTATCTATTGACTACTCGATGAGTCAGTGGATTAGCATGCATTGGAGAGCAGCCATGCAGATGTCAAAAATATCTTTGTTTATTACAGTGGGCGTGTTTAGCGTATCGATACAAGCGCAAACTCTTACAACAGATAATGGCGCACCAGTTGGAGACAATCAGAATTCAATCGTTGCTGGAGAAAACGGCAGCGTATTATTGCAAGACGTTCATCTTATCCAGAAGCTTCAGCGCTTTGCCAGAGAACGCATCCCAGAGCGTGTAGTCCATGCACGTGGTACAGGGGCTCATGGTGAGTTCGTTGCCTCGGGTGATTTTAGTGAACTGACTGCATCGGCTCCTTTTACCAAAAGTGGTAGGATGACACCTGTATTTGTGCGCTTCTCGACAGTGGTTCACTCAAAAGGCTCCCCTGAAACCCTTCGCGATCCACGTGGTTTTGCTACCAAGTTTTATACTGAGCAAGGCAACTGGGACCTAGTGGGTAATAACCTACCAGTGTTTTTTATCCGTGATTCGATTAAATTTCCGGATATGGTGCATTCTCTCAAACCATCGCCCGTGACCAATGTTCAGGACCCAAACCGATTTTTTGATTTCTTTAGTCATGAGCCTAGCTCAACCAATATGTTGACTTGGGTGTATAGTAATCTGGGTACGCCTGCTAGTTATCGCACCATGAATGGTTTTGGTGTCCACGCTTACAAATGGATTAACACCCAAGGTGATGTTAATTATGTAAAGTTTGAGTGGAAGAGCCAGCAAGGTGTAGAGAGTCTTCGCCCAAATGAAGTGGCTAAAGTGCAAAGTCAGGATTTTAATCATCTGACTAATGATTTATATACCGAAATCAGTCGTGGTAACTACCCGAAATGGGATTTATACGTCAAGGTGTTGTCACCAGAAGAGCTCAGTAAGCTCGATTATAATGGCCTTGATGCGACTAAAGTTTGGCTTAATGTACCGGATAAAAAAGTCGGCACTATGACGCTTAACCGGATACCTGAAAACTTCTTTCTAGATACCGAGCAGTCAGCCTTTGCGCCGTCAAACCTTATTCCGGGAATCGAGCCATCTGAAGACCGTCTGTTGCAAGGCCGTTTGTTTGCTTACGCTGACACTCAGCTCTACCGCTTAGGTGCAAATCTATTTCAATTGCCAGTCAATCGTCCGCTCGCGACGGTGAATAATCACAACCAAAATGGCCTCAATTCAGTATTGTGCTTTAGCATATTTAAAATGTGATTTTTTAATTATATATATCAGGTTCTTTATATTATCAAAAGGATGAAATTATAATATTTATTCTTGTTTCATGAATCATTTTTCAATGCTAATAATTATAGTGTGATTTTATTTCAATTAATAGTTTATAGTAAAAATACTTTACTCTTTTTTAACTAGAGATATATATTTAATCTTGGTGTTTATTTTTCACAAAAAATAAACACATCAAGATAATTATTATTTACTCACCTTAATTACTTGATTAGGATTGATTTAGTTATAAGATCCAATAAATTAATAAAGGGATGTGTTATGTTTAAGAAATTATTATTAGCTTTCTTATCACCATGTTTAGCTTTTGCTAATGAAAGTAGTTTTATTAATGCTAATGTCGACAATGCGGAAGCATCGGTGACATCAATTCCAGGTGGCTGGAGTGAATATCGCACAACATTAAGCCGCAATGAATACAATACTTTCTATCAAGCGTTAGGTGGCTTGGTCGGAGTGTCTTACTCTCCTTTTGCGGTTTCCGCAAGTGTGACAGCAGGAATGAGCTACAAATTTATTTGTAATGCGCAACCTACTTACCCAGATGCACCTACTTATGCGGTTGTGGTTGAAGTTTATCACCCAATAAATGGTACTCCAGAGCTTGTCTCTATTAATGAAATTAACTAAACCCTCTATTAAATATAATCTTTGGAGTAATTACTATGAAAAAAACAATTCTATCTATATTCGTTTCACTATTGTTAATCCCATCTTTAGTTATGGCATCAAATAGCACACTAGATAAGATATCTAAAAGCACGGAAGTAAATAATATGATGGGTAATAACTTCTTAATTCATCTTAAATATGTGAAGTCTGATTTTAGTGGTGGCTACTATACTTTTTATGAGTTAAAGACTCAGGCTATGGACTCACCTAACTATTTTTGTGCCACGCTAAAGATTGATGAAATTGGTAATGGTGGCGTGGAAGTTGTAAATAATGTTAGATGTGCTCAGTAGGAGCATAGTCTGATAATAATCTAGACTTTTTTGCTATCGATGATGAAACGGAAGAGCAGCCGCTCTAATGCCGATCAGTTAAACATTAATCGGCAGATCAATTGAATGATCCCAT
>NZ_JAYQDQ010000072.1:0-20837 GCF_038138445.1 Vibrio sp.
CCTTGGAACTTCAAACATTAACAACACCGCCCCGTGGGTTCATGGGGCGCATACCACTCTTTTATATTCAGAAATGTTTTCTTTGAGAATATTCTTAGGTAGTTCAAATAATGGAGTCATAGAATGCCCTTAGAAATCTAGGTTAATGCCTTCAGGCCATAGAGGGTGCCTTCCTTCATTCTGTAGCTTTTTCTCTGCAAGTCTTTTTACTTTTGGGTGTATTGTAAAGATTATTCGAGTGATAGAGCTTAATAGCTCAGAATAGTTTTTATTAAAGTGTTGTTCACTGAGATGGTGAACTTTGGAGTCAACTATAGAATCTCGGTAGCTCAATAGGCACCAGATGTCTTCGACACTTTCAATGATGACTTGATTTTCGCAGTTGAAACAATTCTGAATGTCAGAGCATGCTAGGTGGTCGACGAGAAAGTCTTTAGGACTGAAATGATTTCTTCTTCTATATTTATTAGCTTGGTCGGAATAGACATTTTTACAACCAGTTCCAATGATCGTCTTTTCCCCATTTCTATCCGCATATTTGTTAAGGAACTCCTCATAAGGAAGAACTTCAAGTCCCAGTTCTTTTTTCGCATATTCTTTTGCATTGTTTATATCTGAGCATCTAGCCGCCCCCTCAATTGTGTGAGTTGCAGCAAGCAGTTGTTTCTGGTTTTCTACCTGTTGGCCGGATGAGTAATGTTTTGATAGTGTGTAAGGCGTATTACCTAAGAGTAACGCTGTTTCTGTGGCATTTCCGGTTTTCGATAAATATCGATAACTCCCGCTGGCACGAAACTTTGAGGCCATAGGGCGTAATGGGTCACCTTCATCAGATTTGATATCGAATGTTTCTTGCAGCCATTTTGAGAAGTTTTGTACATGCCCTTGCTCCAAAGGGGCTATGTCTCCTCTTTTGGCGCGCCAAAGAAGGTGAGGTTCTATAGATATAAGGCTACTTAATTTTAACAACTGTTCAAAAAAGCGAAGAGCAATCTTGGGGACATGAAATGTACCGTTATCACCAATAGATATGGAAACGTACTTATTTGCTCGCGGTTTTAAAACGCTTTGCTCAAACCACTTCCCGCCTTCAAAAACTTTTTCTTTAGGTTTAGTCATATTTAAGAGGACAGTCGTGTTACCCCATGTGTAATACGACAGCATGAAATAGGCAGCGCTAAAACACTTTGTTATCGGAGAGGCAATCTTGTGTGTATGTTGGTTGTAGCTAAAGGATGCTGTTCTTTGATTACTGGATGCATTCAAGTGAACTTCTGGACTATTCATTATTTGTTTGGAAATCTGTCTGAAAAAGGAGTGGATAATTTTGATTAAGGAAGATAGCTCTCTATCTGAGTAGCCTTGAGTTGGATTAGGTTCAGATCGAAATAAACTATAAGGAGAAAACCACTCAGAGCTCGGGTTACCGAACATTTCCAAACATTTTTTACAACAAGAAATCATTTTTCTTGCGGAATTGACATTCATTGAGTAGATCCGAACTTGCTCTATTAAGTGTCGCTCCAATGATTCGACAGCTGCTGAGCTTTCCGGATTAAGTTTTTTCGAATCACAAAAACGAACGTACTTTGCAAAATCTCGCAGGTAGCTTTGCTTTGTTAGATCTGAGTATTCATTTGTTTCGCTGAATATTCGGTACCATCTAAGAACATCGGAATCTCGATTTGCAGGTTCTGCGTCTTGTAAATTTCTTTTAAAAGCAACACCTTTGTAGAAAAAACGCGTAAAGTCATATGTGAATGTTTGTTTGATACCAGTGCGAAATTTTATCTTTAATATCGGTGGAGAATAAGTCATAACATTGCTTCCTCTAATATTTGATCTAGCATCACCACAGCACTCTGGTTTGCTTTTTCTTTTCTTAGGTATCTGATGTACTTCCATGTCGTTTTATCATCTTTGTGTCCCATCCATCCCATTAGTAAAGCCATCGCATCTCCAACGTCCGGAAAATGTTCAAGCAGTGAGTCAAGGCGGTATGTACCATAAGTTGCTCTTAGATCATGAGTTCGATGCTTAAAGGGGATATGGTGTTTGTCTTGGATGCGATGTTTTAGGCGTCGAAAGTGCTGTTGGATGTTGTTACTGCAAAGTGGGATGCCCAAGTTGTTGAGAAGAAGCGTTCTATATTCTCTTTCAGATTTTTGGCTTCGCCTTAGTCGACGCTCACTAACCGAGTAATCATACATTTTGCGCATTAACTTGTTGGGTATTTCTACTTTACGAGTTTTGTTGAATTTTGTATGTACGCCGTTATGAATACCGATTTCAACTTCGTACCTATGAATGTGTGGGTTAGGCATTTCAACAACCGAGAACGGAAATGTACAAGCTTCTTCAACGCGCAATCCAGACTGAATTTGAAGAAGTTGATGAATGATGAATTCTTCAGAGCTTTCTAAAAGGCAATCTACGAAGCAAACTAGTTCTTGTCGAGATAGCGGGTTGAGTTTTTGTTGCTCATTTCTTGCTGGCTTTCTAATCCTGAGATCAGTTGAACGTACTGCAAACCTAGGTTTGTTATGGCTCATCATCCCTGAGTTAGCAATATGAACTATTTGGTAATTAAATGGTTTGCTCTCCTCATTGAACCTTATAAATCTCTCATGAGCAGCCCATTCGTAGAACTTGATGACATGAAGAATGTACATAGAAGCTGTCGAAAAGGCGATCTCACCACTCCTAGCTGCTTTTAACAGGTCATCATTTCGAAAGCGATAGGTGGGTTTTAGGTGATCGTTTGCTGGGAAATTATCCCAAGAATAATCGTTAGTTTCTAAGAACTGCCAATATCTTTTAAGAGCACGAACACTTGCTGTTATGTCGGCTGCTTTACGGATATTCACCAAATAATTGAACCAAAGATTAACGGGAAGAAGATATTCGTTGTTTTTCGAGTAGAAGGTAGGAAACCCACTTAGATGAATGGAGGTTGATTTATTTGAAGGTGGGTAGATTCGAGGAACGTCAAAGTTTTTCGAATTTACAACAGTAACCATACTAGCTCCATCAAGAGATAAACTCTATTGAAGCTAGTATGTTTTCCAGACTTTACAAATCTAAAGAGTGGATTTTCCAGAGTATGATCTACATGGTAACAAACTCTTCTGAGCCCGTTGGGTGGATGGCGACAACCGAATCAAAGTCTGCTTTAGTCGCGCCCATTTTCATCGCCACGCCAAAGCCTTGAATCATTTCATCAACCGTAAAGCCGATACCATGTAAGCCCACCACTTTTTCATCTTCGCCAGCGCAAATGAGCTTCATCTTACATGGTTGACGATGTTTAGTGACGGCCGTGTACATGGCGGTAAAGCCAGATGTGTATACCTTAATATTGTCTTTACCGTATTTTTGCTCCGCTTCTTGAGTCGTGAGGCCTATGGTGCCAATTGGTGGATGACTAAATACCACGGTAGGGACTAAGTCATAATCCATTTTGGCATTAGGCTTATTATTAAATAGTCGCTCAGAAAGCTGTCTGCCGGCCTTAACCGCAACAGGAGTCAGCTCTATGCCGCCCTCCATGATATCGCCGACGCAGTAGATACCCGCAACATTGGTTTGCTGGTACTCATCGACCTTAATGTAACCTGCTTGATTGGTTTCAACTCCGGTAGTTGCAAGATTGATTGCATCTGTGGCTGGGTGGCGGCCTATCGCCCAAATCAGAGTATCAACATTGTGTGTGTTGCCATTTTCTAGGTGCAAGGTTAGGCTGCCATCTGCTTCTTTAACCACTTCTTTGGGCACAGAGTGAGTGTGTAAAGTTGGCCCTTCAGCTTGCATGACCTCTATTAGCGTTTCAACGATCATGGGATCAAAGCTTCGCAGCGGCGATTCTTTACGACAGAAAAGGTGAGTTTCAGTGCCAAGAGCATGCAAGACGCCTGCAATCTCTACGGCAATATAGCCAGCACCAATAACGGCAACGCGTTTTGGTTGCTCGCTTAATTCGAAGAAGCCGTTAGAGTCGATACCGTGCTCAGCTCCTGGGATGTTAGGAATAGTTGGGCGGCCGCCGACAGCAATAAGGATATGATCTGCTGTGTAGTGTTCACCATTGACTTCTACGGTTTTTGCATCAATAAACTTGGCAAAACCTTTAATAACGTTAACCTTGTTGTTACCTAGTACGCGATCGTAAGACTCGTGAATTCGCCCGATATAGGCTTGGCGGCTTTCGACCAATTTACTCCAATTGAAGTCTTTTAGATCAACATCAAAACCATAATCCTCGGCGTAGAGATTAATGGCTTCGGCGACTTGGGCTCCATGCCACATGACTTTCTTTGGCACACAGCCGACGTTCACGCATGTACCGCCGAGATCTTGCGCTTCAATTAGTGCTACTTTAGCGCCATACATCGCTGCTCGGTTTGCTGATGCAATACCACCGCTACCACCGCCGATACAGATATAATCAAAATGAGTCGCCATTTATTTCTCCAATTATTGCGAGTCGATGTGCCAGATAAGTGTATCGTCACTTTGGCACCCGCGTTTCTTTATTGTCTATGATATGGAGGATAGATTGGCCTAACTCAATCTATCCAGCTTAAATTTTCTTCACTTGTCCACTTTAGGTGAGAAGTTCACTCATGTTACTCAGGTACAATCCACTTCACAGTGTAGTGGCCCGTTGTTGGGGCAATAGCGTTTTTAAGGAAGGGGAGAATTGCTTGCATCTGGCTTTCAAGCTTCCATGGTGGGTTGATGACTATCATCCCAGATGCTGTCATGCCATGTTCGTTGCTGTCAGCTGATACACCCAATTCAATTTGCAGTATTTTGCGAATCTCCAGCCCTTCAAGGCCTTCAATCATATCTTCGATGTCACACCGATTGACGACAGGATACCAGATGGCATAGATACCAGTTGCCCAGCGCTTTTGGCTTTGATGAATGGCTTGTACGACATCACGATATTCTTTTGCCAACTCGTACGGCGGATCGATAAGAACTAGGCCTCGGCGCTCTTGAGGCGGTAGACTTGCCTTGAGCCGTTTAAACCCATCTTCCTTGTAGATGCTTACCTGACGGTCACGCTGAAACTCTTGCTCGAGAAGTGGATAGTCGCTTGGGTGCAATTCGGTTAATACCATGCGATCTTGTTTTCTAAGGTGTGCGCGCGCAACTCGTGGTGAACCTGGGTAATAACGTAAATTCTGACTATTATTTAGGACCTTGATTGAATCTAGGTAGCTTTGCAGTTCTGCTGGGATATCGACTTGCTGCCAGAGTCGAGCTATACCTTGTTTATATTCACCAGTTTTTTCTGCCCACTCATGGTTTAAGTCGTAGCGCCCAACACCAGAGTGAGTATCGTGGTAAACAAAGGGTTTATCTTTTTGCTTCAGAGCATTGAGAATAAGGCTTTGAACGATATGCTTTAGGACATCGGCATGATTGCCAGCGTGAAAACTGTGGCGATAACTTAGCAAAATTGAACTCTCTAGTGGATCACGGTTGGGGAATTTTAATCCAGCTAGTATACGTCACTATTGAAAATTGCTGAACCTACCTATATTTAATAATTTAAACCCAGTCAGAGCTCAACAAGACAACACTGTCCGTGCGCTTTTTGCTAAACAAAAGGAATACTTATGTCTAATCCTCTTCTTAGTTTTACTGATTTACCTCCTTTTTCTCAAATTAAGCCGGAGCACGTTAAACCTGCAGTTGAACAAGCGATAGCTGATTGCCGCGCTAAAATCGAGCAAGTGTTGGCCGATAATTGCGAGCCTAGTTGGGAAAATATTATTGCACCTATTGAAGAAGTCGATGACCGTTTGAGTCGCATCTGGTCTCCGGTCAGTCATATGAACTCTGTGGTAAACAGTGAGCAATTACGTGAAGCTTATGAAAGTTGTTTGCCTCTTTTGTCCGAGTATGGAACTTGGGTTGGTCAGCATAAAGGCTTATTTGAAGCATACAAAGCTCTCAAGGAAAGTGATGAGTTTTCTCAGCTAACACAAGCGCAGAGAAAAACCGTGACAGATTCCTTACGTGACTTTGAGCTATCTGGTATTGGTCTACCTGCAGATGAGCAGCATCGCTATGGTGAGATCAGCAAACGCATGTCTGAGCTGGGGTCCAAGTTTTCCAACAATGTCCTTGATGCTACCATGGGCTGGACAAAGCATATAAAAGATGAGCAACAGCTAGCGGGTATGCCTGAATCCGCGTTGGCTGCGGCTAAAGCTGCGGCGCAGGCGAAAGAGCGGGATGGTTACCTGCTGACATTAGATATTCCTTCTTATCTACCTGTGATGACTTATTGCGATAATCAGGCGCTGCGTAAAGAGTTGTATGAGGCATACTCGACCCGAGCTTCTGATCGAGGTCCAAATGCAGGAGAGTGGGATAATACAGAGATTATCAATGAGCAGCTAAAACTGCGCTATGAAATTGCCCGTATGCTTGGTTTTAATACCTTTAGCGAAAAGTCTTTGGCGACTAAAATGGCAGAAAATCCTGCCCAAGTACTGAGCTTTCTCAATGATCTGGCCAATAAAGCCAAACCGCAAGGGGAGAAAGAAGTTGAAGAGTTGCGCCAGTTCGCCAAGCGCGAATATGGTGTAGAAGAGCTCGAACTGTGGGACATTACTTATTACAGCGAAAAGCAAAAGCAGCACTTGTTCCAGATTTCCGATGAAGAACTGCGTCCTTACTTCCCTGAACAAAGAGCGGTGAGTGGTTTATTTGAGGTTTTGAATCGCGTCTTTGGTATGAAGGTAGTAGAGCGCCAAGGGGTAGATACTTGGCATGAATCGGTGCGTTTTTTCGATATCTTTGATGCCAATGAAAAACTGCGCGGCAGCTTTTATCTCGACTTGTATGCAAGGGAGCACAAGCGTGGTGGTGCTTGGATGGATGAATGTCGCGTTCGCCGCATCAACGCTAAGGGAGAGCTACAATCGCCAGTGGCCTACTTAACCTGTAACTTCACTCGCCCTGTTGGAGATAAGCCTGCGCTATTTACTCATAATGAAGTGGTGACCTTATTCCATGAATTTGGTCATGGTATTCATCACATGCTAACACAAGTAGAAACTGGAGCTGTTTCTGGTATCAATGGTGTGCCTTGGGATGCGGTAGAGTTACCCAGTCAGTTTTTAGAAAATTGGTGTTGGGAGCAAGAGGCACTTGCCTTTATCTCTGGTCATTATCAAACAGGCGAGCCTTTGCCAAAAGAGATGCTTGATAAGATGTTAGCTGCAAAGAACTTCCAGTCAGCCATGTTCATTTTGCGTCAGCTCGAGTTTGGTCTGTTTGACTTTACCCTTCACACACAATTCGATCCTGATATTGGACCTAAGGTATTGGAAACATTAGCCGAAGTGAAAGCTAAGGTAGCGGTTCTGCCGAGTTTGGAGTGGAACCGATTTTCTCATAGCTTTAGTCATATTTTTGCTGGTGGTTATAGTGCGGGGTATTACAGCTACCTGTGGGCCGAAGTGCTGTCCTCTGATGCTTTCTCTCGTTTTGAAGAAGAGGGAATATTCAATGCTGAAACCGGTAAGAGCTTCTTAAATAACATCCTTGAGATGGGCGGCAGCGAAGAGCCTATGGAGCTTTTTAAGCGTTTTCGTGGAAGAGAGCCGCAAATTGATGCCTTGCTTCGTCATGCAGGTATCGAAGCCTAATTCGAAGTAATAACAAACCACGCCTTTTGTAGGAAGGCGTGGCTATTTCCATCCACTAGTTCTGCAATTTCCCTTTGATGAATTTGTCGGCAGAAATTGGCCCTGGTCCCCAAACCACCACGATTAAAATCATTAACCCCCACAACTGATGGTCGTAGAAGCCTTTCTCCCACAATAGAGGGTAAGAGACGACAGCTATAATATTAAACACAAATAATATCGCTCCCATTGGTCGAGAGAGTAGTCCTAATGCGAGAAAAACAGGCAGACTAAGCTCTGCAGCGGTTCCCATATAAGCGGCCAGCTCCCAAGGTAGAATTGGCACTTGATATTCGTATTCGAACAAATACAAGGTGCTGTCCCAAGAGGAAATTTTCACCAGTCCAGAATTAAAAAATACCCACGCAACCCATAAGCGGCAAAAGAGCAATAACAGTGGAACAAAAAAGCATTTAGCTTTGTCGACTATGGCGTCGTAGTGCTTAATTAGGTTATTTATCGACTCGGGCATAGTTATATCCTTATTGAGGTGGCGCGAGAGAAAAGCCGCAAATAAATTGATGTTCGAGCAGTGTTTCGAGGCATGCAAGGTGCGTTTCAGGGATCTGCCCCAAGGTGTATCCGTTTTTGAGATACTCAACCAGTTCGAATGATGTGTTATTTAGTTTCACTGTCGAGCACGGGCCATCATATTGACTCATAATGACGCCTTGCTCTGCAAGCTTGATATCTAGCTGTGAGAAGTCATTAGCTTCAATGGCTAAGTGCAGAGAAAAAACAGCAAAGCGTGATTGAAAGGCTAGTGCATTTGGAAATAAGTGGAGCTTGATATATTGATGATGTTCTTGTGGTAAAGTTGACAATTGATTGATAGTAAGTAAGTGCTTGCTTGGCTCGACTTTAGATAAGATTTGTTTCGATAGATCAATCTGCCATTCAAACTTAGCGACCTCTTGAATATAAGGTGCAGCTTCCATTACCTTGGAGAAGTTTTCTATGCTGCTTACAAAGTGTTCGCCGTAGTGGCTTACATTACCAGATTTGAGCGGGTTGTTGAGAATATGCTGGCGAGCCAGCTGGGTAAAGCACTCCTCTCCAACCAATATATGAACCATAGGATAGGTTGCCTGAAGAACGTCGCTTAAACTAATAATAAAGTTATTACGATAGATTTGGATACGTTCTTCTGCGGTAAAATGATCGCTTTTGATGTGGCACTCTTCTCCAGACGTTTGATATTGGAGCGCACTGGCAAAGTTCTGCTGCAGGTCCGCAAGAGTTAAGCTCATGACGCTTTTTTTCCTTTGAGTGTGCTAAATGGTATTAATCTTTGGCTTGCCTTTTGGCACTCTCCTAACAGCACTTCTGGCTCTGGTATATCGAGATCCCACTCAATCAGAGTATGACGTGGGCCATGATGGGATAGCCAATATTCATACAGAAACCAAACATCGTCACAAACTGGCTGACTATGGGTATCAATCCATATTTCCCCTTGCTCAAGTTGTTTAATGGTAAAGCCTGCCAGATGTATCTCGTCAACCTTGTCTGTCGGAATTCCCTCAATGTAAGTTTGGCAATTAAATCCATGGTTAAAAGCTGAGACATGAATATTGTTGAGATCGAGCAATAGTCTGCAGTCAGTACGCTTTTGTACTTGGCTTAGAAACTCCCATTCTTCAATGGTTGAGTGGTCAAACTTGATATAACTTGATGGATTTTCGATAAGTATCGGTCGTTTTAAATATTCCTGTACATGGTTTACGTTGCGACAGAAAACATCCAGAGCTTCTTCGGTATAAGGCAAAGGAAGAAGGTCATTAAAGTAATGTCCGCCATGATGACTCCAGCTGAGGTGATCCGAAATAAGAAAAGGCTCGACTTCATCGACAAGCATTTTAAGCTTTTTGAGATGTTGAGTGTTTATCGGCTCAACACTGCCAAGAGATAAGCCAATTCCATGACAGCTGATCTGGTAATCACCTCTGAGTTGGTACAGTTTTTTTCTAGCAGGTGAATAAGGCTCAAAATAGTTTTCACTATGAATTTCTAACCAGCTTAGGGGCGGTTTATTGGAAATAAAATAGTCGACGTGAGGAGAACGTAAGCCTACACCCACTTGTTTGTGATATTTATCTGTCTTCACCCACTATTCCTTTATGAGTGTCAAACTAAGACGGCTTATAAGTGATAAAGCCGCCTTCGCTCTCTTATGAAGACGCTGTGTTACCACCTACTAATTTGTCGCACAGACCTTTTGGAACCACTACAAAAGCATCTTTCTGGTTATCTTCTTTTGAAGTGCCAGCACAAGAGCTGGATTTGGTCGCGCAATCATTTTTTCCAGCTTTTGAAACGCCATAGCACTTTTCTTTTTCAGCGGCAACAGCAGGGGTGGTCATTACACTTGAACCAAACGCAACAAGGCTGGTGACTGCAGCAGTAACAGCAAGACTTGATTTTTTCATACTCGTTTCCTCTGGTTTTTCCTTTCTCAGTGAATACTCAAAATGCCTCAGCGCATAGTTCCTTTAGGTTTTCATTATATTTATTTTCTAAGTTATTGTTTTTTTATTATGTATGTGTGGCGCTTTTTTGAGGCAAATATTCTAAACTCGGCATGGTGTTTAGGTTATAATCACTTTTCATGTATAGATAACCAGTGACAGAATGCTAATGGATCCTTCTTTACTCCTCGATGGTCTCAACGATAAGCAGCGTGAAGCTGTTGCTGCTCCACTTGAAAACTTATTGGTTTTAGCCGGTGCAGGAAGTGGTAAAACACGGGTATTGGTACATCGGATTGCTTGGCTGATGTCCGTTGAGCAAGCTTCGCCTTTTTCAATTATGTCTGTGACCTTTACCAATAAAGCAGCTGCTGAGATGCGAGGTCGTATCGAAGATTTGATGATGGGAACCACATCAGGTATGTGGAACGGTACTTTTCACGGTATTTGTCATCGTATTTTGCGAGCTCACTATCTGGATGCTGGGCTGTTGGAAGATTTTCAGATCATGGACAGTGATGATCAACAGAGACTTCTGCGACGATTGATCAAAGCACAGAACTTGGACGAGAAACAGTGGCCAGCAAGACAAGTCGCTTGGTGGATTAACGGGAAAAAAGATGAAGGGTTACGTCCCAATCATATTGATGCGTATCGCGATCCTGTGACTCAAACTTATCTTCAACTTTACACTACTTACCAAGAAGCATGTGATCGCGCGGGTTTGGTGGACTTTGCCGAGATTCTACTCCGAGCTCATGAGCTGCTGCGAGATAAGAAACATATTCGGGAGCATTACCAAGCCCGTTTTAAACATATCCTTGTGGACGAGTTCCAAGACACTAATAACATCCAATATGCTTGGCTAAGAATGATGGCTGGGCCAGAATCTAATGTGATGATTGTGGGGGATGATGACCAATCAATTTACGGCTGGCGCGGAGCAAAAATCGAGAATATTGAAAAATTTACTCATGAATTTCCAAGTGTTAATACCATTCGCCTAGAGCAAAACTATCGCTCGACCAAGACGATTCTTGAAGCTTCCAATGCGTTGATTGCCAACAATACTGAGCGTATGGGCAAAGAATTATGGACCGAAGGCTTAGCAGGCGACCCTATTTCAGTTTATTCGGCTTATAACGAACTAGATGAAGCGCGTTTTGCGGTTAATAAAATCAAAGATTGGCAGGATAAAGGTGGCTCACTAAATGATTCGGCCATGCTTTATCGTAACAATGCTCAGTCGCGTGTGTTAGAAGAAGCCTTAATTCAAGCCGGTTTACCTTATCGCATTTATGGTGGGATGCGATTTTTCGAGCGTCAGGAAATCAAGGATGCACTAAGTTATCTTCGCTTGATAGCAAACCGTAATGATGATGCCGCATTTGAAAGAGTGGTCAATACACCGACCCGAGGACTGGGAGATAAAACGCTCGAGACGCTGCGTTTAGCAGCCAGGGATCGCGGGTGTACCATGTGGGATGCCAGCGTGGCTCTTTTGGAAGAGAAAGTGCTTGCAGGCAGAGCAGCTTCTGCTCTTGGTCGCTTTGTTGAACTGATTAACGCGCTTGAAGATGATACCAGTGAGTTAGCACTGCATGCCCAGACTGACCATGTGATTAAGTATTCTGGCTTGTATGCGATGTATGAACAGGAAAAAGGTGAAAAGTCGAAAGCTCGTATTGAAAACTTAGAAGAGCTGGTCACAGCCACGCGTCAGTTTGAAAAACCAGAAGAAGCGGAAGAGATGACGCTACTCACGGCATTTTTGACCCATGCTGCGTTGGAAGCAGGTGAAGGGCAAGCTGATGAATTTGAAGATGCGGTACAACTGATGACTTTGCACAGCGCAAAAGGGCTGGAGTTCCCACTGGTCTTTATGGTTGGAGTGGAAGAGGGAATGTTTCCAAGTCAGATGTCAGCCGAAGAAGCGGGTCGCTTGGAAGAGGAGCGACGTTTGTGTTATGTGGGCATGACTCGCGCGATGGAAAAGCTCTACATTACGTATGCTGAAATGCGCCGCTTGTATGGTCAAGATAAATATCATAAACCATCACGCTTTATTCGAGAGTTACCAGAAAGTTGTTTAGATGAAGTTCGAATGAAAGCTCAGGTTAGCAGGCCGGCGAGTGCGGGTCGATTTAGTACTCGAGTTGTCAAAGATAACTTTAATGAAACCGGTTTTAGTTTGGGGTCGCGTGTTAAACATCCCAAGTTTGGTGAAGGGACCATTATTAATTTTGAAGGCAGTGGCCATCAAGGTCGGGTACAAGTTGCTTTTAATGGCGAAGGGATTAAATGGTTGGTGACAGCCTATGCCAAGCTAGAACAGCTTTAGTTAAAAAGAAAAACCCCGAGGGCTTTCGCCCATCGGGGTTATAGTCTTACTCGCAGCAATCCAGCTACTAAAGGTGCTCCATGCATCATTCCTTGATAGTATGCTGATGTCCTTCAGCTCAGTCCTTTCATCGCCATCCTAGCGGTGTCCATGACCTTATCCTGGTCCGCTAACTATCCTAGTTAGCTCACATCGCCTAATCCTTAAGCGGTATCCATTTCCCTTCCCTAGAAGTAACCCATCCTAGTTACCATCATGAGTCCGTTCAATGTCCAGTTTGCTTTCCTTGCCGACTACTAAACTAAGTAGCCGAATCTTCATCCTGAAGATAACCAATTCCTTGGTCTTTCCTGTTCCGTGTCAGCATCCTTCCGACAGGTGTTATATTACGGTGCCAAGAATATTTCTCAAGACTAGGCTGTTTATTCGCTATTAAAATCAAGTGTTTAAAAATGAAACAATCCATGTAAAAACATATAGTTATATTACTCTAATTTTAATGACCTCATTAAAAAAGAGTTGTTTGCGCACCATCCTGTAAGAAATATCTCACAAGATGGCGGGGCAAACGTTGCTAATGACCGATTGCGGTACCCTCTCGTCTCGGATCTGCTGCCCCTTCTAATTGGCGACCATTAATAAGTATTGCATGAAGACCTGAGTTCAAGTCGCCCACTTTGATATCAAATCCCATCTTTTCGAGTTCTGGCTTGAGAGCTTCGGCAGAGGTGCCTTGTTCGATATCAAGTGTGCCGAAACGGTTTAGTACATGAGCTTGATTGATAGCTTGCTGGATATTCATGCCCCATTGGGTATGAGCAATAATGGCTTGTGCCACATAGCCTATAATGCGGCTTCCGCCGGGAGAACCAATTGCCATGTAGGGTTTGCCATCCTTCATTATGATGGTTGGCGCCATGGAAGAGCGAGGACGTTTACCCGGCTCAAGGCGATTAGCAATTGGTTTGCCATCGTTGTGAGTACGAAATGAGAAGTCAGTGAGCTCGTTGTTGAGAATAAAGCCGTTGGTCATGAGACGTGAGCCAAATGCATTCTCAACAGATGCTGTCATGGATACGACATTACCTTGATTGTCGACAATGTTGAAGTGACTGGTTGAAGGCAGCTCAATAGATTCGTCAGGACTTTGTTGACGTGCGTAACTCCACGGAGGTGAACCCGCCGAAACACTTTCTAATGCTTTTCCGGGAGTAATCAGTTTGGCGCGCTGCTTTAAGTATTCTGAATCGACTAGACCTTGAGTAGGCATAGGGATAAAGTCTTCATCCGCCATGTACATGCCACGATCTGCAAAGGCCAAAAGTGAAGCATCTGCAATGACTTGCCAAGACTTAGCACTTTCGGGGCCCCAAGCTTGAAGGTCAAACTCTTGTGTCATGGTTAATATTTGATTGACAGTAAGTGCGCCAGAAGCGGGTGGCCCCATGCCGCAAATATCATAGCTTTGGTAAGCTGAACAAACAGGCTCTCGCTGTTTGACTCTATAAGTGTCGAAGTCTTGCTGGGCAAGTACACCTGGATTACCCTGTGCTGATTTTACTGTGTTAACAATATCTCTAGCAATTTTACCTTTGTAGAAAGCATCTGCTCCGTGGTTGGCAATGTTAGATAAGGTGTCTGCATAAGCTGGGTTTTTTAAAATGGTGCCTTGTTTTTTTGCTGAGCCATCAGGGTTAAAAAAATAGGCTTTTGTAGCAGGAAAACGAGACAAACGCTTAGCATCTTTACTAATAAGGGTGGCAAGCCTAGGGCTGATAGCAAAGCCTTCTTTGGCCACCTGGATTACCGGTTCAAATAGTTGCTCCCATTTCAGCTTTCCATATTTTTGGTGGGTTTCCCACATCAATTTTACCACTCCAGGTGTGCCGACAGAGCGGCCGCCGACCACGGCATCATAAAATTGCATCGGCTGCCCGTGTTCGTCCTGAAATAGTTGTGGTGTCGCGGCAAGGGGAGCGGTTTCTCGTCCGTCGTAGGTTGTCAGTTTTTTTTGCTTGGCATCCCAATAGACAAGAAAAGCACCACCGCCAATACCAGAAGATTGTGGTTCGACAAGTCCCAGCATAAGTTGAGTGGTGATCATGGCATCAATGGCGTTGCCACCTTGCTTGAGAATATTCGCGCCAGCTTGAGTCGCAAGTGGATTTGCGGCTGTAACCATCCAGTCCTTCGCTTTGACCAACTGTTTTTTTTCTAGGCCGCTGCTTTGCTCAGGGGCAACGGAATCGGCCGCCTGATCGGCGAAAGCTGAAACCGAGGTCAATAAAAGACAGGTTGTTAAAAATGGTCGTTTCCACTGCATCTTGTACTCCTTGTTAATTATGCGGTGACAGAGTGGCAGCGCTGAGAGTCTAAAGGTTTGTTATAAAAATGTAATCTGGAATCAAATTTTTTACACTTTTAACAGTAACTCGGATATGGACTGCCAAAGAATACTAGTGCCTATGATGGTGAATATCAGCCCACACAAGCCATCAATATAAAATGCCATCGCTTGGATTTTTCCTTGCATGTGTTTGGTAGAAAGTGCCCAAGCGAGTAGTGAGAACCATACGAAAGAGAGACCCCACAATATACCCAATGCGAGTCCTTTACCTGTGAGCGACATATCTGTTGGCACTAAACTAGACATAAGACTTACGAAGAAAACGAGTGCTTTAGGGTTAAGGATATTAGTTGATAATCCTCGAGAGAAAGCTTGACGCTTATTGCTCAGCAATACGCTGCTGCTTTCCTGCTTAGATTGTGACTCGAGATTATTTTTTGCTTGCCAACATCCTTTGAGAGCACAATAACCTAAGTAAGCTAGGTAGCTACCCCCGACTAACTGTAATCCAGCAAAAATCTCAGGTTGCTGTTGGACCAAGTAGCTAACTCCCGTTAGGCTTAAAATGGAGTGCAGTAGGATGCCAAATGAGAGACCTAAAGCAATATAGAGTCCGGTTTGACGGCCATAACGTGCGGCATTTTGGACCACTAAAGCAAAATCAGGTCCTGGATTCATTAGAGCAATAAAGTGCACGCTGGCAAGCGTAGTAAGAATGGTGATTTCGTTCATTGTGATGCTCATTAGTTAATCATGAGCCTATTTTGTCTTAATCAAAACAGTGAAGATTGTAAATTATTAACACTAAATTTTAGAGGGTGAAATACCATAAGACGTTTTAAAGGCTTTGCTAAAATGAGCTTGGTCATAAAAACCAATTTGATGGGCGACTTCGGTGCCACTTACTCCGCTTTTAAGCAGTTTAAAACCACATTCTAGCCTTAAACGGCTGAGCCAAGCATAAGGTGTTAAACCGACTTTAGCTTTAAAGTGACGCTGAAATTGTGTCGGACTGAACTCGCACAGCTGTGATAATTCTTCAAGCTTTACCGGCTGGGCTAAATTTTCCATTAAATAGTCTTTTAGTGTTGAGATTGATTGATTTCCTAGTGGTACGGTATTTTTTTGCTGTATGGCGCCGTAGTGACGAAACAAGAGCTCAAAACCCTCATAGGGTAGGCAATCTTTTGCTAACTGACTAAGGTTGTTTGTTCCCAAGGCTTGATGGACTCTAATCATATGTTGAAAGAGAGTAGGGTTTGAAATAATCAATCGGTTGAATTGAACCTGATCGTTTTCACACTTTAGATCAGCAAGCTCACTAAACCATTTGGGATCGATGGAGAAAACTCTTACTTGATAGCCCTCACTATGGATGGAACTTCCATCGTGTAGCTCATCTGGAGGCATTATCACGATTTGTCCTTGCCCAATGGTATGATTTACACCTTGGTAAAAGAACTTTTGTTGGCCGTTGGTCACCAAGCCAATATGAAAGTCGAGGTGATAGTGCCTGCGGAAAGCGAACTTTTGGTAGTTAGCGTGAATCAGGCCGATTTCTTTATCTTGTGTGGTGAGGTAACTGACCTTATCCATAGTAATGCTTTGTGTAAATTTTAATCAATAATATACACAGTTTAATCATTTGTCTTGTAAATAAAGATCAGTGATCAGAGATTTGTAAGCATATACCAGCAGGGTTGAGAGATGCTTGTACTCCATTATTTCTATTATGAATGGAGTACATACCACACTAAGATTTTGGTTTTCCAGAGTGTTTTTTCGCTTTAAGCCCGTCATAACTAAAAATGACCAAAGCACTCCAGATAAATGCAAAGGTGATGGCCTTATCTATTGTAAAAGACTCACCGTAGACTAAGACTGCTAGCAAAAACATTAAGCTTGGACCTATATACTGAAAAAAACCCAAAGTAGAGAGCTTTAGGCGGGTTGCCGCACCAGTAAAGCAAAGTAGCGGGAGAGTGGTCACTATGCCTGCACAGATCAATAACATATTTAAGGTTGCAGTGTTAAGGCTAGGATCCGAAGTGGCAGAGTCGGCAATCCAAAGCAGATAAATGGCCGCTGCTGGCAACATCACTAAGGTCTCGATAAACAAACCAGTTTGAGCATCGATTTTGACTTTTTTACGCAGCAATCCATAAAACCCAAAGGTTAATGCTAACGCTATGGCAACGATAGGTATTGAGCCAAATATGATCACTTGTATGGCCACACCACAAGTCGCCAGAGCAACGGCAAACCACTGCATTTTTCTTAAGCGCTCGCCCAAAAATACCAATCCGAGCATGACATTGAGTAAAGGGTTGATATAGTAGCCAAGACTGGCATCTAACATATGGTTTGAGTTTACTGCCCAAATGTAAATCAGCCAATTGACTCCAACTAACAGGGCAGTGGTAATTAATAGTAACATCTTGCTTTTTGAGCGGCAGATATCTCTTGCGCTGCGCCAGCGTCGGCCTATGTGTAACAAAACAGCAAGTAGAATAAATGACCAAATGACGCGATGACTGAGGATTTCAAGAGCTGGAACTTGACTGATAGCTTTGAAATAAATGGGTGCAATGCCCCACATTGTGTAAGCTGCGATGGCGAGTAATATACCTTGTCTTGATTCTTGTTCTGTGGTCATTAATGTACTTCTTCTTATTCTATTGTTTGTCTAGTATACAAATTGGTAAATATATCATCTAGTGCTTGGCGTCTTTTCGTCTCAATAGGTGGTAATTTGCGGTTTTATTCATATTCGAACATCACTACAATGTGCGCTTTGCTTTTCTCTACCTTGTCTAACTGAGGCACTCATGACTGAGATCTTGTTTGCTCAACAAGCCGAACCCTCAATCACACCTGAAGCTGTCCTAGAAGAAGTGTTTGGCTATAAAACATTTCGCGAGGGTCAGGAAGAAGTGATCCATGCTGTAGTGAGTGGTCAGGATTGTATCGTCATTATGCCAACTGGTGGAGGAAAGTCACTCTGCTATCAGATCCCAGCTTTAGTCTGTGAAGGGTTAACTATAGTCATTTCTCCTTTGATTTCACTAATGAAAGACCAAGTTGATCAGTTAAAAGCCAATGGCGTTCTGGCTGAGTGTATAAACTCAACAATGACGCGCGAGGAGCTAAGTAGCGTATATAGCCGTATGCAGGCGGGTCATCTAAAGCTTGTCTATGTTTCTCCAGAGCGGGTGTTGATGCGTGATTTTGTTGAGCGGCTTGAAACTCTTTCGTTGTCAATGATTGCTGTTGATGAAGCCCATTGTATATCTCAGTGGGGGCATGACTTTAGACCAGAATATGCCTCCTTGGGTCAACTAAAACAGCAATTTACTCATGTGCCTATTATGGCGCTGACCGCCACAGCTGATGAGGCGACTCGAAATGATATTACCCATAGATTGCAGCTTCAAGAGCCGCATGTTTATTTAGGCAGCTTTGATAGGCCCAACATTCGCTATACCTTGCTAGAGAAACATAAGCCAATTTCTCAGATCATAAGATTCGTTACCGGACAAAAGAACCAGTGCGGCATTATTTATTGTGGTAGCCGCAAGAAAGTCGAAATGGTGACAGAGAAGTTGTGCAACAACCATATCCGCGCTGCGAGTTATCATGCTGGGCTAGATACCGATGAACGAGCTTATGTTCAAGAAGCCTTTCAGCGAGATGATATACAGATAGTGGTTGCTACCGTCGCTTTTGGTATGGGTATTAATAAGCCTAACGTTCGTTTTGTTGTCCACTTTGATATTCCACGCAATATAGAGTCCTACTATCAGGAGACAGGGCGAGCTGGTCGAGATGGTCTGCCAGCTGAAGCAATGATGCTGTATGACCCAGCTGATATGGGTTGGCTCAGGCGCATGTTGGATGAAAAAGATGAAGGGCCGCAAAAGCAGGTAGAAAGCCATAAGTTAAATGCCATGAGTGCTTTCGCTGAAGCACAAATTTGTCGGCGCCAAGTCCTACTCAATTACTTCGGTCAATACAGTGATAAGCCTTGCGGCAATTGTGATATTTGCCTTGACCCACCCAAGCATTTTGATGCGACGGACCAAGCACGTAAGGCAATATCTTGCGTTTACCGAGTTAACCAGAGCTTTGGGATTGGTTATGTGGTTGAAGTGCTGCGCGGCATGCAAACGAGCCGCATTAAAGAGCATGGTCATGACAAGCTCTCAACTTATGGTCTTGGCCGTGAAAATAGCCATGATTACTGGGTCAGTATCTTTCGTCAATTGATACACAAAGGGATGCTAACGCAAAATATTACCCGTAATTCAACACTTCAGTTAACTGAAGAAGCTCGTCCACTCTTGCGGGGTGATATGAACTTAGAACTGGCGGTTCCAAGACTGGACACTGCCGCGAGAACGGCTAAATCAGACAAACTAACCAGTAAAAATTACGATAAGAAGTTATTTGCTAAGCTGCGAAAATTGCGTAAGTCGATTGCTGATGAAGATGGGCTACCACCTTATGTCGTCTTTAGTGATGCAACATTAATTGATATGGCGGAAATATTACCCACTTCTTATGGTGAAATGTTGGCTGTTAGTGGGGTAGGCCATCGTAAGTTGGAGAAATACGCCGATCCATTTTTAGATTTGATTCAGGAGCATGTTTCTTACCATGGTTGACTCGACACACAGATTCGGTTTACGGGCATATCAGCCGCAAGAAGGGCGTTTGGAACTAAAAACGCCAAGCTTTGATTTTGATAGTTTTCCTGAAATGGCAGAGCAAATGGTGACGCTACTTTCTGCAACCGTAATAGAAAAGCAATGGGATGCGGACATTCACTCATGGTTAATTGATTTTGAAGGCTGTCAGCTATTGCTCAAATCTGAGCATTATAGTGAAAGTGTATGGATTGAATCACTTGTGATAAAAGACAGCAAGGAAGAACTTGATTACCTAGCTAACTTATTTCGCAGTGGCTTTTAGCTAGGCATCTTGCGCGTCCATACTCGCTATTGCAGCTAAAGGTGGTTAATGTATAATCACCGGCCGCGATAATTATCAAGTTGAATATCGATAGATGTTTATTCTAGTTTTGGCGAAATTTTTTGCTTGAGATATTCGTTTAGATAATTATCAGCTTTGATTATTAACAGTATTGGTAAGAGCTCAATAACATATTGAACTCGATTTGGGTTCCCTCACCCCCAAACCAAATTAAAAAGGTATCTTATGAGTAGTTTTTCTCTCGCTCAGCAGCGTAAAGCGCTTCTTGTTTTAACTCTGTTTCATCTCGTCGTTATTGCTTCTAGTAACTATTTGGTTCAATTGCCATTTACAGTTTTTGGCTTTCATACCACTTGGGGCGCCTTCACTTTCCCATTTATCTTTTTGGCTACTGATCTGACAGTACGTATTTTTGGTGCTCAGCTAGCACGCAAAATCATCTTTTGGGTAATGTTGCCAGCGCTAGCGGTGTCTTATGGGTTGTCAGTGCTCTTTTTTGAAGGCCAATTTCAAGGCTTCTCTCATCTTACTGAATTTAACCTATTTGTTGCACGTATCGCGATTGCAAGTTTTATGGCTTATCTGCTCGGTCAGATATTGGATGTGCATGTATTTAATCGCTTACGGCAAATGAAGCAGTGGTGGATAGCACCGACTTGTTCAACCTTGCTCGGTAACGCTCTTGATACTATCGCTTTTTTCTCGATTGCGTTTTATCAAAGTAGCGATCCTTTTATGGCAGATCACTGGGTTGAAATAGCATTGGTCGATTATAGCTTTAAACTCATCATTAGCTTAGGTCTGTTTGTTCCTATGTATGGTGTGCTATTGAACTATCTAGTGAAAAAAATCACTGCGGTGAACCCCAACTTTAGAGTTCTCGGCGCCAATTAATAGTGGATGAAGAGCGAAAAGCCCAGCTATTCTGTAAGCTGGCGGTAAACCCCATCTAATCATTTCCTTTTAAATTCGGTATTGTC
>NZ_JAYQDQ010000073.1:0-20437 GCF_038138445.1 Vibrio sp.
CATCTACCTTAACTTGATGATTTTTATCTAAATTATCAGGGGATTCCTCAGTGCGCAATATATGGATAGAAGGTAAATAGCGTTTATTTAACCCTATTTTTAACTGATAGTTATAATACTAACGAATCAAAGCCTATAATTGCCTTAACTGATTATCGAGAAAGAGATAATGACCAACTACTTTAAGGCAGCTCCACTTCTAACCCGACTCGCCCTTACCTCTATTGCATTTGTGCTACCAGTCGCTCTGGGAACCGTTCTTCTCTTTGTTCTGGCACAGAGCAGCCTGCAGCGAGAAACAACTCGGTCGCTTGAGTCTGGTGTTGTATTACTGGACAGGCTTCTTTGGAATGCAGATGCCGCGGCTCAGAGGGCGTACCCTTTTACTCAAGGGCAATGTGATGAGGTTTTGCCTTACATTCGAGATTTAGTTGTCATTATTCCAGATGTCAGGATGATCACTCTGATTAAAGATGGACGAATATATTGCAACTCTTTGCTAGGGCAAGTCGACACACCCTTACCAGACTATAGGCTAGTTGATAACTCGCTTGTTCTTATGCCAAGTTCTCCTATCAATCCAAAGGAACCCGCACTTAGCTTTGTAATGACTCATGGTTATATAAGTGTTGCCTCTTCAATTGCTGGCTATTATTTGAAAAATATTTTGACTTTGACTAGTCAGGAAAGACTGATTCACTTACAAATTGGTGATTCATGGATAGATAAAACAGGTAAAGTCAGTACAAGCCCAATAAAAAGTACCTTAAGAGTCAATTCCAAGCACTACTCATATTCGTTGAGCGTATGGCTTTCAAAAGATGATTACTTGGACTTTATGATATCTCACAAGCAGTCAGCAATGGTTATCTTGGTTCTCTTCTGTGCGGCAATGGCATGGTATACCTACTGGGTTACAGGAAAACCCGAATCAATGAAGGACAAAATAGAACGAGCTATTCACAACAAAGAGTTTATTCCTTATATCCAGCCATACGTCGATAGTCAATATAGGACTGTGGGTGCGGAAGTCTTAATGCGTTGGGATGACCCTCAAGAAGGTCTTGTACGGCCAGATTTATTCATTCCTTTAGCGGAAGAGTCTGGCTTGATCATCCCAATGACCCAGTCGATTATGACTCAAGTAAGAGATCAAATTGCGCCTCATCAAAAACTATTGAGTGACAACTTCACTATATCATTCAATATTTCGGCTAAGCATTGTGTTAGTTCTGATCTGCTGGAGGATAGCCTAAACTTCCTTGACGCCTTTTCTCATAATCAAGTTCGTTTGTGCTTGGAGTTGACAGAAAGAGAGTTAATAGACAATACGCAGGAAGCTGAAAGCTTGTTTGATGCCTTGCATGAAAACAATATTCAGTTAGCGATTGATGATTTTGGTACAGGGCATTCAAGCTTAAAGTACTTACATCAGTTCCGCTTTGATGTGCTAAAAATTGATCAAAGCTTCATTCGCATGATAGGTACAAATTCTGTGTCTGCACATATCGTTGAAAATTTGCTCGATCTCGCCTCAAGGCTTGGGATGAAAACCGTAGCCGAGGGTGTAGAAACCCTAGAACAAGTCGAATACCTGACTAAACATGATATTCATTGTTTGCAAGGTTACTACTTTGCCAAGCCAATGCCCATTCAAGACTTTATCCAATCAATCCAAAAATCTGACGAATAGGGTTTATGGTTACATTTCAAACATAAAGTAATAGCTGTAGCCCACAATCAAAGCAGGTATCGCAGAATAAAAAGTGGCCACAAGTGCAGCTCTAGGAGCAAGAGCGATAGCAGGGAATAAGGCGTCACCGTCGTTTGATATTGCATTGGCTAACTGTGTCGAAAGTGGAACGGCACCAGAAATATAAAGACTAGTCACTAATATTTGTGGACCACAACCGGGCAGTATGCCGACAGCAAGGCCAACCAAAGGCATCCATTGTCCCCATCCAGAAAAGGCGCTCGCGAGGTCAATATTACCCAAGGCGGTCAACAGTTCAAAGCACATGAACGCGACTATAACCCAAGCAGTAACAAAGTTAGTGTCTTGGGCTGCTTTTTGTAAAGGGTGAGAAGTGACGGTTTTAGTGTCTTCAGATACAGTAGAGCGATAATCCTTGATTTCCTTGGTCAAGGACCAAAGTAACATGCTGATCACTATGAGCATCGCTCCAAGCCATTCCATTGTATCTGAGGGTAAAGTGAGCAGTTGGTTGATGTCGATTTGAAATGATCCCAACACAGCAACGACCGTAGCTGGAATGATCAGCCATTTCCAAAATGCACCTTGAAGGTTAATGGCTGTTTTCTCAAAGTTACTGTGTTGGCTGCTACTAGAGTGGCAGGCTTGACTACTTTCTCCTTCATCCATATTGCACGGGCGTAAGAAATTATCGGCATGAATAGCATTGACCACCCAGCCAGATAGACAACCAACAACAATACCTATACTGACAACTAGTATTCCTATATCAGGCTTACTGGCGATAAGTAAGAAAGCTGCGTCACCCATTGTTGACGTCAATACAGCGACAATGGCACCAAATCCCACTTTACCGCTGACAAACTGTGTCGTTACAATGATGGCACCGCCACATCCTGGCAAGGCGCCAAGCAATGAGGCAAACAATACTTGATAGGCTCGAGAACTCTGGTAGAGATTAACGACTTTATTGTCTTTACTCATCCATAGTGAGAGGTAATGATAAATAGCGAGGGTGAAAGCGACATAGGCCGAAACCGCCCAAAAGGCATCCGAAAGCGTAACTACCGTTACCATTCGCGTTGAGTCATTTAAGAGTAAGGCGATTAGTATGGCTGGCAAAAGAAGCCTTTTATAGGCTGGTCGAAATTGAGAAAAGCTAAGCCACGTAGGCAGAGACAAAGAGAGTCTAACCGAATTCATTGAATCACAAATGCAAATGATAATGCTTATCAATTTAGTTTTATGTGACACTATTTGCAACAAAAATTTGTGATTTGCGCATTTATTTTTTCTAACCCATGACAAATCTCAAAATTCAGGTAAAGTATCCCGCTTTGTGAGTAATTGCCCAATATGGGCCTATTTTAGTCGTAGTAGGAAAAAAGATGATTCTAGTTGTAGGTCACAAGAACCCTGATAGTGACAGTATCTGTAGTGCTTTAGTGGCCACCGAGCTACTAAAAGCACGTGGTGTGGATGCCATGCCTATTCGCCAAGGTGAAATAAACCGCGAAACTCAACATATTCTTGAAGTTGCTGGGGCTGAGCTACCAGAACTTCGCACTTCTGTTGCGGGTGAAAAAATTTGGTTAGTTGATTACTCAGATTTAGCACAAGCACCGGATGATGTCGCTGAGGCAGAAATTTTGGGCATTGTTGACCATCACAGACTCGGCGATGTGATGACGATTAACCCGATGGAAGCTTGGATCTGGCCGGTAGGCTGCACCAACACTGTACTTTTCAACATGTTTAAAATTGAAGGGCATGAAATCACACCTCAAATTGCGAAGTTGATGATGTCTGCTATTTTGTCTGATACCGTTGGTTTTGCTTCTCCAACCTGTACACAAAAAGACAAAGATGCAGTAGAAGAGTTAGCTAAAATAGCAGATGTTTGTGACATCGACTCTTTTATAAAAGATTTGTTGATTGCAAAAACCAATATCGAAGGGCTATCTGCTGCTGAGTTAGTCGAGAAAGACCTGAAAGGCTACCCGTTCAATGGCCGTGATGTTGTGGTAGGTCAGGTTGAACTGGCAACTCTAGAACAGGTTGATGGAATGATTGATGCGCTAGAGCGAGATCTAGAGCGTCGCTGTGCGCAAGATAACCTCGCTTTTGCTGCAGTTATGTTGACCGATATTACGACAGCCAAAACTCGACTATTGTATAAGGGTGAGTGGGCAGAAAAGCTGGCTAAACATGAGTGTGATGGCATGCTTATGATGGAAAACACCTTGAGCCGTAAGAAGCAAGGTTGGCCTTGGCTGCAAACTGAACTCGTATAAATACCTAGTCAATATCGTCAAGCGCCTGCAGAAATGTGGGCGTTTTATTTAAGGAAAAACTCAATGTCACAATCACTTTCACCACAAGAGATTGAATCTGTGCTTAAAATGCGAGAAGACGAGCGATTTAGCTACACAATAAAAGAAATCGTTAAGCACAAGAAAGTTTGGATACTCACCGATGAGCATGGTTGTGTCATGCTAAACACTGAAGATGAAGACTGTGTTCCTGTTTGGCCTCATCAAGAATTTGCTAGCTTATGGGCGACAGGAGACTGGGAGCACTGTAAAGCAGAATGTATTTCAACAGCCAAGTGGTTCAGTCGTTGGACACATGGCCTAGAAGACGATGAGTTGTCAGTGGTGGTTTTCCCTAACCAGAACGAAGAAGGGTTAGTTGTATACCCAGATGAATTTGAGTTTGAACTGAGAAAGGCAGAGAAAAAACGTTAGTTGATTTACTCATTCTCAATTAGGTGACATTAGTAGGCGATAAGCTTATACAGTTTTGTTGATTTCGCGTCACTGACTGCATTTTTCAATACGCCTTGGCGCTGATAGCGATTGAGCACGGTATCGATAGCTTGTTTTGTCTCGACAAAGCTCATTCCTGATTTCAGTTCTGGTTCGTAAAGCATTTTAAGCAAAATAACGTCTAAAGGTGAAAGCAGATCTTCGGGCGTTTCATCATTAAATATTGAAGGGTAGGCAGCTTCTGAGTCATTGGGTAGCCCCATTGCTTGGGTGACCTCTTCGACAATACACGCAAGCAGTTTGCCATGTTCTCTCGCTTGGTCGACGGGTATAATAATGACCGCCGAGTCGATTTCATTGGTTTTCTTGTTGGTCCGATATCCTGCTTTACATATTGCTCCGTGAGCGTATTTTAGTGCTTCCTCCCCCAGTTCTCGCCTAATATCATTTTGCCACTTTGATTGCTGAGTATAGATCCACACAACATTTGCGTCGGCTCGTTTCGAAACTCGTTTTATTGGGTGTCCTGTAATCGAGGAGAGATCATGAATATGGGTATTGGCTAGGCGATCATGCAAAGCTTGATCAGCAACCTTATGATCAATCCAGATACGGATAGGCTTATTCCATTTGGTTAGGCGCTGGATATTCTGCGAATATTCATTTTTTAATGCGACCTCCAAGAAGGCTTTTTTAACAAACTTAGCATCTAGCCAAGTTTGGTTTGCACAGAAGGCGTTGCTAGTTGTCCCCAAGCTAAGTAACAGCCCTAAGACCATCCTTGGTCTACATAGCATTGCCTTGAGCCTCTATTTAAAACATGTGGCTTTGTTGAAATGGCTCTCAAGCATGCGCTGAGTGATAATATTGTCCGGACAGGTTAAGATCTCCTGAGTATTGCCCGCTTCAACGACCTTACCGTCATGCATTACCATAACTTGGTCTGTGATGTGTTTCACCACGCCCAAATGCTGCGACACATAAATAAAGGATACGCCCATTTCTTCCTGCAGCTCTAGGAATAGGTTAATGATCTGAGAGCGCATCGCCATGTCTAACCCGTTTAGCGCCTCGTCTGCAACTATGATTGAAGGTTGCAGGATTAAAGCTCGGGCTAAGCATATTCTTTGTTTTTGACCTGCCGCGAGCATCTGAGGGTAAAAATAAGCGTGTTCAGGAAGTAACCCCACTTTGAGTAACACATCTTTTACTCTCGACATTCTAGCTTCGGGTGTCATCTCGGTGTTTCGTTTCAGCGGTCCTTCAAGAAGATGACCAATTTGTAGCCGTGGATTGAGAGATGTATTAGGATCTTGGAATATCATCCTGATTAGCTTACAGCGGGTAGAGTAATCTTTGTGCTCTAATCTCTCACCATTAACTTTTATCTCACCTTCAGTCGGTTCAATGACTCCCGCAAGCATTCTAGCAAGTGTTGATTTGCCTGAACCATTTTGACCAATTAAGCCTAATGTTTGTCCTACTTCAAGTCTAAAACTGACGGGTTTCACGGCTTGATGGACCTTTTTATGGAAAAGACCTGCTCTGGTGACAAAGGTTTTACTAAGCTGATTGACTTCTAATAAGGCACTCATACTTTTTTCTTCTCCATGTTCAGCGGGAAGTGGCAGGCGAATTTGTGCGTTTTTATTCGACGGGTTTTTGGCATTTCAACGCATTGGCGCTGTGCATGTGGACAACGTGGCCCGAGCCTACACCCAATGGGTAAGTGCTGTAACGGAGGTATGGCTCCCGGTAGAGACTCTAGTTTCTGTTTGTGCGGAATGTTTTCGCTAAAATCTGGCATTGCTTTAAGCAAAGCGACGGTATAAGGGTGCTTGGGTTGTACAAGAATCTTTTTCGTGTCGGCTGATTCTACAGATTGACCACAGTACATGACGGTAATTCTCGTTGCCCACTGCGTTATTGTCGTAAGATCATGTCCTATCAGCATGATTGACGTGTTATTGATCTGGTTCATACGACTGAGCAAACGCAAGATTTGCGATTGAGTGATAGGATCAAGATCATTGGTCGGTTCATCAGCGATAAGGAGTTTTGGTTTAGCCGCGATCGCCATGGCTATCATAACCATTTGACACTCACCATCGGTAAGCTCATAGGGATAGCTTGACATGATCTCGACGTGATTCTTAATTCCTACTTTGTGCAATAAGGTAATCGCCTGCTTTTTACGCCATTTAAACCGCTCCCACCATTTGCCGGAGAATGAATGCGAAGGTATGGATTCGATTAACTGACGGCCGACTTCTTCTGATGGATCAAGACAAGTAGATGGCTCTTGAAATATCATCGCGATATCTCTGGCGATGACTCGTCGGCGCTCTTTGGGTGTGAGCTGCAACAAATCGACATTACCTAGCCGCATCCGGTCAGCAGTGACTTTCCAGTTTTCTTTACAAACACCGACAATCGCTTTTGCGACAAGACTTTTACCTGATCCTGATTCTCCAACTAAGCCACGGATCTCTCCTTCATTCATGGTAAGACTCATGCGATCGACCGCCTTCACTAACCCCTGAGGAGTCTCAATTTCTATCGTTAAATGGCGAATATCCAGTAATGGCATTATTCTATCCCTGCATTGAGTGCTTGGCGGGCCCCTTCACCAACAAGGTTTATTACTATGACGATGAACATTATGGCTAATCCAGGTAAGGTAACGGTCCAAGGTGCTAGGTAAATCAATTCAACGGAATCACCGAGCACGGCACCCCATTCTGTGCTGGGAGCTTGAGCTCCTAATCCTAAAAAGCCTAGTGCTGTGATATCTAAAATGGCAATAGAGAGCGCAAGAGTGACTTCTGATGCGATAACGACCAGTATGTTGGGCAATATAGAGTTCCAAAGTAGATAAAAGTCGTTTGCACCATCAAGGCGTGCGGCGATGATATAGTCTTTTTCAACTTCGGTGTGCACGGCAATATAAATGGAGCGAACAAACCGGGGTATCAAGGCTAAACATATCGCAAGAAGAATATTAAACTCACCAAAGCCAAGAAAAGCGACAAATATAATCGCGAGCAGAAGTGAAGGAATCGACATTATGGTATCGAGCAAGTGATTGAGCACGCTCGACAGCAGACCCTTCGTCATACCAGCTAAAATACCTATCAAACAACCTACGACCGTTGCGACAAGTGTAATGATAACTGCGGCACCGAAAGTAAGCTGAGACCCGAGAATTAAACGTGAAAGAATGTCTCTGCCTAAATCGTCCGTTCCCAAGAAATATTCCACGGTACCAGCCGGATTCCAAGAAGGTGGAATCAATAGTTCACCGGTTTGAGCTTGAGGATCATGTGGCGTGAGCCAAGGTGAGGTGAGGGTAACGATGACGATAATTCCAAGACACCAGAGGCCAAACATTGCAAGTCCATTCGAACGGTAACTGCGCCAGAATCGTTCAAATTGCTTAGGGATACGTTCTTCCTGATAAATATTATCGGTTAGCATACCACTCTTTCCTTACTAACGGGTTGACCATAGCGCCCATTAGATCCGATAAAATATTAGCCGTCAGTACCAAGGTTGCCACGACCATGACTCCTGCCTGAATCGATACATAGTCTTCATTAGATAAAGCGTCTAGTAGCCATCGACCAATCCCAGGCCAGTTGAAAATAGATTCAGTGATAATGGCGAGTGTTAACATGCTGGATAATTGCACACCGATCTTGGGAATGATAGGTGGAATGGCGTTTCGTAACACATGTTGGGTGACGATTTCGTAGGTCGCAAGACCTTTAATTTTTGCTGCTCGAATATAGTTCTGACTCATGACATCGGCAACAGACGCCCTCATCAAACCGATAACTTGGGTTGTCGGTGTTAGGGCAAGCACTAAGCATGGCAATATAAGATGCTCGAGCACGCTTTTAAGTGCGTCTGCACGGTATTCACCTTGAGTTAAAAATGAGTCAATGATTGCAAATCCGGTAAAGTGGTCGATTTCATATAGAAGGTCGTAACGCCCTGCAACTGGGAAGAATTCAAAGTGGAGCGAAAACGCCATGATCATGAGCAGTGCAACCCAGAAGATAGGTGCAGAATAACCTGACATAGAAGTAAATGAGATAGCAGTATCGATCCATTTCCCTTGCTTCATACCAGCCAGTGTCCCAATTGGAATACCGATCAAAAGAGAGAAAACGAAGGCGATCAAGCATAATTCAAGGGTTGCTGGAAAGACGACAGCGAGCTCCTCTGCTATTGGTACGCCATTTTTGTTGACGCCAAAATTGAGGTGCATTAATTCACCTACATAGGTCATCCAGCCTTGCCAAAAACTCTCCATAAGCCATGGCGAATCAGGATCTAACCTGAGTAAGCTAAAGCCAACCATAGACAGAATAAGCAAGGTGATAATAAACAGATTAAAGCGTTTGAGTGTGTAGAGAAACATTATTTTATCCTCTCTACGGTATCAAAAGGTTGGACATTAAACGGGCTAACTTTGAATCCTTCTAATGAGGAATCGTAAGCTTGAAACTGCATTCCATGGCTAAGAGGAATGACAGGAAACTCTTCGTTAAGTATGTTTTGCGCTTGTTTATACAAATTGAGTCGATAGCGTGGTTTGTCGACCTCAAGGGCTAGATCGAGCAAAAAGTCGAAATCAGCATTACACCAACTGGAGACGTTAAGGCCCACTTTCTTAGAATCACAAGACAGTAAAGGTCTTAGGAAGTTATCTGGGTCTCCCGTATTGGCGATCCAGCCGGTCAGATAGAGGTCAACTTCTTGGTTATTGGCAACATCAGTTCGATCGAATCGATCGTCTGTGAGTAGTTTTAACTTGATGCCAATATCGGCAAAATTTGCTTGGATTAATTCGGCTGTTTTTCTTGGGCTAGGGTTATAAGCTCTTGGCTCAAGTGAGACTGACATAGTTAACTCTAAACCTTTGCCGAATCCTGCTTCCTTGAGCAAAGCAATGGCGTAGTTTCTGTCGTAGCGAATTTGGACACTGTCTTTCAAATAGGCCCAAGAGTTAGGTGGAAGTACCGAGTACGCTTGGCTGCCAGTACCATAATAGACAGATTCAAGTATGTTCTGGCGATTGATGGCATAGTTTAGCGCTTTTCTCACTCTAGCATCACTGAGTGCAGGGTTAGTGGTGTTGACGGCGATAAAGGATATATTCATCGCCGGCTTTACCATAAGCTTGATACTTTCTTGCTGCTTAATGGTAGGAATTTGGCTTGATAGGGGGGAGCTTAATACGTCACATTCATTCCGCAGTAGCTTGGCTAAAGTTCCGGTGCCGCGATGAGAAATATCGAACACGATTTGACTCATTTTAGGCTGGCCTTGCCAATAGCTATTGTTACGTTTGAGTCGTATCAGATCGTTAACCTGATAATCGTTTAAGTAAAACGGCCCAGTACCGACAGGGTGGCTGTCTATTTTAGGTTTGTCATCGGCGAGCGTGAGGCTTCGTGCATATTCTGCCGAATGAATAACTGCATGGCTAGTCGCGATATTAGATAAAAAAGTATTGTCTGGACGACTCAAAGTAAAGCGCACTTGATGATCTGAGAGTGCTTTAACATCGAGCAAAAGGTTTTGGAAATCAATACCGCTAAACCAAGGGTAGAGCCCGCTGCCTACATTATGATAAGGGTGCTTCTCATCGATAATACGCTTGAAACTAAAGACCACATCTTCAGAGTTCAATGTGCGTGTTGGTGAAAACCATGGCGTAGTTTGAAAAGAAACGTCTTTGCGTAAATCAAACACATACTCTGTCCCTTCTTTATTTACTGACCAACGGGTTGCAAGATTTGCCACTGGCTTGAAATTATTAGGATCAAGAGTTAAAAGCGTATCGAAAATTTGCGGGCTTAGGGTTTCGGAAGTGATCCCACTATCGACCAGTTGTGGATTAAAACTGTCAGGGCCACCCTGGCCGCAGTAGACGAAGCCAGTTTTACGAATCTTATTGTGATCAATGCCATCACCACAAGCGGAGAGTAAGGTAAGGCCACACAGACTTAATGTCAGTTGAATAAATGCTTTCATAGCGAGAACGATTGTTATAGGCGAAGCACGATATAACGTGCCATTATGCCCTAATAGTTCAGTAATTTACCATTGTTAGTTAGGGTTTATTGACTTTTATGTTCAACAAGACAAATCAGCTCACAGTTGAAATGTCATACTTTCTTATCATGCCTCTTAGCTGATGATAGCTCAGACCTAGCATATCGGCAGCTTTACGTTGGTTAAACTTGCTCTGCGCTAATGCCGCATTTAGTAAGTCGATATCTTGATCTTGCTGCCATGTTTTATAGTCCATTGGGAAGTGATAGCTGGCTGTGTTTGTTTCTGCGGGCGCTTGTTCCTCATCAATCGGTTGGGCTTCTTGCCACTGATTGATGAAGGGGTCGAATATGAGGCTATGGATAGGCTCGTGGTGACGGCCATTTTGGTAAACGGCTCTTTCAACAACATTCTTTAATTCACGCACATTTCCCGGCCATTGATAGTCAAGTAGTGCTTGCTCTGCGTGTTGTGAGAAACCAACAAAGTATTCGAGGTCAAGTTCACGACACATCTTAATAGCGTAATATTCTGCTAGTAAAAGAATGTCTGCTTTTCTTTGGCGCAGCGGCGGAAGATGAATCACGTCAAAAGCAAGCCTATCAAGCAGATCAGCTCGAAAGCTACCTTGTGCGGCCATTTCAGGTAGGTTGGCATTGGTGGCACAAACGAGGCGAACATTAGCGTTGAGGAGTTGGTGTCCGCCCACTCGTTCATATTGACCGTATTCAATCACTCTGAGCAGCTTTTCTTGAACCAAGAGTGGCGCTGTAGCCAGTTCATCAAGAAACAAGGTGCCATTTTCAGCACGTTCAAAGCGACCTTTATGCCTTCCCTTGGAGCCAGTAAAAGCGCCTTGTTCATGGCCGAACAGTTCAGAGTCAATCAGGCCTTCACTTAAAGTTGCACAATTGAGGGAGATGAGGGGCTGGTCCCAGCGTTTGGACAAGTAGTGCAAACGCTGAGCGATAAGCTCTTTACCGGTTCCCCGTTCTCCAATGATAAGTACGGGTCTTTCTATTGAGGCGAGTTTGGAGACTTTGTCGAGGACTTCAAGAAAGGCTGGAGATTCGCCGATAAGGTTTTGTTGCATTCACTCGCTCCGTTGGTGAGATTTACCTAATATTGGTTAAATTCATCATAGATGAATCGCGCTATCAATACAAAATATAGTAAGTGTTTGTTTTTGTTAAGTTTAAGAATTGGCATGTATCTTGGAATAGGAATAAAGGTTACATTCATCTGAATAATGTTGATAATTTGGCTACAACAATGGCCAGAGTATTGGATAAGGAGCTAAGTCATGGGTATTTTCTCTCGTTTTGCTGACATCGTGAATTCAAACATCAGCGCGCTACTGGATAAGGCTGAAGATCCAGAAAAAATGATACGTCTTATCATCCAAGAGATGGAAGACACACTGGTTGAAGTTCGTACTAACTCAGCAAAAGCTTTAGCCGATCAAAAAGAGCTTGCACGTAAAGTTAATGTGATTGATGAACAAATTGATGAGTGGCAAAACAAAGCAACGTTGGCATTGACCAAAGAACGTGAAGATTTGGCCAGAGCCGCTCTGATAGAAAAACAGAAATTGCAAGATATGCTCAAGGGCTTGCACACAGAACAAACGCTAGTTGAAGAGACAATAGAAAAACTAACTGGCGAAATCACCAAGCTGGAAAGTAAAATCACAGAAACTCGCGCCAAACAGCAAGCGCTGGCGATTCGCTCCCAAACCGCGACAGGGCGCCGCGACGTGCAAAAACATCTGCATACAGCGCGTACTTCTGAAGCCATGGCAAAATTTGAGCAGTACTCACGAAAAATTGATGAGCTGGAAGCTGAAGCCGATGTCTATGCGCAATCCGGTGAAGCCAAGTCTTTAGATCAAGAATTCGCTGAACTTAAAGCTCAAGATGAGATTGAAAAAGAGCTTGAAAGCCTAAAGCAGCAAGTCAAAGGTAAAAAGTAATTACTGAGTAAATCAAATCTCACACAAGCTGTTATCGGTAAATCGATAACAGCGCAGAAAAACCGGTTACCATTGCTTAGCTATGGGCAGACAATCGAGCTAAGCGACCCGTATTTAGGAGTTTTATATGTCATCATTTTTTTTAGCAGGGCCATTGATTGTTTTTTTGATTTTTGTGGCACCACTTTGGTTGATATTGCATTACCGCAGCAAGAAAAAAACCGCTGGTGGCCTGTCAGAAGATGATTTTAATCGGCTACAAGCTCTGTCTGAAAAAGCAGAGCAGATGCAAAAACGCGTCGACACTCTTGAGCGAATATTAGATACAGAAACGCCTAACTGGAGACGTCGCTATGAATAACAGAGAGCTGTATAGAGATACACAGAATGGCAAACTTTCTGGTGTATGTGCTGGTATTGCGAACTATTTTGGTTGCGAAGTTTGGCTTATCAGAATCCTAGTCATCTCAGCAGCTCTTTTGGGTGGAAGCTTTCTGGTATTGCTCGCCTATATAGCCATGACCTTTATGATAGAAAAGCAACCTGACAATTATGTGATGTCTCTTAAAGCCGAGCAGGAACACAAGCTGAAAAACAAACCTTGGCAACAAGGCCAGACTCCTGATGAATTGCTTAATACGATTGAAAACGACTTTGAGCAGTTAGAAGGCAAGGTGCGTGAAATAGAAGCATACGTCACCTCTGAGACCTTCAAAGTAGACAAGGAATTTAGTCGTTTATAAATCAATTGTGGGAGCTAAAGTGACATTTAACAGAAAATAACTAATTATTATAATAATTTACTGGTAAGTATTTGGCACTCGTATAATCATTCATCTATCTTTGGCCTTGTTGACCTCTTAGGTTGGTTTTTGCTTTGGCGAACATTCAACCAAAGGACACAGGCCTGAATACTTCTATGTGACTATTGGATGACTGATTATGCAATCAAAGCTATTGCTTCTTGCCGCAGCCGCTTTATTGGGTGGTTGCGGTAAAGAGTTACCTCCCGTTCCTGAACCTGACTCTCGGCCCGCAAAACTCTTTACTGTTTCAGTCGGCAATGCACAATTTGAAAGACATTTTCCCGCTACCTCTGAAGCTGGTGATAAAGCCGTTTTGACCTTTCGAGTTCCCGGCCAACTTCAATCAATAGATGTTTTAGCTGGCCAGCCTGTTGAGAAAGGACAAGTACTGGCAACCTTGAACCCGGATGAATACGCCTTACTTGCCAAGCAAGCGGAAGCCCAATTTCGCCTTGCCGATGTTCAATACGAGCGATATAAAAAATTGCGTATTGATAAAGTTGTGTCTGAGCAAGATTTTGACCAAGCCAAAGCCAATCACAATTCAGCAAAAGCGACGCTAGAACAGGCCCGCGCTAACCTAGGTTACACCAAGCTTATCGCCCCTTATGATGGTACAGTCTCAATTGTACCCGCTGAAACTTATCAATATATCGCCGCAAAACAAGGGGTGATGAACATCCAAACCAATAGTCTGATGAAGGTGCAATTTCAGCTGCCCGATCATCTGTTAAACCGTTTTGCTTCTGGAATTAATCTCACCGCAACCATGAAGTTTGATGCTTTTCCTGAAAAGAGCTACTTACTGGAGTTCCAAGAAGTAGACACAGAAGCAGACCCCAAAACCGGTTCCTACAAAGTAACCATGGTGATGGAGCGTCCGTTGGATATTGGAATCCTTCCCGGAATGGCAGGAGAGGTGAACGTCAAAGTCGATTCTATCGGTGCGACGAAAATTCCAAGCTCCGCAATTTTTGAACAAGACGGCAAAACCTGTGTTTGGCGCGTTGACTCCTCCGGTGTGGTCGAGAAAGTCAGCATAGTACTGGATGACAAGCGTCAGGTGAAAAGTGGCCTTGCTGATGGCGACCTTATCATTATTTCTGGTGTGAACGGCATTGAACCCGGCATTAAGGTGCGAGAGTGGGTTAAGGAGAGAGGACTATAACATGAAGTTATCTATAGGTCTTAGTGCGCTCGCTTGTGCTATCGCTCTTACTGGGTGTGGTAAGAAAGTCGAGTATGTGGACTTTGGTATGCCCAAAGTCAAAGCCGTGCAAGTCAGCAGTGATGTGGAGCAAGACAGTTTATACTTTCCGGCAGTAGCTAATGCCGCCGAACGCGCCCCTTTGAGTTTTCGAGTCTCTGGTGAAGTCAGCAAGCTCAATGTCAAAGAAGGCGACCGAGTGAAAAAAGGCGATGTGCTAGCCGAGCTCGACCCAACTGATTATCAGCTAGATGTTGATAACGCAAGTGCCAAATACTCGGTCATTAATAGTCAATATAAACGCTCAAAACCTTTGGTTGCTAAAGGCTTGCTGGCGCGTTCTCAATTCGATGAAATTGCAGCTAATCGCCTGATCGCTTTGAGTGAATTGGAGCTAGCTCAGCTGAGATTATCTTTCACCAAACTATTGGCGCCTGTGGATGGGATTATTTCACGGGTTAATCTTGATCAATTTGAAAATGTTCAAGTTGGCCAGCAGGTGGTCAATATACACAGTATAGATAGCGTTGAAGTGCTGATTCAACTTCCAGATAGCCTCTACACCAATCAACCTGAGCCAGAGACTTTATCTCGCATCGAAGCCTTGGTAAAAGTGCCAAGTGGTAATGAATACCCAGCAAAGATTAAAGAGTTTACCACAGAGCCAGATCCGAACACGGGCACTTATACCGTTACCTTAGCTCTGCCTATGCCAGAGCAAGAGTACATTTTAGATGGTATGGCAGTAGAGGTGACTACAGATAATTATCAGATTGGTATGAGCCGAAGCAATGGTGTATTGATCCCGATTGAAGCTGTGTTCAATGCCGATGGGGATGATATAGGTAGAGACAATAAATTTGTTTGGCTGCTGGATGAAAACAATACAGTGAGCAAGCAAAAAGTTACCGTTGGCAAAGTCACTAAAACGGATTTGCAAGTGGTTAGCGGTTTGAAAGACCAGCAGCAAGTGGTTGTGGCGGGCATTTCAAGACTACAAGAGGGAATGGAAGTGGAAGTGATTAAGCAGGAGACGGGAAATGAGTGAGCAAGTTAACCATCAGTCTTCGCAAGATGAAAACATTACTGGTATCGCCGCCTATTTCATTCGTAATCGCGTCATTAGCTGGATGATTTCGCTGATTTTCCTTATTGGTGGTGTATCGGCTTTCTTTGGTCTGGGACGCCTAGAAGACCCAGCTTTTACTATCAAAGATGCCATGGTGGTGACCTCTTACCCGGGTGCAACGCCGCAGCAGGTCGAAGAAGAAGTTACATATCCGATTGAAAAAGCCATTCAGCAATTAACCTATGTTGACGAAGTGAATTCCATCTCCAGCCGTGGTTTGTCGCAAATTACGGTCTCGATGAAAAACAATTATGGGCCTGATGATCTGCCGCAAATTTGGGATGAGCTGCGTCGTAAAGTTAATGATCTTAAAGTGCAGCTTCCTCCCGGTGTCAATGATCCAAAAGTGATTGATGACTTTGGCGATGTGTACGGCATCTTGCTGGCGGTGACAGGTGATGGCTACTCATACAAAGAGCTGCTCGATTATGTCGATTATCTGCGTCGAGAGCTGGAATTAATCGATGGTGTGAGTAAGGTATCGGTATCTGGCCAGCAGCAAGAGCAGGTGTTTATTGAAGTCTCGATGAAACGTTTAAGCAGTCTTGGCTTGGCGCCCAATACCTTCTTTAACTTGTTGTCGACCCAAAATGTAGTGTCCGATGCTGGCGCAATTCGAGTCGGCGATGAGTATATCCGCATCCAACCAACGGGAGAGTTTGAAAACGTTGACCAGCTTGGTGACTTGATCATCACCGAAAGTGGTGCTCAGGGTTTGATTTATTTGCGAGATGTAGCCGAAATCAAGCGTGGCTATGTGGACGTTCCTGATAACATCATTACCTTTAACGGCCATCTTGCACTTAACGTCGGCATTTCTTTTGCCCAAGGCGTGAATGTGGTGGAAGTCGGTGAGCGTTTTGATCGCAGACTTGCTGAGCTTAAATACCAACAGCCAGTTGGTGTTGAAATTGCTGAAGTCTATAGCCAGCCCAAAGAAGTCGACAAATCCGTAAGTGGCTTTGTGGTCAGCCTTGGTCAAGCGGTTGCCATCGTTATTATAGTCCTGCTGTTTTTTATGGGGCTTCGCTCTGGCCTATTGATTGGCCTTATTCTGCTGCTGACCGTTTTTGGTACTTTCATTTTCATGAAGTACTTTGCGATTGATCTGCAACGTATATCTCTTGGAGCATTGGTGATCGCGCTTGGTATGTTGGTTGATAACGCCATTGTGGTGGTCGAAGGCATATTAATAGGCACGCAAAAAGGGCGATCGCGAATGCAGGCGGCGACAGATATAGTCACGCAAACTAAATGGCCATTGCTTGGTGCAACCGTGATTGCCGTAACCGCATTTGCGCCAATCGGTTTATCGGAAGATTCAACCGGCGAGTACTGTGGAACCTTATTTACGGTTTTACTTATCTCTTTAATGCTCAGCTGGTTTACCGCTATTTCTTTAACGCCGTTTTTTGCCGATATGTTCTTTAAAGGGCAAAAAATCAATGCTGATGGCGAAGATAACGATCCGTATAAAGGCATGGTGTTTACCCTTTACAAAGGGTTCCTTGAATTTTGTATGAAGCGTGCTTGGCTGACTGTGGTTGTCATGATCTTAGGCCTTGCTGCAAGCATTTATGGCTTTACTTTTGTGAAGCAGTCTTTCTTCCCATCATCGACTACGCCTATGTTTCAGGCCGATATTTGGTTGCCGGAGGGCACGGATATTCGCGCGACCAACACCAAGCTTAAAGCACTGGAGTCTTGGCTATCTGACCAAGAAGGGGTTGAGCATATCACCACTACGGCAGGTAAAGGTTTGCAACGCTTTATGCTGACTTATGCGCCAGAGAAAAGCTATGCTGCTTATGGTGAAATTACGACTCGGGTGAAAAACTACGAGCAGTTGGCAATGCTGATGTCCAACTTTAGGGCGCACGTGGAGCAAAACTTCCCTGAAATCAACTATAAGCTCAAGCAAATTGAGCTTGGCCCAGGCGGCGGCGCAAAAATTGAAGCGCGTGTGATTGGTTCTGATCCTACTGTGCTGCGAAGCATCGCAAAACAGATCGAAGACATTATGCACGCAGACCCAGGTGCGACCAATATTCGTCATGACTGGCGTGAGCGAACTAAAGTGCTAGAGCCGCAATTTAACGAAGGTCAGGCAAGGCGCTATGGCATCACTAAAGCCGATGTCGACGAGTTCTTGGCCATGTCTTTCTCTGGTAAGTCTGTGGGTGTGTATCGTGATGGCACGACTTTAATGCCGATTGTGGCGCGTTTACCGGAAGAAGAGCGGATTGATATTCGCAACATCGAAGGCATGAAGATCTGGAGCCCAGCGTTGAGTGAATACATTCCACTTCAGCAAGTCACCTTAGGTTATGACATGCGTTGGGAAGACCCGATCATAGTGCGTAAAAACCGCAAGCGTATGTTGACTGTGATGGCAGACCCAGACTTGCTCGGAGAAGAAACAGCCGCCACATTGCAAAAGAGGCTGCAACCTCAAATTGAGGCGCTTGAACTGCCTTCAGGCTATGCGCTGGAGTGGGGCGGGGAGTATGAGTCATCTGGTGATGCGCAAGCCTCGCTCTTTACCACTATGCCGATGGGTTACTTATTTATGTTCCTCATCACTGTGTTCTTGTTTAACACAGTCAAAGAGCCACTGATTGTGTGGCTCACAGTACCATTGGCCATCATAGGTGTAACAACCGGGCTTCTTGCGCTGAATACACCATTTGGCTTTATGGCGCTGCTGGGTTTCTTGAGCCTGTCAGGTATGCTGCTGAAAAACGGTATTGTTCTCTTGGACCAAATTGAGATCGAGATGCAGTCAGGCAAAGATCCTTACCTTGCGGTAGTGGATGCTTCGCTAAGCCGTGTGCGCCCAGTGTGCATGGCGGCAATCACGACGATTTTGGGCATGATCCCGCTACTGCCTGATATCTTCTTCAAACCCATGGCGGTGACCATAATGTTTGGATTAGGGTTTGCCACCGTATTGACTCTAATTGTTGTGCCAGTGCTCTATCGAATTTTCCATAAAGTACAAGTACCAAGTTAATTGAATTGAGATAGAAAAGCGCCTTCACAGTGAGGCGCTAATCACAAGTGAAGTAGGAAAGAAAAATGGATACCACATGCGCTTGGGCGATGAATCATCCGCTCGAAAGAGACTATCACGACAAAGAATGGGGCGTTCCCGTTTATGACGACCGAGTTTTGTTTGAGTTTATTACCCTAGAAGGCGCACAAGCGGGCTTAAGTTGGATCACGATTTTGAAAAAGCGAGAAGGTTACCGAGCGGCATTTCAAAACTATGATATCGACAAATTGGCCAAGTGTGATGAATCATCGGTCGAAGCGATCATCAACCAATTTGATGTGGTTAAGCACAAAGGAAAAATCAACTCAGTCTTTAGTAACGCACGCGCCGCAAAGGCTCTGATTAAAGAATACGGCAGCCTATCAAACGCCTTGTGGCAGTTTGTCGATGGCAAACCCATAGTCAACCACTGGAGCGCCATGGAGCAAGTCCCCGCTTCCACAGAACAATCCAAAGCCATGAGTAAATTTTTAAAAAAGAATGGTTTTAAATTCGTCGGCGAAACCATCTGCTACGCCTTTATGCAAGCGGTCGGCATGGTCAATGACCATTTGCTGGAGTGCCCGAAGAGGGGAGTCGAGTGAGAGGTTCATTCATTGTCGCAACCATTAGACTTAGATAGGTTCCCGTCATATTCCTCCCTAGTTCTTGGGACTATTGTCTACGTAACAGGAACTTTCTTAAATCTCTTTCTGAGCGCATAACGTGCAGAATAAATACCATGTCATCTTCTTGTTTGTAGAAAATACGGCACGGATTAACAATAACTTCACGATAATTTAAATGTTTGAGCTCAGCAATAATGGGTCCAGATTCAGGAAAAGCTTCTAGGCGCTCTACTTTGGAAAATATTGTTTGAACCAACCGTTTTGCCATTTGAACATTTTCAAGTGCGATGTATTCAGCGATATCATTCAGATCAGATAGTGCAGGATCCGTCCAAATTACTTGAGCCATTTTGCCATTTTTTCCTTAGCTTCTTGATGACTAACAACGTCGCCATCCGCTAATGCACGTTCACCCCGAGCAATCCCCTCAAGAATCGCTAATCGATTTTGCATAAATTCATAGTCTTCAACATCAATTAAATACGCTGAGGGTTTACCATGTTCGGTAATTAAGACAGGCTCTTTCGTATCGTGGAGATCTGCAAGAATTTTAGTTGCTTGACGTTTAAGCGAGGTAACGAGTTCTACTTTCATAACAGCGGCTCCAAAGAAACACAAAAGTGATACTATTCTATCACTTTGAGTATAGCAAGCGTTGACTCTACAGTGAAACCTGAACAATGTATGCACCAGTTAAGTATTTTGGAACGAATAAGTAATATACCAATAGTTGATGGAAAAAGTTGTGGTGCGATAGGTTTAGGTGGGACAACCATACTTATTTGGTACTTTTGGTGTGTGTTCTTGTTATACTTTATTCATTTATCCAAAAGTCTAAGTTTTTTTTGATGAGATTAAGACTATCAACAACCATAGCAATACTAAAAACTGCTGTGGCAAGAGATAGCATAGACATAGACCAATGTGGTATCAAGCCAACAGTTAATTGAACTATTGCAGAAATAATCGTTAGTATTATAGCTAAATAAAGAATATCTTTTAATTCAATCAGAGGTTGAAGTAGCTTTACCTTGGGGTTCAACTTTGACTGGACTTTGACTCTAATGCCGTTCACTTAAGGTGAGCGGCATTGTTTTTTCTGGGGTATCGGC
>NZ_JAYQDQ010000074.1:0-20380 GCF_038138445.1 Vibrio sp.
GCATCTACCTTAACTTGATGATTTTTATCTAAATTATCAGGGGATTCCTCAGAACTTTGCATCAAGTGACAGCAAAATACGACTTTTTACTACCCGTTGACTACCCTTCCTGTTACCGTAAAGCCAATATAAGTCACTTTTGGTAGTATGAGATGAATAACATGATGATATTTATGTCGATTATTTCTTTTCTGTCGATGCTACTAATGGGATATTTTTTACGAATCTTATTCCCATTACTCAAAGATAGGCATCAAGAAAAGCGCAAGAATTATTTAGAAATCTTATCTCTATTAAATGAGAGGGAAATAAAAAAAGCCTCTGACTATGCTGCTTTAACCGCCCCTCATGATCTCTATCAAGCGATAAAATCCATGGAAAATGATAAAGCCCTAAGTCATGCGGACATTGTTGCCATGATGCGAAAAGAGCTCAGATTAAAGTAAAAGAGCCCTATTCAGCTCAACTCTCACAGTTATATACATCCACAAACGGATCTTTCACTATATTTTAGCTAACTTCCTTTTTACCTAGTGATATAGTAGTTAGTCTATTCAACTGTGAGGAAAGAGATAAATGGACAAGTTTCTAAAGCGACTGGCTAGCACAACCAATGAGGTTATGTTTGAACAGTCAATACAGGTGATCGACGAACACTTTGACTTTCACCCAGTCAGCTTTGTAAACGGAGAAACTCAAAATCAAGCGGGGCAAAACAAAGGTTCCTGTAAGATCTTTGCCTTCGCACAACTGCAAGGCTTGGATGAATCATCAACCTTGGCTTGTTTCGGCGAGTTCTATCGTGAAGATGTGTTAAATAATCCAAATGGCACCGATCACGCTAACATCCGCAATTTTATCCAACATGGTTGGGCTGGCATTCACTTTGATGGTGTTGCATTAACCAAAAAGTGAGTCATCTAAGACAAAGATACTAGTGACTATCTTACAATATTGACACACGCGAATAATATAAACAAATACTAATAAGAACGCCCACTTATTGGGCGTTTAATCATTTTATACCATTACCTAACCGAATACAGGTCTGAAAAAACTGCGCTCATAGCTAATAACACTCTCGACTTTGTCTGCAAGCTCCAAAGCTTTAATACATTCAGGATCATTTAGATAACTTAAGTCGTTCGCATAGTTCCCACAAAGCTATTCTATTTGAATCATACTTAAGAAGCCTGCTTGCGTCAGATGCATTACACCAACGAAATTCAGTGTGCTCCGCAGATAATTGTGGCTCACCAAAAACCTGCACAGAGAATGCGTATTCTGGTATCACATAAGGGTTATCCTTCCATTTTTCATGACCAGAATAAAAAACTCAAGGTAACATACACATAGAGTCTAGTTGAGCCCAATCATAACCAATTAACGACGTCTCTTCATATAGCTCTCTTTTTGCAGTATCCAGCACAGGTTCTTTATCTTCTCCACCACCAGAAATTGCCTGCCATTCACCGTTATCCTTTCGACAAGCAATCAAAAACATGGGTTCTTTTATTTCAAATTTATATGGAAAAACCAGTACCTGAAATGGTGCTCTCATCATGTTGAGTCCTATATTGTCATGAGTGAGTGGATACTATAACCATTAGGAAAAGTAGAGCACTTGCTATGGAACAACTTTCAAAGCTGGCCATCTAGCTAACCAGCTTTTTGAATTTACACGACTTTCGAACGTTTCTCTCGATCTCTTGGGGTTATATGTAATGCAGTAATCAAATAGTGACTCAAAACCAAAAGAGGAAATACATTCGTAACGATCAAGCCCCACTTTCCTTATAGCTACAGCGGTTTCTTTTTCAACCCAAAAACTCATAGCATCCAAAGTACTTGAATAGGGTCGATCGCCATTACGTTTGTGCATATAGGCTTGATTACGAACCTGCCAATGCATAGTAATTTATCATGAGTTGTTATTCCTAATATTTCAATAGTCAATAAACTAGCCCGAACACTCGGAACACACCAGATATATCAGAAGTGATGTTGAAAAGCCGTAGCAATATTCAATAAAAAGTCCCCTTTTTTCATAACACAAAGCAATAGCCCAACATAGTTTGAAGGTGCTTTTCTTAAATCCCTGCTTTTTCTTGATCTCGCAAATCTGTACTTACGCAGCACTACTCTTGTATACAAATAAACCTGAGGGCATTACCCTACTAAATAAATTACAATATTTTTCAAACATACTATTGTAATTACTCCGATCAAAACTTTTCTAGCCAAAATCACATCAATTCCTATTCTTAATCTAGTGCCCACATATGAGCCAATAATTGCGAAAATAGACATAACTATCACGTGTAATACAAAGTCATAAAATACAAATCCCAAATAGATAAAGACAACTATTTTGAAAATATTAATAATTGTATTTATGGCTGCATTTGTAACAATAACTTCTCTTGGCTTATACCCATCTCTAATGAGGATAGAGGTGCTTAATGGGCCTGTAGCACCAACATACAATGCAAGTGATGTCTGAACTATACCGAGGGAGAAATACTTACCAGGAATCTTTGACATAACCTTTTCAATGGGAAACCATAGAACGAAAAGGATAAACGAGCTAATAAGGAGAGGGAGTATAGAAAAGTCGATTTCATTGAACAACTGAGAACCAAAGTATGCTCCAATAATCGAACCAACCAAAAATTGCACCAATGCAGTGAAGCAAGTGCTTCTAATATCGAATAGAAATCGACTTATATTGCTAGATAATTGAACAGCTCCATGCACTGGGATTAGTGCAGACGGAGGAACAAAGCTAGGTAGTATTGCTAGCAAGAGCACCCCTCCCCCCATACCTATAACCGCAGTAATGAGAGACGTTACAAATGCCAAACCAGCTAGACTTGCATACAAGAATTCAAGACTCAATTTTTTAATCTCGTTATAGCAAAATGCGGGCATCAAACCCACATTAAATTTTTTCTTAAAACCCTAGAGTCAATCGATAGTCACTATGGCTTGGTTTTCCATCAAGTGTCAACCGCAACAACCTTCTATCCTCATTTTTAGGAAACGCAGTGCGGGCATGCATGACCGCTGAGTTGTCTGCAATTAGAATTTGATTTTCTTTCAGTCTGAGACGTACTTGGTTCTCAGGTCGGTCTATAAAACTCTTTATCTTTGCAAGCGTAGTTATTAGACTTGATGGATTAATCTCATATTCAACTACGTTATCACATCGAAATGAGAACATATAAGAGCCATTGCCAAGATATTTATCATCAAAAACAGGTCTCGAAGCTTTTGCATTACCTCTTTTCATCGTCAAAGCACCCGAGCGCTTAAGTAAGGCTAGGCCGTGAGGATCTTCTTTAGAAAGGAAGTCATAAATATTTTTTGAAGAAACCAAGATCGACTCACCCCCTATACTCGACTGTTTTATGCATTGAAGAAGAAGAACAATTGGAGGCTCGTCAGAATATACGCCACCAGTGTGAAGAGGATGTTCGGTATAGCTTGCCCCCAAATAACCATCAAAACCTTTTAAGTTTGAGATAACAGTAATACCATTTGAGTCCGAACGGTCATGTCCAACTGGGTTGCCAAAAAAGTGTCCTATCTTGAGTAATACATCCTCAGGGGTGTGAGTTTTTTCATGCTCAACCAAAGCTACACCATATCTGTTGAATTTTTCTACTATTTTTTGAATAGTTATTTCGTTCAAACTATTATCGGCGGGTAGGCGCACCGACAGTTCCCTGAGGTCAGTTTGGCTGTCAAATCTAGTCCTAGTGGCCTGATTCGTTTCGCGAATAAGTTCTTTTTCCATAAAATACCCTAGCTGATGCTTGATAATACTGCTGTGAAAAATGTACAAGGGCAGCGTAACAAGGGAATTGTGCAGTCTCAATGAAATAAAATTCATTTCGTGAACATTATTAACTTTATTATTTCAATCAATTATAACTTTTCCAAGCAGTAGTAACCCCAAGGGCAGTTTTTACCTCTGCCATTCATTAAATTTTATATATTAAAGTTACTCACACAGTTTATTCAAACGTCCAAGATGCAAACCAATTTGGGGAAAACTAATATCATGCCGTCAGCTAGTTCGGTTTTGAGCAATTCCGGGTGACTATCCAAAGAGCACTCTAGTTTTGCAAAATACTTTTGGTATATCACCCACTCGATCAGCCTAAATGAAGCTGGTCAAATTCTTTTCTCCGACACTAGAGTTACGAAAACGCAATAACTTTTTAAACATTACCATTCACCAACTTTTTCAATAGAAAATACGTACTTTGCACCACCAGATGTCACATATAAGCAATTAGAAAAGTAATACTAAGCCGTAAAGTATGAAGAATGGGAGTGCTAGATTGATTTGGGACATGTCAAAAATAGCGGCATACCTAGGGCCTAGGGTATACCGCCATTAAGTCTTTACCTGCAATACTAGTGTGTTCGCGTATCAGCAGGCCCTTATTAGTGAAGCTTTAGATTTGGGCGTAGAACTCGGTTAATCCTACCCATCAGAATAATTAACGCGGTTTTGATTACGCCGTGCAGGGCCATTTGATGCAAGCGATAGAGGGAGATATACACCACTCTTGCGATTCGACCTTCTATCATCATTGAGCCTTTGGTCAAATTCCCCATCAAGCTGCCGACTGTAGAAAACTTACTTAAAGACACTAAAGAACCTTTATCTTTATAGATATAAGGCTTGAGTTCGCGGCTATTAAGCTTGGCAACGATATTAGAAAATGCTCGGCTCGCCATTTGGTGGGCAGCTTGTGCTCTTGGCGGAACGAAGGAGCCATCGGCCTGAGTGCACTGGGCCAAGTCTCCGATAACAAAAATATCGTCATCTAAGGTCGTCTGCAGAGTTTCTTTAACAATCAGTTGGTTGATACGATTAGTTTCAAGGCCAGCGATATTTTTAACAAAATCTGGCGCCTTAATTCCTGCCGCCCAGACCATGATTTGCGCAGGGATTTTTTCACCCTCTTTGGTCATCAATCCATCTGAGCAAGCTTCGGTAACCATAGTTGTGGTGCGAACATTGACACCAAGCTTGGTTAATTCTTGATGCGCTGCCGACGAAATACGAGTTGGCAGTGCCGGTAGAATGCGCTCGCCAGCTTCAATTAAGTTGACGTTTAATTTGCTTGAATCTAAGTCTCCGAAACCATAAGTGCGAAGCTCTTTTACCGCATTGTGAAGCTCAGCAGATAGTTCGACTCCGGTTGCACCCGCACCTACAATGGCAATATCAACCGAACCATGGCCATGCTTTGCATGCAGCTTCAAGAACTCATTGTTCATTTCCGTTCTGAATTTAGATGCTTGGTCTGTACTATCGAGAAAAATGCAATGCTCGCGCACGCCTGGAGTATTGAAGTCGTTAGAGGTCGAGCCCAGTGCCATAATCAGAATATCGTACTCTAATTCTCGACCTGGCATTAACAACTCATCATGTTCATCTTTAAGTTCGCTAAGGGTAATCACCTTACGCGCCCTATCGATGTCTTTAAGACTGCCCATTTGGAAATCGAAGTGATGATTTTTAGCATGAGCGCGATAGCTCAGTGCATCCACCCCTTCATCGAGCGATCCTGTTGCTACTTCATGCAACAAAGGTTTCCATAAATGACTGGCTTTGCGATCCACTAGTGTCACTTTCGCACGCCCTTTACGGCCTAAGGTCCGGCCAAGTTTGGTAACAAGCTCTAAACCACCTGCACCGCCGCCCACTACGATAATTCGAGTCACAGCAACTATCCTCTAGAAAAATAAAATAGGTGTCGAGCCGATATATCGCCTCGATAAAATTTGCGTAATTTCTCGCCAGCCTGCTCTAACTAGATTGAGTCTTACGGCAATCAAGGCGTGTAGAGGTTTTATTTATCAAGTAAGCCACGTTATTCAAACAATGTTTCGCCTTCGAGAGGCTTTCAAGATTTTAGTCTTGCTTGGGCAAGTTTTGACTTGCTCTCATTTTTTTGATTTTTATCAACATCCTTATGATAGAAGTCATTATATAGGGCAGGATAGGCCGCGCAACTAAAGATTGCCTTAAGGGGCGTGAAATTTCATTGATTAACCTATAAAAGCTTCACTTACCATTTACCTTTGCTGAGAGACAAATGTCTTCATTGGTTCCATCTCTACATTCATGGTTTTTTGCTATTCAATTATTTAGTATAGTTGGACGCCACTATCCCTGAGTTCACTTCATAATGAAACCATACACGCTAAAAGTACTGCTCGTTTTGCCTTCTTTTTTTGGGCTTGGCGGATGTACGCAAAGCACCCAACCGGCAGAATCAAGCCAAACGGAACTCAGAACTGAAACACAAAACTTAAAAGAGCCTGACGGAACAAAAAGAAGCGCTGCGTATATGTCCTGCTCTCAAAACGCCCTAGATAGCTTGGCCTATACTCGATGCCAAAATGCCGAGTTAGAAAGGGAAGACGTTCGCTTAAATCAAGAGTACCAATCGGCAATCAAGCAAATCCAAACGTTTAGGCATCAAGATCTAAAACATATGCAAAACTTATGGATTAAGTATCGTGACGCAAAATGCAATTTTTTCTATCACAAAGAGAGCGGTTCTGGTGGGCAAAATGACGCGATGGACTGTTACATCGACATGACCCAACAGCGCGCTGATGAACTCAGAGCACTCTTCTAAAGTCTCGTATCGGCCGACATACGTTAGCATCCTGAGGTCAAGTAAACTAATGAACATTCGGAGTGTAAAGTGAGCTCATCCAATATAGCCATACTTAAGTCTCGGTTGACTCCTATGCTTAGACCAAGTAATACGACGATGAGCATTTATGCGATCGCCGCTACTATGTTTGTTTTTGTCTCCGTTCCCCAACTCACCATCAGCTATCTCGCTCATCTAACTCAATCAGCTATCGACCAATTTAGCCTTAGTCTGCTGCTTATCTCAAGCTTTATGGTGTTGCTCGTTATCGGGCTCAGTATAAGCCCAGTAGGCAAAATACGTTTAGGTGGGGAATTAAGCACGCCTGAATTTAGCACGCCAAGTTGGCTCGCCATGCTATTTACTGCGGGTATGGGCTCTGGTCTTATCTTTTGGGGAATAGCTGAACCCTCATTTCATGCCTCCAACCTGCCTGTCTTTGCTCAAAATTTGGGAGATGATACCGACACAGCCTTGGCAATTACTTACTTCCATTGGGGGCTACACGCATGGGCGATCTATGCCATCACAGCACTAGCTATCGCATGGTTTAGTTACAATAGAAAGCGCACCTTACACATATCATCGACATTCACTTCAAAATCAAAACGCGGTTGGTACTCAGTCGTCGATTGGATGGCTGTCATTGCGATAATATTTGGTGTTGCTGGCACGTTTGCTAACGCTATTGCATTGATTCAAACCGGTTTAGGGCAAACGCTATCAAAGCCTATAGATTCATTCTCCTTTCGATATAGTTTACTTATCGCCATTGCAATCTTGTTTACCGCATCATCTTTATTAGGACTACAAAAAGGCATTAAGCGGCTAAGCCTTTTCAATACAGTGATTATGCTTGCTATGGTTATTGCGGCATTCGCTCTTATCGACCCGATACAAACTCTAATTCGAATCACTTCATCATCGCTCGCTTATATCGAGCTTTTACCAAAAGTCTCTTTTTCCATCGAGCCTCAGTCTCACAGCTGGAGCCTAGGTTGGACTGTCACTTATTTAGTGTGGTGGATTGCATGGGCTCCTTTCGTTGGACCTTTTATCGCAAGGATCAGTAGAGGTAGAACCATTCGGCAGTTCTTAGCCTGTGTCGTACTTATCCCAACCCTAGCCTCCATTATTTGGTTTAGTACTTTTGGAGGCGCTAGTCTTGACAGTGATTTTAGCGCACAGGTCATAAATTCGGTAAGCAAAGACTACACTCAGGGTTTATTTGTTTTCTTTGAGCATTTGCCCTTGAGTCAAATGTTTTCAATCGCAGCCTTAATCTTATTGGTAACTTTTATCATCACAAGCGCTGACTCAGCATTGTTTGTTTGCTCTATGCTAACCAATACTGACAATAATAGAGCCAGGCTGATATGGGCGATCATCTTAGTCTTGCTTTCTGCGTCGCTACTTTATGACAATGATGTTGAGCTTAACAAACAAATAGCCATAGCCGGAGCGCTTCCCTTTACTTTGATCATAGTGCTACAAGTTATTATTCTGATTAAAGATATTATAAAAAATAATAAAGGAGATTTATCCACTGACTTAGAATAATATTATTTGTATTTTACATCTTATAATAAGAACTTAATAAATATTATTTCACTTAGTGAAATTAGCATAAATAATGGTTATTATGTCCGTTGACTTAATTTCCTTCAAATAAGAACATACTTATTCCAAAAAATTTAAATTTAACTCAATTTAGGAATATATTATGAATAAATTTTTACTCATCATTTTATGCTTGTTGTTACCACCTGTCGCAGTTGTATGTAACCGTGGACTAGGAAAAGACTTTTTTATTAGTTTTGTACTCACTCTGTTCTTCTTTATTCCTGGAGTTCTTCATGCGTTTTATTCTACCATGGAAGTCGCCAGACGAAGACGCCGTAGGTGATGAGTACTTCCTATTCCCTTTATGCTAAAACGCATAAAACAACAAGCCATTGCTAAGCGGGCACAGAGTCATACATGCCTATTAGGCAATCTAATAAGCATTTTAGAAAGAGCATGGTTCTTATCCAGATTTTTCTAATCGAAGATCAGGGTAATCCCGTATATAAATGCCACCTAGATTATGGTTATGCTGTTTCTATCAACTACTTGATGGAAACAGCGCATATGATTCACAACCAACATTCATTTTATAATAATATACACAAGGATTTAAAGCTGATCGTTCGCGAAGCACTAGCTAAATTAAAATTTCCAGCTAGTATCATTAATGAATTTGATTCTCACTCAACGATATGCATCTCTTTAGCTCAACCACCAGATATTAATATCTCAATAGAAGATGGCAGACTTATCATTTGGTCAAGTATAGTGGCAACCGAAGAAGAACTTATTGAAAAATACAGATTGATCATTCCAGCAATTACCACCCCATCTCCATATTCAGAAGGAGGGAGCTGTCAGTTACTGAAGGTAGATGGCGGGTATGAACTCCGCTCGAATATTCGTATTAAAGTATTGCAAGATAGTTTACTAGACGAAGCTCTAATAGAGTTTCATAGAATTTTGATTCAATTCTACTGAGGTGAGTTAAATGAATAATATAACTGCAATATCTAACCCTACAATTACGGAAATTGTCGAGCCTGGGCGTCAGGCTGAAGGAAATAATAGCTTAGTTTCAAGTGCGACTATAGTACACAATGTAGCAGCAACACCAGCAACAGAACGATATGGTTCGGAAAGTATGACTAGAACTAATCTAGCTGAAGCTGAGGTTACCTCTCTAGTTACCAAGCTCGAGGATTCAACTCCTAATGAAGGCTCTAAACTACTATCTGTTTGCGATATGAAAACGGCAACGCTCATTCTTGAAAAAATGCACCAGAAAAGCCTTTCAGAATTATCTGATTCAGATGATGAGCCTATTGATATGGATGACTTTGATTTCGACAAGATGGAAGGTTCTCTAGTTGCAAAAACTAATGCTTCACAAATTCTTGAAGAAATGGAACCCTGCACTGCAAAATATATACTAAGCAAAATGTCCAATAAAGACCGCGATGAAATTATTGAAAATATGCAACCCCATAATAAGTCTAGGCATACCGACAGCAAACGCGAAGGCACCACCTTGGACGATATCAGAGAAATATTAAACCATCGCCTTGCCCTTCACATTACACCCGAAGAAAATATCGAATCTATCCTTCGTAGTGGTCTTGACCCAAATTATGGTGGACGTAATGGCATGTCCGAGGGAACTAACTTCCAACAATCTTGCAAAAACAAAATTCACTTTATTGTCGATTCTTTCTCTTCATTAGATGAAAGTGAGTTTATCAAAACAAATGTTCGAGGAAATTTAGAAAACCCTACCGAATTGAATATAGGACTACGTGATACATTAAAGTACCAACCTGATCCCTCCTATATTCAAAAAGGAGCATTCTATACGGAGGAACGCATTGAGCCAGAAGAGATTATACCGATGCCACTCAAAAACGCTTTTAGGGAGCCCGGTAACATTGGAGCAGATTATACACCGGATGGCTTTGTTGATGCCGTTTCACCAAAAAGTACAAAAAGCATAATAGAGAAAACAGAGGATATTAGAAAAGCGTTATGGGACAAGAACGAGAGCATATATCCAGCTTCATCAGATAGTAGCTATACAAAAACAACTGAATAAACAACTATGAAGAAACCTACTTAAAATTTTTACGACTTGATATCACCCCAGAGAGCCGCCACAATGCATCATATACTATTCGTGGCGGAGCTCGCTGAAAGATACTTTAGTCAATCACTTTTTACCTGCTAAATTAGCCACAACTTAATCTAAATGATTGTATAGCCTTTGAATGCTGAGAAATTTTTTTAAATTTATGACTTTGAGTATTGTCCCAGATAATATCATAGTAACTTTCAAGTTCTGCTGACGTTTTCAGGTTATCGTGTACTTCATCGTTTTCTGACAAAATAACTAAGCACTGTTTTTTGTTCTGAGTACGAAATTCTTGCACGCACTTAGTCGCAATATCTTGATATTCTTCAGGTCTGTCTATACGACCTTGCATAGTGAGTTCTGGATGGAGGTTGGGGTTAAATATCACTTGCTTAATTCCGCACAGAAACCCGATACGCTCAGACCAGTAGCCTCCAAGTCCGACACCACAAATGATAGTCTTATTTCTATCTTCTGATTGTTCAATCGCTTTATGTACTTCCTTGAGAAGATGCTGCATATCATGTTTGGGATGCAACGTACTGTAGTTAACAAAACGAACATCTTGATCAATAAATTGTAGTTGCAAGACTTTTTCGTGGTTGCCGGGGCTGGTAGAATCAAAACCGTGTAAGTAAATAATCATTCTAGGATCCTCAGTTGCCCCAACAAATCTAACATAAAAAGTATGGGTATAAGGAGACCTTAATCTAAAATATATCGAGAGGTTAAACTTGGTCAGATTGCGCAATCAATAAATCACGAAGAGTTTGCGCTTCGGTGAGATACCTATCTTGCCCCTTTAACTGATATGCTAAGAGATACCACAACATCGCCATCACCTCAGCCCTTGGCTTCCAAGCCATAACCCCATTAACCCAATCATCAACACTTTCGATACCTCTAAACTGGCAGTATCGATAAACCGACTCTAGTGGTTTCTCATTTGTCACACCTATTGTTATCGCTAGGTCGAGTCTAGGATCAGACACACAGGCGTATTCCCAGTCAATCACCTTATGTCCTTCAGAGTGTTTAACCATGTTGTAGCCGGCAAGATCAAAATGACAAAGCGAGTGGATAGTGTTGTCTAAACTTGGCACGTTACGCCATTGTTGGTACAAGTCTCGGTACTGGTCTAACTGCAATTCTTCGCGTAATAGCATCCAGTAGTGATCGACCCGAGCAGTATAGTTAAACGGGACGGTCGGTACTTTAGTGATATCGAAATTGTGTATCTTGGCTAATGTTTTTAGTAACGAGTCAAAAGGTAGGTCATGAGTCAGTGGCTCTCCTTCAATCCATTCCACCAACAAGCCGTATTCATTAAGATAAACGGGCTTAGGAGCAATACCAGTATCTTTGATGAGAGAGAGAATTTGCTGTTCATGAAATCTAGAAATCGACAAAGCTTTGGTGATGTGGGTACTGGGACGCCACACAAAACAATCGCTGCTGTGAGTTTTAACTTTCCAGCAGCGATTTGTCAGCCCTCCGGTCAGCGTCTGAGCATATTCCGGAGGAGTCGAGAAGAAGTGATCTAATGATCTCAGTGAAGTATCAAGCTGACAGGCTTCCTGCCAGGCCATTATTGCCATTGATCACTCCTATAGAATTACAGCCCCAAGAAGCTTTTCGACTCTTGTTTACGGATTTCTGTTTCATCCGCCCATTCGATTAAACCAGTTTTCAGGTCCATAAGACGCATGGTCATCTTATAGTATACATCTTTATCACTGCCTCCGGTTTTCGCTATGCTAGATAGGTTGCCGTACAGCATATATTGCGCGCCAACCATCTGACCAAACTGGATCGCAGTGCTTTGATTCACTAACTCATCATTGTTTTGGAAGTTAAGTTGTTCACGAACCGCTTCCACTCTGTCCATATCAACAAAACGGAATTTACCCGAATTTAGCATTTTGGTACTGATAGTATCAGTAATAGATTCAGTATCGATATGCTCGCTCGTCTTGTTCTTAATTTTTTCAACAAAAACGATTGGGCGAGAATTATTGGTTATAGCAGCAACCGATCCAGACATCATCATGCTATCAACCATTTCTCCGGCAATCTTTTGTAAATCCGTTGAACCAAAATCAATCGTCGTGGTTTCAACAGCTTGTGCATCACCATAGCTGACTTTATTAGAACAGCCACCTAATAACACAGCTAAGCCAAGTAATGCTATAGCGCTTTTTTTCATTGTAAGTTCCTCAATTTCACTAAATGTTCTGTAAGTTGATTAAAAGATAGAATGCCGAAGTCTTGGGCTTTAGTTATCGCTTTCTCGAATCTGAATGCGGAACTGTGTACCATTCGGATTTACTGAAACTTCTGAGATAGAGATAGTTTCCATTCCTCGAACAACGGTTTGTCGCCATGGGCCAAGCTTAGTGTTCACCTCTAACCCACTATCATCATACCAATAGAAGCGATACTGAATGTGTTGATCACCTTTGTATTGGCTAGTGACTCTCACCACACCTCTCGCTCGTCCATCAACCTGAGCTGTCGATATATCGTCAATGTGTAAACGTCCAGCTAACACGTTATCACCAAATAAAACGGTTTGCGATGCTCCGTCTATACGTAAACCAGCAGTGTTACTCGAACACCCCACCATGATAAAACCAGCAAACGCTGCAATAAGCCATTTTTTCATCTAATGTTTCCTAACTGTTTATGCCATACAATGGCATTACCTCCCTGCCGAGAGACCCAAACCAAAGCAGTACGACCTGCTTTCAACTCAAATTGGTAATCTTGATCATTCACCGTCACCGTCTGCTGCCCAGGTTCAACTGTCACACTGCTGCTTCTTATTTGACTAGGAAGGGTTAACCAACTTCTGGTATCAGGTTGCTCTGTCAATGTATTCCAAATATTCACCAATGCATTACCCAATTGGTCTTCATTGGTGGTATTTCTGCGTAATTCATCTTTTGCCCATACGCGAAGGGCTTGACGAATAATGATTGCCGGCATTCTCTCAGACAAATCATATTGAGCCATAACATTGACATCCGTCATTAAGTCACTGTTGACCTTGGTCTGATTCAACTGAGTCGCTGGAAAGTACTGCGTATCATGACGTCCATAGTGCGGTAAGGCGATGGTATATAGCGCTGCATTACCGCTACTATCGAACAAAGGAAGCGTTTGTTTCCAGCCTTGCAGTGCGTCCACAACCCCCTGCTCTTCAATGACTATCACCCTAGCCTTGTCACTTTCAACGAAACTCGCTTTACCGTAACGCTTTTCTAACATGGCTAAGTCTTCATTCATACCTAATCGTTTCGCAACACGCTTAGCACCATCAATAACGGCTGCATTATCGGGCATCACTGCCAATGCTCGTCGATAATCGACATATGAATCATTAAGTGATTTGTCGGCTTCATACAGCAGTGCAGAGAGATACAACAAATAGCCATTTTGTACCGCTTGAAGTGTTTTACCTGCATCAGGATAATTAGACAGTACGCTGCCAATGTTTGGCGTTAGACCTTTGGATTGCATATCTTTTTGTGCAGACTCTAGTTCCTTTTCTCTTTCTTTTCTCGCTTGTTCTTGTACCTGATTTGCACGGCGCATTTCAATAATTGCGCCCTCAAGATCATTATTTTTAAGATAATTTAAGCCAAGGTATAAATGTAGAAATCCAAGCTCATAATCGGCTGGACGATAAATATCCAAGTTATCATTAACAGCAAGCGAACCAACGCTGGTCGCAGTCTCTGTAATTGATATAGTTGCTTTATCTTGCTGAACTCTTACCGCCTTATCACTCTGCTCAAACGCCGATTTACTCTCGCTGTATTGCTGGTTAAGCAGATAAACACGCCCTTTTTCCATGTTATCCAAGATATCCCCAGCCACTTGTTCGGGTAAAGCTTGTTCGGCTTCTTGATACTGGCCTTGCTTAACCGCCTGATAAAGCTCGTTGTTTTGCGCACTGTAGTGGCTAAATAGATTGCCCGCTGAAAAGTTAGCGCAGGCAGTAAGAACTGTTGAGCCTAATACCACTAATGCAATTCGAACCTGTTTATGCACTTGGTGCTCCGAATGAATTATTAGTTTTTGTTATCGTCGCTTCGACAGTGGCAATCATTAAAAGTTTAAATGATTGCCATTATTTTTATCTAAACACCAAATTTAGCTAACCAACATAGGGCCAAGAGGCCTTCCGCCTACCAAGTGCATATGTATATGGTAAACTTCCTGGCCACCGTGTGGATTACAGTTAACAATCAAACGATAGCCATCTTCAGCAATACCCTCTTCTTTTGCCAATTTACGCGCTACGGTAAACATTCTGCCCATAGTCAGTTCATCTGATTCTTCGATATCATTGGTGGTGGGAATGAGCTTATTAGGAATGATAAGAATATGACTTGGTGCACGAGGATTAATATCTCGAAAAGCCGTCACTAGCTCATCTTGATACACCACATCGGAAGGTATCTCTTTACGAATTATTTTACTGAATATGGTCTCTTCAGCCATGAAGCACTCCATTACTTTTTATTAGCATCGAATAGTGTCTGGGAGTATGCGCCAAGCGCAAAAAAATCACAATAAAAACGGTGTTCATTTTACCCTGCATTAGTGATGAATAGCGATAAAACTATACGAATGAGACATGATTAACAGGTTCTGTTACACGCTTGAGTCGCTGAGCCATTGGGATTTTCAACTGGATAAAGCTTATATGTACAAATGATAATTCGTTTCTACCAAATTGCTTTCATACATTTAAACCTCTCCTTTTGTCAGAGCCATGCAAATTATCCATTGGTAACTGTCAATTTGACTTTAGGCTCTTGTTTTTTTGCTCACCATCTTTATATCGGTAGTAAGGCTTGTGCTCAGATCCATTTCACATTTTTGCAAGCCAACCATAAGGAGACTATATGGCAGTCCATGTTGGCATCATCGACCAAGATCCAATTCGTTTGGTGACTCCTTTATTGGATAACCGCACTATCAGTAATCATATTGTTTTTATTGGTGTGAAAAGTCAGAGAGCTATGTACCAAAGACTCGAGAACGTTCTTGCCAAAAGAAAGATTACGTCCGAGTTTTTTGAGATCCCTAATGTTGCCAATACATCACGGATTAAGCGCGCTGTGGGTATCTTAGCCGATGACCTAAGTTGCCGTGGAGAAGAAGTTAAACTCAATGCTAGCTGCGGGTTAAGGCACCAGCTTTTGTCAGTTTATGAAATTTTTCGTACATTCCACTGGCCCATTTTCGTCGTTGAGCCTAATACCGATAGGTTATGCTGGCTATATCCAGATGGCAAAGAAGATACGCAGCTTGAAGATCGCATTACTATAGATGATTACCTGACTGTGTTTGGCGCTCGGGGTGAATTCAATCAACAAGAATTACCTGCACAGCTTGATCAAAAACTTTATGAACTTGGAGAAAAGTGGGCGAGCAATGCCCTGGAGCTAGGCCCAGGACTCGCTACACTTAACTATCTCGCAACGACCTGCCGTAAAGAGCAGAAGCTTAATGTTGAGTTATCAGAAAAACAGCAGGGCTACCGCGAGCTCAATATGTTACTTAGCGATCTAGTTGACGCAGAAATTGCAAGCTATGCCAAGGGTGTACTTACCTTTGCTAATGAAGACGCTCGCCGATTCTCAAATGGTGAGTGGTTGGAAACTCTTGTCCACCGGACAGTACGCGACATTCAAAAAGATATTCCAACTATTCAAGATCATTCACTCAATGTTCAAGTATATCGTCAGCTTGGAGACCGAGAAGTAAGAAATGAGTTGGATGTTGCTTCTGTCGCAAACAACAAACTGCACATCATTGAATGTAAGACCAAAGGTATGCGTGACGATGGTGATGATACTTTATACAAACTCGAATCCTTGCGCGACTTACTAGGAGGATTACAAGCGCGTGCTATGCTAGTCAGCTTTAGACCTCTACGATACAACGATATCACCAGAGCGGAAGATCTGGGACTTGCTCTCATTGGCCCTGAAGAACTCAAGGACCTCAAAACGCACTTAACGGCTTGGTACAAAGAAGCCGGTGGCTATGACGATTCAGACATTGGCTAAACAAAAAAACAGGCCGTAAAAGCGGCCTGTTTTTTTAATTCGATACGGAAAAGTATCAGCTATCATCTTCCGTAAAGCTGGTAGGTAGTGAGTTTTTCATCTCATTCCAAATCTGCGCGCTTTCCATGCCATAGTGGCGGACAACAACAATGATGCGATCACGGTTACCTGTCTCACAAACCTCCAAAAGATCACGGTAAAACTGCAACGCTAGATTTCTCGATTCTGGGTTGGAGAAATAGTAACTACCAACGCGATCGTATAGTTTCTTAAGGCCATTGAAAATCAGCCCATAGATCTGATTCCCTGAATGGAAAGCCAACCGTTGGAAAAGCATATAATCATAAAAATTAAATGTTTTAGCCACTAAAGTTGCATGACGCTTTGCCTCGTCACGTTCCCCATCATCTTTGACAAACTGCTGAATTTTCTCTGCATAGGGCGAGGAGGCCATGAAGTCTTCCCAAGAGTCTGACGCGAGAAGACTTTCACAGGACTCAATTACATTGCTAATCGTACGCTCAGAATTCTCTTTGTTGGCCTTAAATGCATAGCGCATAAAGATAGGGCTAATGTTAGTCCGTGCCGCAAGAAGATCTTCCACAATTGAAGTTGCGTTGTCAGCATCTAGGGTCATCAAGGTATCAAGGATGTGTAGCCCTGACGTTTCCATAAACTGATTAACTTTGGTGGGCTTACCATGCTGAATAGTTAACCACCCATCACGAGCAAGACGCTGAAGTACTTCACGAAGTGTAGTTCGAGTCACCCCAATCAGCTCAGAGAGCTCACGTTCAGCGGGTAAAATAGAACCCGGAGGGAAACGCCCTTTCCAAATACTCTCAATGATGTATTTTTCTGCAAAGCCTGCTGGGCTCTTTGCCTTAATGACCATTTATATAGCTGTCCAATATTCTGATTTATAGGGTCTAATACTACTCATCATACCACTAGTTTTTGTGTATCGGAAACAGGACAATCGCAAAGAAAGTGTAAAAATGCGTATAGAGCAAAAAATCTAATGTTAATTATGCAATTACAAGTTTACTAGTTTATTTCAAAATCTCTTAAGTTGTAGTTAATACAGTGTAATATCATCATTAACCTATGTTTTAAAAGCAATTAATGACGAGTGTTTTTAGGCCATTGTTGCAACTTTATTAGACATAATTTTGCCAAAGTAACCCATAAAAGTTGCTTTATTTGGACACCTGGTCATATAGGTGACATGAATTGTTTTTTTTCACAACTCTTACCCCATTTTAACGTAACTGGGATCCCGTTTTTGGACAAAAGTTCGCTATGATTTTTATCATTAGCATGTTTATTATTGACTAAATTAACGTGAGGAGTAGAGTTGCGACCAAAGTAAGGAGTGCTTGTTTTTCTCTGGGAATAGCTTTGCGAAATCAAATGATAGAGATCATCATTTTTTTGTTTAAGTGACTGATGAGTAATGCCTGTTTGAACATTTCATGTTGCCAGCTACCTACCTTTCGTAGCATCAAAAGCTAACCAATGTTCTACAGACGCTGAATGATAAGCACCCAAAGTGTCTATTCATTACAACATTTAAGAGTATCAATATCATGCCAATGTCGCTCGGGAATGCTTTCATTAAGAACTTCTTAGGTAAAGCACCAGATTGGTATAAAGTTGCCATTATTTTATTCCTGATAATCAATCCTATTGTTTTTTTCTTTTTTGACCCTTTCGTTGCAGGATGGCTGCTAGTAGCTGAATTCATTTTCACCCTCGCCATGGCATTAAAATGCTACCCACTCCAGCCTGGTGGACTTTTAGCAATAGAGGCGATTGCCATTGGAATGACGAGTCCTGAACAAGTTAAGCATGAGCTTGTCGCGAATATAGAGGTTTTGCTTTTGCTTATCTTTATGGTGGCAGGCATCTACTTTATGAAGCAGTTGTTGCTATTTATCTTTACCAAGATCTTACTCGGCATTCGATCTAAGAGCATGCTTTCTGTTGCTTTCTGCTTTGCTTCTGCATTTTTGTCAGCATTCTTGGATGCATTAACAGTGATTGCAGTTGTGATTAGCGTGGCCGTGGGCTTTTATGCTATCTACCACAAAGTCGCCTCTGGAATACGTTCTACTGCCTCTCATGACCATACCAAGGATGATCACCTTTGCGAATTAACCCGAGATGATTTAGAGAATTACCGGTCTTTTCTGCGTTCACTTCTTATGCATGCTGGCGTGGGAACCGCTCTTGGTGGTGTAATGACCATGGTTGGGGAGCCACAAAACTTAATTATTGCAGATCAGGCCAACTGGCAGTTCGGTGAATTTATCATTCGCATGTTACCTATCACAGCTCCAGTATTTGTGTTCGGCCTTTTGACTAGTATCCTAGTCGAAAAGTTAAAAATCTGCGGATATGGTAGCCGTTTACCCGATAACGTGCGTAAGATTTTGGTCGACTTTGATAACCAAGAACGGAAAAATCGTACCAAACAAGACGTAGCCAAACTGTGGATTCAAGGTGCTATTGCAATCTGGTTGATTCTGGGCCTCGCATTTCACCTCGCTGCTGTTGGTTTAATAGGCTTGTCTGTTATTATTCTCGCAACATCATTTACTGGTGTGATCGAAGAGCATTCTCTTGGTAAAGCATTTGAAGAGGCCCTCCCATTTACTGCGCTTCTTGCTGTATTCTTTTCTATCGTAGCTGTCATTATCGACCAGCAGCTGTTTAAACCAGTGATTGATACTGTCCTGCACGTTGAAGATAAAGGGGCACAATTAGCATTGTTCTATATTGCCAATGGTCTTCTCTCTATGGTTTCCGACAATGTTTTTGTTGGCACTGTCTATATCAATGAAGTTAAAACTGCGCTGCTGGAAGGCATTATCACGCGTGATCAGTTTGATCTCCTTGCTGTTGCCATTAACACAGGAACAAATCTTCCATCAGTTGCCACTCCAAACGGCCAAGCCGCGTTTCTATTTTTGCTAACATCAGCACTCGCGCCTTTAATCCGACTTTCATATGGACGCATGGTCATCATGGCGCTTCCTTATACTGTTGTCCTAACACTTGTAGGCCTTGCTGGAATTGTTTTCTTTGTCGAGCCTATGACAGCTTGGTTTTACGAATTAGGCTGGATTGTTCAACATTCAGCAAGTCCGATTCAAGCATTACCAAGCAGCCACTAGAAAAATGGTACGGGGATAAACAGCGTTTAAATCACCGAGTGTAAAAGTTTTGGTTGAACGTGAAACTTTTACAAGGTAAAAAGCTCTGACTAGTCAGAGCTTTTTTATAACAGGACAAAACTGTGAACATTCTTCGTATTCTCAATACCTTTGCTAAAACTCGTCTTGCTTGGCTTTTGCTGCTACTTTCGGTCATTTTTTTTGAAGCAAGTGCACTATTTTTTCAGCATGTTATGCTGCTATCACCTTGCGTGATGTGTATTTACGAACGAGTCGCAATGTTTGCTGTTGGCGGCGCTGCTTTAATTGGTCTGATAGCACCAAGTAATTCCCTAGTCCGCTGGTTAGGGCTTACCGGCTGGGGTATTAGCGCATATAAAGGGTTGATACTGGCATTGGAACACGTGGATTACCAATTTAATCCTTCACCTTTTGCAACTTGCGACCTATTTGTTACCTTTCCTGACTGGGCTCCTATCAATCAATGGGCACCTTGGTTGTTTGAAGCCTATGGCGATTGCAGCGAAGTGGTGTGGCAGTTCTTGGGATTATCTATGCCACAGTGGTTAGTGGTTATTTTTGCAGGAAATCTAATCGCTTTAGCCGCAATCATCATTGCTCAGTTTGTGAAAGAAAAGTAGCTCATCCAGAATTGAAAAAGAAAAAGCAAGAGTCTCACAACTCTAATGCCGATCAGTTAAACATTAATCGGCAGATCAATTGAATGATCCCATC
>NZ_JAYQDQ010000075.1:0-19659 GCF_038138445.1 Vibrio sp.
AGCTCTTAAAAGATGGCTATGCACTGGCGGATTTATGAGGGGATCCCTCAGGGCTATGTACTGATAGCCTAGTATGAGTGAGCTTGTAGTTTCCTTCCAAGATAACCGTTCTTTTTTGTCTTAACGGTTACAAATCATGGTAATTTCCATCTTTTTATGATTCATCATTTTGCTTAATAATTTTTGCACTTAGATTATTGACTGGGTGGCAGTTTAAGTTTATTAAGTATCACTACAATGAATATTTAAACTGGAAATACTAAGCTTGCCGATATCAATCCCCTCTATTGACCTACCGGATAGTGTCAGGCGTATGTCGAGTGATGACTTAAAAGAATCCGTGCAATTTCAGGTTAAGGCTATACGCACGGTGACCGAAACGCTGCCTTCATTTTATCCCTTTATGGAAAATTCATGCAGAGAACATTCTAACCCTCTTATTAAGGCTTATGGTTCTCTCAAATCAAGCAAGACGAGTGCAGACTTTTTAGTCGATTTAGTAAATAAGCTAGCAAGTAAAACAGGTATGGTTAAAAGGCATTTGCTTCCAATTCAAGCAGTGGCTAGAAAGACTCAACAGATCATCGCTTTTCGTCCCGTAGATCGTATGTCAACAGGGCTTATTGAAGAAGGCTATCCAACCAAAGGGTTTGCAATTAAAGGCAAGTCTTCGAATCATGGCCCTCAGGCGGGCTTTATTTGTGTCGATCAGAGATTGAGTAAGCTTCATATTACTCTGCAAGATGACGATGAAGTGCGTCAAAATCAGACAACCTTATACAGTGAGAATGTACAGGAGTGTATAAAAAGCGGCGATGCCATTTCTGTGAACTTAACTCTTTCTCAAAAACGCTTTGAATGGTTGGAAAATAATGGGGTGTTCAGTGTTGAAAAAGATCATAAGCAAAGTGGTGTACTAAAACTACTTTCTGAGGGTCTTGAGTATAGGGCGGAGAAAAAGGGTGAACATTTTGAGATCTCATACGAAGGCGAGCCTCTTAAAGTTCTTGCTGACCCTGTCTCTGGGTTACCCCTAACCGCCGATTATGACCTCATGTTTATTGCGCCAAAAGTGGAAGATCTTGATTTGGCGACAGAAGACAATCTACCGGTTAAACGGGTACACTTTTCTGATGTATCCACCATGTATAAAGCTAGGTTTAAAGAAAAAGAGGGTGAAGACTTTACTCCTACACAGTTTTTTGCCAAACAGAGCGAAACCAAAGGTAGCTTTGGTCAAGCTATAGGTAATGCCACGCCAAGGATTGCCAAAATGATCGATATGCTCAATGCGGCAACCGTTGGTAAGAAGGGTAATCCTGTTGTGCATCACAGCACTGACTCAGCTAACCCCTATACGGATACGGCGTCTAATTATCCACTGACTGTATTTATGCCAGAAGGATTTTTGGATTACGACTCAATTCACATAATAGAAAGTGCCGATCAGTTTGCTGAGTTCGTCAAACAGGCCAAAAATCACGGTTTTGCTGTGCCTAATAATCCAAGATGGGAGCGCAAAGTTTCCCAAGCGAGAAGTGAAAACTTCGAACATGCTGCGCAAACTATTAGTCAACTTATGCAAATACGAAAGTCTAGCCTTGGCGATGCTTCATAGTGGTCAAATGAGCCCAAAGCTAAGCCGATACTATGTAACCCTAGCGACTTTCGTTTACGTACAAGCTATATTGATATAAAAGTTGATATTATGTAGGGAACAAAATGAGAACAAGGATTCTGGGGTTGCTGTTCTGCGCCATCGTTACGCCTAACTATGTGTTTGCTCAAGCCAGTGATTCGATCAAAGTTGCCATTGGTGACATTTACAAAGGGTCTGCGCTGGAAGACAATCTAAAGAATATATACGAGGCGGTGGGCATAAAACCAGAGTTTACTTATCTGCCGAATGAGCGCGCTATCCAATCAGTTGTATCTGGCCAATATGACGCGCTCGGGCTTCGTATCGATGCTTTAGATCAAGAGGAAAATTTACTAAGGGTTAATGTTCCCCTACAGGCAATGAATGTTCATTTACTGTCTGTTAACGGGGACTTCTACCAAGGTTTAGATACGGCTAAAGATAAAATCTTTGTCTCTATTTTGGGGGCTCGTTACTCCGATATGGTTAAAGAGTACAAGGACCGTCATCTGGTTCAGTCAGAGCATCAAGCCGCATTAATGCTGACAAAAAAGCGAGCAGATGTTTGGCTCGCCTCTTACTGGAGTTATCTTAATGTGAAGGATGAATTTCCAGAGGTAAGAGTCGCGAGTCCTTCTATTCATAAGCAGTATTTGTATCACTATCTTAATGTTTCAAAATCGCACCTTATTGAACCACTTGAAGTTTCTGCTCATGCTTTTAACCAAGCCAGATCATTTGATAAATAGAAAAATCACTTCATCGACAGCTAAATTTTGTATCCCTGAAAGCGGGTGATACGATCTTTTTTAGTTAACTCAATCTATAGTTTTATAAGGGCAAAAACTATTTTAGTGTAGAAAATGCAAATATCCTTCTTTCGGTTACTATTCACCACGCTGCTATTTTCAAGTGCTGTGTCGGCAAACACAGAGGATTCAGTCAAAGTAGCGATGGGAGATATATACAAAGGCTCTACACTAGAGCGGGATTTGAGAATTATATATAAATCTGCAGATATAGACGTCGAATTCATTTACTTACCCAATGAGAGAGCGATTCAAACGGCGGTATCAGGCCAGTATGATGCGCTTGACCTTCGCATAGATACACTAGATGAAGAAGAAACGCTGATACGCATTGATGTACCTATTGTCGTGATTAATATTCACTTAGTCACTGTTAATGATGACTTTTATCAGACTTTGGATGATGTCAAAGATAAAACATTGGTCTCTATCTTAGGGACTCGTTATTCGGATATAGTCAAAGTTTATAAGAAACGTCATTTGGTCAAATCAGAGAAGCAAGCGGCCTTAATGCTTACTTCTGGGAGGGCGGATCTATGGTTAGCACCCCACAGAACCTATCTAAAAGCAAAAGAAGAATTCCCTAATATCAAGATTGCTAGCCCATCAGTATATAAACAATATCTATATCATTATGTTCATGTGTAAAAGTCACATCTTGTCGAGTCACTTGAAATGTCGGTAAAAGCATTTAACCAGACGAGATCGATCAATTAAGATTAACCGGGCACTAAAGCTTTTCATATGAGCAGAGTTTGGTCAGTAGCTATACTTGCTATTATCGGTTTTGACCTATGGATGTAGTGATGAAAGTCTTAGTTGTTTTATTTGTCATTAATGTATTATTTCCTACTAATAATGCCTTTTCTAAAGACATCGAGGTTATCAATATTGCGATTGGAGAGAGCTATAAAGGGGAGAATAAGACCACAAAGTATGGCATGACAGTGGAGGATATCATTGCTGCTGTATACGAGGGCGCGGGTATTCCTTACACAGTGACATACCTCCCTGATGAAAGAGCAATCCAATCGATAATAACGGGTCAATATGATGCTTTGGATTTACGAATTGGTCAGTTAGATAATGAAGCGGGCTTGGTGAAGGTGGATCTCCCCCTAGAGCAAATCAAAGTTCATTTGTTTGCTAAAGACGGAAGTTATTACCAAACCCTGAATGATGCTAAAGATAAGATAATCGTGACTATGCACGGAACCAGATATATCGAAGTTCTCAAGGATTACAGACGGTTACATCGGGTATATTCTGTTGACCAAGCCGTTCTTATGCTTATGGCAGGTAGAGCTGACGTTTGGCTAGCACCTTTGCAAAGCTACGCGTTTCTTTCACAGCAATATCCTGACATCAAAATTGCCAGCCCCCCGGTAGATACAGAAGATTTATATCATTATATTCGTTTGACCAAATCACACCTCCTTCAGCCCTTGGAAGACTCGGCAAGAGAATTTGTACGCCTTCACTCAGAGCAAGCTGAGTAAAAGCAAAGACTGACTATCGGGTGTCATACTGTTCAATACTCCTCTAGATCCAGACCGCTATCTGTCATGAGGTAGCTGCGTGTAATACCACAGTCATACGCAAAGTTTTCATCGTGGGTCACTAATACATAGCCTGCTTTGTATCTTCTCAGAGCGTTGGCCAACTCGGTTTTTGAGTCCAAATCCAAATGATTATCTGGCTCATCTAATAATAAAACTGGTTGGTTGATTTGGTGACCAATGATTAACATGGCAAGTTTGATTGTTTCGCCTCCACTTAACACAGATGCAGGTTTAAACACATTGTCTCCTCGAAAACCGATACCTGCTAACAATATCCTCACATCACTATGAGGAATGTTTGGTACATGTGAGCAGAAGTTATCTAACACAGATAGATTTGGGTTAATGATGGTTAGGTTCTGGTCCAAATAACAAAAGTGACCCTTAGTGCTTATATCGCCCTCATATAGAGGAAGTTCGCCTAATAGCGTCTTTAGCAAAGTGGATTTACCGCATCCATTAGGGCCTTGTATATGTACTTTTTCACCATAGAAAAGCTGCAAGTGTATACTGACATTGCTTCCAAATATGAGTTTGCCGTTTAGATATGAATGTCGAGCCGTTGTCGTGTTACTGATTTCTTGAATATTGAACTTTTGGCTTTTCCACTTATCTTGTCTCGCTGTGAGTAGCTGCTCTTGTTGGCATAGCCGCGCCTTTCTGGTATGTGCTAACTTGCTGCGATTCGATGCACTGTGTTCAGCGTTTTCTTTCATGCCGTTAAGTAACACTTTAGCTTGGCTACCACTTCTACGTAGCTTGTTACCTTTGGTTGCGCGTTGCTGTGCTTTTTCGAGGTTACGTTGAGTCTGAATATCAAGATGTTTCTTTTCTTTTTTGATATTGACTAACTGTCTTTCAATAGCGAGTTGTTCGCTCTGTTTTTTGGCGGTATAAAACTGGTAATTACCACCGTATATTTCTAACCCTGTACTTGAAAGCTCCCATATCTCATCCACGGTATTGAGTAGTTTTCTATCATGACTAATGAGTAATATGGCACCTGAAAACGTTTCCATTGTGTTGATAAGCCATTGTTTAGATGAACTGTCCATATGGTTTGATGGTTCATCGAGAATAAGTAAGTCACTTTGTTGTTTGAACAGTTTCCAAAGCGCCAGACGTGCAAATTGTCCGCCGCTAAGCTGATGGCAAGGAAATAAAAGATCGTGAGGTATTCTGAGGTTAATCAGTTCTTTCTCCATGCGAGATTCCACATCCCAGCCTTGGCCTATCAAATCAAACCACTCTTGTGAGCAGTTACCCATTCGAATATGGTTGAGTGCTTATAATACATGATGCATATTGAGGTGCTCGGCGATAGAGACATCATCCTCTGGTAAGACGGATGATTGCTGGTGGAAAATAGCTGTGTTCGATGGCGCCACGAGGTCGCCACTTGAAGGTGTGAGCTCTCCAGAGATGATGGAAGCGAGGATCGACTTTCCTATTCCATTACGTCCAACGAGACCAACTCGTTGTTTGTCCATGGTACATGAAAGGTTTTTAAATAGGTTATCGCCATTGGCGAATGAATAACTGATATTATGAGCATGAAAAATGGCCAAAATTTGCCTCCTGTAAAACAGGAAAAGCAGGCATCAAAACACAAGTTAGATACTTATAAACCGCAATCTATCTCACTACTAAACGTAAGTTTTGTAGCTAAATAAAACGATAAAAATGAGAAAAGTATACGTGAACGACGCCTACTAATTCCTGTAGATCCAATAAGTAAGGTGAAATGGATAACAGGCTTAGTTGTTCATTGGCGTGGTTCTCTTTTGATATGATGGCGCAATTGTAGCCATCTAATAAATCTAAGGTCAATAGCGGCCGTCTTACTTTGTCGACTTTGTTAGGCAACAGCCTCGAACTACGACTAAACTCATAGTTCAGATCACTGCAATTTATATGAGGGAGCGATGAGTAAGCAATGCAATGATTCTGATGAGTTAATGCCTATTATCGAGGATGTGTCTGAGCAAGGCTCGGACCTCAAACAAGCTCGTTACTGGCATGTGCTGATCGTAGATGATGATGAAGAAGTGCATCACGCGACAGAGTTAGCTTTGAAAGATCTGATCGTTGAAGATCGCCCCCTTAACCTCCTTCACGCTTATTCAGCTCAACAAGCCAAGTCTGTCCTAATCGCCGAGGATAATATTAGTGTTATCTTACTTGATGTGGTGATGGAAACCGAATTAGCTGGATTAGAGCTTGTTGAAGTGATTCGTGAAGAGCTTGATATGCATGCTTTACGCATTATATTACGTACAGGCCAGCCAGGTTATGCACCGGAAATGGAAACGATCCAGCGCTATGACATCAATGATTATCGCACTAAACCAGAGCTTACTCGTATTCGGCTGTTTACCATTCTAACCAGTGCTATCCGCGCCTATAACCAAATTCGCAGCCAGCAACTCATGCGTCAAGGGCTAGAAAAGGTTGTCAAGGCGAGTACGGAACTCGCGCATTTCTATGGAATGCAAATGTTTGCTGAGGGGGCAGTTAAGCAAATTAGTGCCATTATGCAGATAGAGCCTGATGGCTTGATTTGTGCGCAAGAAAATAAAGCTGAGAAGTCAGCAGGCCCTGTAATTATTGCCGCGTCGGGTCGATACAGTAATTTTGTGCAAACCTCTTTGGAAACGCTTGATTCTGAGCCGATTAGAAACTCCATCATGCAATGCTTAGAAAGTAAACAAAGCTTATTAGAGCAAGGGCTAACTTTGTATTTTTCTACCGAACGTGGCCGAGGAATGGCGGCTTATGTGGACGTTAGTCGACCGTTAGAAAGCATAGATAAACATTTACTTGAAGTCTTTTGTGCGAATTTGTCTATTGGGTTCGATAATGTCATTTTATATAACCGCTTGGAAGAACAAGCTTTTAAAGACCCTCTTCTTGATATCGCAAACCTCAACAGTTTACGCAGGTACAGTTATACTGCGATTTCTGGTAATGACTACGCTAGGCTTGCATTGATTGACATCGACGACTTTTCTTCCTTTAACGATAGCTTCGGCCACTCGGCTGGTGATGGTTTGTTAGTCAGAGTTTCTTCCCGTTTGCAGAAACATTTCCCATATTGCTTCTTGGCTCGAGTTGGCAGCGATGTGTTTGCATTGCTTGGCTCTCAGCAGGATATAGTAACTGACCGCATCCTTTCGTTGTTTGATTCAAGCTTTGTGGTGGATGAACAGCCTTTCAAGATCACTGCAAGTGTTGGTTTTGTTGATCTTAAGGATCAGGAATTTGATTCGTCTGAGCATTACAAAGATGCTCAAGTGGCTTTAAAGCAAGCCAAATTATATAGCCGAGGCGGTGCGGTGTGCTTTTCAGCTGATATGGGGCAAGATGCTCGCGATCGAATGCATTTACTCGCAGAGCTAAAGCAAGCGCTCAATGACAATGCTTTGTTTATGACGTTTCAGCCCAAGTTTAAGTTGTCTACCATGGAGCTTTCAGGCGTAGAGGCTCTATTGCGTTGGCGAAATAAAGAGGGGGCTCTTGTTCCCCCAGCGCAATTTATCCCTTTAGCCGAGCAATCAGGTTTGATGGTAAGCATTGGGGCGTTTGTTATTGAACAATGCTGTATGCAGTTTCAGATGCTAAAGCAAGCGGGTTACACAACACTAACCATGGCTATCAATGTGTCACCGACTCAGTTGGAAGGCCCTGGTTTTGTGAAACAATTACGCCAGGCGATGAAACAATATAGCATAGCCCCCGAGACGTTAGAGCTGGAAGTGACAGAAACAGTGGCAGCTAAAGATATTTCAGAGCTATGTAAAGTGTTAGACAAAGTTCGCCAATTGGGGTGCAAAATAGCGATAGACGATTTTGGTACAGGCTTTTCCTCATTGAGCGCACTGCACACCTTGCCAGCGACGCGATTAAAAATAGACCGCGCCTTTGTTGATACTATGCTTCAAGATGACAGTATTGCGAAAATGATCGTCAATCTAGGCCAAACCTTGGGCATGGAGATTACAGCTGAAGGTATAGAGACAAACGAACAGCTTGAGAGGCTAAAGGCATTTGGTTGTGAGGAAGGGCAAGGCTGGCTGTTTGCTAAAGCAATGAACTTAGAGGATTTGCTTAATTTTTCTCATCAGAATACCAAGAATCAATAACCATTGGACGGCAAAATGAAGGACTTTGACCAGAATACTGATCAAATGAGTGCTGATGCACTGATTAGCCGTCATAAGTTTATGTTTTATGGTGTACTGTTACTCATTGTTCCCCTTACTTTAGGAGACTCATTTTATTTGAGTAAAGAAGTTCGCGTTCAAGAAATTAATAATTTGGAACACAAAGCGCTAGAAGTGCTAGTTTCCCTCAATAAAACCTTATCCGTGTCGTTTGATCATGTAGACAACATGCAGAATGCCGTCGAAGGTTCCTATCGATATCCAGAACTGATTCCGAGTCAGTCAGCCCTCACTTTTCTTGAGCAGAATACTGTGGGGTCTTTAAAAAATGCCCCATGGGAAAATTTACCCGAGGAAGTGAGGCATGAGCTGGGGCAACTATATGTAAGGTCAAACATAGGTGATTATTCGTCAGATGTGCGCACCATTTTAATGGCGGTGCCCGAAATTGTTTCCACTCATTCCCAACACAAGGACTTCCAGTGGAGCTATTACTATGATGATGAGCAAGCTCTTACTTATCTCTACCCGTGGTTAAGCTACAAGGATCTGCTCGTTGCGACCAATACCGATGATATGGATAAAGCGATAGATGTCATTTATCAAGCTGGTGGTACTTACCCCCTTGAGTTGGTCGGTCCCATTAATAACTCTGAGAGAAAGAGTGTCTGGACCACGCCCTATTTGGATGCGGGGGGTAAGGGTATGATGGTCTCACTATTGGCCCCTGTCTACGATAAAGAGCGGTTTGTTGGAGCCGTTGGCACAGATATTACGCTAAAAGTACTTGATCACATATTGACTAAGCAGTCAATAGAGGTTGCTCGCTTAGCTATTGTTGACGAACAAGGTCTGGTAGTTGCCGATAGTGGGGAGGCACTTCTTAGTGCTAAGCAAGTGGTGAAGCAGGAGGGAGTGCTCACCTTGGTTGCCATTGCCGCTGCTCACAAAGCCGAACACGGTGTGCTCAATCAGACCGAAAACGGGTATTGGAGCGCTTACGATCTGCCCAATACGCCTTGGAAGTTGGTTCTCGAAATCACGGAAGAAAAATTAAGCGATCATATTTTAACGATTGTCATGCCACATGTCCTTATGGCTACGATGTTTACTCTGCTCTTATTGATTGTGGTTTTATATCAGCACTGGCATTTCAGCCAACCCGCGATGCGCTTAGCGCACTTTATTGAGGGGTTACCTGAAAATCGCGATCTATCTATTCCTAAGATTCCACAGCGTTGGCATTACTGGTTTGAACATGCGGCTGCTACTGAGAAGGACCGGAGAGAAAACCTTGAAAAAACTCAGCAGCAAAACATAGATCTCGAGCACAGAGTGGATGAGCGTACACAAGAGCTGCAAAAGGCACTTGAAGTCTTGAAAGCGACTCAAGAGGAACTTGTACAGTCAGAAAAACTCTCAGGTCTTGGTTCATTAGTGGCAGGTATTGCCCATGAACTTAATACGCCAATTGGCAACGCCATTGTAGTAGCGAGCAGCTTAAAAGAGTTTAACAATACTTTTATCGAGTCAACGAAAGAGGGAATTAGACGTTCAACTCTCGATGCTTATATTGACCGAAGTGCTCAATCAGCTGACAGCATTGAACGTAACTTAAGAAGAGCTGCAGAGCTAATTTCAAGCTTTAAGCAAGTTGCTGTTGATCAATCGAGTTACCAACGCCGTGAGTTCGAGTTGGATGAAGTTTTGCATGAATTAAGAGTGACTATGATGCCCAGTTTGTCTCGAAGCCGAGTGGTACTTACTGAGGAATGTCCACAAGCCATTCATATGGATAGTCACCCAGGGCCTCTGACGCAAATCTTGATGAATTTACTCTCCAACGCTTTAGTCCACGCTTTTACTGGTCATGAGCATCGCACTATCGAGATCAAAGGGCAGCAAATTGAAGATAAAGCGATTATTACTGTAACCGACAATGGCCAAGGTATCGCACCTGAGCATATTGGCAAAGTGTTCGATCCATTTTTTACTACACGTTTAGGGCAAGGCGGCTCAGGACTAGGCTTGAATATCGTTTACAACTTAGTAACTGACTTGTTGGGCGGAGATATCAAGGTCACTAGTGAGCTAGGGCAAGGGTGCTGTTTTACATTGACCTTACCTTTAGTGGCACCGGAACACAAAGTCTCTGAAGATGCGGCTAAGTCTATAGATGATTGAATATAGAGTCTTCAAAGAGCCTATTGTTTAATAGGCTCTTTGTGCTTTTAACTTAAGCTTGTTCTGAGCTGTATTGGGCGCGATTGGTCAGACGATGCCAAAGTCTCTTATGGCTTGGTTGATTATCGATGCTGTCACTTAGAAGACGATAGTTTACAATTTCTCCAAGCTTAATTCGGTTTAGATAGTCTTCGACCTCGCATTTAACCAGTGGAGCGAATAGATACAGACCGAGGACGTTGGGAACTGCAATTAAAAATACCAAGGCATCAGAGAACTGAAGCACAGCATCAAGATGGATCATGCTACCCAAAGCGACAAAACTACAGAACATAAGTTTGAATAAAAGTTTTGAGTGACGTTTCTCACCGAACAGATACGTCCATCCTTTCAGTCCATAATATGACCATGCAATGGTGGTGGAAAAAGCAAACAGCAGAGCAGCGATGGCTAAAGGATATGGCGCCCAAGTTATATGGTGGGCAAAGACTGCTGAAGTAAGTTCAATACCGACGAGGTCACCATGAATAAGGCCGGTTGGATAAGCAGTAGAAATCACAACCAAGGCGCTGAGTGTACAAATAAACACGGTATCAATCAGTGGCTCAAACAAGGAAACTAGACCTTCCGAGGCTGGCTCATCGGTTTGTACCGCTGCATGGGCAATGGATGATGAACCTATTCCGGCTTCATTAGAGAAAACGGCTCTCTGGAATCCAACTATAATGGCACCTACTGCACCGCCCGTGGCACTTTCGAGGCTAAAAGCGTGGGAGAATATAAGTGATACAGCATTGGGTAGATGTTCTGCGCTCATGGTCAGAATAACGCAGGCAGAAACCACATAGAGAATCGCCATGATAGGAACAAGCTTGGCGGTAACCTTGGCAATGGAACTAATACCGCCAAGAATGACCAAAGCGACCAATACAGCCATAATCACGCCAAAGAGCCATCCTTTATCAGCAAAGAAGCTTTGGCTTTCCCCTGTTACAACTAAAAGCTGAGCATAGGCTTGATTAGATTGAAACATATTGCCAATTCCCAAGCATCCAATAACCAGAGCGAGTGCATAAAAACCGCCTAAACATTTACCCAACCTTGGGTAGTTGCGACTTTTTAAGTAGTGCTCAAGGTAATACATGGGACCACCGGAAATACTACCATCTGGGTTCACTTTTCGGTATTTTACACCCAAAGTACACTCGACGAGTTTGGTGGACATACTAAGAAAGCCAGCCATGATGAGCCAGAAAGTTGCGCCTGGTCCGCCAATCGTAATCGCCACGGCGACGCCACCAATATTACCAATCCCGACAGTCCCTGATATTGCGGTGGCGACAGCTTGAAAGTGAGAAATTTCCCCAGTTGCTTTTGGATTGGTGTAGTCACCTCTAATTAATCGAAAGGCCGTTCCCAAACCACGCAGATTGACAAAGTTTAAGTAAAAGGTGAAAAAAACAGCGGCCATGCTTAGCCAGAGAACAATGATGGGAACAGAGTAACCGAAAAGGCTGATTTTGTAGAAAACGACCGAAGACAGTTGTTGTGCAATAGGAGAAATAAAGGAATTGACCTGTTGGTCAAAGTTCAGTGCTTGATCTGAGTTTGTGGCGAAAGAGGGAAAAGATAAAGTGGATAGTATAAACCAAATTAGCACCCGAAGGGCTTGGTTAGGTGGATGTAGATGCATGGCATAAAGTCCTGCGTTATTAACGGCATAGAACTCATCATAGATAAAAGGTCGGATTACTATTAGAGCCAGAAGTGTGTTAAAAATAGGGCCAATAAGTTAATAAATTGTTGATAATTATAACAAAAATGAAGCATCTATTTTATATGGAGTTTGGCAAAGGTGCCAGTCTACAGACTCAAATTAAGAATATGATCACCACCAGCATTCTCGATGGCCACATTAGCTCGGGTGAATCACTACCTTCATGTCGAGAGCTGGCAAAAACGCTAGGAGTTTCTCGCAATACTGTGGTCCTAGCGTATGAGAAGTTGATAGAGGAAGGGTATGTAATTGCTAAAGAGAGAAAAGGATTCTTTGTTCACTTTACCTATGACGAGAATCTAGTAGCAAGCCACTCTTCTTTACCATCAAGAGAAGCGGGTGTTAATTGGGACAATAAACTTAAACTTCTGCCGTCTCGGCAACATCATTTGCATAAACCAGATGCTTGGAAGCAGTGTGAATATCCATTTATTTATGGTCAACCTGATCCAGAATTTTTTCCTGTTAGGGAGTGGCGAGAGTGTACTCAACGAGCGGCGCAGACGTTGCAGGCAAAAGAGTGGTTGCAGGACCGTGTTGATGAAGATGACCCGTTATTAATTGATCAGCTCAGGACACGTATTCTTGCTCGCAGAGGGGTTCGCTGCAACAAAAATGAGATATTGCTTACAGTGGGTACGCAGCATTCACTTTACCTACTTAGCCGATTACTTGGAGGCGATGATACTTGCCTTGGACTAGAGACTCCCGGTTATCCGGATGTTCGTCATATTTTTGATCTTAACCAAACAAAACTGCGTGAGTTGGACGTTGATAAAGATGGGTTGGTCGTGAATCAAAAGATTGATGATTGTGACTACGTATTTGTCACGCCCAGCCACCAATCGCCTACCACGGTCACTATGCCGCTTGAGCGTCGCCTTAACCTTTTGCAAAAAGCGGTTGACCATGATCTTGTGCTTATCGAAGATGATTATGAATGCGAGCTAAACTTCTATTCAACGCCAACACCGGCATTGAAGAGTCTAGATAACGAAGGCCGAGTAATTTATGTAGGTAGCTTATCGAAAACGCTAGCGCCTGGCTTGAGAGTTGGTTACTTGGTTGGGCCAGAAGCCTTAATACGGGAAGCTCGTGCGCTGAGGCGATTAATGATGCGTCACACTCCATCTAATAATCAACGCGCATTAGCACTTTTTCTAGCTGGTGGGTACCATGACACCTTAGTGCATAGATTGAAGCTTAGATATGTTGAGCGTTATGAATTGCTAAAAACAGCCTTGCGAGAGTTGCTACCTAGCGTGCAAATTGCGCCATCATTGGGCGGAAGTGCGATATGGCTGAAAGGCCCTCAAGGTTTAGATTGTGTCCGTTTACAAAGAGAAGCGCTAAAACATGGCGTGTATATCGAGACTGGAATACAGCACTTTCATAAACTGTCTAACAATGAGTATGAGGCAAGTCGATATTTCCGGTTGGGATTTTCTCTGATAAAGACGGACCGTATTCGAGATGGGGTCCGTCTTTTATCTTATGCTATTGATCAGGTACTTTCGACTACAACGCTGGCGTGAGTAACTTCTCTTCGACTTCGGTCAATGCCTTGTCGATTGCTTGTGCGATCAGGTCGATCTCGTATTGTTGAGTAACAAGCGCAGGACTTAAACACAAGGTGTTATTGAGTGTCTGGAATGAGCGATTGGTTCTGCCAATAATAACTCCGTGTTTTAGGCAGTTAGCCGCAACGGCAACACTTATACTCTCGTCAACAGGTTGCTTGGTTTCTTTGTCTTGCACAAGTTCAAGGCCTACGAAGAGTCCTTTACCACGTACATCACCGACGATGGGATGCTTTTTCTTCAACTCAAGCATCTTTTCTTTCAGGTATTCGCCTTGTATCCGTGCATTTTCAACCAAGTTCTCTTTTTCTATGATCTCTAGGTTGGCGAGTGCAGCGACAGGGCCAGCGGTACAGCCCCCGAATGTAGAGATGTCACGGAAGAAATCCATACGGCTGGTTGTATCTTGATCATGGATCAACTGGTAAACGCGTTCCGTCGTCACAGTGCAAGAGATAGCAGCATATCCTGATGCTACGCCTTTAGCCATAGTGACGATATCTGGTTGTATTCCATAGTGCTGGTAACCAAACCACTTACCAGTTCGGCCAAGGCCACATACAACTTCATCAATGTGCAGTAGTACATCATATTGGCGACATATTTCTTGAACACGTTGCCAGTAGCCAACTGGTGGTTCAATTACACCGCCTCCTGCAGTAATAGGCTCAAGACAAATGGCGCCAACGGTATCAGGTCCCTCTCTAAGTATGACTTTTTCAATTTCATTGGCTGCTTTGATACCGTAATCTTCAGTCTCACCCCATTGAGAACGATACTCACAGCAATGAGGTACGCTAACAAATCCTGGGGTAAATGGTCCGTATTGATCGCGTCTTTCTTCTTGACCTGTCGCGCTTAAGCAAGCGATGGTTGTGCCATGGTAATCACGCTCGCGATAAAGTATCTTGTGCTTTTTGCCGCCATATTTTTTGGCTGCAATTTGTCTTACTAGTTTAAATGCTTTCTCGTTGGCCTCAGAACCTGAATTAGAGTAATAAACACGGCTAAGTCCGGGCATTTTCTCAAGGAGCTTTTCTGCAAAGCGCGTAGCAGGAAGGTTACCGGCTGTTTGAGCAAAGTAGTTCATAGTCACTAATTGGTCTCTAACCGCATTTGCGATCTCTTCGCGACCATAGCCAACATTGACACACCAAACGCCACCTGAGACAGCATCTAAGTATTGTTTGCCGTGGACATCCCAGACATACATACCTTGGCCTTTTTCGATCATCATAGGCGTAGCTTGGTGTGGCTTCATATGGTGCCAGACGTGTTCATTGTTGCTGTCAACCAGTGATTGAATATCCATGTCGTTCATCATCAGCTCCTTAAGGTTACTACTTTTTATAACGGCTTAACTTTGATGCTCGATGAATGAACCATTAGGTCAGGTTAACTCACCACTTGCTTAGTTAAGGTGTTGTGCGTGGGAATAAAGTTTACAGACCAATGTGACGAGGTGAGTAGAGCCAGATATAGACAGGTTTTAAGTCCAGTTCTGGTACCAAAAAAAATGCTTGTTGGCTCTACGCTCAATGGGTTAGGTCACCTACATTAATGGTTCTGTTTATGACTGGGTAGTAAAACAAGCAATGGACGTTATTTCTCTGTCAACCACAACCCTAGCTTTATCTACCTTGGTGGTGGTTTTGGCTTCCGTGCTATCGAGCTTGACAGGGAGTGCTGGTGGTATCTTGATGTTCACTGGCATGAGTGTATTCATTCCCGTGAGGCCATTAATTGCAATTCATGCATCCATTCAGATTGTGGGGAATGGCATTCGTGCATGGTTATTGCGTCGTGAAATCTCTGCCAAAATGTGCATACCATTTTGTTTTGGTGCTTTGATCGGTGCTGCGTTGACGACCAGATTACTGGTTGAGCTAGTAAGTGATTTGTTTGCGTTATACCTATTACTAATACTGATTGCTTATACATTATTTAAACCCAAAAAACTGCCGATGTTAAAGATTAAGGATCGGAGTTTTTTTTGGGTAGGGTTGGCAGCAGGAAGTTTAGGAATTATTGCGGGTGCAGTTGACCCTCTGCTTACGGCATTTTTTATGCGTGATGATTTGTCAAAGGAAAGCATTGTTGCCAACAAGTCTATCATGCAGCTTTTTGTCCACTTAACCAAAATACCGGCATTTCTCTATCTTGGCTTTTCATTCTCTGACAATGCAGGGCTGATTGTAATTTTTGCTCTGGCTGCTTTTTTAGCAACAAAGCTAGGAGTGTTTCTACTGACTAAGGTAAACACAGCCTTATTTTTACGTTTGATGTGGTGGGCGCTGCTAATATCTGGCGGGCAATTAACCTATCAAATTATCATCATACACCTTAACTAGAATAATAGGAAAGACTTATGACATTGGCTTATCAGGTAAAAAACCCTTATACACAAGAGAGCATTGGTCAATTTCACTTTAGTTCAAAAGAAGAAATTGAAAATTGTCTTGCCACCCTTCATGAGGGGCGTGAAGTACAGTCGAATCTAAGGGCTTTTCAGCGTTCTGATATTTTGCGCAAATTAGCGGGTTTATTAGAAACCCATGCTGAATCTTTAGCATCAATGATAACGCAAGAAACAGGAAAAACGATCGCAGATAGCCGAGTCGAGTTGACACGTGCTATTAATACCACCATTGCTTGCAGTGAAGAAGCACGTCAAATCCAAGGTGAAGTGCTGGACTCAGACGCTTATGCACCTGCGAGAGGTAAAACTGGTGTCGTTCGTTACACTCCTATTGGTACCGTGCTATGTATTACACCTTTTAATTTCCCGATTAATATAGCAATGCACAAAATCGGACCTGCTTTTGCCGCAGGAAATCGGATTATTCTTAAGCCAGCGCCGATTAATCATGGTTCAGCAGCAAAGTTGGTCGAGCTTTGCTACGAAGCGGGCATCCCAAAAGAAGTGCTGCAGCTTCTTGTACCAGATATTGATCAAATGGCTGGGCTAGTGAGTCATCCAGATGTTAATGCGGTTAACTTTACCGGAGGTCATCCAGCGGCTGAAGCTATCGCTGCCCACGCTGGCTACAAAAAAATGCTGTTTGAACTAGGAGGCAGTGATCCACTTATTGTCATGCCTGATGCAGACCTTGAAGCTGCGGTTAACGCTGCTATTCATCAGCGTTTTGCTACGGCAGGTCAACGCTGCACTGCTGCGAAACGTTTGTTTGTCCACCAAAACATATATAATGAATTCCGTGACTTACTAGTGAGAGCGAGCAGTGAGCTTGTTGTAGGTGATCCTGCTAAAGAAGAGACTTTTGTCGGGCCGCTAGTCAACGAGCAATCCGCTATCCAAATAAAAGACGTGATTGATCAAAGTGTAAAAATGGGGGCTAATATTGCTCTTGGTGGACAAAGAGAAGGCAATATTGTATTTCCAACCATACTGGAGAATGTGCCAGATGATAGCCCAGTGATGACAGAGGAAGTTTTTGGTCCGGTTATCCCACTGCGTGAGTTTGTGTCCATTGATGAAATTATTCCCGTCATTAATAGTAGCGATTATGGTCTTCAAGCAGGTGTATTTACCCACGATTTGAGAACAATACATAGATTGTTCGATGAACTGGATGTAGGGACTCTGGCGACTAATGATGGCCCTGGGTTTAGGGCTGAGCACTTTCCATTCGGAGGTGTTAAGCACAGCGGCATTGGCCGAGAAGGCATAAAGTACGCGATAAGAGAAATGTCTGTTACTAAAACGCTAGTATTATAAACTTTCCCCCCTATGGTGCGACAATGTAGTTTGAACTTGTCGCTCCATCTTTCGTCCTTACCTTAATTGATAGATAGATCAAATTTATCATTTTGTGGAATTAAGGCACTTTCCATTTCTACACTTCACGTTGTATTAAATTTAACCATTAAAGATGTACTTATCACTAAACTTTCATTCAATTATTACTTTACAAAAGATAGACTTATAAGTTAAATTTTTATTTTCGATAGTCATTTTGAATAGACTTTAAGATAAGGAGATAAGATGATAACCGTTAAAGAATTTAATAGTATAGGAAGCGATGAACGAGGAGAAACCAAGTCTTTTTCAGTAAAAGATTACGGTCAATTTGTTTACCTCACAAGAAAAAAAGGGTCATTATGTGGCAACACTTACCACAAAGGTGTGAACCAGGGTACTCGCTTGAAAACCTTCGTTTTGCTGCAAGGGGAGGTTACCGTAAATTATCGACATGTTGATTCTAGTGAGGTGGAAAATATTAAGGTATCAGCTCCATCCCTTATTGAAGTTGAGCCTTTTATTGTACACAACATTTATGTGGAAAGCGACGCTTTGATTTTGGAAAATAACTCTATTACTGACATTCAGGAAGATGTTATTAGAGAAAAAGTTTAGAGGTAATACATTTTTAAATAGATTGATTCTATCATCATTATTAATGAGTGAAAATTAATATAAATAATGAAACCACTTCCAGTTTTTTGATAATTTAAATACAAAAATATAAATTAAATATAATTGGTATGTGTAATCTACTTATTTAATTATATCTTTCATTTTATGTTCTTATTTTGAAATGCCTTATTTAATAAAATAAATCATTTTTGTTTTATATCACAAAAATAAATACGAACTCTGTTTGGTATCTATTTTGTGAGGTAATTTGTCGGCGATTTATAAGAGGAAATAATGATGAAAACAAAAATAGCAACCGCTTGCTTCGTTACTTGTTTAGCTGCCCAAGTACAAGCGGAAACCCCTCAAGTGTTCACCGATACAACACCAGAAGGAGTATTCAATAAGTTCCAAGCTGCACATCAAACTCGTGAAAGTATGGAGCAAAATGGCTTTACTCTACACCGCTGTGGTGTTCAGTCGATACGACAAGGTGCCCCTATGCAGCAGCAGATAGATATTCCGCATAGCCAATTTCAGTGCTTATATTCGAAACCGGGTGAGCTGCCGACTAATGAATCAGAGCTAGCGTATTGGCACTTGAACGTACTTTACAGCCATGATACGGGCTTATATAAGTCGGGAAATGAATATACGGATGAATACCAAGTTAATGTTTACACGCTTAAACCTGCTTATTTACTTGATGTAGCGCCGCATTATTATAAGCAGAGAGCTCGTTTGCAATCACAAGGTATGACGGTTGGCGAATGTAACCTTCAGCAAATCTATTATTTTATGAAACCACAAGAGGCCACCTACCTTTCGCATGTAGCGACATGCCCAGTTTATGGCTCTGAAGGTGAAATCTCTGGTAATATACAGATTGATATAAACCATACTCCAGCGACTATGGGATATAGCGAAAGACAAGTTACTTACAACGCTCTCTAATATTTATTAGAAACGTTAAAAAATGGGGGCAGATGCCCCCATCGTTTTTATGTACTGGTTTAGATTCTTTCACCAGTTGGGCTTACATCACCACATTTTTTAAACATTAGACCATAGCTATGAGTCAGTTTGCCATCAATGGTGTCTAGAGTAATTAAACCACTGTTTTGACGGTTACGACGATTGTCCACTTTTATTTCTGACTTGATCACGACGGGTTCTGTTGCGTTACAAGAAGACCAAACTAAGCTTGATAGACCAAGACGGTCACTGATTTGGTAGTTTTCTGAAATTGGTCCAGAAAATGCTGAGCTTAGTCGAGCTTCTTGACGCTCACCCGCGAAGAAGTAAGTCGAGATTTGTTGTGCCATTACATGCTGATCAAGATCGGCGTACCCACGATAGTTAACGTCTGCAAAGGTAAATGCGTATCCATTTGGAATCCCTAGTACTGCGGTGATCTGACAGTTTTTACGATTCTCGCGTCTTGAGATATCCGGTCCTGCTTCTGCTATATACTCGTCAAAGCCAAGTACAAAAGACTTACCATCAGGTGCGATGTAAGCTGGCGGTAAACCCCATCTAATCATTTCCTTTTAAATTCGGTATTGTC
>NZ_JAYQDQ010000076.1:0-19490 GCF_038138445.1 Vibrio sp.
AGCGACACTCGCTCAGTTATTAGAGCGCAACCTTACCAAGGTTGAGGTCACGCCTTTTTGTTATGAATAGGGAACCTCGTGTGTCGCTCCAATTTATAGTTGTCATCATACTTAATGGTGAAGCAAGCGACACTCGCTCAGTTATTAGAGCGCAACCTTACCAAGGTTGAGGTCACGCCTTTTTGTTATGAATAGGGAACCTCGTGTGTCGCTTAAAATTACAGCTCTCATCATGCTTTAATGATGACAATACGGACGCGGGGTGGAGCAGCTTGGTAGCTCGTCGGGCTCATAACCCGAAGGTCGTCGGTTCAAATCCGGCCCCCGCAACCAAAATTAAGGTATTGTAACTGCATTCTCTTCGAGTTTTGCATTTTGCAGACCAGCGAAGTTACTAGATGAATATACGAAGTTCACTCTTCTTTTAAAGAATGCTAATCCTAATTCAGCTATTAGAACGCATTATCTTTAGATAAAGAATCTAGTACTCCGCTCAAAGCCCTTCATAGACCCAGTACTTAATACGGCAAAGGTCACTGCTCTTTTTATAATGCTGTGAAGCATAAACCCACCAATTTACTAATTTGTTAAGATTAGGCTTAGCACATGTTCTATGTGCCAAAGCTTAAAGTAACTTACATTTTTTATTTCAGTCTAGGCCTTATTTGGGCTGGATTTCTTTAAAAAACTAACAGACTTATCCACAGATGGTTTCTTGTGGATAAAGTGGTGAGTAACCTGAATATTTGCTGGAGTTCTGAGAGCTTTTTTGACGATCTTTTATCTCATAATTTTTTATTTTAATTCTAAAATTAACTGTAAGCGCATGTATTTAAAGGGTTTTGTCGTGGTTTTAGGAGTTTTCTAAGGTTATTTACTTGATCATTAAGTGAATATTTCTTGATCTTAGTCATTGGCGATAAATGTGATTAACTTCTGTATATGAAAGAAAACAATCAATCAAATTTTGCTTTTTCCACATTTCACATCTTTAGACCTAGGTCAAGTTATTACCATTGAATAGATGAAACATTTACGCATCTCTTGGTAATCCTTTCTGTACTATTCGTATAAGCCTATCTAGCTTAGTCGAAGAGGTGGGAATTTGTGTGATTTGTTGCTCAATTGCCCAATTAATATGCTCATCTAATATCGCGCTCATCCCTAGCCGTTGTTCGAGTGCATTAATAATACTAGTCGAATATGGGGCATTGCCCATAGCAATTGATAAATTTCGTAGCCACTGAATATGACCTATCCTTCTTATTGCTGATCCTTCCATGTTTTTTAGGAAGGTTTGCTCATCCCAACTAAAAAGTGCCAATAAATCAGGAGATGATAGGGCCGATCGGCGGTGAAAGTCGTCCTCATTAGTCACATTGGCAAAGCGATTCCATGGACAAACAAGCTGGCAATCATCGCAACCGTATATACGATTACCCATTGGTTTACGGAATTCTTCTGGAATGATGCCATCATATTCGATTGTCAGATAGGAAATACAACGCCTAGCGTCTACTATTCCGTCTGCAACAATGGCTTGAGTAGGACATGAAGTTATACAAGAGGAACATTTACCACAATCCCCTATATGGGGTTGATCTACTGGTAATGGTAAGTCGACTAATAGTTCTCCTAAGAAGAACCAAGAGCCGCATTCTTTGTCGAGTAGAAGTGAATGTTTACCAGTCCAGCCTAGACCAGCCTTTTGTGCAAGAGGACGTTCTAATATGGGAGCAGAGTCTACAAAAGGGCGATAACCATATTGACCAACCTCTTGCTCTATTTTCTGCCCAAGTTTTTTTAACTGGCTTCTCACCAGTTTATGATAATCTCGTCCGAGTGCATAACGGCTAATGTAAGCGTGATTTGGTTGTGCAAGATTGGCTGCGAATTGAGCCTCAGGTGGAAGGTAATCCATACGAACACTGATCACCCTCATAGTGCCAGGGACAAGTTCATTAGGACGCGCACGCTTCATGCCATGGCGAGCCATCCAATCCATTTCTCCATGGTATCCAGCATCCAACCAACTTTGTAAGCTTGATTCATGCTCTCGCAAGTCGACATCACTAATTCCCGCTTTTTGAAAACCAAGCTCTTTTGCCCAGACTTTGATCTTGTTTGCTAGTTCTTGATAGTTCATTCTAATAGCTCTGTGAAACGGGAGGCGGATCTTATCGGATCTTTTTTATTGAATCTAGCAGCCAAAACAGAGAATTCATGCCAGAATAACAGGAATTTGGTTTTTACTTACACAACAGGCCTTGTCTGATAATTCCAACCCAGTTTACTATTCTTATTCTTTTATTTTTATCGTCACCGAGTAGAGATTGATCTTCATGACCACGAAACAGTTTGCCCTTAAAGATGAACATGCCACTATTGCATTGGGGGCACAATTGGCAAATCTATGTACTAAGCAAACAACCATTTATTTGCATGGGGATTTAGGGGCAGGTAAAACTACTTTGAGTCGAGGGTTTGTCCGTGCTCTTGGTCATACAGGGAATGTAAAAAGTCCGACTTATACCCTAGTTGAACCTTATCAATTGGCTCAGTGGCAGGTTTACCATTTTGATCTTTACCGCTTGTCGGACCCTGAAGAGCTAGAGTTCATGGGTATTCGAGATTATTTTACTTCTGATGCTATTTGTCTTGTGGAGTGGCCAGAGAAAGGCGAAGGACTACTTCCATGCGCTGATTTAGACATTGAGCTCAGCTACTCCGGTGAACAGCGAATGGTTACGCTTGTTGCCAATAGCGGTTATGGTTCTCAATTAGTTGAACAGTTAGAGTTATGACATTCAATATATTCTCAAAGTTTGCCTGCGCTTTTTGGCTTTTTGTTTTACCTGTCTCCGTCTGGGCAAATGCCTTACAAGGCGTACGAGTTTGGCCGTCTCCTGATGAAACACGAGTGGTGATTGATCTGGCCTCAGAAGCTGAATATAGCTACTTTTCACTCAGCACTCCTCAAAGGCTGGTTGTCGATCTTAAGCAAACGAGCTTAAGTACCCAACTACCAATTAATGTTTCAGACAGTCCTGTACTTAAGAAAATTCGGCGAAGTTCTCCGCCAGAGAAGGGTACCTACCGGTTAGTGCTTGAGTTAAAAAATCGTGTTGAACCTCAGTTATTCAAGCTTGCTCCTACTCCAGGTGGGCAGTATGGTCACAGATTAGTGATAGATATGCCTCATGGAGCGTTGTCTTCAAACCAAGTATCTACCAAGCCTAGTGTGCCGCAAGTAAGTCGCGACGCATCGCAACTATTTGGGACCGCTGATATTGTAGTGGCTATTGATGCTGGTCATGGTGGTGAAGATCCTGGCTCAATAGGCCCTTCTCGGAAGTATGAAAAGCATGCAACTTTGGCAATTTCAAAGAAAATTGCAAATCAGATTAATGCTGTACCCGGAATGAAAGCGGTATTAACTCGCCGTGGAGATTATTTTGTTAACCTGAATAAACGCTCTGAAATTGCTCGAACTAATAAAGCACATTTGTTGGTTTCTGTTCATGCCGATGCATTTAGTTCTCCTCAGCCGCGCGGTGGCTCGGTATTTGTCCTCAATACTCGCCGTGCTAACTCAGAAATTGCTCGCTGGGTGGAAAATCACGAAGAGCAATCGCAATTATTAGGCGGAGCAGGAGAAGTTCTAGCTAAAAATAATAGCGATAAAAACATTAGCCAAACCTTGTTAGATTTACAATTTAGCCATTCCCAGAAAGAAGGATATAAGGTCGCGACCCAGATCCTGCAACAAATGGGCAGGGAAGGCATCAAGTTACATAAAAAAAATCCTGTCAATGCTAGCTTGGCTGTGTTGAAGTCACCTGATATACCTTCTGTTCTAGTCGAAACTGGCTTTATTTCTAACCCAACAGAAGAGCGATTATTGTTTCAACGTAGCCATCAAGACAAACTTGCGAGAGCTTTAGCTAAAGCCATTGTTCAGTATTTTGAAGCTAGCCCGCCAGAGGGAACGCTATTTGCCAATCGAGGAAAGTCGATCAAACACAAAGTACAGAGAGGTGAATCGCTTTCTGTTATTGCTAAAAAATATGGCTCAACCACTCGAGCTATTATGCAAACCAACAAGCTCAAAAGCTCGAGTTTGGCTATTGGGCAAGTGTTGACTATTCCGGCGGCAAAAGGCGCGGTGCCAGTTCCTAGGTTAAGTAACCCGATAGAAACAAAAACCATTACGCATAAAGTTGCCAAAGGTGAATATCTAGGCAAGATTGCATCGCGGTATAAAGTATCCGTTGCCGATATTAAGCGAGAAAATAACTTAGGCTCAGATACATTAAAGTTAGGCCAAAAGCTTCGTATTACTGTCAGTATGAAAGATCAGCCTCTGAAGAAACATAAAGTCAAACGTGGAGAATTCCTTGGTAAAATCGCCCGTCAATATGGTGTTGGTGTGAGCACTATTCGCCAAGCTAATAATTTGCGCTCTGATCAACTTGCAGTTGGGCAAATTTTGATTATTCCCAATAAGTAGTATTGAGTATGACTATCAAGATCTTGCCTGCTCGTCTGGCAAACCAAATTGCAGCAGGGGAAGTGGTAGAAAGGCCTGCATCTGTTGTGAAAGAGCTGGTGGAAAACAGCTTGGATTCCGGGGCGACTCGGATCGATGTTGATATTGAAAAAGGTGGTTCAAAGCTTATTCGTGTGCGGGATAACGGCAGAGGTATAGCCAAAGACGAATTAAGCTTAGCCTTGAGTCGTCATGCAACATCAAAAATTGATTCTCTTGATGATCTAGAGGCTATCATGAGCTTGGGCTTTCGTGGTGAAGCCTTGGCGAGTATCAGTTCTGTATCACGTTTGACGCTAACGTCTCGTCCCGTAGCACAGGAGCAGGCATGGTCTGCTTATAGTGAGGGACGAGATATGCAAGTTAAGTTGCAGCCTACGGCCCATCCTATTGGTACAACCGTTGAAGTTTTAGACTTATTCTTCAATACTCCCGCTCGGCGCAAATTTCTTCGTACAGAAAAGACAGAGTTTACTCATATTGATGAGCTCCTCAAGCGTATTGCTTTGAGTCGTTTTGAAGTGACGATTAACCTCAAACATAACGGGAAGCTGGTTAAACAATATCGTGCTGCTCAGACAAAAGTACAAGAGGAAAAGCGTATTGCTGCGGTTTGTGGTAGTGGTTTTGTTCGCAATATGCTTAGGATTGAACTTGAGCATAATGGATTGAAGTTACACGGATGGATCACAACTCCAGAAGGTGCTCGGCAGCAAAGTGATCTTCAATATTGTTATGTCAATGGCCGAATGATGCGTGATAAATTAATCAATCACGCAATACGTCAAAGCTATGAAAGCAGCTTGCGTCCCGAGCAGTTTGCTACCTATGTGTTATTCATCGAGCTAGAAGCTTCTCAGGTAGATGTCAATGTGCATCCTGCTAAACATGAAGTGCGTTTTCATCAGGCACGTCTAGTTCATGATTTTATTTATCAGGCGCTCAGTGATGCTTTAGCACAAAGTGCTTATATCGAAAAAACGCCAGTCAATGCGTCTGCTTTTCATAAACCAGAGTCAGCTACACAAGTGGGCCAAGTAAACTTACATGAGAGCAACTCTGCTGTAGTTTGTGAATCTGTGTATGAGGCAATTGATAAAGTGCCAGCTTACCCAGGTCGAGCTGATTACGGGAAAAAGCCTACGCCCGATAATCACTCAGGCCTGATTCAAGAGACTCGCCAAACCAAAGATTGGCGTAGTAGCGAGTATGGGAAAAAAGATAAGTCACCAGACCAAGATAGATACGGTGAATCTACCCCGACTAAACAGCAAGTTGAGGCTTACACTGAACTACTCAAAACACCTGGTGTCGATAATATACGTCTAACTGCTGAGCCTAATAAGGCAGCATGTCAAAGTAGTGATATCTCTATTGCCACGGCTAGGGAAACGATAGAGGCGCTGGGCAAGGCGATTTGTGTTCTTCATGGGCAATATGTGCTTATGGGAGATAAGCAAGGCTCTAGGGTTGTATCTCTTGTTCAAGCGGAACGTATCCGTGTTCAAGGTCAGTTAAGCGTGGGTGATGACAACCTGAAGTCTCAGCCATTACTTGTTCCGCTTTCGTTAAGTCTTAGTTCAACCCAGATGCAGGCTGCTGAACAATACAAACCAGAGTTAGTCAAACTTGGTATTGATGTTAAGCAACGTAATACTGGTTCGCTTATGGTGATGGGTGTACCTCAACCACTTCGACAACAAAACTTACAACAATTGCTGCCGGATCTGTTATCTTACGCCGCTACGTTGTCAGAGGTAGAGCAAGGCTCGTATTTGTCACAATTATCTGCTTGGTTAACAAATCACATTGCATGCCCTAAAAGTGACTACACTTTGTCGGAAGCGATTCATATCATTGCAGAGATTGAACAACTATGGCAAGGCCGATTGCCTCTTGACGACCGTACATTTGTTTGCCCTGTTGATTTTTCTGCAACCATTGCAGCGATGAATTTATGACAAAAGAATTACCACTGGCTCTCTTTTTAATGGGGCCAACCGCATCAGGAAAAACGGATTTAGCGATTCGGTTGCGCAAGTTATTTCCGGTTGAGATTATATCGGTTGATTCAGCGCTTATCTATAAAGGTATGGATATCGGCACAGCTAAGCCAAATAGTGATGAGCTGTCAAAGGCACCGCATCGCCTAATTGATATTTTGGATCCTGTAGAAGCCTATTCAGCTGCAGACTTTCGCCATGATGCTCTTAAAGAAATGCATCTTATTTCCCAGCAAGGAAAGATACCACTTCTTGTTGGGGGTACAATGTTGTATTACAAAGCCTTATTGGAAGGTCTGTCACCACTGCCAGCTGCAAACGCTGAAATACGTCAGCAAATTGAACAAGAAGCATTGACGTATGGTTGGGATGTACTGCACGATCAATTAAAGCAAATCGACCCTGTATCTGCTGAGCGTATACATCCAAATGACCCTCAAAGATTGTCTCGGGCATTGGAAGTGTATAGAATTTCCGGTAAAACCTTAACTGAGCTCACTCAAACGAAAGGTGATAGCCTTCCGTTTCGTGTAAGACAGTTTGCGATAGCGCCCAAGGAAAGATCCGAGCTTCACCGTCGTATTGAGTTGAGATTTGATCAGATGATGAAAGCTGGATTTGAAGAGGAAGTGAAGAGTTTACATGCTCGACAGGATCTGCATTCTGATCTTCCTTCTATACGTTGTGTCGGTTATCGGCAGATGTGGGACTATTTGGAGGGGAATAGCACGCTTGATGAAGCGATCTTCAAAGGTATTTGTGCTACCCGCCAGTTGGCCAAGCGACAGATTACCTGGTTACGCAGCTGGGATGATCTAACTTGGTTAGATAGCGAAAACATAGAACAAGCCTTGGAAACTGTATCAAATACCATAGTATCTGATGGTTTTAGCTGTGTATAATGTGATCGCTTTTGCGTGAATGCACCTTGTAAAAGTTCAGTTACTTGAATTTTGGCCTTAAAGCCATCATAACAAGTAACGTCAGGGTGTTTTTTTATTCGTTTAGCTCAGATGCAAAGGCGCACCTAGTTTTTTGCGCACCACTAGCTAAATAATTAGAACAAAATTACAAAATAAGGAAAATAAAATGGCTAAGGGGCAATCTCTTCAAGACCCATTCTTAAATGCATTACGTCGTGAACGTATTCCAGTATCAATCTACCTAGTAAACGGAATTAAACTACAGGGCCAGATTGAGTCTTTCGATCAGTTTGTGATATTGCTGAAAAACACCGTAAACCAAATGGTTTATAAGCATGCAATTTCAACTGTGGTTCCTGCTCGTCCAGTTAGTCACCATAGTGGTGAACGTCCTCAGGGTGGTGAGCGCCAATCAGAAAAGTCAGAAGATTAGTACTCTGAACTTAATTAATTATGTTTTAAGGAGTTGATTGCTTGTTTGACCGTTACGAAGCCGGTGAGCGAGCCGTACTTGTTCATATCAACTTCACGCAAGAAGGGGAGTGGGAAGATCTCAGTGAGTTTGAAATGCTGGTATCTTCTGCTGGTGTTTCTAGCTTACAGGTTGTAACTGGGAGTCGTCAGTCACCACACCCCAAATACTATGTCGGTGAGGGTAAAGCTCAGGAAATTGCTCAGCTTGTGCGATTGTCGGGAGCTGATATCGTTATTTTTAACCATGCTCTATCGCCAGCCCAAGAACGAAATCTGGAATCTTTGTGTAAGTGTCGAGTGCTTGATCGAACGGGGCTTATTTTAGATATTTTTGCCCAGAGAGCTCGAACTCATGAGGGTAAATTGCAAGTAGAGCTTGCTCAACTCCGTCATATATCAACTCGTTTAATACGCGGTTGGACCCACCTTGAAAGACAAAAAGGGGGGATTGGTTTACGTGGGCCTGGTGAGACTCAGTTAGAAACAGACCGACGTTTATTGCGTGATCGTATTAAAGCTATTTTGCGTCGTTTGGAAAAAGTCGCAAAACAGAGAGAGCAAGGTCGGCGGGCTCGAAGTCGAGCACAAATTCCGACAATTTCTCTGGTAGGCTATACCAACGCTGGTAAGTCGACCCTATTTAACCGTATTACTCAAGCTGGTGTATACGCCGCAGATCAGTTGTTTGCCACACTCGATCCTACTTTGAGGAAAATCGAACTTGCTGATGTTGGGCCTGCTATTTTAGCGGATACGGTTGGTTTTATTAGACATTTACCTCATGACTTGGTTGCTGCTTTCAAAGCGACATTGCAAGAAACTCAAGAAGCTGACATTTTGTTACATGTTGTTGATGCCAGTGATGAGCGGTTTCGTGAGAATATTGTGGCAGTTCACGAAGTCCTAGAAGAAATTGATGCGCATGAAGTACCAGCTCTTCTAGTCATGAATAAAATTGATAGCCTTGAATCTCAATCTCCTCGTATTGAACGAGACGAAGATGGGATTCCCAGAGCCGTTTGGGTTTCGGCTATGGAAGGCGTGGGTATTGAACTTTTGTTTGATGCTTTAACCGAAAGGTTGGCAAGTCAAATGGTTCAATATCATTTGCGTATACCTCCTCAACATCAAGGTCGGATGCGCAGTACATTTTTTCAAATGAAATGTATTCAACAAGAAGACTATGATCAGGACGGCAATTTGTTGATCGATGTTAGGATGCAACAGGTCGACTGGTCTAGACTCGAAAAAAGAGAAGGGGCAGTTTTTCGTGACTTTATAGTTACTTAAATGACTGCTACAGTATAACGTCATATCAAATGATGGAGCTTTCTAATGGCGTGGAATGAGCCTGGTAATAATAACGGCAACAATGGCCGCGATAATGACCCTTGGGGCAATAATAATCGTGGTAATAAAGGTGGCCGTGATCAAGGACCGCCAGACTTAGACGAAGTATTTAATAAACTGAGTCAGAAACTGGGTGGAAAGTTTGGTGGTAGAAAAGGTGGCAATGGGGCCTCTATCGGTGGCGGAGGCGGAGCACTAGGTTTTGGTGTTATCGCGGTTATCGCTATCGCTATTTGGGTCTTTGCTGGTTTCTATACCATTGGTGAAGCAGAGCGTGGTGTTGTGCTACGCCTTGGAAAATATGATCGTGTGGTTGATCCAGGTTTGAACTGGCGTCCTCGGTTTATCGATGAAGTGACTCCTGTCAATGTCCAAGCAATACGTTCTTTGCGTTCTTCAGGTCTTATGTTGACCAAAGATGAGAATGTTGTGACGGTAGCGATGGATATTCAATATCGAGTGGCTGATCCATATAAATACTTATTTCGTGTGACAAACGCTGATGACAGCTTGCGTCAAGCGACTGATTCAGCGCTGCGTGCTGTGATAGGTGACTCACTGATGGATAGCATTCTAACCAGTGGACGTTTATCAATCAGACAGAATACGCAAGTCACTTTGGAAAATATTGTTGACAGTTACGATATGGGTATTGAAGTGGTTGCGGTGAACTTTGAAGATGCGCGTCCACCTGAAGAAGTTAAAGATGCATTTGATGATGCAACAGCTTCTCGTGAGGATGCTCAGCGATTTAAACGTGAAGCTGAAGCCTATCAGAACGATATTATCCCTAAAGCGAAAGGTCGTGCTGAGCGTCTACTTAAAGAAGCGCAAGGTTATAGCGAGCGAGTGGTCAATGGCGCTCTGGGTCAAGTCGCTCAGTTTGAGAAACTATTGCCAGAATACCAAGCATCTCCTGATGTCACGCGTAATCGCCTCTACCTAGACACAATGGAAAAGGTCTACGCCAATACATCGAAAGTTCTGATCGATTCTGAATCGAGTGGTAATCTTTTGTATCTGCCAATCGATAAGCTTAGAGAAGGTCAAACTAAGGCGAAAAGTCGTTCGATAAAAGAGACGTCAACCTATGACCAAATTGAATTGGAGCCACAATTGAACAGTCAGAATACTGATTCGTCATCTCGTTCTACGTCACGTCAAGGGAGATATTAATCATGCGTAAATTAATGATCCCAGTATTAGTTGTTGGCTTAGTACTGCTTCTTATGTCGCTATTTGTGATTCCAGAAGGCGAGCGCGGTATCGTGATTCGTTTCGGACGTGTACTGAAAGACAATAATGAAATAGCGCGCATTTATGAGCCAGGTCTTCACTTTAAGATGCCATTGTTCGACAAAGTAAAAACGCTAGATGCGAAAATCCAGACTATGGATGGCCGTTCAGATCGTTTTGTTACTTCTGAGAAAAAAGATGTACTGATCGACTCATATGTTAAGTGGCGTATTGAAGATTTTGGACAGTACTATCTTGCAACTGGTGGCGGTAATGCTGGTACAGCGCAAACGCTACTAGGCCGTAAAGTGACCGATGTGCTTCGTTCTGAAATCGGTGCGCGTGAAATCAAGCAAATTGTTTCGGGTCCTCGAAATAACGATATTCTGCCAGATAGCGCAGATAGCGAAGAAGTGACCACTGAAGCGGCGAAAGAAGCGCTTGAGGTCGATGGTGAACGTGACATCATTATGAAAAATGTGCTTAATGGCACACGTAAAGATGCGATGGAAGACTTGGGTATCCACATAGTGGATTTCCGGATGAAGAAAATAAACCTTCCAGATAGTATCAACCAGTCGATCTATAATCGTATGCGTGCTGAGCGTGAGTCAGTAGCTCGCCAATTCCGTTCTCAAGGACGTGAACAAGCAGAGGTTATTCGCGCTCAAGCAGAGCTGGAAGTGGCAACCATACTGGCAGAAGCAGATAAAACGGCTCGAGTCACTCGAGGTGGAGCGGATGCTCAGGCAGCGAAAATCTATGCTGAGGCATATAATAAAGACCCAGAGCTCTTTAGCTTTGTGCGCTCTTTACGTGCTTATGAAGAATCTTTCAGTGACAAGAGTGACATCTTAGTCTTGGATCCAAACAGTGAATTCTTCCAGTATATGAATAAAGCGTCTGGTATTGCTGCCAAGTAATATTAGGATAAATTTTTAAAGGCTCCTTAGCGGGAGCCTTTCTTTTTTGAGAGAAAGCTATGTCTAGTTCTTTATGGTTGGCAATAGGCTTGGTGTTGATCGTCGAAGGTTTAGGGCCTTTGGTTGCTCCCAATGGTTGGCGTAATATGGTTCGTCAACTCAGCGATCAGCAAGATAACCAATTACGTAGGATAGGAGGGTGTTTAGTGGTTGCAGGGATAGTGATCGCTTATGTTTTTCACTAACAACTAGTAATGGGGAGGTGGTGTTTCTTGCGCAGGATCCGCTAGGTTTGATGAATCGATATTCTTGACCTTCCCGACGACATACTTCATCTGATCTTGCATTTTTGAGATGAGTAATTGCTGCTGGCTCAAGGCTTCATTGAGTGATTCAACAGTTTGTTCCTGAAAAGCAAGCTGACATTCGAGATCGTTGATGCGATTTTCTAATTCTTGTATGTGTTTTTCTGTCATGACTAATAGTCTACCTTCCAAGCTTGAGCGATCCCAGCTGATGAACCTGACACCACTCTATTTTTATCATCAAAGGCTGCATCATACACTACCGCACGCGGAGGGCGAGTATCTTTTAGTGGCTCTGCCTCAAATCCATCTACCCTCTTCCCTGATTGAGTATTCCAAACCATTATCCGGCTTGAAGGAGTGCCAGTCACAAGGTACTGACCATCATCTGAAAAGCGAGCGGTAGAAAAAATAAGTTGGCGAGAAAAACTGCGCAGTTTGGACACCTGCTTACCCGTTTTAAGATCCCAGATGATGGCTTGGTTTCCTCCATCTGAGGTAAAAGCAAACAAGCCATCTCTTTGTAATGTGACTCGATTGATCCGCTGTTCGTGTTTAAAGCTTCTGATAATCTGGCCGTTGCGCGTGTCCCATAAATAGGCGGTATAGTCATTGCCGCCTGATAGTGCGTAGCGACCATTCGGTGATAAAGCGACCGAATTGACTTTTTCATTATGTGCAAGGAACTCTAACCGTCTTCCGGTGACTAAGTTGACGTAGATGGCTTTGCCGTTGGATAGACCAAGTAAAACTTGTTCGCCATTACTGGCAATGTCGATATCGCGGATTAAACCGTCTGATATGGACCATAATCCCTGTGCTTGTGTCCAAGCGAGATCCCACACCGCAAAGTTTATTTGGGTCGCAGTGACTGCGAATCGGCCATTATCTGATATACGGATTCGAGAAACAGTACTTGCTTGAGGATCTTGCTCTCCTAAAGAGGCAAGTTCTTTATTTTGGTTGAGATCCCATAGGACTAGTTGGTGTTCTTTAGAGTACACCAAAGCAAATCGTGCATCTCGACTCAAGGCAAAGCTAGTGGTTCCTAGGGACTCAATGACCCACCGTTGGTCATCCTGTGTGGAGAAAAAGCAACCATTTAACGTAGAGATGACAAACACAAGTAACAGAGTGTGAAAAATAATTCGCATTAACTACAAAGATCCGCTTAAGTTAACGTTTAATTTAAACGCATATTGGTTATAGTGGTACAACATACTTGCATGCACCAGTCCAAATTGCAGATTTGTGCACAAAGACAAATGGTTAGCCATTAATTGGAGAATTAAATGAAATCTATTTTTAAGGTGTCGCTGCTTGCAGCAACAGTAATGTTAGCGGTTGGTTGTCAAAAAGACGATGAAACAAAAGCAGATGCGGCACCTGCAGCCGATCAAGCGGTAGTAAAGACGGTTGAGTTTAAAACAGACGATGAGAAAGCTGCATATGCGATTGGTGTTTCTTTTGCAAACTATCTAAACACCAGTCTAGATAAGCCAAATGAGATTGGTATTAATCTGGATAAAGAATTGGTCCTTAAAGGTATCGAGCATGTATTTGAAGGCAAACCAGAGCTCAATGAAGAAGAGACTCGTTCTGCTCTTGAAGCTCTAGATAAGCGTGTTGCTGAAACCATGCAAAAGCAGTCAGCGGAAAAAGCGGCTGAAGCGAAGAAAGCCGGAGACGACTTCCGTGCAGAGTTTGCTAAGCAAGACGGTGTGAAGAAAACTGAGTCAGGCCTTCTATATCAGGTAGTGACTCCGGCCAAAGGTGAGCAACCTAAAGACACAGATACTGTACAAGTGCACTATAAAGGCACTCTTATCGACGGCACACAATTTGATAGCTCTTATGATCGCGGTGAGCCTGCAACTTTCCCACTTAATCGTGTGATTTCTGGTTGGACAGAAGGCGTGCAACTCATGCCTGTAGGTTCTAAGTACAAATTTGTTATCCCACCAGAGCTAGCTTATGGAGAGCAAGATACGCCAAGTATCCCTGCAAACTCAACGCTGGTATTTGAAGTAGAGCTACTAAAAATCGATAATGCTGAAGAAGCGGAGCAAGCGATTCAGTAACCTCAGTTTTTCACGAAATAAAGGCCTGATTTTGTCAGGCCTTTTGTTTTTGTCTGATGAATAATTTGTTCTAAATCACTAGATGGTGGTGTCGCTAGGTATTCGATTCAAATTTTCTGATAAACTTACACCAATTTGTTGATTTTTCGCTCTAAGGCTTAAAAAGTGACAACTACAGAAACAGTTAATACGGATATGTTACTTGAAATGGAATCGGTCAATGTGATGCCATTTAGTGAGCATGATAAGATTATTCTCAGATCTTATGAGGCAGTAGTGGATGGGATTGCCAGTTTAATTGGCCCATTTTGTGAAATCGTGCTCCATTCCTTGGAAGATCTTAATACCTCGGCAATCAAAATTGCTAATGGTGAAAATACTGGACGTCAGGTAGGTTCGCCGATTACTGATCTTGCATTAAAGATGCTGCGTGATATCGAAGGTTCAGAGCGTAACTTTTCGCGTTCTTATTTCACTCGTGCCAAAGGTGGCGTCTTAATGAAATCGATCACCGTTGCCATCCGTAATGGTGAAAATCGAGTGATAGGCTTGCTATGCGTTAACGTCAACCTCGATACACCTTTCTCTCAGGTGTTGCAATCTTTCATGCCATCAGAAGAAGCTAAACAAGCTGCATCTTCTGTGAACTTTGCCAGCGATGTTGAAGAATTGGTCGATAAAACGGTTGAGCGGACCATCGAAGAAATCAATGCCGATAAATCCGTATCGAATAACACCAAAAACCGCCAAATTGTCATGGAGTTATACGTTAAAGGTATTTTTGATATTAAAGATGCAATTAATCGGGTGGCTGACAGGCTGAATATTTCGAAACACACGGTTTATCTTTATATCCGTCAGCGCAAAACAGAGGATGAGGAGAGTTGAATCCTTTAACCTATACCCTAGTGGTTAATGGCTCAGTGTATGGAGACCAATCTGCACGCACTGCATACCAGTTTGCTGCTAGCTTAATCAATCAGGGCCATCATTTAGTGAGTGTGTTTTTCTACCAAGATGGTGTAACTAATGGATCGTCACTAACTGTACCGGCAAATGATGAATTCAACCTCGTTAAGGCGTGGCAAGCATTAGCCCAAAAGCACAGCATACGATTGGAAACTTGTGTGGCTGCGGCATTGCGCCGTGGTGTGGTTAGTCAAGATGAAGCAAATCAGCACAATCTTGTGCAAAATAATCTTGCGGAAGGCTTTGAACAAGCAGGGCTTGGCAGTTTAGCCGAAGCGATGTTGACGCAAGATAGAGTGGTGCAGTTTTGAGCTCGTTGACGTATATATTTAGGAGCGCACCACATGGCTGTGCGTCTGGGCGTGAAGGGGTGGATGCTCTTTTGGCCGCTTCTGCTTATTGTGAAAATATTCGAGTGATATTTATTGGCGATGGTGTTTACCAATTGCTAGCTAGTCAGCAAACCCAAAATATACTCAGTAAAAACTATGCGCCTATGCTTAAGCTGTTTGAGCTTTATGATATTGAGCAAGTGTTTGTTTGTCGCGATTCTTTATTAGAAAGAGGGCTGCAACAGGCCGATCTTGTTATCGATGCTCAAAGGTTAGATGCTGACGGTATTAAATCGCAGATCCATTGCTCAGACAAACTTCTCTCATTTTAGGATTGTTATGTTACATATTGTTAAATCAATAACAGCACTGGAAGAAGTAAGAAAAGTGTACGCAGATAATGACGTTTTGCTGCTCATTCAAGATGCAGTGTATGCAGTAAATCCGCTACATAAAACCTTCCCGATACTAAAAAATTTGAATACCTTTGTACTTCAAAGTGATTTAGAGGCGAGAGGCATCTTTAACCGAGTCAGTCCATCAGTGAATATTGTTGATTATGATGGTTTTGTGACACTCACTGCTGAATGTTCTACCTCCCTTACTTGGAACTGATCTCACTTCTTCTTTTCGTTATCAAGCAAGCTTTATCAAGATTCATCAGAGTTGGATAAAAAAGATTCGTATATTTCTTGACACACATCTCACTGCTTAATAGAATTTTGCGTCCCTAATTGTCTTTGATGATTGGGGATAGATTTTTCACAAAGCTTACTTTCAAGTAATTCAGGAGCTAGTTAATGGCAACTATTAACCAGTTGGTACGTAAGCCTCGTGCTAAGCAAGTTGTTAAAAGCAACGTGCCAGCACTAGAAGCGTGCCCACAAAAACGTGGTGTATGTACTCGTGTTTACACTACTACACCTAAAAAACCTAACTCAGCACTTCGTAAAGTTTGTCGTGTACGTTTGACAAACGGTTTCGAAGTAACTTCGTACATCGGTGGTGAAGGTCACAACCTTCAGGAGCACTCGGTTGTTCTAATCCGTGGTGGTCGTGTTAAAGACCTTCCTGGTGTGCGTTACCACACTGTACGTGGTGCACTTGACTGTGCAGGCGTTAATGACCGTAAACAAGGTCGTTCTAAGTACGGTGTGAAGCGTCCTAAGTCTTAATGCCCTTCTTGTTATAAAGAAGCGTTAAGTAAGGCCAAACACCAAAAATTCATTATTAATTTTTGAAGAAACTGAAAAGTTTTGGATAACCTGAAGAATAAGACAACGGAGAAATACCATGCCACGTCGTCGCGTCATTGGTCAGCGTAAGATCCTTCCAGATCCTAAGTTCAAATCAGAACTGCTGGCAAAATTCGTTAACATCCTTATGGTTGACGGTAAAAAATCTACTGCAGAGAAAATTGTTTACACTGCACTAGACACTATGGCTGAGAAATCTGGTAAAGATCACTTAGCTGTATTTGAAGAAGCTCTTGAAAATGTTCGTCCTGCGGTAGAGGTTAAATCTCGCCGTGTGGGTGGTTCAACTTACCAAGTTCCTGTAGAAGTGCGTCCTGTTCGTCGTAATGCACTTGCTATGCGTTGGGTAGTTGAAGCTGCGCGTAAGCGTGGTGAAAAATCTATGGCTGCTCGCCTAGCTGCTGAAATGCTAGATGCCGCAGACAACAAAGGTACTGCTGTTAAGAAACGTGAAGACGTTCACCGTATGGCAGAAGCGAACAAAGCGTTTGCTCATTACCGCTGGTAATACCTTTCAGTGCCGCGAGACTCCTCGCGGTACTACTCTAGTTCCTATGCGTAAGCTTAGGAACTATTGCTATATCTAGCGCGCTGAAAACTGACATAGTGTCATTTAAGTAAGGCGAGACTAGCAATAGCAATAGTCCCTAATTCAAGAGGATTCAACCGTGGCTCGTAAAACACCTATTGAGCGCTACCGAAATATTGGCATCGTTGCCCACGTAGATGCGGGTAAAACCACTACAAGTGAACGTATTCTTTTCTATACTGGCCTATCTCACAAAATTGGTGAAGTTCACGATGGTGCTGCCACCATGGACTGGATGGAACAAGAACAAGAGCGTGGTATTACAATCACCTCTGCAGCAACCACCACTTTTTGGCGTGGTATGGAAGCTCAATTCCAAGATCACCGCATCAATATCATAGATACTCCTGGACACGTTGATTTTACTATCGAAGTTGAGCGTTCTTTACGTGTGCTTGATGGCGCTGTTGTTGTATTTTGTGGTTCATCAGGTGTAGAACCTCAGTCAGAGACTGTTTGGCGTCAGGCTGATAAGTATCATGTTCCTCGTATGGTTTTCGTTAATAAGATGGATCGTGCGGGTGCTGATTTTCTGCGTGTCGTCGATCAAATCAAAAAACGTCTTGGTGCTAACCCTGTACCAATTCAACTCAACGTTGGTGCGGAAGATGACTTCAAGGGCGTCATTGATCTGATTAAAATGAAAATGATCAATTGGAATGCCGAAGATCAAGGTACTACCTTCACCTATGAAGACATTCCTGCAGATATGGCTGAACTTGCAGAAGAGTGGCGCAACAACCTTGTTGAGTCAGCAGCAGAAGCAAGTGAAGAGCTAATGGATAAATACCTTGAAGAAGGTGAGTTGTCTGAAGCTGAGATAAAACAGGCATTACGTACACGTACACTTAATAATGAAATTGTTCTGGCTACATGTGGCAGTGCATTCAAAAACAAAGGTGTACAAGCGGTATTGGATGCGGTTGTTGAATACCTACCGTCTCCAATTGACGTACCAGCTATTAAAGGTGTTGATGAAAAAGACAACGAAGTTGAGCGTCATGCAGACGACAACGAACCCTTTGCAGCACTAGCGTTTAAAATAGCAACGGACCCATTTGTAGGTACGTTAACTTTCATGCGAGTTTACTCAGGTGTGGTTAACTCTGGTGATGCGGTGTACAACTCGGTTAAGCAAAAGAAAGAGCGTTTTGGCCGAATTGTACAAATGCACTCTAATAAGCGTGATGAGATTAAAGAAGTTCGTGCTGGTGATATTGCTGCGGCAATTGGCCTGAAAGATGTGACAACGGGTGATACCTTATGTGATCAAAACCATAAGGTGATTTTGGAACGTATGGAGTTCCCAGATCCGGTTATTCAAATTGCGGTCGAGCCTCGCTCTGTCGCCGACCAAGAAAAAATGGGTATTGCACTTGGTAAGCTTGCTGCAGAAGATCCATCTTTCAGAGTTGAAACGGACGATGAAACAGGTCAAACACTGATCTCTGGGATGGGTGAACTCCATCTTGATATCATTGTTGATCGCATGAAACGTGAATTCAGCGTTGACTGTAATGTTGGTAAACCTCAGGTGGCTTATCGAGAAACTATCCGTGGCAGTGCGGAAGTGGAAGGTAAATTTGTACGTCAATCTGGTGGTCGTGGTCAGTATGGTCACGTATGGATCAAACTGGAGCCGTCTGAACCTGGCGAAGGTTTTGTCTTTGTTGACGAAATTGTGGGTGGTGTGGTTCCGAAGGAATACATCAGTTCGGTAGCGAAAGGTATCGAAGAACAAATGAACAGTGGTGTTCTGGCGGGTTACCCAGTGCTAGACATAAAAGCAACCCTGTTTGATGGTTCTTACCATGATGTTGACTCTAACGAGATGGCGTTTAAGATCGCCGGCTCAATGGCATTTAAGAAGGGTTCATTAGAAGCACAACCTGTACTTCTAGAGCCAATGATGAATGTCGAAGTAACTACCCCTGAAGATTGGATGGGTGATGTTGTTGGTGACTTAAACCGTCGCCGCGGCATGATTGAAGGTATGGATGAAGGCGTGGCGGGTATTAAGATCATTCGCGCTCAAGTACCTCTGTCTGAAATGTTTGGCTACGCAACAGACTTGCGTTCTGCAACTCAAGGTCGTGCATCTTACTCGATGGAGTTCAATGAGTACGCAGAAGTGCCGAAAAACTTTGCCCAAGCAATCATTGCAGAGCGTGGTTACTAATAAAAACGTATTAACCTTTAAAAATAGCAAGACTTTTTTGAAGATCAATACGTCCAAATATTGCGCTGACGGACGTTGGCGCATAAAATAGCAAATTCTGGCGCGTCGTGATCAATAACGTTCGCGGCGAATCATAACTAGGAAGGAACACGATCGTGTCTAAAGAAAAATTTGAACGTACTAAACCGCACGTTAACGTTGGTACTATCGGCCACGTTGACCACGGTAAAACAACTCTAACTGCTGCAATCTGTACTACTCTAGCTAAAGTGTACGGCGGTGAAGCGAAAGACTTCGCATCAATCGATAACGCTCCAGAAG
>NZ_JAYQDQ010000077.1:0-19232 GCF_038138445.1 Vibrio sp.
TGCATCTACCTTAACTTGATGATTTTTATCTAAATTATCAGGGGATTCCTCAGGGTATAGTGTACTTGGAGTCTATTTTTTCACTACTCAGTGAAGAGTGTAAACGACCAGATTGCGATTGGGGTTTAGTAGAGTCGCTGGTCACCAGTTTTATGTGTTACTTAATTCGATATGCTAAACCATCTGAGAGCAGCACGAAGGTTTATGATAGAAGAGTGACGAGGCTGGTTGAGCTGATAGACAAACACTATAAACAAGAAAAACAGAGTGAGTTTTACGCCGCTCAATTGTCGCTGACACCCAAAAGGCTTAATGAACTCACTAAACGAGATAGGGGAAAGTCAGTCACTCAACTCATACATGATCGTCTGGTGTTGGAAGCCAATAGAGAGCTGACTTTCTCTAAGAAGAGCATCAAGAAAATTGCTTTCAATTTAGGTTTCGTTGACCCAGCTTACTTTAGTCGGTTCTATCGTTGTCAAACCGGTGAAACTCCTACTAACTTCCGCCTTAAATGTTCTAATAATGCAAGAAAATAAGCAGTGAATCCATTTATGTAAGCCTTACGCGTGCTGATAATACCTAACTACATTCTCAACTATTTGGAATTATTAGCGATATGTCAGTTAATTTAGACAAGGATTCAATCTCCACTTCCTTTTATCTGTATTTATGGCCTGCCTTGGCAGGGATGCTTATTAAGTCTCTGTTTATCATGGGTGATGGTTTAATAATAGGTATAGTAATTGGGGCAGAGGGGCTTGGTGCTCTTGCTCTGATAATGCCTGTGTTCTCTGTTTTTACTGCATTTGCGATGTTGATAGGGATTGGCGGTGCGGCGAAGATGTCGATAGCTATAGGCAAGGGAAAGACACGAACAACTCAAACTTGGTTTAGTCAGTCTATCCTACTTATTCTTATCCTCAGTTCAATAACGACTACAGCAGCTATCAGTTGTCTTGATGAACTTTTGATACTACTCGGCGCCTCCGGCATGATCGCTCAGCTAGCAGGTGAGTATCTTTTCATTATGCTACCTTTCTTTACGCTCTATTCTTGTGTCTGGGTTTTATCTTGTTTTGTTCGCCATGACTCTAACCCCAAACTAGCGACCTATGCAATGTCTGCTGGAGCAGTAGTAAATCTGTTAGCTGACTATTTATTTATTATCAAAATGGGTATGGGTATTGAAGGAGCAGCTTATGGCACTATTATTTCTCAGGTACTTATGTTACTGACTCTTTTGAGCCATTTTATGCGTGGAAAAGGCAACTTAACGCTCAGCTTTGAGGGAATCGGTATTAGCAAGTTTAGAGATATTCTCGCGATGGGAGTACCGTCGTTTTGTGTCGAAATAGCCACTGCGATAACGATAATATTGTTTAATTACACTCTTTTGACTCAGTTTGATCAGAGTTATGTTGTTGCTTTCGGACTAAACACTAATCTTGGGGTGTTTGCGTTATTTGTTATGGTCGCTATAGGACAAGCTTGCCAGCCGATTATGAGTTTCAATTACGGAGCAAACCGCCAACTGAGAATTGAGCAAACTTTAAGATTAGGTCTAAAGGTTGCGATTATTAGTGGCAGTTTGTTTCTCATCATCATCTGGCTATTTGCTTCTGAGATTGCATCGTTATACTTGGGAGACTCGAGCCAGTTGATACCACTGGCGACGACCGCATTAACTTACTATTTTTTCGCTGTGCCCCTGATGGGGTTTAATATAGTGATTGCCAATTTATTTCAAGCTATTGCGTTACCAAAACGTGCGACGGTACTGGCATTATCTCGTGGATTTATCTTTGTCATTGTTGGCATGTGTTTTCTCCCAGAGTATCTGCCGATAAACGGTATTTGGTTGACGACTTTATTCTCAGAATCTTTGGCTGCGATAATGGCCCTGATGATGCTATCAAACTATTTTCGTGATTCTCGTTTGGACAGGGCTTCAAGTTACGGATCTTAGGTCAGCCGATCATTGTCTGCCGTTATTATAAGAGCTTATTTGGTTGCAAATAAGCTCTGTTTCTAGTTTGGGAGAAGACCCGAGTTAGTCGTAAATGGTTGGAATTGGTAGCCGTTTATGTTGTGTTGCTTTGTAAATGGAGATTAAGCGGTCGACCGTATCTTGTGAAACGGGTTTTCCTTCAAGGAAATCATCAATTTGATCATAACTGAGGCTGAGTGCATCTTCGTCTGCTTTCTGAGGAGCGAGCTCTTCCAAATCTGCTGTGGGCGTTTTGTTTACCAGAACCTTAGGTGCTCCTAGGGTGTCTGCTAGTTCTCGAACTTGACGTTTACTTAGACCGAAAAGAGGTGCTAAGTCACATGCGCCATCGCCAAACTTTGTATAGAAGCCAGTAATGTTTTCTGCAGAATGATCTGTGCCTAAAACTAAGCCACCAACATAGCCTGCTATTTCATATTGGGCGACCATTCTGGCTCTAGCTTTAACGTTGCCTTTGACAAAGTCAATTTTAGCAGCCTGAGCGGGCATTAAGCCAGTATTGGTTAAAGCTTGTTGAGAAGAAGCATGCAAGCCATCTACGCCAGGCTTTATATTGACAGATACTGAATGAGTAGGCTGAATAAACTCTAAGGCAATTTGAGCTTCATCTTCATCTTTTTGCTCGCCGTAAGGCAGGCGAACCGCGATGAACTGATAACCTGCATCGGTTTCGTTATTGAGTTCATCAACCGCTATTTGTGCCAAGCGGCCACAGGTGGTTGAGTCCACACCACCACTGATGCCTAGCACTAATGCCTTGCATCGCGCATCTTTGAGCTTATTTTTAATAAATTCAACACGGCGTGAGATTTCAAATTGAGGATCAATTGACGGCAGTACACGCATTTCATCGCGGATTTGCTGTTCCATAGGTTTTCTTCCTGCAAGCATGATTTTACGAAATAATAGTAATATCATACCTCAATGAACAGTTTAGAAAACTACGAACAGTGAATTCACGGCTATCAGGAAAAAAAATGAACAAAATTGCGGTGTTTGGCAGTGCTTTTAATCCACCTAGTATTGGCCACCAGAGTGTTATTGAGTCATTAACCAACTTTGATCGAGTTCTCTTGGTACCCAGTATCAGTCATGCTTGGGGTAAAGAGATGCTTGATTATAGCAAGCGATGTGAATTGCTAGAAGCATTCATAAAAGACTTGTCGCTCAAAAATGTCGAGTTAAGCCGTATAGAGGAACGTCTCTATAAACCTGAAAAGAGCGTTACCACTTATGCGGTGTTAAAGGAGACTCAAAACGAATACCCTGACGACCATCTTACTTTTGTGATTGGCCCCGACAACCTATTTAATTTTGGTAAATTTTATCAAGCGGACAAAATTCTCGAAGCTTGGTCTGTAATGGCTTGCCCTGAGATAGTAAAGGTTAGGAGTACTGATATCCGGACTCGGCTCACTCAAAACCAAGACATTAGTTCACTTACCACGCCACGAGTTTGTAAGTTGCTAACCAATAGCCACTATTACTGACGCAAGATTAAATACGGCTTTGAGTGATATTTAACATGTGATGGCCTGGGTTGGTGGTTTACCTGAACCAAGATTATTCCGTGCTTCAATTATAATTTCCGGTTTTTCTGGGCGAGAGTAATAATAGCCTTGGATTTGTGTACAGCCCATTTGGTGCAGTTTATCAACGACTTGCTGTGTCTCGACCCCTTCTGCTACTAAGTCAACTTTGAGTTGCTGCGAAAGTTGGATGATTAACCAAACTAAACGCTCTGAGGTTGAGTTACTTATTAAATCACGGATAAAGCTCGCATCAATCTTGATGCAGTCTATTGGATAACGATGGATATAGTTAAGGCTTGAATATCCAGTTCCAAAATCATCAAGTGCGACACAAAACCCGAGCTGTCGCATTTGATTGAGAATATGCCCGATTTCGCTTTCTTGCGACAACATTACAGTTTCGGTGAGTTCGATGGTGAACTCTTCAGCCTGGAAGCCATGTTTTTTTATGGTAGAGGTAAGATGTGACAGATAACGATGGGGATTACTGAGCTCATGAGCGCTACAGTTAATCCCAAGCCTGACAGTGTAGCCCAAGTTGGCTTCCAGTTGTTTTTTGGTTTGGCAAGCCAGTTGAATTATCCTCTCGCCTAAATCGACAATTAACCCCGATTGTTCGGCCGCTTCAATAAATTCTGCGGGTGAGACAGCGCCGAGAGACTCACTATTCCACCTAGCTAGGATTTCAAAGTAATTCCATTGTTCTTGGCCTTGTTTCACAATAGGCTGGGCCACGACGTAAATTTCGCTCTCGGTATTGCGTCTTGGTGTGAGCTCTTGGCGCAAAGCATCAATAACTCGTGTACGTCTATAGTATCGAGTGCTTAGCTCAGTGTCATAACATCGTATCTGCGTATTTCTCTTTTGCTTACAATCCTTCAATGCAAGACTAGCATTGAGGATCAACTGATCAGCAGTGATTCTAGGGCCTGATTTAATAGCAACTCCCATGCTAATACTTATTTTCAAGTTATGTGCAGGATCTTGATAGCCTAGCTCTAATTTTGCTAACACTGAGTGGCACACTTCAATTGGATCATTGGCATAGGTTATAAATGCAAATTCATCTCCAGAGATCCGAAAAGCGAGCTGTCTGTTATGCAAGGAGGACTCAATGGAATGTGCAACAAACTTTAGCACTTGGTCGCCGATATATTGTCCATATAAGTTGTTAATTGATTTGAAACAGTCGATATCTAGATACACCAGAGTTAAGTAACCTGAGTAAGACTCAGACAATCGTTCAAGCTTATCGGTTAAGTAACTCCGGTTAAGCAGGCCAGTCAGATTATCATGAGAAACTTCATAACTAAGTTGTCTAACAAGGCTATCAGAACGAGCCGCAAGCCATTTTACTCGTAGACTATGTACCACCATATTGGCAAAAAGTAGATGGTAATAAATCAGTTTATCAGGTGATTGGATAGGCCGTTTGAACGTTGATAATAGGACGCCAAGTATTTCACCAGAAGCAGTTTTTAGTGGGATACCTATATAAGCTTCAATACTATGTTCACGTAGATAGGGGTCATCAGGAAATTGAGAAGTGACTTTGTGAGAATATAGTAAGTAATCAAGTTCAGAATGGCTGACGCGAAATGAAGGCGTATTCCTTAGCGAGTAGGAAATGGGGACATTATTCGAATTATAACAGGCTTGTGCTAAGCAATAGCCGTTGGAATTAAATTTATCTATTTCCACGATACAGGTAGAGTATGTTTTGAAATGTTGATGCAATACCCCAGTCACTTGATTGAGCAAATCGGTGCCATCAAGTTGTAACGTGAAGTTCAGGATATCCATATCAATGGATGTCGCCTGTACTGGTGTCCTAGCCATTTGAACTACCTACTTAGCCGTGATTTAAATCACTTATTTATTGCTAATGTCACGTTTAAATATGGTACAGGTCGCATATTAATTCAAATTTTAGTTTGGATCTTTTTTCTCTGTTAGATCCTATCTATTCATCAAGGAGTCGACGTTTCAGGTAATCTAGAAATAGTTTTGTTCTAGTATGTTGGTAATCCAATTTAGGGTAGTAGGCGTAAACCGTGGTCTCGTCGGTAGTGGTAGACGGTAAAATTCTCCGTAGAGCACCTGTATTTAACTCGTCTTTTATCATCACATCATTTGAGATGAGTATTCCCATAGCATTTTTTGCTGCATAGAAAAGGGCTTCAGGATTTGTGGTGGCGAGATTGCCTGACAGCACAATTCTTTTTCCGTTATTGAGCTTTACTTCTCGTTGTGGCCTTTCTCCCCAAATGAGTATATTGTGATTTGCAAGTTCAGATATGGTTTGTGGTTCACCATACTTTTCAAGGTAAGCAGGGGAAGCGTAGAATCCAGCCTTATGTTCAAAAAGCGCAGAGGCTTTAAAGCTAAGAGAGTTCAGTTGCTCTAATTCACGACTGATAAACAAATCTAAACTCAGCTCTGGTAACTGCCCTGGAGTGGTGGTGATCAACTGTATTCGAATATCTGGATACATTTGCAGAAAGTCATCAAGGTATTGAACTAAGAATTTAGAACCAACGGCAATGGTTGCGCCGATTTTTAACAGCCCTGCAGGGGTTTGGTTAACCGAACGGGTCTCATCAACAACGGATTGCCACCCCTCCAATTGTACTTTTGCTCTTTGATAGAAAAGAGCACCAGCTTCGGTTTGAGTTACACTGCGAGTGGTACGCTTTAAAAGTTGAACACCTATTCTTTCTTCAAGCCATTGGACACGTTTGCTTATCGCCGAGCTGGTGGTATTCATCTTACGAGCGGCACCGTTAAAGCTACCTTCATCGACTACGCGAATATAACTTTGAACACTTTGAATCCAATCCATATTTGTCTTACTCATTCCCACTAGGAATTAATTAGTTTCCAATTGAAGATATTATCATTACTTGGCACTTAGCTTAAACTTAGTTGCACATCAAAAGTATGAGGTATTGAAATGAAAAAAGTGCCGATATTAATGGCGATGCTTATTATTTCGACCGGACAGGTCGGAGTGAGTATTTATCTTCCTTCTTTACCCATGATCAGCAAAGCGTTACAAATTAGTCAGTCCGATGTGCAACTTTTAGTCACTCTATTTCTTATCGGTTTTGGTGTTTCGCAGCTCTTTTATGGTCCTTTATCCGACTCGATTGGCCGTAGACCCGTATTTTTGCTTGGCCAAGGAATATATCTGATTGGTACTCTTCTATGTATTTTGTTTGCTCATAACATTTGGATCTTGGTGTTGGGCCGTCTTTTACAGGGGCTAGGCTCTGGTAGCGCTTCTGTGCTGGGGCGCAGTGTGTTACGTGATTGCTATGATGGCCGAGAATTAACCAAGGCATTATCTTATGTATCGGTTGCGGCTTCGATAATGCCAGTACTTGCACCCGTGCTTGGTGGCTGGATAGCCTTTTATTTTGGGTGGGAAGCTGTCTTTGTTTTTGTGATTGGTTATTTGGCTGCCACTTTTGTTTTAGGTTATTACATACTTCCTGAAACCATGACTTATGGCAGAACAAAATTTAGCATCAGCAAGGTGACATCTAACTATGCCTACTTGATTAAAAGCAAACAGGTGCTCTGCAGTGCCAGTTATAATTGGATCACTTACCTAGCCTGTGTCGTTTCTCTGTCTGTGATGCCATTTATTCTTCAGCACGAACTGGGGTTAACGGCGGCTCAGTATGGAAGCATAATGGTGATCCCCTCTGCTGGTTTGTTAGCTGGAACTTTGGCATTAAATGTTCTTAACCGCTATATGAGTTCACGTAAAATTCTAGCCTTAGCCATTTGTATCATAGTCGCTTCAGGAGTGTGGCTAACCGCGACTGATTTGACACTATTTAATATTATTTGGGCTTTTACTTGGATGGTGGTCGCTCAAGGCTTATCTTTTCCAATTTCTATCGCTATGCTGCTTGCACCACATAAAAGGCAAGCTGGGGCTGTTTCTGCATTAACAGGTGCAATCCAAATGTGCCTAGCTGGATTATTAGGAGGGTATTTGGTTGAGACTTGGATACAAAGCAGTGTGGCATTAGGTGCATTTTATCTTATTTGTGCTGGTGCTATGGGTATTGCTTTATACACAAGTCGGATAAAGACAGTTGCCCGTCAAGAGTTTGCTTGAAAGGCATAAACTCCCTGATACAATGCGTTCACTAATGTCGACACGCGTTAAAGGTCTACGATGGAACATAAAGAATTTTCTGAGTTAGTAACTGTACTATGCAAACAAGAAGGTTTGCCACAAGCGCTAGAACTACTCAAATCGAATCAGGATGAAGAAGTGGCTCAAGCTGCACTTTCGTTGGTAGGGCAGTTTTCGCTAGCTGAGGTCGAAGGAGAGCGTCGCATTTATCATGTGACCACTGAGCAAAATGAGCAAGGTGAAGAGCAAGAGTATGTCGAACATATCATGAATGAAGGTGATGATGTGATTCGATTTGTTGCTTGGTTCTTTGATGTGATGTTTGATGTTAAACGCAAAGATACTTATCAAGCGGCAGGTAAAACTTTTCAGCAGCCTAAGCGATAAATGAAACAGTTAAGCCCCCAAAGATGGGGGCTTAATTAAGTTAACTCGCAGAGCCTTGGCTACTTTCCATATTAACCACATTATCTGGTACTTTGTTTAGCCCTTTTTCTTCAAGCCACGCTGGCAGGTTATCTGCCCCACCAATATACTGACCATCAAGCCATATCTGTGGCACAGTGACTGGCGTTTTCTCACCAATGATTGCTTTGACTTCAGGGATCATTCTATATAGTGCTGCACTGTCTTTAACAACATCGTAGTACTGGTATTCAACACCAGCATCATCGAGTAATTTTTTTGCTTTTACACAATATGGGCAGGTCGCTTTACCGTAAACAATGTTGCCTTTCAGCGTGTCGCGTTTTGTCCACTCTTTTATGACAGACTGAACTAACACTCCGCGGTTTAATGCTTCGCCTTGGCTGACTACTTTACCTTCAACCATTAGGATTGGCGCATGCCAAGCCCCGACTTTAAGTGGCTCCCACCAATGAGATAACCAGTCTTTAACTTCTAGTTCGACGGGAACATTGGATAATTCATTCTCAAACGTGTCTTTGAGAATATCTTTAGTTAACGTGCATTCTCCACATGGAATTTTGACGCTAAATGGTCCCCAACTTCCACCCCAGCGGTACAGTGTTAATTTGATTGGATCTGTCATAGAGCTTTCTCCCCAATATATCTTTAATTAATAGAACGGGATTGGCTAATATTTATTTCAGCTCGCGAGATTTTTTTGATTCCCATTGAGTGATAAAAGCAACAGATGCAATAATAATTGCGGCTCCTAACCACAGTCTTCCAGGCGGAACCCAGCTAAATACAATCCAGCCAGTTAAGACATTGAGAGGTAATTTGGCATGATCAAAAGGCTGAACAAATGACGCATCGGCGACGGAGTAGGCTTTGACAATTGCCCATTGAGCTAAAGCCGTAAGCATTCCAGCGCAAATAAGTACTAGCCAGATGGACCCTCCTTTTGGTGTTTGCCATTCGGGGATGGCAAGTAGGAGATTAAATGGTGTGATTAAAATAAGCAAATAGACCACCATAGTTGATGGTGAGTCATCAGAGGACAACTTCTTTACCATCAAGGAGTAACAGGCCCAAAAGAATGCAGCCCCAATAGGGAGTAATGCTGCCCAGCTAAAGTCATCTGCCCAAGGCTCTAAGATAAGCATGGCACCGATAAAGCCAGATAATGTCGCTCCCCATCTTGCTATCCCTACTTGTTCTTTTAGAAACAGGCCTGAGCCTATTGTAGCAAAAAGTGGAGATGTCATTAGTAAGGCAATACCTTGCCAAATAGGTACCGGGTAAGCAAGAGCCCACAGCCAGAGCTGGATGCCAATGACTGAAAGAAAGACTCTAAATATATGCCAACCTAGGTTATTTGTTTGCAAAGACTGTCGAATGCCAAGGCTGATAAGATAAGGAAGAATTGCTACTAGCGCGATCGCATATTGGACGAATGCGACGGTAGTAGAAGACAATCCAAACTTAATACTGGCAATTTGAGCAAGACTATTAACCAAAGCAAATGCGAGGCCTGCGGTGAGCATCCAGCTCGCGCCTTGTATAGGATGATGGGAGTTCGAAGCCATAATTATCTTATTGGAAAACTAGTACACAGAATCATACGATGTTATTGTAAAATCGTCACCTATCTTATTGTTTAATTTGCAGTAAATCCTGCCTAATCTGCTTGTGGTAGGTTAACCTGACTTTTTACCAATAGAGTGAGTAGTTCGTCTAGTTCAGTTACCGTCACTGAGGCGTGATGAGAGAATGTATTGGAATGGCCATGAGTAACGAGACATGAAGGCATACTCGCATTACTAGCTGCTTGTAAATCGTAGACGTAGTCTCCCACATAAAGAACTTGATGTGAATCCAACCCCCATTCGTCGGCCAGTGATAACAACGAATCTGGGGCAGGCTTAGGAGGGAAGTGCTCTCGACTAATAATACGCGATATATTCAACTTATTGTGTTCGACTTTACGCAAGGATGCTTCAAGACAATTACGTGTAATGATCGCAGTATGAAGGCGGTGCTTTTCAATAAAGCTAAGCAGATCATGACAACCTTGCATAGGGGTTGAATGATTGGCATCATCGAGTTCATGATCTAATATTATTTGATTAGCGACGGTCGCTGACTGAGAGCAATTGAGTTGTTCAATAAAAGTGAGTAAATCAACCTCTTTTGGGCAACCAATTTGCGACCTCAGCCAGTTGAAATCTAGGCTAGAGCTTACAAGAGTGTTATCTAAATCAAAGACGATTGCCTTGATGCTACTTATGTCTAGAGCCACTACTTCCATGTAACCTCTCCTTTATAGGCGCTATGCGAATTCTTTTTCCAAATACGCGACGATATCAGACGACTCATACATCCATTTAACTTTGCCCTCTCTTTCTATTCTTAGACAGGGTACTTTTACTCTTCCTCCTCCTAGTTCAAGTTCTTTCCTATATTGTGAACTTGCTTTAGCATCACGTAGCTCAATATTGACTGATTGGCGTTTCATTGCTCTGCGGACTTTGACACAAAAAGGGCAGGCTTCGAATTGGTATAATGCTAATGCTTTGGCTTTCTCGTTGACTTCCTGTTGAGCTTGGTCAGAGCGTTTTAACCCTTTGGGAGTAAAAATAAAATTAAATAATAAGATAAGACGGCCTAAGAACCAGCGAACAAACTTCATATTATTCCTTACAGCATGATATTTGATGCGAGTATTGTACCCAAGATCACTTTTAATGAGTACTGATCTTGTGTTGCTTTGTCACCGTTAGCCCAAGTCTTTTAGCAAGTCGAGTAAGATTGGCTCTGTCAGTCTTTAGTAGTCGGGCCGCTTTGGCCCAATTAAATTGTGCTTCTGTAAGAGCATGGGTGATCAATTGCCTTTGATAATCTTCTGTCGATTCGCGTAGCCCTTTGGATAACAGTGTCTCTGGCATATGAAAAGGCTGGGAACTTGGTATTGTATCAGTATCCATTGGCATAGCATGTAAATCACCTATATCTTCAGTTGAGACCGAAATCAATTTAGTGCTTCCCACTCTTGCTCGAGCTTTTAACGCCGCGCGATTGATGACATGCTCTAGTTCACGAACATTACCTGGCCAGTTGTAGCGAGACAGTACGTGTTGAGCTTCTTTGTTTAGTTTGATTTGTACTATCCCAAGTTTTCGTCTCGCTTGTTCTAGGAAGTACCCAGCGAGTAGAATGATATCTCCTTCTCGGTGGCGAAGTGCAGGAACACTAATAGGGTAAACGCTGAGGCGGTGATAAAGATCAGCTCGAAACCTCCCTTCATTGACTTCTTCTGGGAGGTCGCGGTTAGTCGCTGCTAAAACTCGTACATCTATGGTTTCAACTTTGTCTTGACCAACAGGCTGGATCTCATTGTTTTGCAAGGCTCTTAATATCTTACTTTGTGCGCTTAGTGGAAGCTCACCTATTTCATCTAAAAAGAGAGTGCCACTATCCGCAAGTGCAAATTTTCCTAATCTCGATTTATCTGCGCCAGTGAATGCGCCTTTGACATGGCCAAATAGCTCGCTTTCTACAAGATTTTCAGGAATTGCAGCACAGTTAACATACACTAAGGGTTGTTTACGTCGATTGGATTGGTGGTGAATACTCCTTGCGACTAACTCTTTGCCAACACCAGTTTCACCATTAATAAGAATATTGAAATGAGAAGGAGCAACGACTTCTATATCAGATTTTAATGATAGCATCTTGGGGCTGGCGCCAATGATTTCCCCTCCTTCTCTTTCCCAAGCATCTTCATTGAGTTCCTCAAATCGTTGTTGGGTTTGTTTTGCTTGCTGTTCAAGTTGACTAACCGTCATAGCGACTTTAAGAGTTGACGCAACGATAGCGGATAGAGCATCTAGGCTGCGAGTTGGTATTTGATCGAATACGTTGGGTGTTAGGCTATCTAACGCGAGAACTCCAAGTAATTTATCGGCATAGAGCAGTGGTAGTCCCATACAGGCGTGCATCGGGAGATCTCCCTCGTAATCTATAAGCAGATTATCAAAGGGATCAGGCAAGTTACAGCTTGCATCAAAGCGGACAGCCACTTTGGATGCACATATTGCTTCAAGGCGAGGGTGTTCACTGACAACAAAGCGGCGCCCAAGTGTATCTCTTGTTAAGCCTTGGATCGCAAGTGGAACAAGAGTGTCACCTTGTAGAGAAAGTAAGGCTACACTATCACATTGTATAGCTTTGCGTATTGCGTCGAGCAATTTGTGAAATCGTTCTTGTTCATTATGGCCTGCTGCAAGGCCAATGGTCATGTCAATTAAAGTAGAAACAGAAATATCTTGCATGCTAGCGTTAGGCTCCAGACTGGACAGTAGCGACAAAGTGTCAAGTGGTATGGTTGAAAAGTGACCACCATGGGTGTGTGATTATCTTATTATAGTGTCATTTGGACTTGTTTCAATGGGGTCGTTATGACTTTTTTACTACTAATTAATAATTAAAATCCAAGTAATTAGGTGTTTTTTCTACTTGGCACTGATCGTGCAAAAAGCATGGAAAGGTTAGAACCATACCAGGAGAATATACAGATGCTTAATAACCAGCATATTGAAGTTGTGAAAAGTACTATCCCTTTACTAGAAAGTGCAGGACCTGCATTAACTCAGCATTTTTATCAGCGCATGTTTTTCCACAATCCAGAGTTAAAAGATATCTTCAATATGACGCATCAAAAGACTGGCCGTCAGAGTGTAGCTCTGTTTGAAGCGGTAGCGGCTTATGCCAAGAATATTGAAAATCTAGAAGCGCTTACCTCTGCAGTTGAGCGAATTGCCCACAAACACACCAGCTTTAATATCCAAGCTGAGCATTATCAGATTGTCGGCCATCACCTTATTGAAACTTTGCGCGAATTGGCGCCGGAAGCCTTTACTAAGCCAGTTGAAGAGGCTTGGACTGCCGCCTATTTGTTTCTTGCTAAGGTATTTATCGACCGTGAAGGGGAGCTATACCTTCAGAGAAAGCAAGCTATTGGTGGTTGGGAAAATGCACGTCAGTTTGTGGTCAGAGAGAAAACACCAGAGTCTGAGTTGGTTACGAGCTTTGTTTTAGCGCCAGTCGATGGTGGTAATGTACTGAGTTATATTCCTGGCCAGTATGTGGGGGTTGAGGTTAAACCATCATCAGGAGATTACAACGAGATCCGCCAGTATTCTTTATCGCAGAAACCCAATGGAAAAGATTACCGCATTTCAGTTAAACGTGAGATAGGAGAGCACAAAGGCTTGGTCTCTAATTATCTTCATGATGAGATTAGAGAGGGTGATACTCTTTATTTATATGCACCTGCGGGTGATTTCTACTATCAAGAAAAACAAGCGCCAGTTGTCCTTATTTCTGCGGGGGTAGGGGCGACACCAATGCAATCTATGCTGCAGGCACTATCAGAAGCTGGCAAGAAAGATGTGTCCTATTTGTATGCTTGTAACGGACCGCATCAGCATACGTTTAAGCAAGAAACTGAGCAGTTGATCAGCCAAAATAATTGGCAGCAGTTTACTTGGTATTTGAATGATAAAGCACATTTTTCAGGTCAAATGGACTTATCAAAAGTAGAGAGTGCGCTGTCTTTTGGGCAGGCAGATTTCTATCTTTGTGGTCCTGTTCCCTTTATGGAAGTATTAGTGAAACAGTTGGAAGCGCTTGGTGTGGGGAGAGACCGTATTCATTACGAAGTGTTTGGACCACACGCATATCTTTGATATGAAGGCAGGGCTTATTACAAAAGCCCTGCTTAGTTATTTAAAATAACTTTTGAGCCATTGTATGACAGGGTGACGCTTTGAGGTTTTGGGGGCATTCTTGATGCCCAGATAAAAACTGGCCATAAATTGAGTTCGAGTCTCGTCAATGTTTAAGTTGGATAGCTCTGTAAGGGCATTTGCTGTTGTTTGTGCATAGTTATTAGCAAGGCTAAAGTCCATCTTTAAGTAGCCTTGAATATAGAGCCAAACGTGTGTAACCAGATAAAGCATATGGTGCTCTTGATACTTGAATCGTTTGGCATACTGCTCGCCAAGGTTTGTATTGAGAGCCTGCCACATAGCCTTAACAGATTCTTGATTAGTACCAACCCGTGACAAGCTTTCGATGTGAGCCTTAGTTAAAACACCAAGTAAGTGGGATTCTTGATCTTTTTTGGGTTTGGCTTGTTTAACTTTTGTGAACAGTGGGGAATGTTGTTGCAAAAATTGTTGCCACAGGTTTGGGTGTTCTGCGACTGTTGGTAGTGAAGATACACCTATCTTATCGAGCGCTTTGGTAAAGTCAGTCATTGGATTGCAGCGTTTCTATCTGAACTTCAAATGAGCCAGAAACACAGTCAATGAAAATACTTGTTTCACTGATCATTACAGATAAGTCCATACCTCGTTCGATCACATTTGACAAAGCTTCAAGGCCTTCATGGCTAAGGCGAAAAATATGGGCGTCGTATTGGTATGATTTATTTTTTGTTTGTTCCCACCAGACGTCAGACTTACTTGTAAAACTAAAGATATCCACTCGTTGTGCTAAGCGAGTCGCCTTTTTAATTCTGTCTATTGAAGGCTCACCAACTTCGATCCACAGAGACGTTGACCCGTCGAGTGTTTTAAGCCAAAGGTCAGGCTCTTCGGTGGACGATAAACCTTTGGTAAAACTCAGCTCAGGTTGATACTTGATACAATAGGCGAGCACACGAGCCATCATTCGCTCAGTGTTTTCAGACGGATGCTGAGCAATGGTTAACTGGGTTGAGTTATACAAGTCTCGATTTGTGTCTGAAATAGACAGACGGAATTTATATATCGTTGGTTTCAGTGCCATGATTATTTGCTACACGTAAAAAAATAGCCAGCTTAATGCTGGCTATTGTAAATCTTTAGTACAGTTCAATTAAAGTACTTTGATGTTCTCAGCTTGAGGGCCTTTTTGACCTTGAGAAACAACAAACTCTACTTTTTGACCTTCAACTAGAGTACGGAAGCCGTCACCAGTGATAGCAGAAAAGTGAGCGAAAACGTCAGGACCGTTTTCTTGCTGAATGAAACCAAAACCTTTAGTTTCGTTGAACCATTTAACTGTACCAGTAACAGTGTTAGACATAATGTTTATCCTTGATAAATCTTTTAAAAGCCATGACGGCAACTATAGCGTGGAAAAGGAGATTGCTATTGCGCACGACGTTACGGAAGAAATACAAGAAATCCAACGAAACGGCGGAATAAAAACAAGAACCGTTTTCTAGCTGACTGACAGTCTAAAGGTAAGTGGCACTAAGTCAATAAAATTCATATGATAGTTTTTCGTTACCAAGAACTTTTCACTGGAAACTTGCGCTAGGTAGAGTTTCGAAAATATTACTGGTTTAAGTTTAACTAGTGTAACATTCGATATGTCGGTGTTTTTTTGTATAAAATATCCTTTAAATGTCCCATTTATCACTAAAGGCTAGTTGTTTATAAAATTAATGATAAGGAAATGTGATGGTCAGAAGTATCCCAAAAAAAGTTGAGAATGAAACTCAACAGGCAGACTTAGAAGTCGGTCCAGGTGAAATTCAAGATAATGCGCTTAAAGCGATGGTGACCAGTAGACTGTTTAAAACTCGTGTAGAAAGGTCAAAGAAAGGAAAAGGGAGCTTTAATCGTAAGATGAAACATAAGGGCAAAGAGCCCTATTCAAAAGAGGCTGAGTCTTGCTTTCTTTTGAATAGGGCTTTTTTATCGTTATAGAAATTCTTACCTAACTCCCTATTACTCTTTCTCTGTCGATAGCCTAAATTTTTTTTTAAAACTTTAGATGTGTTATTTGTTAACAAAATGTAACTTTGTGTGTTTTTTATGCTAGAAGGTTTGCTTATCTCCTTAAGTGTAAAGGAACAAGAGAATACAAGGATTTAACCAATATTTTACAACTAATTATGGTGTGACTTTCTGAGGTTAATATCATAGATCTATCACTTGAAATGGTTAAAAAAGTGATGTAAATATGCAGAAAATTAGTTTTCATTAATGAAAATAGACATCCATCTAAAGTACAGTGAGTAGAAAATGAAGCTCTTTCTGATCATCATTGCGTCGATATCAGCTGGTGTGTTATCTGCTGAACATCTCCATTCATTTATGTTGGGGCTATGTGTTTCTGCGACTGCAGTTGGCAGTTGTTATTGGTTTGCTTTTCGCAGCACACGTTTTCCTGAGTTGGCGGTCTTGCTTCTGATTGTGGGCTTATTTTCTAAGCTAATTATTACTGTCACAGGTGTAGCGTGGGGAATTTCGCAAGAGCTTATTTCTTCACCGTTTGTTTTTGCCTTGTCATATATGTTCTTCTCTTTGGTCGTTACTTATTTGTGGTTTACATACCGAGATAGCATTACACCTAAGCCTAAAGTTGCTGACAATTCACCAAAAACTCAATAGATATTAATATTTATCATTACTCTTTTTGTTGTCTGAGTTGATTAAAATATGTGCTACTAGCGCAGATTTTTTGCAATCATTTACCTATAAATCGCGCCGAATTCTCATAAATTGACAAAAGCTGTCATGTAAAAGTAACTATTGGTTACAAAGCAAACACATAGCACAATTGTTTGTATATACTCATACGGATAAACCGTACGAGAATTGCGACTTGAGTGGTAATGTCCCATGATAAGAGATTTTGTTTACCGATCTGCCTTGTGGTGTACGTTGGCTGTGACATTCAGTGTTTATTCTGCGCCGACGATTGTTCCAGATCCGCCTTCATTAGCTGCAAAGGGCTATGTCCTCATCGACTATAACACTGGTCAGGTACTAGTGGAGAAAAATGCCCGTACCAAACTAAACCCGGCTAGCCTGACTAAATTGATGACCGCTTATGTTGCTGGTCAAGAGGTGAAAGTCGGCAATATTACGTTAGAAGATAAGGTTTTAATTAGTAAAAAAGCATGGGCAAAAAACTTTCCTGATTCTTCGAAGATGTTTACTGAGGTTGGAACTAAAGTTGCGTTGATGGACCTATATCGGGGTTTGATTGTACAGTCTGGTAATGATGCAAGCGTGGCTATTGCTGAATATGTCGCAGGGAGTGAGAGTGCGTTTGTCAACATGATGAATTCTTGGGCAGAAACACTTGGTCTAGAAAATACTTCCTACAGCAACCCACATGGGTTAGACAGTAGAGGCCTTTATTCGACCCCTCTTGATATTGCTAAGTTGGGACGGGCGATTATACGTGATTTACCAGATATCTACTCTTTGTACAGTGAAACCTCGTTTACGTACAATGGAATAACCCAATATAATCGCAATGGTCTTTTGCGTGATAGAAGCATCAACGTTGATGGTATGAAGACAGGCTATACAAGTGGTGCGGGATACAGTTTAGCGACGTCCGCGACTTATGGGGACATGAGATTGATCGCTGTGGTTATGGGAGCGAAAAGCGCAAAAAGTAGAGAGTCGGTGAGTAAACAGCTCCTAAGTTATGGATTTCGCTTTTTTGATACCATATCCCCAACCAAGGCCGATGATGTTGTAACCAGTGCCAAAGTATGGATGGGTGATAAAGACCAGCTTCCTGTTGGAGTGAGTGATGATATTTACCTGACTCTTCCGCGAGGGGACGCTGATAAGCTTGAAGCTGAAGTAGAGTTTGACCGAGAATTAGTTGCGCCAATTAGCAAGGGAGATAAGGTCGGTAGTGTTATCTATAAAGTCGAAGATGAACCTTTGGTGGTGAAGGACTTAGTTGCCAAATCTGACATAAAGCAGGGTAGTGTGATTAAACGATTGGTTGATTGGTTTAAGCGTCTTATATCTGGGTGGTTATGAGAGATCAATCATAGATCAAATTAATCTCGGCGAATGTTTACCATCATCTGACATTTTGGTTAGTAAAAGGTCCATAGTCTCGGTCATCGATTTGAATTGAGGTTTGACTATGGAATTTACGGAAAATGATAGAGAAATACTTTATTCGACTTGGATGTCTCAGAAGTCAAAGATGCGTATTACTCAGATGGAGTTCGCGAAAAAACTGGGAATCAGTCAGCTCAACTTTTCCCAGCTTCTGAGAGGAGAACAGCCCCTCACTATGTCGTTTATAAGTCAATTTTGCCGTTTGCTTCACCTTGATCCTAAGCTTACCTTCCCTTCGCTTAAACAAGAGAATGATGTGGGCCCAAAAGTGGTTTATCTCCAAAGCCGTATGAGTGTTGATGGTGAAATTCAAAACGCTTATATCGAGGGGAACCAGGTAGTAGTTGAGTATGCGCACACTATCAACCAAGGCTAAGCGGACAAGCTTTGTTCGCTACCACGTCACCTTTCTCAATGGTATTCTATATCCCCTATATTTTTACCTACCAAAGTGACCATGCTAGAAAAAGAAAATTTGATTAAATTGGCGAGTATCCGTATGCCATTTGGCAAATATTCAGGCCGAATACTCATCGACTTACCCGAAGAGTATTTGCTGTGGTTTGATAAAAAGGGCTTTCCACAAGGTGAGTTAGGTCAATTACTGCAACTCTGCTTGGCACTAAAAATTGAGGGGTTGGATAGCCTGGTAAAACCGTTAAAACATAAATTCTAACAATTAAAATTAACCGCCTTTGTCGGTTTAAGTACCGTCATTTCTGGTCTGACCAAAAATCATAAGACATAGATATCAAACTCACGTTTTATACGCCCTTTTCAATTTTCACGTGAGTTTATCGCTATGCACTCAAAACCTATAAAAAGTAGGTGGTTGTCAAATCCCTTCCCTGCTTTTAAATTAAAACTTTCTCACATATCTATTCTTTCGGTTGTTTTTTTGGCCTCATGTTTTGGTGATGCCAAAAATGAACAAAAGACTGAGTTATCTTCGCCAAATACCCCATCCATAGGAAGTGTTAACTCTGGGCAAGTTCAGTTGAGAGTTCCTCTTACGGTTAATGGTATGCCGTTAACGCCTGACAATATTGTAGCTAAGAGAGAAGAATGGAAACAGTGGCTGAAAGGCCTTAATGTTAGTGCAGGAGAAGATGCCAATATTCTTAATTTTTCCCACATACAATTGTAAGCTGGCGGTGAGCCCCATTTAACTGAAAGCTGGCACCGACTAAAAATAG
>NZ_JAYQDQ010000078.1:0-18915 GCF_038138445.1 Vibrio sp.
GCTCTTAAAAGATGGCTATGCACTGGCGGATTTATGAGGGGATCCCTCAGTATTGAGTACGTACTCTTACACTCACCAATTCTTAGAGGCACTCCAAATTCCTTACCGTTTAGGCTAAATGCCTACCAAATTAGTCATTTCGCTTAATGTGCAATTAATGGCGTATTGATACAATGCGGCCTTTGTCTTTGTTGAGTGCTGAGTATGCCGCTACATTTTCCTAGACCAACACGAAGAGCAGGGTATGCACCTGTTCAAGAAGAGATCAAATTATCGCCGCAACCTCGTATTGCTGAAACCAACAGTACCCCTGTGGCAAAATTTGAATGCCGGATTAAAATTCATGCGCCGAAAGACAGTTTAAGCACCTTGCAAACGGGTGTGTTCAGCTTGGCCAAAACCCCTGAAGAAACACGCATCCAGAGCTGGAAAAAAGCCGAAGAGATACAGCCTCATCGCCATACTATTTTGACTGCCAAATGCTTTAAACCAGAGCAGAAATCACTTATCTGTGAGCGGTTTTTAAATATGGGGATAAGCCAATCTTATACTCTCTCGCCAAAACCGATCGACTCTGAGCATATTAATGCCGAGTTTATTCCTTTTATCCCTGTGGTCGAGAGTGATGACAGGCTAGGTCATGCAGCGCACGGTTATTATTATTACTTTTATGATGGCCAGTTAGTCTATGAAATGGCGATACTCGGCAAAGGTCGTAGTGCTTGGCAAATTACCCGCACATCACCGAGTGGGATCAGTCAAGAGCTTATCAGCAAGCACACCTACACTACGTTAATGGTGCCTGTGAAAATAGAGCAGGCTCCGCCAGCGTCTCAACATATCTTTTATCGCCGTCAAAAACTCACCAATGATGAACTGGCTGCAATTAACCCAGTGTGGCTGGATGAAAACGCGACTAAAATCGATGTCAATGTCCTAGTTGCAGCGTGCTCTGAGCCTTTACTGGGAAGAGAAGAAGTCAATCAGGAGGAGGCTCAAACCATAAGACAAACTCATACTGTTGGTATTAAGTCTGATGGTAAGCCTGAAATGTGGTCTGATATTGCGCCGCAATATGGTCTTACACCCAAATCGCTAGTTAAGTTAAACCCTGCTTACGAAAGTGATCCCATGTCATTAAAAGCAGGAGATACGCTAAATGTCAGCGAGCAAGCTTTTTTTGAGTCAGGTACATTAATAGCAGAGCAGCCTTGTCCTAAAACTGACTTTACCGTTGGCAAAGCTTACCCTTATGGCAATGTATGGGGACAATATACTAAACCCCAGCTATCACCCTCGGTATTACATCTTTTTGAAGATGCGCGCATACCAGAGCGCAGTCCTGTTTTTAATGTGCAAAAAGTACAGGAAAAGATACTGCGTATTGGTGTGTTTTTTGATGGCACAGGCCAAAATCGTCTCAACGATTTATACAAAGAAAGCCGTGGGGTTAAATCGCGCACCAATGTTGCACGATTATTTGAAGCTTATCCACTAGATGATGATTCGCAGAAAATTTATGTCTCGGGAGTGGGTACCGTTGATGATGCTTGGCAAAACCCAACGATGATTGATGAAGGCGATGATGAGAGCAACTTAGGCCAAGCGTTCGGCGTGGAGCCAAATCGTCTGCCGTCAGCGCCTGTTTTTCTTGCGCCGCCGCTTAATCATATTGTCAATGGAACACTCGAGTTGATTTCAGGCGAGACAGGCGCGTTTTATAAATGGCAAAACTGGAGCCGAGCATATTTTGGTATTGTAAGGTCATTACAAGAAGACAAATTTTTTCAAGATATCACCCATATTGAGTTTGATGTGTTTGGCTTTAGTCGTGGGGCGGCGCTGGCTCGCCATTTTGTAAATGCGATTAAAGATGGGTTGCCTGATTACAATAAGCCGCGAAGTGGCGAATCTTATGGCGAGGTTTTCCCGAATTTACTCGCTCATATTGATGACGAGAGCGTTGAGGAAAAGCATGGTTATTACCCTGATGAAAGCCGCACTTGCAGTGTTCGCTTTGTTGGCTTGTTTGATACTGTTGGCTCGTTTTATCAGGCTGGGGATAATGAAGAAGGTAACTTCCAATTAGATCTTGATGCCAAGTGCGCCGAACGAGTGTTTCAGATCACCGCCAATCACGAATATCGTAAAAACTTTCCGCTTACTTCGCTGCGTTGCAATAAAGGTATGCTCCAAGGCCATTTTTATGAAGAGGCGTTTGCGGGATGTCATACGGACATTGGTGGTGGCTACCCATCCAAGCATCAATACGACAAACAAGGCTTGCCGCAGCGCTATGGTATGCCGCGCTCTGCCACTTTTAATCGAGAATTGATCAAAACCGAGTCAATCAGTGGTTTATTCTCAGAAACTATTCGCAGTTCTAACCCTCAACATGCACAGGCTGCGGAGAGTCGCAGACAAGTGTTGATCGATAAAGAGGCGAAAGCTTGGGAGAAGGAGTGCCGAGCCAAAGGTCGTTATGGCGTATTAAAAGAGGTGAACCAAAGTTTGTATTACTACGTGTATCACCCAATTAGTAATGGCTTATCAGCTTTGCCTTTAGAGCGCATGAGACAACAAGGTGAAGTTATTGGTATTAAGTGGCAAATGGATGATTATCAATTACCGCAAGATTTTGATGTATTAACTGGCAGTGATGTCTCACTAACTGCCCTAAATAACAAGCTTTTAGCTCAGCCTCTTGGTAGCATAACCTCAGAATATTGGATGGCAGAGATACGCCAATACGGTCGAGATTGGATTCATAGACCGCACGATACGGTAATTAACCCCGGGTTTGACACTCTCTACGAAAAAACCGTCAATGGTGTAACAACTGAATCTAACCAACTAAAACGAGTGGTATTTACCAATGATAGTTAGAACACTCCCCATAATTTTTTTATCACTTTTGTTAACAGGCTGTTTTAGCGAAAAGCCAGTTGCCGTAGCTAAGATAGGTCATGCAGGCAGTTTGTCAGGACCACATGGTATTAAAGATATGTGGGTAAGCGATATTTATGGCGGTGGAGCTAATTTTGCTTATGGTGCCGTTCAAGGTTGTTGTGCGAGTGCTTCAATTGGTATTGGTGTGCCAAATGCGATCAAAGGCGAATGGCGGCAAGGTTGGCGAGTAGATTTTAAAAGTAAAGAAAGGTGGCGCGCTAAATGGAACGATGACTGGGGGCCATTTTATGAAATACCACATTGGTACCGGATTGATGATGTGATCGATAGCGAATTGGCAAACCAGAAAATTGAGGCCATGAATAGCTACTACAAAAATCATAGCGTCCCGCCAATTATGAAATTGATGGTGGATGGTCCCAAGGTGATGTTGCTTTACTCGGTCCTTTGTATTTCTGATTCCAGTGACGATTGTACGGTCAATGAAGAGGCTGATCCAAATGGACTTTTGGTGCCAGCTCCTAATAGACATTCCGATAGTGTTGCTATGGTTGCGGTTCTCTATGAGGGTATGGGTGAGATATCCGACAAACCATTTGAAGGTTAATGGATTGAGTCGCATTTAGGTTTTATTGGCGGTGAAAACGTACAATCGTGATATAAGCCTCTATCGCAAGTACTGAACAAAGCCATGTAAACTACCCAATAATTTCTCGAATTGCCACACCTTAGTTACGAACTGAGGCTAAACTTGCATAGTGTTGAGTATAAGGTTGGTGGCAGCTTGATGGCAAAAATAAGTACGGTATTTCTTACTCTAATGTTGGCGTCATTTCAGACTTATGCATCTAATACAAGCTTTCTTACTTTTGAGTTTCCACCATTTAGCTACAAGTTTGAAGGCCACCCTTCGGGTCCATTTCGGGATATGATCGATGACGTATGCTTGGAGTTAGACAGTGAGTGCAGCTTTGAAACCTTCCCAACAAGAAGATCTAAGTTTCTGATATCAGAAGGCAAAGGTGATGCTATATATCCAATTGCTTGGTTTGAGAGTCGGGCGGAAAACTTTTATTTCTCCGTTCCTTTTATGATGACCGAATATGGTGTTTTCCTTTCAGAAGATAACAAAGCCACCATTACAACTGTTGAGGATCTTCAAGGCTTACATGTGGGTGTCTTTGGCCCATCAAACACGTCGAATTCATTGGAAGATCTGAATGCAATATTGGTCGATAAAGGTCTGAAACCAATGAAAATCATGATACAAAGAGATGAGAATGGCAATTTAATGAGAATGTTGGACTCAAATCGGATTGATGCCTATTACAGCAATCGCTCGTTAGGGGAATTTCGCGCAAAACAGTTCGGTATTGAGGGCGTTAGATATGTTTGGAAAGACAAACGTCTGTTGTACTTTGTGGCATTCCCCAAGGCAACAACCGATATCAAATTTGTTGAAAGATTCAATAAAGCGGCATTGAAGGTTTTTTCAAAACAAGGATATTTAGAAAGCAAGTTAAATCCATGGGCTATCTCCTCCCCACCGCTTACGGCCGAAACACTTAATCAATACTCGATACCACGTTAGATTGGTTTGTGTCTGAGTGCTTAAAGGTCGATGACTTAGTTGAGCTGATTAGGGCGAATTGGGACTTTAGTTTTGTGTTTGACCAGAGCGCAAAATTCAATCATCACTGCTGATCATAAATACGCTCTAGCGCTTCAACTCTTCGCCATTGCTTAGTATCAAAGCTTTGCTGCCTTAATTCGGCGATTTGGTCATGCTTAAGATCGTCAGATAAGCTTGGGGAGGAGAGGATGTCTTGTCTTTTTTGTAGGTAGTTTTCCAAGCTTTGGTTAAATACTTCACGCTGTTGGTCAAGCTGTTCAAGTCTTTGCGCGCCTTCTTCACCGACGAGATTAACTCGGGTTAAGTATTTGTTTTGTTGATCTTGTTTAAGAGATTGACTGAGTTGTGCCATCAGCAAGTTATCTCGTTCGGCGCGTTGAATATAGTCTGGTTGATTGGCTAGTGTTTCTTGCAGCAGTTGCGCTTTGGAATCTGGGTCTAAGTCGCGGGTGTTGATGTCTATTTTGTCAATGGCCAGTTGGCGCAGGCGATTTTCTTCATCAAACAATAGGGTAATTTGCTGTGGGATAAAATATTGGTTTTGCAGATCTAGGATTTGTTGGTTGAGTTGTTGTAAGGCTGATAGATTGAGAGTGTGAAATTCGTTTGGCTCTAATTCAGCTAATGCCGTTTTATAAAGGATAAAGGTATCAAACAGGCTTTCATCAATCGCTAAGTCTTTGTCATGGTTCCGGGCTGAAAATAAACGCTCTCTGATTTGAGTAAGGTCCTGCTCACCCATGCTGGTTAAGGTATAGTCGAGCAGATCTCGAGTTGAAGAGGTATCGATATGGGTATCACTTTGTGACGGTGACTGAGTTGTGTGAGACTCAGTGTTTTGTGAGTGATAAAGAAAATATACCACTCCCGTCAAGATTGAGATGAATCCAAACGTGGCAAGAGTGGTGGTATTCATAACTTTATCCTCTATAAGCCCTGTAGCTTCAGGCGATTGGCATGTTGGCGATATAAAGAAACAGGGTCAGTTTCAAATAGATGATGTATACCAAGCAGGCCATTAGTCTCATCGAGATGGTTCATTCGATAGTCATCTCGAATGACCTGGCCTAAGTGTGAGCTACACACGTCAACCAAGCCATCGTTAGGCCCATCAAAGGCGAGACCAAGAATCGCTAAGGGCGTATCAATAGGGTCAAATATATTGGTGAAGGAAGAAGCACCTGTCCAAGAGTAATAGTAGACGCCGTTCGTTTCTAGAAACTCCCCATTGCCACATTCAGTACTAGGAACCCCTTGAGGGTGGTGCTGGTTAAATCTTGCTAAGCCTTCAGTCGTCAAGGCATCAAGGGTTGCCAGCGGATCTTGGTCAAGGTCACGTCCGCCAGATAAAAGCCCGATGATTGTGGTTAGCCCTGTTGATAGCTTAACGGCCAGCGCTTCTAATCGTGAATCTCTGGGCACGGTATTACGCACTAAGTCAGCGACTTTTGAGCCTTTATTAACCCCACCAATACTGGTGACCGAAGCGATTAAATCGGGTCTAACTGACGCCACATAACGAACCGTAGGACTGCCTTGACTGTGTCCGAATAGATTGACTTTCTCAGCACCAGTGGCTGCCAGTAAGAGTTCAACTTGCTCAAGCAGTTGCTCTCCACGTACTTCTGAACTGTTGGTTGCCGAAACTTGTGCGATATAAACGTCGGCGCCGCCTCGGGCAAGGGCGTGTGGAATGCCATAAAAGTAATCAACGCCGGCAAGTGTATCAAAGCCAAATAATCCGTGTACGAGCACAATGGGATACTTGGTTTGTGTATAGCCGCTGGCGTTAGTCAAAGTGGGTAGCCCTAGACACACGAAACAGAGCAAAGTAAGTACGAGTTTGTTTTTCAAAATTGACCTCTTCTGGTTTGACCTCTGATGAGTAAATAAACATTAGAAGAGGCAAAAATTTATACGAAGCTTGAGGTCTATTTTGCCTTGATATTTGCGAATTGAAAAACAAAAACAACACAAATTATTAACATTAATATAACCTTTTGTTTTAATGATAATATGTTCAATAATTTCATGCTATTAACATGATGTGACTCGGGTAAATTGGGCAGAATAAGTGGTGCTATCGGTATTAATTTGCTGGAAGAAGCTTGGGTAAGAAAAGATGATGTGGGAGAGAAATAACAGCAGGATGGTGCGTAGGTGAAAAACAACAACATCCTGCTTTTGGGTCTATTGATTTTGTATGCTCGCGGTGTAGCGCTCTAAGCCCTGCTCTAAATCATCGATGAGGTCGTCAACACTCTCTAAACCTATATGCAGCCTAACCAGTGTTCCGTTAAAGTTTGGATTCGCAACACGTCGCAATGTTTTAAAGCTATTGGGCTCGTTAGCGAGTATTAAGCTCTCAAAGCCACCCCACGAATAGCCCATTTTAAAATGTGTCATGCCATCTAAAAGTGCAGTAGTTGCCTGAGGTACACTATTTTTGAGAACGAAGGAGAATAAGCCATTTCCTCCATTAAAATCCCGTTCGAAAAACTCATGACCAGGACAGGTGTCGAGGGCAGGGTGTCGGACATGATCTACTTCTGGCCTTGATTGAAGCCATTTTGCAACCTTTAGGCTGTTTTCAGCATGCTGTCTTAAGCGTACATCCAAGGTTCTTAAACCGCGCAGTCCGAGATAGACATCATCTGGCGAGACACACTGACCCATTAAGTAGCTTTGCTCTCTTAGCTGTTCCCAGTATTTTTCACTGGCGACTGCCGTTCCCAGCATCACGTCCGAGTGGCCGATAATATACTTGGTTGCGGCTTGTATAGAAATGTCGACGCCGTGCTCAAATGGGTTGAATAGCACACCTGCAGCCCAAGTATTGTCTAGCATGACGATAATATCGTGCTTGTGAGCAATCTTAGCGAGCGTGGGAACATCTTGAACTTCCATAGTTATAGAGCCAGGAGATTCTAAGAAAAGAACTTTTGTGTTCGGTTTGATGAGGGATTCAATATCTTCACCAATAACTGGGTCGTAGTAGGTGGTGTCAACGCCCATTTTCTTCATGATTTTGTCGCAAAAATCACGGGTCGGCTCGTAGCAGGTATCGACCATTAAAATATGATCGCCGGTTTCGACAAAAGAGAGGATCGCATTAGTCACTGCTGCGGTGCCACATGGGTATAACGCACAACCCGCGCCACCTTCGACTTCGGCCATGGCGTCTTGGAAAGCGAAATGGGTGTGGGTGCCTCGTCGCCCGTAAAAAAGCTCTTTATTACCACGGTTGATTGTGGCATGGCGCTTGTCAGCCACAGTTTCAAAGACGATAGTTGATGCGCGCTGGACAGGTGGATTGACCACACCTTTGGTCCACTTTTGCTTTCGTCCCGCTGTAATCAATTGGGTTTGTTTGCCTTTAGGCATTGGAAGTCCTTATCGAAAAATGCATTGCTTTATTTAAACCACGCCAATGCATGAATATCAAGCGGCTGCCGAGGGTTTCTCTATATTATTGCGTTATCTGTAATTATTTAATGCTATTGATACCTAGAGCAAAGGGCTAAATTGATAGTAAACATGTTCAAGAAAGCGAGAATAGAACGAGCGCTTTTGCCAATCTTTGAGTACAACTTCGTGAGAAGATTCGATGTAGCTTTGCTGCAAAAGGTGCATTTTTTCAGTGAACGCTTGATCGTCTATCGCAAGGGTTAATTCAAAATTAAGCCATAGGCTGCGCATGTCCATATTGACGGTGCCAACTAAGCAAAACTCTTGGTCGATCACAACAGATTTGGTATGCAGCAACCCACCATAGAACTCAAAAATTTTAATCCCAGATTTTAGAAGCTCTGAATAAAACGCTCTGGATGCCCATTGAACCATCAAGGAGTCATTTTTATGTGGGATGATCAACTCAACTATCACGCCTCGTTGAGCCGTCAATTTTAATGTTTCAAGCAGTCCTGCGCTGGGGACAAAATAAGGCGTGGTGATTCGTACTGATCGGTTTGCTTGATTAATCGCTAAGGTGAGCACTTGCGATATTAAATGGTCAGGCATTCCCGGACCTGATGGGACCACTTGTATTGGGTGTAGTGGTTCATTGGTACTTAAGCGGGAAACTGGGAGCTGGGGGAGCGATCGAGATCCTGTTTCGACCTCCCAATCCCAGCAGTGGATGGCAGACAATACGTTAACTGTCGGTCCAGTAATTCGCACCATGATATCGATCCATTGGCCAACTCCTGAGCCTTGTTTGAAGTAAGCAGGGTCAACCAGATTCATTGAGCCTGTGTACGCGATCTCGTCGTCGATGACTATGATTTTTCGGTGTTGGCGTAAATCGAGGCGGCGCAAAAAAATTCGCCAAGGACTGACTTCCAGTGCTTGAACTATCTCGATGCCGGCGGATCTCATCATTGCTACCCAGTGACTTTTAAAAAATCTTGGGCTGCCAGCAGAATCAAGCAACAGTTTTACTTTGACGCCTCGTTTTGCTGCCTGTATCAACGCAGAGGAAACGGCATCGGCTAAGCCACCGGGATGCCAGATGTAGAACACCATACGAATACTGGTTTGAGCATGTTCAATATCGTCAATGATTGAATGAAGAATCTGTTCAGGAGAGTCTTGTAATGCGAGGGTGTTACCGCTCAAGGCTGGCAGCCCGAGGCGGTTGTTACAAAGCTCATCGATACGATAGATATGTCGACCAAAACTCCTTGTGTCATGCGCATGGCAATCGTTGAGTTTGGTAAACCAATTCGCGAAGGGTTTGAGCATTTCTCTTGCTCTGTCTGCTCTTTTTCTACCCAGGTTCAACTCACCAAATAAGAAATAGCAGAAAACGCCCACAATAGGGATGATATAGATGATCATTAACCAAGCTAGGGAAACACTGACAGCTCGCCTTTGAAAGACAACGCGCAGAGTGACGCCTACGACAAGCAACCAATATACAGCGATGCTTGCTAAGGTTAGAAAGTGGTAAAACTTTTCCATTCAATTTCTACTTAAATCAATTCATTGGATAAATGCAATAGAAGTTAAATAGTAAAGCGAGTTGCTCTCTACGACAATAAACATTTGTCAGCACAGATTTGATTTGGGTTATGTGATCCGTGCTGTGCGTAATTGAGCGTAGCTTTATTAATATGTTAAAGACGTGTTAATACTTAATGTGTAAAAAGAAACGTATAGTTAAAAATCAACAATTCAACTGTTCTAAATGTTAATTATTTATCATTTTTTTTATACGAAGGCCTTCCAATTGTAATTTAGAGCTGATTTAATTGCTATGTTGTTAGCGCTTCATAAAAATTCTTATAGTGTATATAAATATATACACCCACTTTTTAGCGCCTAACGTATGCAAACACAACTTAATAAATGGAGTAATCGTGGCTACGAGTACAAGTACGCAACCTCGGGATACCTGGGGTTCAAAATTAGGCTTCGTAATGGCAGCTGCAGGCTCTGCGGTTGGTCTGGGCAATATATGGAAGTTTCCTTATACTGCGGGTGAAAGTGGTGGTGGTGCGTTTGTTGCCATATACCTAGTTTTCGTCATCTTTATTGGCTTTAGTGTCATGCTGACGGAATTCGCAATAGGACGAAAAACAGGTTTATCTGCGGTTGGAGCGTTTAAGTCGACCGATCGCCGTTGGACATTTACTGGTGTGATGGGCGTGGTAAGTGGTCTACTTATCATGGGGTTCTACCCAGTCGTTGGTGGTTGGGCATTAGCCTATATCTTTAAGGTGGGTGATGGACTACTGAGTGCACCGAGTGCTATTGGAGATAGCTTTGGTGGCTTTATCTCAGATCCTATCCAACCCATTATGTGGATGGGCATTTATCTGTTGATGAATGTTGTAATCGTCATGAGAGGAGTTTCAGGTGGTATTGAGAAAGCAGGCAAAATACTCATGCCGCTACTTTTCGTCATACTGATTATTGTTTCGGTGAAAGGTCTATCCCTTCCAGGAGCATCTGCTGGACTTAAATTCTTGTTTACGCCAGATTTCTCTAAAGTCGACAGTAGCGTGGTACTTGCCGCTCTAGGACAGGCATTTTTCTCTCTTAGCCTTGGTATGGGCTGCATGATGACTTATGGTTCTTACCTTAAAAAGAAAGAGAATCTAGTTCAAACAACAGGTATGGTCACTGCAATGGATACTGGTGTGGCTATTTTAGCGGGTATTGCAATGTTCCCTGCCATGTTCGCATTTGGTATGGAGCCGGCTGCAGGTCCAGGTTTGGTCTTCGTTGTTGTTCCTCAGCTTTTCGCTGAAATGGGCGGTGCTATTGGTATTCTACTTGCGTTGTTGTTCTTCATTGGTTTGACGGTCGCCGCACTGACTTCTTCTGTTTCACTATTAGAAGTGGTTGTCTCTTACCTTATCGATGAAAAAGGTATGAAGCGCTCAACGGCGGTACTTTCAGCAAGTGCTGTGATGTCAGTTCTGTGTGTCTTTGCCTCTCTTTCATTGGGTGGCGTTGGTCCAACACTGTTTGGCACGGGTGCGTTTGACATATTTGACTTGCTCACGGATAAGATTTTCCTTGCAGTAGGTGGCATGTTGGTGTGTATTTTTGCTGGATGGCGCTTGAACAAAGCGGATCTTGAGAAAGAAATCACTAACAATGGTGAGGTGTCTTTCCCACTGTTTGGCTTATGGTACAACCTGGTTAAATACATTATCCCTGTTGCTATCGCCATCGTTGCTATCATGGGTATAAAGTCAGGCTTTGATAGTGGTAAAGGCGCTATCATGCTGCTTGGTATTGGAATCATTGCTATCGCTGGTCTCTTTTCGAAGAAGCTCTGATAGATACTCGACTCTATTCCAAAATCACAGGGACCTTAGGGTCCCTGTTTTATTATCTCTCCTACCAAAATCTGGAATTAGATGACATAACAGGTATACTCATGCCTTCTATTTAGAGTTACCGTTTTATGTTTGATATTCTTTTTTGTCACTCGGACTTTGTCGTCATCAATAAACACCCCAAAGTGTCAGTTCACAAGGATGACGGTGATACTATGTTGCTGCAGGAAGTGGCAAGGTCATTAGATGGGAGGCCGTTATATCTAATACATAGATTAGATAAAATGACCTCGGGCATTTTGCTACTAGCGCGCAATAAACAGGCCGCCAGTGAACTCTCACGGTTATTTGCACAGCGACAGGTTGCTAAGTTTTACTTGGCAATTGGCAGTAAGAAGCCGAAAAAGAAGCAAGGCGTAGTGAAAGGGGATATGGAACGCTCACGTCGCAGTGCATGGAAGCTAGTGAAAACTCAGTCTAATCCGGCTATCACTCAATTCTTCTCAGCCAATGCTGAGCCTGGAGAGCGTCTCTTTATTTGTAAACCTTATACTGGAAAAACTCATCAAATTCGTGTCGCTTTAAAATCTATAGGCTCGCCAATTGTTGGTGACACTATCTACAATCCTTCCTGCCAATCTAACAGGGGATACTTGCATGCTTTTGCCATCATGTTTGATTTTCAAGGTGAAAGCTTCCGATTTGTCTGTGATCCAAGAGAGTGGGCAAGTGACAAAGAGAAATGGCACCAAACGAGTGTAAGTGAAGGTATACAAACTTGGCTCTCTCCTTGGGACTTGCCATGGCCAACGATAAAATAACAACAGGAATTTTCTATGCAGGCTTCAAAGCTGCCCATTTTCTTTTCTCATGTCACTGATGCACTGTTCAATGCACCCGATGAAGTGAGACGTTTGTTTCATGGCAGAGGCCGTGTTTACCCCGGACTTGAGCAGATAACGTGCGATTGGGTAGACAGTCAGCTTTTAATTAATGTATTTAAACCCGTTGAAGAAGCGTTCATCGAGGCACTAAAAGTAGGTATCGGTACCTTATCTCAAACCGACTTATGGCGCGCGAAAGGGGTAACTTGCGCAGCTATTCAGCATCGTTATCTTGATGGTGCCCCTCTGGAAGTGGTGGTTGGTGAACTTAATGATAGGCCTATCGTGGCCGAGTCAGGCTTGAAATATCATTTGAATATTGGCCGAAATCAAAACTTTGGTTTGTTTCTCGATATGCGTTTGGGTCGAGACTGGGTTAAGAGCCATGCGAGCAATAAAAGAGTGCTCAATCTGTTTTCTTATACCTGCGGCTTCTCGGTTGCTGCGATTGAGGGAGGTGCAACACAGGTGGTGAATGTTGATATGGCAAGAGCATCTTTAACTAAAGGGCGGGAGAATCACAGACTCAATGGCCACAACCTCAACCAAGTGAAGTTTTTGGCTTACGACATATTTAAATCTTGGGGAAAAATTAAGAAATTAGGTCCCTATGACTTAGTCGTTATCGACCCACCCTCGTTTCAAAAAGGCAGCTTTGCTCTTAGCAAAGATTATATTCGAATTCTGCGCCGCCTCCCGGAGTTACTTGCTGACAAGGGACAAGTATTGGCTTGTGTTAACTCACCACAAGTCAGTGGCGATTTCTTGATCACCAGTATGCAAGAAGCGGCGCCACAGATCCGCTATCAGTCCCGACTTGATAATCCAGTGGAGTTTTCAGACATAGACACTGATGCGGCCCTTAAGGTGATGCTGTTCGAACACCACCCTGAGGCTACTTAAGAGTTTGAAAGCCTGAGTAGATACGAGTTATTGTGGTAAACCAGCAGGCAATACCGAATACAACGGCAATAATAGCGAAGTACTGAGGCAATAGACACATGGCAACAAAACAGGCGATTGTCTCAGTGCCTTCTGTTAGACCGCTCATGTAATACAGCGATTTGTTTTTATAGATTGGATTTTCAATCCCTCGTTTACTTGCCATGACGGCAAATGCGAGAAAGCTAGAGCCTGTGCCGATAAAGGAAAAAATCAGAAATGCCCCAGCTACCGCGTTTTGTTCTGGATTGGCGACGACGAAGCCAAAAGGAATCAATGAGTAGAATAAGAAATCTAAACTGATATCGAGAAACCCGCCAGCGTCAGTGATCCCTTGTCGCCTTGCTAATGCTCCATCTAGACCATCACACAGTCGGTTTAGGAGAATCAAAACTAACGCCAGATCATAGTGAGCCCAATACAAAGCGGGAAAGGCAAGCACCCCTATCCCAAAACCAAAGAGAGTTGTTTGATTGGCGCTTATACCCAGTCTGTCTATCCCCGCGGCTAATAAGGCGAGTGGAGAGCGAATGATCCTAATACTGAATCTATCAAGCATGGCAATGACTCCATGGCCAGGTAAACACTCGTCCATGTTTCGGCACGTCGTCCTCATCATGGGTTACCATAATGGTTGGAATACTCGCTTGAGCGAGTTGCTCCATGACCCAGTCGCGAAATTGCATTCTGAGTGCTTTGTCCAACTTGCTAAAAGGCTCGTCTAGCAAGGCAAGATCAGGTTTAGCAAGAAGCATTCTGACCAAACTAATTCGGGCGCGTTGGCCTCCTGATATTTGATCTGGGTAAGACTCGGCCAAGGATGTGAGCTCGACTTTGTCGAGTGCCAATATTGCTTCTTGATGTCTTTGCTCACCTTTAACGTGATTGGGTAACGCAAACGCGAGGTTTTGCCAGATATTTAAGTGCGGAAACAAAAGATCGTCTTGAAACAGAATGCCGACTTTTCTCTTGTGTGGTTCAAGTGCATTTAGATCTCGTCCGTTGAGCGTGATATGACCTGAATGATTAAATTCAGAGCCTAAGTGGCCAGCAATCAAACTCAGCAATGTAGACTTTCCACACCCACTTGGTCCCATTAAGCAGATCACTTCATCTGCGGAGGCTGAAAATGTTAAGTCTGACAACAGTGTGTCACCATTATTTTTATAGATGGCGATGTTTTCTAATGACAGGGTCATGTGAAACGGTATCCCTTTTGGTCTTTCTACTGTATGTACGACGCCCTGCTAATGCACTCATTCCAATAGCTGTAGCGAAGAAAATAAATGGCAGTAACGCTTGCCAAATAGCATAGATAGCGGTCACTCGCCTATCAAAGCCGCTCGACAAAGCCACGGCTTCTGTGGTTATTGTTGTGATTCGACCACCCCCCAACATGAGTGTCGGTAGGTATTGTGCCAAGCTGACACTTGCACCTACCGCCCAAGCATACCAAATGGCGGGAAGTAACAATTTTACCTTCACTTTGAAAAAAACCATGAGAGGCGTTTGGCCCAAACTTAGTGCGACTTTACTAAATTGATGGTTATAACTCTGCCATGGCCCATCTAAAGCCAAATAAATGAGGGGGAATGCGAAGAATACATGTGACCAGATTACCCATAGATAATAGCTGTTGTCTGACAAATACAAGCTAGCTACCTGAATACCAAACAAGATAGAAAGCTGTGGGATAAGCATAGGTAAAGCAATAACATATTTGGGTAAATGTATTTTAAACTTGAGTCGACATTCGTGTGCTAATACGCCGAGTATTAAGCCAATACATGCAGTCATGGCTGCAATAGCAAGACTTTGCCCGATGGTTGGCAGGATATTGTCCCACTCATTTGTCCAAAACCTAAGGCTATAGCGGGATGGAAGCAAGTCTGGAAAACGCCAGCGTTGAGCGAAACTCCAAATAACCATCAGAGGTAGCATAACTCCGGCTAAGACTACTGAAAAAGTGAATACACTTTTACCTGGAAGACTTGTTCCATACCGCCCAGAAAACTGCCAATTTCCCAAAGGGCTGACTATTATTTTTTCTATTAAAACAACCAATGCCAATAACAAGCTTGCTATGCAAAAGAGCATCACGGCTCCAGTTGCCGCTCGCGGGATGAGAGATAGGTCTGGATCGCTGAACCATTGCCATACTAAAACAGCAAGTGTAGGAGGATTGGTTGGACCAAGGATTAAACTTAAGTCAACGACAGACACGCCATAAGCAATCACAGCAAACAGAGCAAAGCGCATCTTGGCTAGCCACTGAGGTAAAATGGCTTTCCACCACATTTGTATCGGTGAATAACCAAGCGAGGTACTGACTTTATGGACTCGATCTATGCCTAGTTGCTGTAAGACAGGAATGCTCATTAAAAGTAGAAAAGGCACTTCTTTTAATGTCAGCGCTATTGTAAGGCCCAGTGCATAAGGGTCATGTACCAACCATGCTGAATTTTGTGTATCTGGAGTGAAAGCCGTGGTATCTACTAAAACGCGTGCCAATATGCCTGTAGGGGCAAAAAGAAATGCAAAACCAATCGCAAAGGCAACATGAGGCATAGCCAGTAGGGGAGCAAGCAGAGTTTCAACTTTTGACCAATGCCTGCCTAACCATAACTTTTGCAAAATCGCAAAGCAGATAAAACATGAGAGATAGGTACTGACAATAGCACTAAATAGGGTCAGTAGTACCGATTTATGGATCCCCGGCCAAGAAAAAAAATTGGCGTAATGGGACAATGACCAATCGAGTAGTCCAACCGGTGGAACGTATCCTAACGATGAGAGTATAACACCGACTAGCCCAGGGACAGTCGGCACAATGCAAATAAGGATTAATACTAAATATGCGGCTCTATACATTTGGCTATATCATTGCAGTTTTAGTTACCGTAGCGTTTTTGCCACTCACTCTCTAATGCGGCCTGCCAGCTTGGATGTGGTTCGGCAATCGATTTAAACAAAGAGGTTTTTTTAGCACTTCCTGTTAGGAATTGGTTATCTAGTACAGATGGATCCCCCCATATAGAAATGTCGCCTTTTCGAGATTGAGCTTCAGAACTTAGCAAAAAGTTAATAGCGACAAGTGCTCCTTCTTTGGCATTCGCATTCCACGGAATAGCCAAAAAGTGGATGTTTGAAAGCGCACCAGCATCCATTGCATAAACGGCAGTCGTTTGCGCCAAATTTCCGCTGGTTTGAGCTGAGTAAACAGAATTGGGGTTGAAAGTGATGGCAAGATCCAGTTGGCCATCATCAAGTAGTTGTACGGTCTCTGCCGCGCTTGCGGGAAATTGTTGCCCTTTACGCCACGCAACCTTGTGAAATTCATCTAAATATTTCCATAACGAACTAGTGACTGCATTAAAATCGACCTTGTCTACTGGCTGCGATAGGGAGGGATCATTGTTGGTTAGTTCGATAAGTAAGGCTTTTAGGAAGCTTGTGCCATGAAAAACGGGTGGCTTGGGGTAGCTTAACCGGTTTGGAAATGCTTTTGCGTAGCTAAGCAGTTCATTGAAAGATGCGGGAGGATTGTTTAACTTGACCTTGTCATGGATAAAGACGAGTTGGCCAACTCCCCACGGGGCTTCAAGTCCTTCTGTGGGTTCTGAAAAATCGCTATCGACAGGAAGCGACTTGTTCACTTTTTTCCAATTTGGTAGGCGTTCAACGAAAGGGCCAAATAACAATTGGTTGTTTTTCATGGATTTGAAGTTTTCACCATTGATCCAGACCAAATCGACGCTTCCTTGGGTATTTTTTTCGGCGGCTTTTTCTGCGATCAAGCGTGAGGTCGTTTCTGCTATATCAGACACTTTTACATGTTTGAGTGTTATACCATACTCTTTTTGTAGCCTTTTATTTGCCCATCTAAGGTAGTTGTTAATTTCTTGGCTGCCTCCCCAAGCATGAAAATAAACAGTCTGTCCGTTTGCCTTTTGCGTAACGTCTTGCCAATTGGTTTCTGCCATGAGGTTTAGAGGTAAAAGTAAACAAGAGAAAAGTGTGATCAGCTTAGTCATGAGGGCCCTTTTGAAAATCAAATTACCGACGCCTTGATAGACCGTTCTATCCGTCGCTTTCATTCATTATGACGGAAAAAATTTATTTTTTTTAACTATTTGAGACAAGCGAATGAAAAACAACCAGTCTTGCCAAGAGCTGGCTGATTGCTGGTCGTTGAACTTTGCTCGCGATAGAGTATTCTCACAACTCTATGGAGAGTTGATGTATCTCTTGGCTTCTACCTAAATATTCAGTGTCTCAATGGACAGGGTAAGCCATAAAAATGAAATTAAATTTAGAAGGTTTAGAATCGGATATAAAAAACCCTTATGAACAGGAAGACCATAAGGGCTTGAGTTAGGGGAGGGGTGTTTAAAACTTATTTTTTCCAGTCTTGGAGCTTAAAAGTGAGAGTGTGAGCTTCATTCATTAATACCAAGCTGTCTTTAGTCAGAGTGATGTCACTCCATTGTGACAATGTTTTAGAAAATGTCTGCTCAAGGTTCATTGATTCGCCAATACACATTTTCATTGTCATACCCATTTTGGCAATGCGCAATTGGTTATTTTTAAGCTCTGCCTGGCCGAAGAAATTATTACAGCCAGCGTTTCCATTTGCCATTAGCTTTTCACCTATTTCTAGACGTGGTTTCTTATGCCCTTCTCCTGAAGGTATCATTTCGCCATCAACACTAACAAGCTCCCAATTATGGTGCTGAAGATCTTGAGCTGTAATTTGTTTTTCGCCACTACCATTGCTTGCACATGCTGTCATCATAATAGGAAGCGCAACAGCAGCAAGTAATGTTTTTGGACTAAACTTCATAGTAGGAAACTCCGAAATATAAAAACTTATATCGACACTTAGACGATTTTTATGCCTCAAAGTATAGGTGAAAAAGCTTAGTTTTTGTCAGTCTAGAGTCATGGTTTATTTATCATTTCGTAGTGAAATTCGTTGAGTTGTTGTTCTTGCAATTCGGTGTAAGAAATCAACATAGGGAGGTCATATGGAACAGTTAGAACTTTTTTCTGTGCCTAGTCCCTGTGTAGGCGTCTGTACCGTAGATGACAAAGGGTATTGCCAAGGGTGTATGCGCAAGCGAGAAGAGCGCTTCAACTGGCTATCGTTTTCACCTGCACAACAGTTGCACATTATAAAACTGTGCCGTCAGCGTTATAGGAGGAAACTTGCAAACAATGGTACGGAACAGGATGTGACGCCGTCACAAGATAGTCCCCAACAAGAGCTGTTTTAATAGGAATCATGTCTACCTAGGCTCATTTTCTTACTATTCCCAGTCATCACTTATCCAGCCACCAATCTGCTCATCAAAATGATTACCATGAAACCTATGCGTTTGCTCTTTTTGGGATTCGGAGGTGGATTTGGTATCAAGAAGCTCTTGGATGTAGCTTGCCATTGGATCACCGCAATCTAATCTTTCTTTCCTTGTCGCTATCTCTTTTATCAACTGTAGACGATAGGAATTGCTTGCGCGTTTCATGGGGGACACCTGTAGTTGCTCTCACACTCAAACATTAGGAGTGGGGGCGATAGGCGTCAACATAGAAAATTAGAGTAGGAGATGGTTAGCTCATGGGTTTGTGTTCTTATCATCAATCCATAAATGATAATATTGTTAATGAACTTGTACTTAGATAATTGGAACAGTATTGAGGGCTAATGCCGATCAGTTAAACATTAATCGGCAGATCAATTGAATGATCCCATCAG
>NZ_JAYQDQ010000079.1:0-18456 GCF_038138445.1 Vibrio sp.
AGCTCTTAAAAGATGGCTATGCACTGGCGGATTTATGAGGGGATCCCTCAGCACTATACCCTCATCACAACAGTCAATATATGGCATTCTATCGAATGAAGAAAAAACACTATTAATCAGTTGGTTATTTCGAGGGTGTGTATCGATAAAGCCTGTAGCAAAAACCAAGAAACGTACGTCATTACCCATGCAGTGAGAAGAATGTACTTGGCCTGGAGTAATGGTGAAAAGTCGATTGGCACGGTTTTGATACTCAGTGAAGTCAACATATTGGCTACCTTCATCCTTTAAGCACCAAACAATCTCCCAATATTCATGACGGTGGGGCGAGTAAAATGGATCCTTCATATTGTCAAACTCTTCCGCAAAACATGGTTGCGCAGAGGCTAAATGGACGCTTAATATAGGATTGTCAATAAAACTCATGATAGAAGTAGTGAAATTGTCGTTATTAAGTCAAGGAAGATATTTTTTAGTGTCATGCAGTTGAAATTTACTATATTGGAAGATGCAGACCGGCTTATGAAACAGAATTGTTGCTACTAGGCTTAATATCTTTCTTCTAATGCAATATTATTGTTTGCCCAAAGAAGTGCTTGAAGTCGATTTTTAGCATTGATTTTCTTAAATATATTATGCAAATGTGTTTTAACCGTATTTTCTGTGACAACAAGCTCATCGGCTATTTGTCCGTTAGATGCGCCATGCCCAAGCAAATACATTATTTGTTTTTCGCGTTTTGTAAGGTTTGCGTATGCTTGAGACGTTTTTGCTGTCGTCATACTCCTAAAATACTCGATATGATCTTGAGCGACCTGGCGAGTTAACCACATTTCTCCGTCAAAAATTTTTTCCAAGCCACTGAAGAGTGTCGACATATCATCATCAAGATAAAAAACTCCGACTAAATTTCGCCATTTAAATAACTCTTCTGATGACGTCTCTCTCGGGCAGTTTATGATAATTTCTCTAGCATTATTTCCACTAGCTAGCCTTGCCTGGTTGTATTGCTCCAGCTTACTTTCATCCAAGTAGTGGTAGTCAAATAAAACATAGTCTCCAAGGCGAGAACCACCAGATACAGATTCGACTAATTGATCGACTGCAACCATACAAACATTGGGTTTAATACCATTCTTTAATGAATCATTAAACACTCTAGACTGCATAGATACATCGGAGAGGAAAGTTACTTCATAGGTCGGTTGATTAGCCATATTGACATACTCCGGCTCATTCTTATTGATCGATGCAACAATATTGATTCGGTAAAAATTGTCAAGCTAACCCGGTAAAAATTAGCAATTTACCCAATGACTTCCTATGAATAGCAGCATAACAATTGATAATTATCAATTATGAGACACATTGAACCCTTCCGGATAATAAACAGGTTGAATACAAACTAAAAGTCATGACTTCGACAACTGCTATTACTGAAGCATAAAGGGTTTAATTGGTCTTATGAATCCACTAGATAATCTCAATAGAGCTAGCACAGCTAGAATAAGAGGACTCATACCCCCACCTGAATCTGAATTCGCGGTAATAATATTGCTGACTAGAGTGCGCTCCCCATTGATCGTCGTGACGTAATACTTAGGGGCTTCTTGGCCATTTATTACTTGGTTTATCCAGCCAATATAATCGTAAACATCGGTAAAAACGGAAGTTACAGTCAAAGATGCATCACCACACGACCTAGGACCAAAGCTCGTAATTCCAATTTGAATGTATTGGCTGCCACTTTCTATATAAACAGGGCCCCCAGAATCGCCATTACACGTCGAATTTCTATATCCACCCGATTGAGCCCCTCCAAAACATATTTGTTTGTCAGTCACTAAGCCATATTGAGACCGGCAATCATTCAAGGACACATAGTCAAGGTTAGTTTGTTGTAATATGGTTCCGCCCGATACGTTACCCGCAATTTGGCCATGTCCTATCGCAATATAAGTGTCTGAAGCAGAAAAGCTGTTGTTAATCGTCGTATTGAGTAAATAGGTATAATCAGGAACAGAAGATAGAGGTGATTCAAGCTTAATCACTGCGATATCGTTGGGCCAGAGTACCAATCCTGAGTCTATATAGTCACTAGGAAAATAAAACTCCAACGCTCTGGCTTTTTCAGCACTGGCATAAGTTGATTCATCCAAAAGCTGAGGAATGACATAAGTGTTGAGCATAGTACTAAAGTTTTCATAGATGCAGTGGGCAGCGGTGAGCGCGTATTGGCTATTAAGCATAGTTGCCCCACAATAGTTACTGTAAGAGGCTCCACTAATAAAAAACATGCTAGCAAAAGAAGGGTATGTTGCAGCACTGCTAACGTTAGTGCCATTAACAATATAGGCTGATACATCGTTTGCCATTGCGCGGGATACCACCAGCATTAAACCAAGAAACCCAAGTAAAGCCTTCATCTTTCCGTCTCCCTTTTATGCCTGCTAAACCTAAGTTTAGTTGACAAAAGGTAGAGGGGTTAGGATATAAATCATTAATTTTATTAAAAATAATATAATCAATATCCCGGTATCAAAAATGAAAAAACCTCTCGTAAAAAGAGAGGTTTGATTTGAAAATAGTACCAAGTTTTTTTTAGCCGCGATAATAACGCTGAGGTACAAATGGCATTTTTTCGATTGTCATCGGTAGTTTCTTACCACGAACATCGGCAAATAATTCTGTCCCAATAGCCGATAGATCAGCGCGAACATAAGCCATAGAAACCGGCTTGCCAGCATTAGGGCCTGCGGTACCACTGGTTACAACACCGACTTTGTTGTCGTCAGCGTCAAATAGTTCTGCACCTTCACGAACGGGGGCTTTAGTTTGACCAACCAAGCCAACACGTTTGCGCGAGACATCTTTGGTTTCAATCTGCTTGAGAATAATGTCCGCTCCCGGGAATCCACCAGCGCGCTCACCACCTGCTCGGCGAACTTTCTGAATACCCCACAAGAGGCTTGCTTCAACGGGTGTTGTAGTCGTATCTAAATCATGTCCATACAGACATAGACCACATTCAAGACGTAATGAATCACGCGCACCAAGACCAATCCACTCCACTTCTTCTTCTGAAGTTAGCTTGGTTGCCAGCTCTTGGGCATGAGTACTCGGCACAGAAATCTCATAGCCGTCTTCACCTGTGTAGCCACTGCGACTGACGATGCACTCAACACCAAGAATGTCGAGCTTTTTGACATCCATGAATAGCATATCAGCAACTTCAGAGTTGAAACGCTTTAGCACCTCAACCGCTTTCGGGCCTTGCAGTGCCAATAGAGCACGATCATCAATCACTTCAAGCTCAACACCAGTCGGTAAATGAGCGTTTAGATGCGCGATATCTTGTTCTTTACAAGCAGCATTGACAACAACAAATAGGTGATCGCCTAGGTTTGCTACCATAAGATCGTCCATAATGCCGCCTTGTTCATTAGTAAAGAAAGCGTAACGCTGATTACCTTGCGGCAAGTCGATAATATCAACCGGAACTAAAGACTCAAGAAAAGCCGCCGCACCCTCTCCGTGCAGTCTGAGCTGGCCCATATGAGAAACATCAAAAAGCCCAGCCGCATCGCGAGTATGCAAGTGTTCTTTTTTCACACCTAGTGCGTATTGAACTGGCATATCATAGCCGGCGAAAGGAACCATTTTCGCACCCGCTTCAACATGAAGGGAATGAAGGGGTGTTTTGAGTAGATCTTGAGTCATTGTTGTCTCCATTTAATCAGGTCCGTTTTCCATTCAAGGAAACCTTGTTTCCAATAATAAACACGAGTTGGACCTTTTTGCACTCTTAACGAGATAGCAAGCATTCAAAATGTGACATTTAACATCATCTTCACATTTTCTGAGGACAAAAGAAAGCGCCACCTCAGGCGAGATGGCGCTATTGTACTGACAAAAAACCAAAAAGCAAACGTTTGCTTTTACTATAGGAAATATAAAAAATGCATCATTATTTGGCGGTCACCCATAAGATATTGGCGTCTTCTTCACTGGTTGAAATCAGCATATGGCCCATAGTGGCATCGTAATACACACTGTCACCTTCACTCAATTCTACAGGTTCATAAAACTCGGAATAAAAGAGTACAGACCCAGACAAAATCAGCAAAAATTCCTCGCCATCATGACGAACCCAGTCACCATATTCTTCAAAATTTCGAGCATGAATTCGACTTTTAAATGGCATCATTTTCTTGTTCGACAACTGGGTTGCCAATAGCTCGTGCTCATAGGTAGGCGTCGGGTGAGGTTTACCCAGCCCTGTCTTAGTAATGTCTCTGCGTGCCGTTGCCACCTTTTTCCTCGGTGGTTCAAAGAGTTGAGGCATGTCTATTTGCAAACCAAGCGCCAGCTTTTGCATCGCTTGAAATGTTGGAGAAATCTGTTCATTTTCGATTTTACTCAAGGTTGAACGAGCCAGTCCTGTACGCTGACTTGCCTCCTCTAGAGTGATCCCTAACTTACTTCGAATGTCCTTAATTCTCTGACCTAATTTTAGAGGCTCAATATTTTGGTCACCCTCTTTTGCCAGAGTCAAAGATGGGTACTCGTCATAGATATCTTCAGGCATGTATCCCTCTTTATTGAATGTCCATTTCACGTTGGTTTTTATTGTGCACTAAGCCTATCGGATAAAAAAGATAACTGAGACAAATAAACCGTGCTCTCTGTAACATTTTCAGAAACCATGTTTCCAATAGGAAATTTTTAGTTGATTATAGCCCCAACAAGAGCTATGTTACCAACTTGTTAGTTGTAGAGATGCGATTTCCGAGCTGACTGATAATGTGATTTAGCAGTGAGATTCGGTTTTTCCCCGCGATGAAAACATCATTTGGGGTATGGAATTCACCCTGTCTTTGTAATGAAGGCAGTAAACAGAAAGAGGACTAACGAGAGCAATAATCCTATTAATAATCTCGTTAGCACGAATGGAAGGTCATCTACCATGAACAACAGTTACCAAAATCACAGCCTAGAGAATTTTTTCTCTACCAACCTTGCTGCTACCGATGATGCGGTTTTTGCTGGAATCCAAGCGGAAAATACTCGTCAGAACGAACAAATTGAGCTGATTGCCTCTGAAAACATTGTATCCAAAGCAGTGATGCAAGCTCAGGGCACATGTTTAACCAATAAATACGCAGAAGGTTACCCCGGTCGTCGTTACTATGGCGGTTGTGAACATGTTGATACCGTAGAAGCCATCGCAATTGAGCGTGCGAAGCAGCTTTTTAAATGCGAATACGCAAACGTTCAACCTCACTCTGGCGCTCAAGCAAATGGCGCAGTTAAGCTCGCTCTGCTGCAACCTGGCGATACCATATTAGGTATGTCGTTAGATGCGGGCGGCCACTTAACTCACGGTGCTCGCCCTGCACTTTCTGGTAAATGGTTTAACGCTGTTCAATATGGTGTTGACCGTGAAACACTCGAAATCAACTATGACGACGTTCGCGACCTTGCACTCGAGCACAAACCAAAAATGATCATCGCAGGTGGTAGTGCGATTCCACGTACTATCGACTTTGCAAAATTCCGCGAAATTGCCGATGAAGTCAACGCCATTCTCATGGTGGATATGGCGCACATCGCAGGCCTAATTGCTACAGGCGCACACCCTAGCCCGCTGCCACATGCACACGTAGTGACAACCACAACACACAAAACTCTGCGTGGCCCACGCGGCGGCATGATCTTGACTAACCATGAAGACATCATCAAAAAGATCAACTCTGCCGTCTTCCCAGGTCTTCAAGGTGGCCCACTAATGCACGTTATCGCGGCTAAAGCCGTAGCATTTGGTGAAGCGCTTGGTCCTGAGTTTTCAAGCTACATTGATTCCGTAATCAATAACGCCAAGGTATTGGCAGAAGTACTACAAACTCGCGGCTGTGACATTGTCACAGGTGGTACAGACACACACTTAATGCTAGTTGATCTTCGTCCTAAAGGATTGAAAGGCAACAAAGCAGAAGAAGCGCTAGAGCGTGCAGGGATCACATGTAATAAAAATGGTATTCCATTCGATTCTGAGAAGCCTATGATTACATCGGGTATACGTTTAGGTACGCCTGCGGGGACAAGCCGCGGCTTTGGCGCTGAAGAATTCAAACTCATTGGTAATTGGATTGGCGACGTACTGGATGGGCTAGTCAACAACCCAGAAGGTGACGCAGAAGTGGAACAACGCGTTCGCAAAGAAGTGAAAGCATTGTGTAACCGCTTCCCTCTTTACCAGTAAACAAATTTAAACAAAGTTATTTTTTGGAGACTAAGCAATGGACAAAACACTGAAGTTTGCAGACAGCCACGAATGGGTACGTGACAACGGTGACGGCACAGCAACTATCGGTATTTCTGAACATGCACAAGAAATGCTAGGTGACGTCGTTTTCGTTGACCTTCCTGAAGTAGAAGCTGAAATCGACGCCGGTGATAGTTTCTCTTTGGTTGAATCTGTGAAAGCAGCTTCAGACATCTACGCCCCAATTACAGGCGAAGTCGTTGCAATCAACGAAGAGCTCGAAGATAGCCCAGAGCTTATCAACGAAGAGCCTTATGAAGGCGGCTGGATTGTCAAAGTGAAAATGTCAGATGCTTCTGAGCTCGACAATCTTAAAGATGCAGAAGAGTACCTAAGCTCAATCGAAGACGAGTAATAGGCAAATGTGTAAAGCTGTCCCACTTAAGGGGGCAGCTTTTTTTCAAAGTTCGGACGTATAATTACTTATATCAGTAGTGATATCCAATACCCGAATGATGGAGTAGGTAAAGGACAATGACTGAATTACTTCAAAGCCTTAGCACCCAAAATGAGTTCGTTGCTCGCCACAACGGCCCTAACAAACAAGACCAGCAAAAAATGTTGGATGTCATCAAAGCAACTAGCCTTGATGCCTTAATCGACGAAACTGTACCTGCGCAAATCCGTGTTGAGAAGCCAATGGCTCTAGCAGAAGCTATGAGCGAAGCAGACATGCTTGACGCCATGCGTGAATTCGCTAACAAAAACCAAGTTAAGCGCACCTTTATTGGACAAGGTTACTACAACACGTTCACGCCTAATGTCATCTTGCGTAACGTACTGGAAAACCCAGGCTGGTACACGGCATACACACCATACCAACCTGAGATCTCACAAGGTCGCCTAGAAGCACTGCTTAACTTCCAGCAGATGGTCATGGATCTAACAGGCATGGACATTGCCAATTCGTCGCTGCTCGATGAAGCCACCGCTGCAGCCGAGGCCATGACACTGTGTAAGCGTGCAGGAAAGAGCAAAAGCAACGTCTTCTTTGTTGCAGACGATGTTCACCCACAAACGCTGGAAGTGATCAAAACCCGTGCAAAATACATTGGTTTTGACGTGTTGGTCGGTTCACTAGACTCGCTGGCAGAACAAGACGTATTCGGCGCGCTGGTCCAGTACCCGAATACGACAGGTGAAGTTCGTGACATCACAGACATCATCGCCAAAGCTCAAGCTAACAAAATTTTGGTTGCCGTGGCAACTGACCTTCTTGCTTCTGCGCTTTTAAAACCAGCAGGTGAAATGGGCGCTGACGTGGTGATTGGTTCAACTCAACGTTTCGGCGTACCTATGGGTTACGGCGGTCCTCACGCTGCCTTTATGGCAACACGTGAGAAACACAAGCGTACCATTCCAGGCCGTGTTATTGGTGTGTCTATCGACAGCACGGGTAAACAAGCACTGCGCATGGCGATGCAAACTCGTGAGCAGCACATTCGCCGCGAAAAAGCGACATCTAACATCTGTACTGCGCAAGCACTGTTGGCTAACATGGCTGCTTTCTACGCCGTATTCCACGGTGCAGAAGGTCTACGCACTATCGCACGTCGTACACACCACATGACGGCTATCTTAGCGGCAGGTCTGACTAAATCTGGTTTCGAGCTAGCTCATAACAGCTTCTTTGATACTATCACCATTAATACCGCAGCGAATACAGATGAAGTGTATGCTAAAGCGCAAGCCGCAGACATCAATCTTCGTCTACTTAAAGACCAGTTAGGGGTGAGCTTGGATGAAACCACTACAACGGAAGATATCCAAGCCTTGTTCGCGGTTTTTGGCGTGAAAGAAGATGTCAATGCGCTATCCACTGAAATTGCATCAAACGAGTTTGCTGCCATTCCTGAAGCGCTGCGCCGTACATCTAAATACCTGACTCACCCTGTGTTCAACACGCATCACAGCGAAACGCAAATGATGCGCTACCTTAAGCAGCTAGAGAACAAAGACTTTTCTTTGACTCACGGCATGATCCCGCTTGGTAGCTGCACCATGAAGCTCAACGCCGCCGCAGAAATGATCCCTGTGACTTGGCCTGAGTTTGGTGCGATTCACCCCTACGCACCACTAGAGCAAGCCGCAGGTTACACAGCCCTTGCCGAAGACCTCAAGCAGAAGCTGTGTGAAATCACAGGCTATGACGCCTTCTCTTTGCAGCCAAACTCAGGTGCATCAGGTGAATACGCTGGTCTAATCGCCATTCAGCGCTACCACGAAAGTCGTGGTGAAGGACACCGTAACGTTTGTTTGATCCCAAGCTCAGCACATGGCACAAACCCTGCGACCGCTTCTATGGTGTCGATGAAGGTTGTGGTCGTAAAATGTGATGAAGACGGTAACATCGATGTGAGCGATCTTGCGGCTAAGATCGAAAAGCACAAAGACAACCTGTCTAGCATTATGATCACCTACCCTTCAACGCACGGTGTGTACGAAGAGCAAGTGAAAGAAGTGTGTGAGATGGTTCATGCGGCTGGTGGTCAAGTTTACCTTGATGGCGCGAACATGAATGCTCAGGTTGGTTTGACGTCACCAGGCTTTATTGGCTCTGACGTTTCTCACTTGAACCTGCACAAAACTTTCTGTATTCCGCACGGTGGTGGTGGTCCAGGTATGGGGCCAATTGGTGTTAAATCGCACCTAGCTCCTTTCCTGCCGGGCCATATTGAAAACGGTGTTGAAGGTGACGATCTAGCGATTGCTGCAGCCGATCTTGGCAGCGCTTCTATCTTGCCTATTTCTTGGGCGTACATCGCCATGATGGGCGAAGCTGGCCTAACAGAAGCCACCAAAGTCGCTATCTTAAATGCTAACTACATGATGGAGCGCCTACGTCCTCATTATCCGGTACTTTACCGTGGTACTAATGGTCGTGTAGCTCACGAATGTATTATCGACATTCGTCCATTAAAAGAAGAGACAGGTATCAGCGAGGAAGACATCGCCAAACGTCTAATGGACTACGGTTTCCATGCACCGACCATGTCTTTCCCTGTGGCTGGCACACTCATGGTTGAGCCAACTGAGTCAGAAGACTTAGAAGAAATCGATCGTTTCTGCGAGGCGATGATCGCCATTCGTGAAGAAATGACCAAGGTGAAAAACGGTGAGTGGCCACTAGAGAACAACCCGCTAGTCAACGCACCTCATACACAAGCAGACTTGTCTGCTGACGAGTGGGAACGCCCATACTCGCGTGAGCTCGGCTGTTTCCCATCACAGGCAACTAAACAGTGGAAATACTGGCCAACGGTTAACCGCGTAGATAACGTATACGGCGACCGTAACCTTATTTGCTCTTGCCCAAGTATTGATAACTACGAAGAGTAGTTTTTAGTGTGCCAGAGTATTCTAATTTTAGACAAAGCATTCTAAATTTAGACAAAGTGCCTAGTTTGGGCAAAACCTAAGCTTGGTGTATTAAAAAATCAGACAAACTTCCGTTTGTCTGATTTTTTATTGCTCGCAGTTGGCTTATAAAAGCTTTTCAATGAGGCTTAAAGCGAATCTTTGCTAAAATCATTAGCTCATTCGAGTCAACGAGACTCAATATTAATTTTAAATAGCTCGGCGAATCGAAACGCGACCAAGTTCTAGAGATCTCGGTACAACACTATTTTGGACAGTTCCGTGCTATGTGTATTGTTAAATTAGCATTTAACGGATTACTTTAGGTATAGCAAAACCATTAATGTAATGGCCAAATCCACTTAGCTACTACAAAACCAATGGCAGTTTACTCTGGGAACCTTACACCCCACAGCAAACCGAGCCAGACAATAAACGCTAAGTACGAATATGGTGAATCGCACCATTTAGATCGTCGACATTGCGTGTTAGATCGAGAACAATTGGTTCCAGCTGATTGATGGACTCATTCATATCCGATGACAAGTTATTGATATTAGATAGGTTACCTGAAATCTCATCACTGACCGTCAATTGCTCTTCAGTCGCTGCGGCGATTGACGTATTCAGTTTATGAATTTCAATTACAGAGCCTTGGATGGTGCCAAGCGCATCATTCGCAACGCCCATATTTTCTCGCGTTGACTGCATTTTTTCCGAGCTGCTTTGAATCATCACCGTCGACTGCTTCGCTTTTTCTTGCAGCGTTTGAATAATGCCTTCAATTTCACCCGTCGAATCTTGGGTTCTTTGCGCTAAGGAACGAACTTCATCAGCAACCACGGCGAATCCTCGGCCTTGTTCACCCGCACGGGCTGCCTCTATCGCCGCATTTAGTGCCAACAAGTTAGTTTGTTCGGCAATGGCTTTAATCACATCCAACACGTTACCAACATTGTTCGATTCTTCAGCCAATTGTTGAATGATCTCTGCGGTGTTGAAGAACTCGCCCTCAAGCTGTCCAAACTCTGAGGTGGTTTTATCAAACACTTGCTTACTGGTGGAGGCTTCTTTTTCTGCGCTGCCCGCATACTCTTCCGCCATATTGGTGCTTTGGGCAACATTCGAAAGCGCCGCTGTCATCTCTTCCATTGCTGTGGCGGCCATTTCCATCTCTTGGTTCTGCTGGTTTGCCATAGTGATGTTGCGCTGAGTAATGCCTTGGATCGCTTCAGAAATCTGAGAAATGGTCGAATTCACTTGGTTTATCTTAGTGATGGTCGTGGCGTAACTAACGAGTACTTTATTGATGGTCGTGCCAATCACGCCGAGTTCATTTTGGCTTCCATCTTCAACCCGCAAGGTCAAATCCGAATCCACATCAACTTGCTTGAGGACTTTCGCCATCTCATCAATCGGTTTTACGACTTTGCGATTGACAATGACGTATCCCACAATAGCAATAACAAACACAGCAACCAAAGAGATGTTACCGAACAACACCGTTGTTCTCACATCTTGAGCAGCATTGTTGAACTGAGAAGAGGTCCGCGCTTCTAGAGCGGTAAAAAACTCATCAATCGGTGCCATGATTTTAGCTTTCTCTTGATGGTATTGCTTACTATGGAGCAATTGCGCTGCCATCTCTAAATCGGGTTCGCCCCGCTTGGTGTAGTTGCCACTGGCGTCAGGATAGAGCCCTTTTACCGCATTCATTGCTCTGACTTCCATGTTCACCAAAGCATCAGAGTTACCTTGCGCTTCTTTCAGCAATCGAAATTCTTGGTCGGAAAATCCAAGATCCTCCATGATCGCTTGGAGAGAGACTCGCTTCCCATCAGGCTTAGGCTTTTGACCATAGTTTAGAACCAAATCCCAATAGATGGTGTGATAGTTTTGTGGTCTTGGCTTATCCCCATTTCGAATCGCGAGAATGTCCATGTACATTTTTTCGTAGGTCTCATCGCCTGTCAGTACGTAGGTCCTACCCAGACGTGTTAAGTCATCCGAACTCTGTCTGAGCTCATCCGCCGCTTGATACGATTGGTACCGCACCTTAGCCATTGTATCCACTTGCTGCAGTAGACCATTGAGCTGCATCACCGTAACCACATTAATGATGATACCGAAGCATATTACAACAAACACCCATTTCATAGTGTTGTTAATATTCATATTGATTTCCCCTATCCTTAAAGAAAACCGCCTAACGTTGTCTATTTATCTTGGGGTTACTCGGTGTGCCTACTTCATTCTGGCTGTGGTAGCTTATCTAGTAATTGTTTTGCCTGCTCAAACTCAAAATTTTCTATGAGTTCGATAAGTTGTTGTTTCTCTTCGTCATTCCATAAATCACAGTGTTTCGCCTGATTGATAATGTCCAATGCTGTCACATCATAATTCTCAACTTTATCCACCAAGCTCAGGTACATTGCTTTCATCTCATCACATGATGGTTGATCAGACGTGGTGTGTTTACCACGCCACGCTTGCATTTGCCCTCTGAGCATAAGAACCATCTGCTGAGCTTGATCCACCACATCTATTGCACTGCTATCACAGGCTTTCACCCGTTTTTCAATTTTTATCGCTAAGTCGGTCAAATCATGGATCCCTAAGTTTGCTGAGGCTCCCTTCAGGGTATGCGCCATTCTTTCGGCGCAGTCCCAATCTTCTTCAACGATGATCGCTCGCAATGAATGCGCGTCTATTTTTTGAGCATCTAAAAAGCGTTCCAATATGGAGAAATATGAATCGGCGTTACCACCCGTGTCGAAGATAGCTTGGGCGACATCAACCCCTGTGAGCTCGGGGTAGGATTCAGTCGAAGACTCTTTGTCTTGAGGTGGAGATACGCTTGGCGGCTGATCGCCCTCAAGCGGCAAATATTGCTGCAGCGTTTGGTAAAGGTTGGCGACATTGATTGGCTTCGCGATGTGGCCATTCATTCCGGCGTTGATGCAGCGTTCGATATCACTTTGCATGGCATTGGCAGTCATCGCGACAATCGGCAGTTCTTGCCATTCGTCTTTTTTGCGAATTTCTTGACACGCTGTAATGCCATCCATCACCGGCATTTGCATATCCATCAGTACTAAACTCACCTTATGATGGCCAAGCATTTTTATCGCTTCTTGCCCGTGATTAGCGACCAAAACGTCTAGGTTTGTATCACTCAATAATCCGAGTGCCACTTCTTGATTCACTTCGTTATCTTCGACGAGCAACACGGTCTGTTTCTCGAATCGTGGTCGAACATTGTCAGAAGGAGTGATCTTGCTGATAACGCACTTAATACCAAAACTGTCCATTACAGCGTCAAGCAAGTTGGATGGATTGACCGGCTTAACGATAAGCGCATCGATAAGTTTTCTGCTCTGCTCGGTTAATGAAAGCTCACGCCCATATGCGGTAACAAGGAAGACTTTACAATCAGGTAGGAGGCGCTCATCGTGGGCCTTTTGCACCAGTTCTAGTCCATTCATACCCGGCATAGTCCAATCAACAAAGAGCATGTCGTAGGCACGTTCTTTAAGCTCGTCGAGTGCTTCGTAGGCATTGCTGACTGCCTTGGCATCAAAGTGCATGACGGTGAGCAACGTTCGCAAAATACTGCGTGCAGAATCATTGTCATCAACGATCAGAGCATGTTTACCTGCGAGCGCACTTACTGGCTCAGAAAGGTCACGCATTTTGGCCTCTTGCAAACCACACTCGATGGTGAAACTGAATACCGACCCAGTACCTTCTGAACTCGACACCACGAGCTCGCCACCCATAAGCTCGACAAGCTGTTTGCTGATGCTCAGCCCAAGCCCTGTTCCACCAAATTGTCGCGTAATGCTGCTGTCTGCTTGAGAAAATGCTCTAAATAGATGCTCGATTTTCTCTTTCGCGATGCCAATTCCGGTATCTTTCACCGAGAATCGGATCGTTGCTCGATTCTCATCCAGTTGCTCGACCAAAGCAGAGACAACGATTTCGCCTTTTTCGGTAAACTTCACCGCATTACTGCACAAGTTAACCAATACCTGACCTAAACGAAGTGGGTCTCCCACCAAGCCGAACGGGACTTTAGGGTCAATATCGAGCAAGAACTCGACCCCTTTCTCATGTGCTTTGTAAGAAACAACGTTGACAAGGTTGTCGAATACTTCATCAAGACTGAAGTCGATTGACTCTACAGTAAGTTTACCGGCTTCAATTTTAGAAAAGTCGAGAATGTCGTTGATAATACCGAGCAGGTTTTTGGCCGATTCATTAATCCTTGTGAGGTATTTTTTCTGCGAAGGATCAAGCTCTGTATTGAGTGCCAAATGCGCCATGCCAAGAATGGCATTCATTGGCGTTCGTATCTCGTGACTCATATTGGCCAAGAAATCCCCTTTCGCTTGGCTCATGGCATCGGCCAGTTCTTTTGCTTCTCGCAACTCATTTTCAAACTGCTTGCGCTCTGTCAGATCGAGTAGAATGCCGACAATGCCAGAAATTTCGCCATCCCCATTGCTGAAGGACGCTTCATACACCAGCATTTCGCGGTTTTGACTACTGCTATCACAAAGAGAGAGCTCGTAGTTTCGACTGCCTTTTGTTTGACGAAGCTCTTGGTGAACGGTCGTAAACACTTGACCAGTACTGGCATTGAACACCTCATTGGGCGTTCGGCCAACGATCTCTTGCATCGTCAAACCAAACATTTCACAAAATTTTGCGTTTACGGTGAGATATTTGCCGTGAGGCGATAAGCAATACATTGGGTTTGGTGTCGCATTCAAAATCTCTTGATTGAGCTGAGATTGCTCAAGCACTTTTTTCTCTACTTTTCTTTGCAACTCCACATTTTGGCTCAATTGAATGCTGACAGACAAATCATCGAGCATTTGAATCAGCCATTGGTATTGCTGCGGGGTTAAAACATCGACTGTCCCAAGTTCAAGAAGCGCCACTGGCTTACCTTTGACGCAAAGTGGGAAGTAGTAAATCTCGTTCAACTCCAACGACGCGCCATTCACCTGCATAGCGTATTTGCCTTTCAGAGACTTCATGCTGTACGGCTCCCCTGACAACAAAACACTCATTTCAGTTGCAGAATCATCTCGAATAACATTAGCACTTCCTTCACCAAAACCGACGCCCGCAATGCGCTTTAACACGTCATCTTGGTGGATATAGACCCCAATCTGTTGAATAGGAAATTGGTGGAGGAGGAATTGAGTCACCTCTCGCGCTAGGGCTTGCGTCGATTGACTGGTACGCAGAACAATATTGAAATCTTTGACCAAGGTATTGTGGCTCAATTGCTCGGATATGTGATGGAACACCACATTCAAGCTATCGATAAACTTTTGCAGTTCCGCATAGGCGGTTTGGGTAATCGTAAACGCGTAGTCTTTCCGTTTCACTTGACCAACAACGGTGCGCAGCAGTTGACTTAGCGGGCTAATGTAGAGGCGCCAAAGCAACAAAAACGAGACTGCAATGGAGAGCAAGAGGATGCCCAATATGGCGCGCTTGATCGCTTCATACTTGTCAGCAAGAAGGTTTTCCTCAGCGATTTGTCCTTCAATCCGGTTTAGAATCGATTGATTTGCCGACGCGATGGCTTTCATGATTCTTTCTTTCTCGGCGAAGTACTCATTGCCATAAAGCAGTGATTGCGCCTTTTCGAGATCGGGTTTTCCCATGTAAACCAACTTTCCATCGTCAACTTGCTGATATCCCTTAATAGCCAGAAATGCTTCACGTTCGAGCTGAACTAAAGAATCTGACAACGCCAGCGCATTTTTGAGCTCAAAAAACTCGATCGTACTGATCCCTGAGTCTTTGATTCGATCTAACAGCGGTTTACTGCTACCTAGAGTCAAGATGGTTAAATCGAACTCCGCATTGGCGACCACATCCCAGTACTCATATTCGTTACCCTCAGGTATGGGGGCTTGACCAGTCCGCACACTTAAAATCGATTGAACAAGGTTTCCCAACGCTCATCACCGGTCACGCTGTATGCACGCGCAAATTTGGTCAAATTGTCAGAGCTTTGCTTGAGCTCCTGCGAAATTCGATAAAACAAATGAAGTTGCTTCTGGTGATTGCGACTATCAACATACAAATCGGACAGCTTTACCGATACGGCAAACATGACAACAGAGCATAGGCCCATCGCCAAAAACAGTACGGTAAATAAAATTCGGATTGATGGCATCGACATCTTCTAATACTAATGAGTTAAGGTGATTTTCAGCACTACTTGACTATAGTTTAGTATGCACTTAACAAGATGCTTAAAAAAATCTGAATGAGATCACGAGATGCCGATTGAAAAATTAGATGATTGCACAGTCTTATTGGTGGATGACTCCCCAGATAACCTCGCCTTTATGGCGCAAGGGTTAGCAGGTCGCTACCAGATTAAAGCAGCGAAATCGGGCCAAATGGCACTACATGTACTTGAACAGTTCGATGTTGATTTGATTTTGCTCGACGTGGTGATGCCTGAAATGTCCGGCTATGACTTAATTCGCTTTGTCACAAGCAACCCCAAAACACGCCATATCCCAGTGGTCTTCTTAACAGGGAAAGATTCGCAAGAGGACGAAAAACTGGGGTTCGAGTTAGGCGCGGCAGACTACATCCACAAACCTGTCAATATTCCGCTTCTTCGTTCTCGAGTCAGGACCCATTTGCAGAACAAACGATCCAAAGATTTTTTGCGCGATCAAAACGGCTACCTAGAAACGGAAGTACTCAAACGTTCGAGTGAACTCGACCGAATGCAGGACGCGGTAGTATTTGCACTTGCTAGCCTCGCGGAAACTCGCGATCCAGAAACCGGCAACCACATATTGCGGACTCAACATTACGTGAAGCTGCTTGCTGAATACTTGGCAGAAAATGAAAAGTACCGCGAGTTACTCACCCCGAAAAAGATCGATACTTACTTCAAAGCTGCCCCACTACACGATATTGGCAAAGTCGGCATCATCGATTCGATCTTACTTAAACCTGGAAAGCTGACCAAAAAGGAGTTTGAGATCATGAAATCCCACACTACCTTGGGATTGCAGGCACTTGAGAGAGCGGAACAACTCTCTGGGGCGCATAACGATCTGATCAGCGCGGCGAAAGAGATCGCATACGGGCATCATGAAAAATGGGACGGTTCTGGCTACCCAAATGGCTATGCAGGCGATGATATTCCGCTCAGTGCTCGTTTAATGGCGGTGGCAGACGTGTATGACGCGCTTATCTGTAAAAGGGTTTACAAAGACCCAATGACTCATGAACAGGCAAAAAACATTATATTGGAGGGGAGGGGGAAACACTTTGATCCACAAGTGATCGAAGCGTTTTTAGCTCAAGAAGATCTTTTCATCAAGATTTCTAGTGAGTTTTCCGACCATTAGCCAGTAAGGCCTTTAATCTATATGAGTGATACAGAGCACTCATCATAAGAAAATGTAATCTGATTTCCGTGGCACGATTCACCAACGAATAATCACTCTAACACGTAACGGGGCAAGACGTGTTTGCCGAGATCGTCGCTAGGACTTCCTTGGGCACTTCTGAGTTACGAAGTGCCAACTGTGAAAGCTCTGGACAGAACCGTTTTTGGGCAACCTGCCAGATCTAGTCACATCTAGGTAGCGAAACTGACAGATCAGGTCTGAATTAGTACAGTTTAGGTCAGCTCAATAGCCAGCTTAACAAACTGGCTATTGAATATTACTATTTTTAGGTTTAGCTAAATTATTACTCCATTATTGCTCCATCGCTTTTAGCGTGAATTAAATCACGCACAGAGTTAGCGATACTATGTACATGCTGCGGCCTAAGCATAGAAACATGTGTGCCTTCCACTGGATAACAGGAGAAGCCCTTTTGACTGAGTTTTCCGTGTGATTCATGAACCTTAAGAAGGCTTTCTTGAGAGAAAGACTCCTTGCTATACAGCAACGTCAATGGCCCATCAATCGACTGGCTCGCTCGATAATTAATACTGATTTCTTCCTGAGTGTTGTATATCTCCAATATGGCTTCTACTTGTCGAGTCCCCCTTTCTTGCGAAATTAAACCAGCAGTTGTCATCAGTTGAATCAATTCAGCTTTTGCTTGTTCTTGACTCAATGAGCCCAAAGGAGAAACAGTCACATCCAGAAACTCTTGCATAACACTGAGAACTTTTTCTTCTGTACTTAACGTATCTTCAGGCATGTCCTCCGCCATGACGCCACAAAGTTCAGCATCAAGCAGGATGCAACTTACCTCTTTGTTTTGCGCTTCCAGTCTGATCGCTATTTCAAATGCGACTCTGCCACCATAAGAATGACCCAATAGCCAGTGCGGCCCATTAGGTTGGTAGCGCTGTATCTCCTCCGTATATTCGTCCAACATTTCAGCCCAGTTTTTATGTGGTGCCTGATCACCAGCTATACCTTTGGGCTCCAGCACAACGACTTTCGCATAGGGTTCCAGTGCTTTAGCGAGTGCTTGATAAGCAGCGCTTGACCCTCCAGCTCCAGGCACTGCATAGACAATAGGTAAGCTCTTCATGCTCTCATCGTTTGAATGCATTTCCACAAGCGGCTGCCATACATTTTCTTTTGAATGCTGGTTATCAATTTGCTCGGCAAGTTGATGTAAATAACTATTTGAGAAAATGGTTTTAATTAATAGATGCGTTGAAAACGTATCATTAATTGCTGCAACCAGCTTCATTGCCAATAACGAATGCCCACCCAGCTCAAAGAAATGCGCATCACGGCTAACGGGCGAGT
>NZ_JAYQDQ010000080.1:0-18296 GCF_038138445.1 Vibrio sp.
CAAGCCGATACCCCAGAAAAAACAATGCCGCTCACCTTAAGTGAACGGCATTAGACCTAGGTCTCCGTTTTTTATATCCGGATTAATAGTCTAAAAGCTATAACACAAGGTCTCTAACTTGAGGGTCTTTACGCTCTAGGTAGTGAGTTGACTTTATACGTCTGATTGTTCGGCAGCGCCCCCTAATTAGAAGAGTTTCTGTGGTTGCAATGTGCCCTTGACGTGTCACGCCGTCGAGCAAATCGCCCTTTGTGATGCCAGTTGCAGAGAAGATAACATTATCACTCTTTGCCATCTCTTCCATGGTTAACACTCGATTGGCTTCCACGCCCATTTCTTTGCAGCGATTGAGCTCATCAGCGCCGTAAATGCGATTTTCTTCGTTATCGCCTTTGACATGATGGCGGGGCAGTAAACGTCCGTGCATGTCGCCATCGAGCGAGCGAATCACAGCAGCAGAAATTACCCCCTCTGGCGCGCCTCCAATACCATACATAACATCGACTTCACTCTCTGGCATGCAGGTTAAAATTGACGCTGCCACATCACCGTCGGGTATAGCAAAAACTCGCACACCCATGGCTTGCATTTGTGCGATCACTTCATCATGGCGCGGCTTGGCGAGGGTAATAACGACTAGAGTATCGAGCGTTTTATTCAGTGCTTTGGCTATGTTTTCCAGATTTTGTTTAAGAGGTTTATTTAGATCAATACAGCCTTTGGCTCCCGGACCCACAACCAATTTTTCCATATACATATCTGGGGCTTTGAGAAAGCTGCCTTTCTCTCCTGCTGCCAGCACAGCTAGAGCGTTTGATTGCCCCATTGCTGTCATTCGAGTTCCTTCAATGGGATCAACAGCAATGTCGACTTCCTCTCCCCCGATTCCGACTGTTTCGCCAATATACAGCATAGGAGCATCATCGATTTCTCCCTCACCAATCACCACTTGGCCATCAATTTCTGTTTGATTTAATAAAATACGCATTGCTTCAACGGCAGCTCCGTCGGCGGCATTTTTATCTCCGCGACCTAGCCATTTATAACCGGCCAAGGCTGCGCCTTCTGTTACTCTGGAAAATGCCATTGCTAAATCACGTTTCATAAATGCTCCAAATGAAAATTAAGCTGAGGAAAAGGGATGCTGCGCGAATTTTAGCATAGCTGGATCTGGCAAAAAACATAACAAAATCCCGATTAAGCATAGGTTTACTAAACTATCTTGAAATCACAAGTCTGGTTATGCGCTAAACTATCGGTTTTAAGACGCTGCCCCTTAATCCGCTTGAGGGCTGAGTGGGTTAGCCATAGCTTAAATATGGTGTGTTTGTGTAAACGTTTGGGATATCAAATCAGGTAACTGGATGAAACTATTTCACTTTCGACAAGTCTTTATTGCTACTGCCGTACTTTTTATTATCTTGTTCTGCTCAGCTTATTTGCTTGATGTCTATCTGGTTTTTCCATTTTTTGCTTTTTTTGCCTATAGCAGCTTAATTTGTGGATTACTTTGGGCTCTGACTTTGGCCAAAAAGAGGAGGCAGTTTATTGTTACAGCAATAGGGCTGATTTTTCTTGGCACCTTTGCCTCGGTTGATATATTGCTTGCCAGTGATGATGCGATTGAAGCCTTTATGAGATTGCCTAACCATGATATTTCGCGCGATACCTTGCGCAGTTTGACGCAAGTATTATTGGTTTTAGTGAATATTTTCACTGGCAGTTTAGCGGCTAATGTGTTGTTTCAAGGGTTATGTAAGACTATTAGATAATAGATAGACGATCGTTTAGGAAATAAGCGTTAAGGCTCTATGTTGACACCTGCATGTTTTTTAATAGGTTATTTAGATCCAAATTCATAAAAATCCGAGCAAAACTAATAAAAAATGTGCTTTGAGTCCTTCTCCGTCAGTGCATTGTCAGGGTATGCTGTTTTTTTAATCGAATGATACCAAATATACAATATAGAGCGTGTTTCTCTCTCTCTGCCTGAGTAGAATGAGGGCATAAGGTGAAGTGAAGCGCTTTACGGTAAATCGGATAATACAAGGTAGGCCAAGATGTCTTTTGAAGTACTAGAAAAATTAGAAGCGAAAATACAAACTGCAGTTGACACTATTGCTCTGTTACAAATGGAAGTCGAAGAGCTGAAAGAAGAAAAAGAAAAGCTTTCTACTGAAGCTAGTGAGCTGCGTTCAAGCCGAGAAGAAATGGAGCAAAAGGCTGAACAAATGCAGCAAGAGCATTCAGCATGGCAAGACCGCATCCGTAACTTACTCGGCAAAATGGATGAAGTCGAATAATGACGAGCATTCAGTAAAAAGGGTTGACCATGGTCAACCCTTTTTGGTTGTTTTTGTTCATTTAGTTTTGAGGTCTTACGCCTAAGGTATGGCAAAGGGCGTAAGTCATCTCTGCGCGATTGAGAGTGTAAAAGTGAAAATCTTTCACACCTTCACGGCTTAACACTCGAATCATATCTATGGCTTGGCTTGCACCTACGAGTTGTCTGGTGGTTGGGTCATCATCCAATCCTTCAAATTGCTTCGCCATCCAACTAGGCACCTTGACGTTGTTTTGCGCCGCAAAACGTGAGGCTTGTTTGAAGTTGGAAACAGGTAAGATACCAGGTACGATTTCTACGTCTATTCCCGCAGCAACGCAACGATCGCGAAAGCGTAGATAACTTTCTACATCAAAGAAAAACTGGGTGATCGCACGGTTTGCTCCTGATTCCACTTTACGTTTCAGGTTGAGTAAATCCGCCTGGGCACTTTTGGCTTCTGGATGAACTTCAGGAAATGCGGCTACCGAGATATCAAAGTCATGGCGCTGCTTGAGCAAAGTAACCAGATCGGAGGCGTACATTTCAGGTTTGCCACCACCAGGAGGAATATCACCGCGAAGGGCCACAATACTTTGAATGCCGTTGGCCCAGTAGTCTTCAGCAATACGAATAAGCTCTTCTCTAGATGCATCGATACAGGTTAAATGAGGTGCTGCCACTAAGCCAGTTTGTGCTTTGATTTCTTTAATAATGGAATGAGTACGGTCTCGCTCGCCAGAATTAGCGCCATAGGTGACGGACACAAATTTGGGCTTCAAAGTTTTTAACCGATGAACTGAGCTCCATAGTGTTTCTTCCATTTTTTCACTGCTGGGCGGAAAAAACTCAAATGACACATTGATATTGTCGGCAAGTTCAGCAATGTTCTGATTTAGGGCGTCAATGTGGCCAGCGTGTGTATATCCCATCTTACTTTCTCCGTGTGGTGTCGCATGACCACAAAAATACAAATTGTTTAAATTTACGTTTAGACGTCTATATGTCTAAATCATGTAATGAATAGGGCTTAAAGTCAACTGTACCATCATGAATTTTTCTCAAGTTTAATATTAGTCCTTTTCAACATGAGGGCTTTACGTTGCGCAATAAAAACGCAGCCAATGGCTGCGTGATAATTTAGAGTAAACTGGCCAGTAAATTGAGATCAGATTGTATGGCTCCGGCGGTAACCTCTTGCCCTGCTCCTGGGCCTCTTATCACCAGAGGGTTATCTTTATACCATCTGCTTTCTATGGCAAAAACGTTGTCGCATGGCAATAAATTGGCCAGCGCATGGTTTTTATCAAGCGCCTCAATGCCGACAGTGGCTGAGCCATCTTTTTCTAGCCGAGCGACATAGCGCAGCACTTTATCTTCACTTTGAGCCTGCTTTAGGCGCTCTGCCATCTGTTCGCTGAGTATTTGCCCTTGGTCGAGGAATGCGTCGAGTGACAAATTGGCGAGCTCTGGTGGTACTAAGCTTTCTACTTTGACTGATTCAGGTTCAAGGTCGAGCTCTGCTTCTCGAGCAAGAATAACCAGTTTTCGCATCACATCTGAACCATCGAGGTCACAGCGAGGATCCGGTTCTGTGAGTCCTTGCTGCCAAGCAAGGTCAACTAGCTCTGCAAAAGGTACACTGCCATCATACTGTTGAAATAGCCAAGAGAGTGTGCCAGAAAATATGCCTGATAATGCGTGAATATCATCGCCGCTTTGACATAGGTCTCTTACGGTATGGTTAATTGGTAGCCCAGCTCCCACAGTGGCGTTATAGAACCAATGCCGATTAATCTTGGCAAACGCGCTTTGCACTTGGTGGTAGTATTGACCAGAAGCTGAGCCAGCTACTTTATTGGCTGAGATTAGGTGCATGCCTTGTTCAGCAATGTCCACATAGCGATTGGCGAGTTGTTGACTGGCAGTGACATCCAGTACTATGACTTCATCATAACCCTGAATAGCTCCGAGCTTTTGAACCCACTCATCTCCTTGATATTCTATTGCCTCTTCTTCATAGTGGTCACTCACACTGGTCGGGTCAATACCTTTAGGGCAGAACCAGTAGTTCTGACTATCCACTACGGCGACTAACTCAAAGCTTATTCCGTGGCGCTTTACAAGCTTGCTTTTTTGTTTGGCGAACAGCTCAAGCCAACTTGACCCTATGTTCCCTTTTCCACACAGAGCGATACCTACGCGTTTTTGTGCTTGAAAGAGCTGGCTATGAATAGCCTTGACTAGGCCTGATGTTCGAGTGCTGCGTAATATAGCCACTAGGCTCAGACCTGATTGAGATTCGGCGATGAACTCAACAGGGGCCGACTTTAGCTTCTGATAAAACCCGTAACAATGGTTGGCATTTTTGGTTACACCTGCCCCAACTGCTGCAACCAAAGAAAAGCCTTCTTTGAGTTTAATTTCAGCTTCGATAGCAGCATCTTGCAGATATTCTAACGCGCCACCTACAATTTCTGAGGTGTAGGCTAAACGAAGAGTTTGTTGGTCTTCTTGGGCTTCATAGGTGAGAGGCTCAAGCTGAGCGCGTTTTAAACCGCTCAATGTCTCTTGTTTGAGCCTTTCAAAGTCATGCCCGGTTGAAAAATGAAGCTGAATGAGCAGCACTTCATCCAGCGAAGATATGATTTTAGCGCCTCGTCCAGAAGCGAGCACTCGCTCGATACGAGTTGAACCCGCTTCAGGGTCATAACTGCAGCGAAGGTGAAGATCCATCGAGCTTTGGGCGACAGGTTGCAGAGTGCGGCTATGCAGCACTGGGGCAGCTAAGCGTGCGAGCTCGTTGGCTTCATCAAGGCGAAGCAAAGGCAGCAGACAGGCATCAGAAACCAAACGAGGGTCTGCACTATATACACCGGCAACATCGCTCCATATGGTGACTTTCGAAGCTTCTGCTAAAGCACCTATGATGGTTGCTGAATAATCTGAACCATTTCGTCCGAGTAACACAGTATGGCCTTGCTCATCTTGAGCCATAAAACCAGTAATAACAATACGATGATTGATGTGCTGGGCGAGTACCTCTTTGATTAAAGGGTAGGACTCGCCTCTGTAAACCTCTGGCTGAGTTCCAGCTTGTGCGCGAAGAAATGCTCGAGAGTCTTGAGCAACTGAGGGCATTCCATTTTGACTGAGTAAGCTTGCAAGCAAGCGTGCTGGCCATGTTTCTCCATGACCAAGCACTGAAGCTCTTTGCGTGGCGCTTAAAGGCGCTATTAGCTCTCCTAGGGTGCTAAATTCATCATTTAGAGCTGAGATAAGCTCGTTTTGTAACTCGCCTTGCAGTAGATCTGTGACCAACTGGGTCTGGAACTGCCTAAGGGATTGCAGAATTTCGTGAGCGATACGGCCATCTTTGTTTAGAGCATCCAAGAACTCAATTAAGCGATTGGTTGTTTTCCCTGCTGCTGAGACGACAATGAGATCATCGGAGTTGGAATACTCTTTGAGTATCTTGGCTACTCGGCGATAGCACTCTGGATTTGCGAGACTGCTTCCGCCAAATTTATGTAATTGTCGCGACGGGTTCATTGATGCAACTCCTTGGCTTTATTAAATGCTTGTTCTAAATCGTTAATGAGGTCATCTGCATCTTCCAAGCCAACCGATAAACGCAAGAGTTGTTGTGATACCCCCGCTTTTTCAAGTGCTTCTTCGCCCATTGCTCTATGAGTCATAGAAGCGGGGTGACAAATAAGGCTCTCGACGCCTCCGAGAGATTCGGCCAGTGAGAACAATTGTAGCTCGCCAACGAAATACTTAAGCTGCTCAAAACTTGCTGAAAATTCAAAGCTGAGCATAGAGCCAAAACCAGATTGCTGTTTCTTAGCAATCTCATGGCCTGGGTGCTCTGGCAAGCTAGGGTGATAGATCTTTCCAACCAAAGACTGTGATTTTAGATAGGTTAAAATGTGGTTCGCACTGTCTTCATGTACCTTCATTCGTGCGCTGAGTGTTCGGATGCCGCGCAGTGTCATATAGCTATCAAAGGGTGTGCCTGTTGCCCCTATACAATTGCCCCACCAAGCTAGGTCTTCACTATCCTGTTCATTTTTTGTAATGATGACACCGCCAATCACATCGGAATGGCCATTAATGTATTTTGTGGTGGAATGAATCACAAAATCAGCGCCCAGCTCCAGAGGCTTTTGGAATATGGGGGTTAAAAAGGTGTTATCTACACCTACCTTTGCGCCAGCTTGATGCGCTTTCTCACAAACCTGTGCAATATCTACGACGCGCACTAGGGGGTTTGATGGTGTTTCTAAAAGGATGAGCTTGGGTTTTTGTTCAAGGGCTAAATCTAGGGCTTGAGTATCTGATTGATCAACAAAAAGAACATTGAAATCCCCTTTCTGAGCGCGGGTGTTGAACAATCGATAGGTTCCACCATAACAATCATGCGGCGCAATAATAAGATCATCTGGCCCAAGAAATGCGGAAACCCATAAATTAAGCGCTGAAGTGCCGCAATTGGTGACTACGGCACCTGCGCCAGATTCTAATTCAGAGAGAGCCTGCTCTAATAGTCCACGATTAGGGTTGCCTGAACGTGTATAGTCATATTTGGGCACCTCGCCAAAGGCGGGAAAACCAAAGTTTGTCGAGAGATAGATAGGTGGCACGACAGCATGATGCTGAGTATCTGACTCTATACCTGTACGGACTGCAATTGTGGCTGTTTTACGGCGGCTCATAAGTGTTTCCTTTCGAACAGTAGTGACCTCTTTGGAGATAACACTATACCTTTTCGTGGATGTTAGAGATATGTTATTCCAATCAACTCTTTTTACTTTACCTTGAGTTTTTTTGGACGTCAATATATCTAGACGTCTATATGTCTTTGCTTGTGGCCATAAATCCCGCTAAAATTACCTTTTGTAATTTTATACATAATCAAACATAAAGGTGCGCAATGGCAGATTGGAACGGTGAATACATAAGCCCGTATGCTGAACATGGGAAGAAAAGTGAGCAAGTAAAAAAGATAACAGTCTCTATCCCACTGAAAGTACTAAAGGTATTAACCGATGAACGTACCCGTCGTCAAATTAATAACCTGCGCCATGCGACCAATAGTGAGCTGCTTTGTGAGGCTTTCTTGCATGCCTATACCGGTCAGCCGCTACCAACGGATGAAGACTTAAGAAAAGATCGCCCTGATGATATTCCAGCTGAAGTGAAAAAATTGATGACTGAGATGGGCATCGCTTTTGAATCTTATGATGAAGACTAGCCAGATTGAGATTTTGCTTTCCAAAGTCCAGTTGAACAATTGCGCGATAAATTGATAGCCATCTGTTTATTATGCTTTGAATAGAAAAAAACCGCTGACTGAGAAGTCAGCGGTTTTTTCATAGAAGCAGAAGCCTTTTACGATTGCATATAGTTTTCAGGCATATCGATACGAGCAACACCTGATTCTACAGCGGCATTAGCGACTGCTTTGGCGACTCTTGGTAACAGGCGAGGGTCCATCGGCTTAGGTATAATATACTCTGGTCCAAACTCAAGTTTATCGACTCCAGCCGCTTTTAATACCTCAGCTGGCACGGCTTCTTTAGCTAGATCTCGGATAGCCTCTACCGCAGCCAGTTTCATTGCGTCGTTAATCTCACTCGCTCTCACATCTAATGCGCCGCGGAAAATAAATGGAAAACACAGCACATTGTTGACTTGGTTCGGGTAGTCGCTGCGTCCGGTTCCCATGATGAGATCATTGCGCACTTGATGGGCAAGCTCGGGTTTGATTTCAGGATCTGGGTTGGAACAGGCAAATACAATCGGCTTGTCTGCCATTAACTTCAGTGCTTCTGGATCAAGTAAGTTAGGCCCAGAAACCCCAAGGAAGAGATCCGCACCTTCAATCACATCTTCTAAAGTACGTTTGTCTGTGTTGTTGGCAAACAACTGTTTGTATTGGTTAAGATCATCACGACGAGTATGAATTACTCCTTTGCGATCCAGCATGTAAATCTTTTCTCGCATAGCGCCGCACTTTATCAAAAGTTCCATACATGCAACGGCAGCAGCACCTGCACCTAAACAAACAATGATAGCGTCTTCGAGTTTCTTTCCTTGTAACTCAATGGCGTTGAGCATACCTGCAGCGGTAACAATCGCGGTGCCATGTTGGTCGTCATGGAAAACAGGTACATCACAGCGCTCAATAAGCTGTTTCTCGATTTCAAAGCAATCGGGAGCTTTGATGTCTTCTAAGTTAATACCACCGAAGGTATCTGCTATGTTGGCAACAGTATCTACGAATTCTTCAATAGTGCGATGTTTCACTTCGATATCTATTGAATCTAAACCTGCAAAGCGCTTAAACAATAACGCTTTCCCTTCCATGACAGGTTTTGAAGCTAGAGGCCCCAAGTTACCAAGGCCTAAAATTGCAGTACCGTTTGAAATGACAGCAACCATATTGCCTTTTGCTGTGTACTTGTAGGCATTATCGGCATTTTGTGCAATTTCACGTACAGGCTCGGCAACGCCAGGACTATAGGCGAGCGATAGGTCGCCTGCTGTTTCTGCTGGTTTGGATAGTTCTACAGAAATTTTACCCGCTGTTGGGTAGGCATGGTAATCCAAGGCTTGCTGACGAAATTGCTCTTCAGGGGAAAGTTCTTGGCTGTTGTCATCGGACATGGGGGTAGATACTCATTTAATAATAATTTAGATAGGGGAAAATCATTCTAGATTAAGTCAGTCAAGCTGCAAAGGCGAGAGAGCAGGCTAAAGTAACAAATCTGGTTAAATGATAGGAGATAAGACCAGATAGTGAGAGATAGCTCAACCGAATGACAATATACAATTGCTATCGAATTCGCCTATGACGGCAAACAAAAAAGGACGCCACAGCGTCCTTTTTCACTTCTAAGAAAAAATTACTTCTTAGAAGCAAGTGCACCAAAGCGCTTGTTGAAGCGATCAACACGGCCACCAGTATCAACGATACGCTGCTTACCAGTGTAGAATGGGTGACATTTGTCACATACATCTAAGTGGATTGACTCTTTAGTTAGAGTTGAGTTGAACTCAAAAGAGTTACCGCAAGAACAAGTTGCTTTAACTGCTTTGTATTCTGGGTGGATACCAACTTTCATGGAAAACCTCTAAATATAGGCCGTGTCGCTATCCGATGCTAAGCCGGACACCACACGTAAGTTAATAAAATTTCACTTTGGATACCGCTTGACCATACAAGCCATATCACTAAGGCGCGACATTCTAATCAATAGCCGATCTATGATCAACCTATTTACGTGTAACAATGCTACTTTTTTAACCGCTGACTAGCAGGGCTTTAATCAAGTCACTGTGTTTCTTTCCCGTCAGGCAGTTTTCACTTAGACTGTTCAAGTTTCTTACTTTTGTATTTCTTCTCTATGCGACCAACGATTGCCCGGGTGGCTTTGCCTGTCCCTATTGATAAGCAGTTTGACTATCAGATCCCTTCTGGTGTAAATCCAGTAGTTGGTGGCAGAGTATCAGTGCCGTTTGGCCCCAAGACAATGGTTGGCTTGGTCACGGAATTGGACCAAAAATCTGACTTCGATTTTGACAAGCTTAAAACGATCAAACATGTCTTGGATACTGAGCCTGTTTGGCACGATAACCTATACGAACTTCTTGTTTGGTGCAGTCAGTTTTATCAGTACCCGCTGGGAGAGACATTATTTAATGCTTTACCTGCCCAATTACGTAAAGGAAAGCTGGCTGCCTTTACCCCATTGATTGAGTGGCACATAACTTTGGAAGGTCGTGAACAACTTAGCCGTGGTTTTGGGCGTGCTGTTCGACATGCTCAGGTGATGCAAACCCTTTCCTGTGGCCCTACTTTTCATCAAGATTTAATTGATCAGAACATCACTTCCGGCGTTTTACAAAAGTTAGAGCAAAAGGGATGGATTGAATCGGCCGAATGTATACCAAGGGTTAATTTGCCCGATAATGTTGAAGCGCAAGTTGACAAGCCAAAACTCAACCAAGAGCAAGCTATTGCTATTGCTACCGTAAATAATCACCAAGGTTTTGGCTGCTTTTTGCTTGAGGGGGTGACGGGTTCAGGTAAAACAGAAGTTTACCTTAACCTTATAAAGCAGGTGCTTGAAGCTGGCAAGCAGGCGTTGGTTTTAGTGCCGGAAATTGGCCTAACGCCACAAACCATTAAGCGTTTTAGGAAGCGTTTTAATCTTCCTGTTGAGGTGATTCACTCAGGCTTAAACGATAATGAGAGGTTAAACGCGTGGTTAAGTGCGAGAGATAAAGTGGCGGGAATTGTTATCGGTACTCGCTCAGCTTTGATGACTCCTTTTGCTGATCTTGGCATTATTATCGTTGATGAAGAGCATGACGTTTCCTACAAGCAGCAGGACAGCCTACGCTACCATGCGCGTGATGTTGCTGTTATGCGAGCGAGTAAAGAGAATATTCCCATTGTACTAGGCTCAGCGACTCCAGCTTTAGAGACCTTGTACAATGCATTGTCTGGTAAATACCATCATTTGATCTTGTCGGCGCGAGCGGGAAAATCTTTGCCTACGGTGAATAAAGTCATCGATGTTAAAGGTCAATACTTAGAGAGCGGCCTTTCTGCTGCTTTGATTGCTGACATGCGAAGACATCTTGAATCAGGCAATCAGGTGATGCTCTTTCTTAATCGCCGGGGTTATTCTCCTGCATTGATGTGCCATGACTGTGGTTGGATAGCAGAGTGTAAAAGGTGTGATGCTTATTATACCTATCATCAATCGACCAATGAAGTTCGTTGTCACCACTGTGGATCTCAGCAAGCAACAATCAGGCAATGCCCCAATTGCTGCTCTTCCCAGCTAGTAACAGTAGGAGTGGGTACTGAGCAGTTGGAAGAGTTGCTGTTGACTCTTTTTCCTGACTTTAAAACTATACGTATTGATCGCGATAGCACTCGGCGTAAAGGGAGCTTAGAAGCGGCCTTAAGCTCAATTAGTAAAAACGAATTTCAGATTCTTATTGGTACTCAAATGCTGGCTAAGGGACACCATTTTCCTGATGTGACACTGGTTGCTTTACTTGATGTTGATGGCTCTTTGTATAGCAGTGATTTCAGAGCGCCTGAAAGATTGGCTCAACTCTTCATTCAAGTTGCGGGACGGGCAGGGCGAGCTAGCAAACAAGGAGAGGTGATCCTTCAGACTCATCACCCTGAGCACAGCTTACTGCAAACCTTACTTACCAAAGGCTATCGGTATTTTGCTGAATCAGCACTGCAAGAACGAAAGGGCTCAAATTTGCCTCCCTATTCGTTTTTAACTTTATTTCGCGCTGAGGCGAACCAAGCCCAGCTGGTTGAAGATTTTTTACGTCAGGTTCGTTTTACGCTCGAAGTGCATCCTCTTTTTAAGGAGCATTGTCATATTCTTGGGCCAACTCCAGCACCGCAGGCTAAGAGGGCAGGGAAACATCGCTGGCAATTAATGCTGCAGACAGTAAGCCGCCCAATCATGCAAAAACTACTTCTCAGTGCAAGGCCTGCTATCCAGATGTTGCCAACTTCGAAAAAAGTGCGTTGGTCGATTGATATTGAGCCACAAGACTTAAGCTGATTTCAGCTTTTTCATTTAATTGTGATTCATATCTCGAAGATAGTCTGATTTTTGTTAATCACCCCGTAATATTCTGCGCTGAAATGAATAAACTATGAATTGATTTGAATGATTTATTTTAATGATACGCGATAGATAAACGATTTGTCTGGAGGATGGTCGTTTTGGTGGAGGGCAGTCCATCTCTATCGATTTAGGTAGCAAAATCGCTACCATGTTTGGAAAATAAAGAGGGTAATAAATCTATGGCGACAATGAAGGATGTTGCTCAGCTGGCTGGCGTTTCAACGGCGACTGTGTCGCGGGCGCTAATGAATCCGGAAAAAGTATCTTCAGCCACAAGGAAGCGAGTCGAGGATGCAGTGTTAGAGGCAGGTTATTCACCTAATTCTCTGGCACGTAATTTACGTAGAAATGAATCTAAAACCATCATCGCTATTATTCCTGACATCTGTGATCCTTATTATACCGAGATTATTCGAGGTATTGAGGATGCGGCTGTTGAGCATGGATATATAGTGTTGCTCGGTGACAGTGGACAACAGAAAAAACGAGAAAGTTCTTTTGTTAACTTAGTTTTTACCAAGCAAGCTGATGGTATGTTATTGCTTGGTACCGATTTGCCTTTTGATGTGAGCAAACCAGAGCAAAAGAACTTGCCACCTATGGTCATGGCATGTGAATTTGCCCCTGAACTTGAGCTACCAACCGTACATATTGATAATCTTACTTCAGCTTTTGAAGCTGTGAATTATTTGACCCAAATGGGCCATAAACGTATTGCTCAGGTCTCTGGACCAGAGTCGGCTGTATTGTGTCAGTTTCGTCATCAAGGGTACCAACAGGCACTTCGCCGCGCTGGGATCACAATGAATCCAAACTATTGTATTCAAGGTCGCTTCTCTTTCGAAGATGGCTCTAAGGCAGTCAGACAACTACTGTCACTTCCTGAGCCGCCGACGGCTATTTTTTGTCATAACGATGCGATGGCAATAGGAGCGATTCAAGAAGCTAAGAAGTTAGGCTTACGTGTTCCTCAAGATTTGTCTGTAGTGGGTTTTGATGATATTCATTTTGCACAATATTGCGATCCACCATTAACGACGATTTCACAGCCACGTTATGAGATAGGCCGTCAAGCTATGTTGATGATGTTGGATCTCTTGCGTGGTCACGATGTTCGTGCGGGCTCACGTCTACTTGAGACTCAATTAGTTGTGAGAGACAGTGTCGCACCGCCAAGAAGTTGCTAGAGAGCAATGGTTACATACACCGTTAGCATAGGTGCTTATTCTAACTGTGTATTCACATTGTCTAAATAATTTATCTTATCAATGGGCGATGCATTTTGATGTGTCGCTTCCATTTCCTCCCTGTCATCGTGGGACAATCTGGATTACCATAGCGATAGAGGTAACAGACATTGATTTACAGCAGTGGCAAATAGAGATTACGTAAAACGCGGTCGCGGTAATAGCGGTAAAAAAACAACGCCCAAGAAAAAGAGCTCAGGGAAACCATGGCGAAGTGGTCTACTTGCTGTGACTTTGGCAGGCATCTTTGGCTATGGGCTCTATACATTGAGTAATGACCCAGAACCCCCTCAACCTGTCGTTAAGCAGACTAAGCCTAAACCCAAACCTAAGAAAGTGTTACCAGCCCCCCCAGAGGAGAAGTGGGATTACGTTGAATCCCTGCCTAATCGTGAAATTGAAGTAACGGCAAAAGAGCAAGTGGTGTCTGAGATCCCCTACATAATGCAGTGCGGGGCTTACACTAATGCATCGCAGGCAGAAGCTCGTAAGCTCGATATCGCGTTCCAAGGCATCAATAGCAAAATACGTAAGAAAGAAGGCAGTAAATGGTATCGAGTTGTTCTTGGTCCATATAAATCAAAAAGAGATGCTGAAAGAGATAAACACAAGCTGCAACGCGCAAAAATTGAACCCTGCGCTATTTGGAAAGACTCTCAGTAATTTATGTTTTCTGTCATTATCTTTTGTTGCTTTGTTTGACAATACAACCTTAAGTTATTAAAGGATATTGTCGATAGGTTGAGTGCTTGTTATCTAACAAACCTAGGGTTGAGTTATGGTCCAAAATTGGACTCATATTATCGAAGGATGGACACTTTTCCCTTGAATTTATCATTTAATAACCTCATATATTGTCTAACATTGAAATTAAAATAATTATGAGGCCCACTCGTGACTACTATTGTATCTGTACGTCGAAATAATAAAGTCGTCATCGCAGGCGATGGACAGGTATCTCTGGGTAACACTGTAATGAAAGGAAACGCACGTAAAGTTCGTCGCCTATATAATAATAAAGTGTTGGCTGGTTTTGCTGGTGGTACCGCCGATGCGTTTACTCTTTTTGAGCGCTTTGAAAGCAAATTACAAATGCACCAAGGCCACTTGACCAAAGCTGCAGTTGAACTGGCAAAAGATTGGCGCAGCGATCGAGCACTTAGAAAGTTGGAAGCTTTATTGGCGGTAGCGGACGAAACCGCTTCTCTGATTATTACGGGAAATGGTGATGTCGTTCAGCCAGAAAATGATCTGATTGCAATAGGTTCAGGTGGTAATTTTGCTCAAGCTGCTGCAACAGCATTACTAGAAAACACAGAGCTGGATGCGCGTGAAATTGCAGAGAAGTCGCTAACAATTGCAGGTGACATCTGTGTGTTCACCAACCAGCATCACACTATCGAAGAACTAGAAACTCCAGAAGCTAAAGCTGAATAAATAAAGATAGTGGTTATAGAATTAAAGGAATTGGATTATGTCTGAAATGACCCCTCGCGAAATCGTTCACGAACTGAATCGCCATATTATCGGCCAAGACAAAGCTAAACGTTCAGTTGCAATCGCTCTGCGTAATCGCTGGAGAAGAATGCAATTAGAAGAAAGTCTGCGCGTTGAGGTGACACCTAAGAATATTCTTATGATTGGTCCAACAGGTGTAGGTAAAACGGAAATTGCGCGTCGTCTTGCTAAATTAGCTAACGCTCCTTTTATTAAAGTTGAAGCGACCAAGTTCACTGAGGTTGGCTATGTTGGTAAAGAAGTTGAAACCATCATTCGTGATCTAACCGATGTAGCGATAAAGATGACTCATCAACAAGCGATGGAAAAGGTTAAATTCCGCGCTGAAGAGCAAGCTGAAGAGCGAATTCTTGATGCTCTTTTACCTCCAGCACGCGATGCTTGGGGACAAAATGAGCAAACAGAGGAAAGTTCTAATACTCGTCAGACTTTTCGTAAGAAATTGCGTGAAGGTAAGTTAGATGACAAAGAGATTGAAGTTGATGTGGCTGCGCCGCAGATGGGAGTGGAAATTATGGCTCCTCCTGGAATGGAAGAAATGACAAACCAGCTTCAAGGTATGTTCCAAAATTTGGCTGGTGATACTAAGAAAAAGCGCAAGCTAAAAATTAAAGACGCCTTTAAGACGCTGACTGAAGAAGAAGCGGCCAAATTGGTGAATCAGGAAGAGCTTAAAGAGCAGGCCATTTTTAACGTTGAGAACAATGGCATAGTATTCATTGATGAGATCGACAAAATTTGTAAACGCGGTGAAAGTTCTGGTCCGGATGTATCTCGTGAAGGTGTTCAAAGAGACTTGCTACCATTAATTGAAGGCAGTACGGTTTCCACTAAGCATGGTATGGTGAAGACGGATCATATTTTGTTTGTTGCCTCAGGTGCATTCCAAGTGGCTAAGCCTTCAGATTTAATCCCAGAGCTGCAAGGTCGCTTACCTATCCGTGTTGAGCTTGAAGCATTGTCTAGTGATGACTTCAAACGTATTCTTACTGAGCCGAAAGCGTCACTAACGGAGCAGTACGTGGCATTGATGAAAACCGAGCAAGTGGACATTGAGTTTACTCAAGATGGCATCGCTCAAATTGCTGAAGCTGCTTGGACGGTGAATGAAACGACGGAAAATATTGGTGCTCGCCGTTTGCATACCGTGATGGAGCGCTTAATGGATGAAATTTCTTTTGAAGCAACGGATAAAGCTGGTTCAAAGATGACCATTGATGCGCAATACGTAAAAGAAAAGCTAGGCGATACCATAGAAGATGAAGATCTGAGCCGTTTTATCCTCTAGCCTATCTACGCAGCCTTTATTCGCGAGTAAAGCCGATCACAAGATCGGCTTTTTCTTTTCCTGTCTCTTTTGATAAAAGTTGCTCTGACTCTCAGAGCTGCTCTCTGACATTTCTTTATCTATGCACCTATATGGTGAATCGCTATAGTGGATTGATATTCATAGTGTAAGGAAACCGTATGTCGCCTTTAGAATCTCACTACCCACTTGATGATTTTATCGAATTTCCGGCTGAGGAAATGTCTGCTCGCGCTAAGAAAAATTATCAGCAGCTAAAACGTCGCCACTCAATTCGTAAATTTTCAGACCGGCCTGTTGCTAAAGACATTATCGAAAACTGTATACGCGCCGCAGGGACGGCTCCAAGTGGTGCGAATCACCAGCCATGGCATTTTGTTGCGATTAACAGCGGTCAAGTGAAAGGGCAGATTAGACAAGCTGCAGAAGAGTTAGAGCGAACGTTTTATCAAGGACGAGCAGGTCAAGAGTGGCTAGATGCATTAAAACCATTAGGTACTGATGCAGATAAGCCATATTTGGAGAAGGCGCCTTGGCTAATCGCTGTATTTTCGAAGAAAAAAGGTGGGTTGGCTAATGATGGTGAGCAGGCGAACTACTATGTGCATGAATCTGTAGGGATTGCGACTGGCTTCCTGCTTCAAGCGTTACATAATGCAGGGCTGGCAACGCTAACTCATACTCCTAAGCCCATGAGCTTTTTGACTGGTATATGCGGTCGCGATCCAGATGTTGATAGACCCTATATGTTAATAGTGACGGGTTATCCAGACAAAGACGCCACTATACCAGAGCATGCATTAAACAAAAAAGCGCTCGAAGACATCGCGACTTTTATTGATTAAGAGTATTGAGAATAAATTCGTTCGTCTTTGCACCCCATGTATAAGGGGTGCAAGTCTATATTCTGGCTACAGCATTATGATAAATATCACTGCCAAGGCTGAGATTAACCCTGCAAAGGCGTAACAGGCTACTTTACCAGTCAATCCAGCATGGATCTTGAGATCATGCATGCCATGATGAATACGATGCATCGCGTGCCACATGGGTAGAGCCAAAGTGGCGATGATAAATAATCCGCCTATCAAGCTGCTACCCAAGTCTTTGACGCGTTGATAATCTAATGCTTCTGAATCAACGACTCCCATGGGAATCAAGATTCCCAATACAAGAATGGTTACTGGAGTCACCATAGCAAACCATGTTCCTCCAGCGCCAAACAAGCTCCACCAGATTGGTTCATCAGAACGTTTAGGAGCGGTATTTACTGAAAAATTCGGCTTCATAGTCATGGCTCCTTAGATCACAATAAGTACAGTTAGGGAAATAAATATCACGGCTGTCCACTGAGCCATTATGATAAGCTTTTTGTCGATCAGCTTGCCGTTGAGCCGAATAGGCACCACTTGAGGCATCATGCTAAAGAAGGTTTGTGCATGAAAAAGGCTGCCGATTAACGCAACGATATTAATCAAAATAACAACAGGATTGGCCATAAACTCAAGCCACGCTTGCCATGCTTCAGGGCCTTTCACCAGCGAGCCTAAGCCAATCAGCAGAAAAATAGTAAATAAAACTAAGGGCAAAACGGTTGCTTCTCTCAACATATAGAAGCGGTAGAAAGGATGACTTTTCCACCAAGTTGGGGTCATTTCTCGGACATAAGGTTTTCGATTACTCATCCTCAGGCCTCCTTCGCTGTTAATTTGCCGTCGGGCTTAAGCATTGCAATAACAAAATCCATCGATGATTCGACCTTGCCTTGGTTGACTGCGGCCGCAGGATCGACGTTTTTGGGACATACTTCAGAGCAATAACCGACAAAAGTACATCCCCAAGCTCCGTTAGCACCATTAATCATCGCCATACGCTGCTCTTTACCATTGTCTCGGCTATCTAGGTTATAGCGATGAGCTAAAGTGAGCGCAGCAGGCCCGATAAACTCTGGATTGAGGCCAAATTGAGGACAGGCCGCGTAACATAATCCGCAGTTAATACATCCGGCAAACTGTTTATATTTGGCCATTTGCTCTGGGGTTTGTCTATTGGTTCCGTCTTCAGGTTTGAGGTCATTACCTATGATATAAGGTTTTATTGCTTCGAGTCGCTCGATAAAAGGCGTCATATCGACGATCAAATCTTTTTCAATTGGGAAATTAGCCAATGGTTCGTAAGCTGGCGGTGAGCCCCATTTAACTGAAAGCTGGCACCGACTAAAAATA
>NZ_JAYQDQ010000081.1:0-17521 GCF_038138445.1 Vibrio sp.
CTGATGGGATCATTCAATTGATCTGCCGATTAATGTTTAACTGATCGGCATTAGGCGTTTGCCTCTCTTTTTTTATCTCGTCAGATCACTTGTAAGACGGCTGCCGAATATATTGATTTATTGAATTATTTCTCGGTGGCTAATGATAAGAAAATAAATTTCCTATTGGATATATGTAACATTAACGTAAACAACGGCTTTATTTTGTTATCGTTGTGTGTATTATGTGCGACTTCCATCACTTTAATGGGCGGATTAAATTATAAAACCATAAAATACATACACAACATCTCGGAGATGCATGATGGACAAATCTCTATCGAGCAAAATTTTTGTAGGCTTATTCGCAGGCCTACTTATAGGTACTGCTATCCAGTACCTGTTTAACGGAGTCGCTATCTTTGATACTTATCTACTCGGCGCAGCGGAAGGTGCAGGGGGGATGTTTGTATCATTGATCAAACTTCTTGTTGTCCCTTTAGTATACGTATCTATCGTATGTGGTATCGTTGATCTGAAAGACATCACCGCCTTTGGTCGTTTAGGTGGTAAAACCTTTGCACTTTACATCATCAACACCATTATCGCGATTGCGGCAGCATTGACGGTAGGTCTACTTGTTCAGCCGGGTGCAGATGCTAATCTAGCGGGTACAATTTCGGAGTCGGTTAAACTGACCACCACTGAGACGCCAGATATTTTCTCTCTCGTTGTTAATATTGTTCCTAGCAACCCTGTTCAAGCATTTGCTAATGGTGACATGCTGCAAATCATTTTTATGGCTATTCTGACTGGTCTTGCAATCCAAGCTTTGGATTCACGAGGTGGTCCAGCCATTCGCACTTTTAAGTTAGCCAATGAGATCATGATGAAGTTGGTTGGCTTGGTGATGAGCCTTGCGCCATACGGTGTTTTTGCGCTTATGATCCAACTAGGTGCAACGCTAGATGCACACACTCTAGCATCGGTAGCAAGTTATGTGGCGTTAGTGATTGCCATGCTGGTGTTCTGGATCTTTGTGTTCTATCCAATGGCGGTAGGTATTGCAACAGGCACGTCTCCTAAGACTTTCCTTCGTGCAACTCGTGAGCAAATTCTGTTTTCATTATCGACAGCAAGTTCGAATGCGACTATCCCTGTCACAATGAGAACTTTGACAGAGAAACTAAAGGTATCGGAATCAGTTGCAGGTTTTGGTGTGCCACTTGGCGCAACCATGAATATGTCTGGTGTATCTATTTACATTGCGCTTGCGACTATTTTCGTTGCCAACGCTTTTGGTCAACCAATTAATACCGCAGATGTATTTACCCTTGGTTTGACGATTCTTCTTTTGTCTATCGGTGCTGGCGGCGTCCCTGGTGGCGGCGTGGTTATGGTTGGTGTGTTGCTGCACCAATTGGGTTTGCCACCGGAAGGTTTAGCTATTATTGCAGCGGTAGACCGTATCAATGATATGTTCTGTACTTCATCCAATGTTGTTGGTGATACGGCAGTTAATACCATTGTCGCTAAAACAGAAGGCGAAATAGGTAAACAAGAGCAGGAAGTAAAAACAGCGCAAGCTAATGCTTAAAGTTTGAACAACTATTCTTATTTAGAAAACGAGGTTAATAGCCTCGTTTTTTTATATTCAATTTTTTTGCACTTTTTTTTCATTATCCCCTTGAAAAGACATTTAGCGCCCCTATCTATTTGGCATAAGTGAAACAAACAAAATTATTTTAGTTTGTGGATAAGGGTTGAATCCCTATTCTCCATCCCCACATAGGGGATATAGCAAAACGAAAATAGAATTTATTCGGAGATAACCTGATGGGTAAAATCATTGGTATTGACTTAGGTACTACTAACTCTTGTGTTGCTGTTCTTGACGGTGACAAGCCTCGCGTAATTGAGAACGCAGAAGGCGAGCGTACAACGGCATCGGTTATTGCATACACAGATGGCGAGACTCTAGTAGGCCAGCCAGCAAAACGTCAAGCGGTAACCAACCCTGAAAACACATTATTCGCTATCAAGCGTCTAATTGGTCGTCGCTTCGAAGATGAAGAAGTTCAGCGTGATATCGAAATCATGCCTTACAAAATCGTTAAGGCAGATAACGGTGACGCTTGGGTTGAAGCTCAAGGCCAAAAAATGGCGGCTCCTCAAGTATCAGCTGAAGTACTGAAAAAAATGAAGAAAACAGCTGAAGACTTCCTTGGTGAGGAAGTAACTGGCGCTGTTATCACAGTTCCTGCTTACTTCAATGATGCACAGCGTCAAGCTACAAAAGATGCAGGTCGCATTGCTGGTCTAGAAGTAAAACGTATTATCAACGAGCCAACGGCTGCTGCACTAGCATACGGCCTAGACAAGCAAGGTGGCGATCGCACTATCGCTGTTTACGACCTTGGTGGTGGTACATTCGATATCTCTATCATTGAGATTGATGAAGTTGAAGGCGAGAAAACATTCGAAGTACTAGCAACTAACGGTGACACTCATCTAGGTGGTGAAGACTTTGACAACCGCATGATCAACTACTTGGTTGACGAGTTTAAGAAAGAGCAAGGCATCGATCTTAAGAACGATCCTCTAGCAATGCAGCGTGTTAAAGAAGCAGCAGAAAAAGCGAAGATTGAACTTTCTTCTACTTCACAAACTGACGTAAACCTACCTTACGTAACTGCTGATGCGACTGGTCCTAAGCACATGAACGTTAAAGTGACTCGTGCAAAACTAGAATCTCTAGTTGAAGACCTAGTACAACGTTCTCTTGAGCCTCTAAAAGTTGCTCTGGCTGACTCGGATCTTTCTGTTGGTGACATCACTGACGTTATCCTAGTAGGTGGCCAGACTCGTATGCCAATGGTTCAAGCTAAAGTAGCTGAATTCTTCGGTAAAGAAGCACGTAAAGATGTGAACCCTGACGAAGCAGTAGCTATGGGTGCTGCAGTTCAAGGTGGTGTTCTAGCGGGTGATGTTAAAGACGTTCTTCTACTAGACGTAACGCCTCTGTCTCTAGGTATCGAGACTATGGGTGGCGTGATGACTAAGCTAGTTGAAAAGAACACAACTATCCCAACCAAAGCGAACCAAGTTTTCTCTACAGCAGAAGACAACCAGAATGCGGTAACTATCCACGTTCTTCAAGGTGAGCGTAAGCAGGCTATGTACAACAAGTCTCTAGGTCAATTCAACCTAGAAGGTATTCAGCCAGCGCCTCGTGGTATGCCTCAAATCGAAGTAACTTTCGATCTTGACGCGGACGGTATCTTGCACGTATCTGCAAAAGATAAGCAGACAGGTAAAGAGCAGAAGATCACTATCCAAGCGTCTGGCGGTCTAAGCGATGACGAAATCGAGAAAATGGTTCAAGAAGCAGAAGCAAACAAAGAAGCGGACAAAAAGTTCGAAGAGTTAGCAACTGCACGTAACCAAGCTGACCAAATGATCCACGGTACTCGCAAGCAAGTTGAAGAAGCAGGTGAAGCTTTGCCAGCAGAAGACAAAGAGAAAATCGAAGCGGCTATCTCTGAGCTTGAAGAAGTGAAAGGCGGCGACGACAAAGAAGCGATCGATACGAAAGTTCAAGCGCTAATGACGGCTTCGCAAAAGCTAATGGAAATCGCTCAGCAACAAGCTCAAGCACAACAAGCAGCAGGCGCGGAAGCTGGTGAACAGCCTAAGCAAGAAGACGATGTTGTTGATGCTGAATTTGAAGAAGTGAAAGACGAGAAAAAATAAGTTTTAACTCGGACTTAGCTTAATGCATAATTGCGGGCGTTTGGGGTAACTCATGCGCCCGTCTGTTTGTAATTGACTTGTCAGTCTAGATAATGGTTCCCGAAGCTGTGATCTCGAATTTTTATCTAGAATGATATAAACACCAAGCGATAATAGGTCGTTTGCAGTAATAAATTGGTGACGAAGAAAATGTCAAAACGTGATTTTTACGAAGTATTAGGCGTAGGCCGTGATGCATCAGAGCGCGATATTAAAAAGGCTTACAAGCGCCTTGCAATGAAATTCCACCCTGATCGCAATCAGGGTGATGAGTCTGCTGCAGAAAAATTTAAAGAAGTAAAAGAAGCGTACGAAATCCTGCTTGATCCTCAGAAAAAAGCAGCCTATGACCAATATGGCCATGCTGCATTTGAACAAGGTGGTATGGGTGGCGGTGGCTTCGGTGGCGGCGGAGCTGGTGCTGACTTTGGCGATATTTTTGGCGATGTGTTTGGCGATATCTTTGGCGGTGGTCGTCGAGGTGGTGGTCAGCAACGTGCGCAGCGCGGTGCCGATTTACGCTATAACATGGAACTGTCGCTGGAAGATGCTGTGCGTGGCATCTCTAAAGAAATTGAAGTTCCAACCTTAGTTAACTGTGATGTTTGTGACGGTAGCGGAGCGAAAAAAGGCTCATCGCCAGAAACCTGTGGTACTTGTCATGGACACGGTCAGGTGCAGATGCGCCAAGGTTTCTTTGCCGTTCAGCAAACCTGTCCTACTTGTCATGGTAAAGGCAAGGTGGTCAAAGACCCATGTAATTCATGTCATGGTCAGGGCCGCAAACAAAAGACCAAAACACTCAATGTTAAAATTCCTGCAGGTGTTGATACTGGCGATCGCATTCGCTTATCTGGTGAAGGTGAAGCAGGAGAAATGGGTGCGCCAGCCGGTGACTTGTATGTCCAAGTTCATGTTAAGGAACACCACATTTTTGAGCGCGATGGCAACAACCTTTACTGTGAAGTACCAGTGAGTTTTGCAATGGCTGCTTTAGGCGGCGAAGTAGAAGTGCCGACTCTCGATGGTCGAGTCAACCTTAAAGTACCAACTGAAACGCAAACTGGCCGTATGTTCCGTATGCGTGGTAAAGGTGTTAAAGGCGTTCGTGGCGGTGGTGTTGGTGACTTGATTGTGAAACTGGTCGTTGAAACGCCTGTCAACCTAAGCAATCGCCAAAAAGATTTGCTGAAAGAGTTTGAAGAGTCATGCGGCGGTGAAGCGGCAACTAAGCACAAGCCCAAAGCAGAGGGTTTCTTCAACGGCGTCAAAAAGTTTTTTGATGACCTGACCAGCTAAGTATTAGACTGATTATAAAGCCTGCATAGATTGCAGGCTTTTTTATTGCCAGCAGCCTGAAGGAAACTCTCTATTATTCGCATCAAGACTAAGATAGTTAGCATTATTGGCAATAAGGCAGCTATCAAGAGTTTGCTGGCTTTGCTCTTGGGCAATGGCTTTGATTACATAGGGTGAGTTAGTACTTGCCTGTATTTCAAAAACAAAGTGCTCCGGCTCAGAGCGACAAATAAGACATTTTCCGTTAGAGATTAAACCTTCCCAATGGTAACCCTGATTATAACCATGCTCTATTTCTAGTTGCAGCTTAGTGAGATCGCTAATGGCCGTCGTCCTGTGCGCTGCCCTTATTTGCTGCTGGTAATTGGGGTAAGCAAATAGCGCGAGCAGACCGATTAAGGCGACAACAAACAAGAGTTCGATTAACGTCATTGCCTTTACACTTTTCTTACTCAATTTGCAGCGATTTACAAGCATTGTCTCGAATCCTATTTATTATCCAGCATGGGTTATTGTTGAGCAGTGCTAGCATCAAACCAAGCATGGTTTTGGGCACATGACTGCTTGCAGGAGAAGTTGAGAAATGACTCGTGGATTTACCTTATTGGAGCTGGTGATTGTCATCGGACTGATAAGCATGACACTTTTATGGGCGATCCCCAGTTTCCGTTCGGTGTCAGAAACGGCCAACATGACTCGCCTTGCTAGTGAATTATATGGATTTATAGTTCAGGCTAAATCGCAAGCCAAATTACGAAGGCAGCCTTTATGGATTCATATTGTTGAGTCAGGCAAAAATTGGGAGTTAAGACTCACGGATGATCAGGATAGAACACAAGGAAGGTTAATCACAAAGCTCTCTGGCTTGTCATTTAAAAGCATTTCTCTTTTCTCAAATCACAGTGCCAATCGAATCAGTTTTGATGCTAGCCATGGAAGGCCTAAAAGTGGGAGCTTGGTTTTTTACCCTTCACTTAACCCTGAACTTAGTCTTGAACTGAGAACCCATTTTCGTTCAGCAATGGTTCGTGTATGTGCGCCTAGCACTGCGCATTTAGGTTATGACGTATGTTAAAGTCCAAAAGTTACTATCAGGGAATGAGCCTTGTTGAATGCCTTGTGTCAGTGGCAATTAGCCTGATAGTGATTGCGACACTAATGAGTTTACTGCTGCATAATGCTCAAATAGCGAATGCGGGTATTAAGCAAAGGCTGCTGCAACAGAGCACGCACAGTGTTAGCCAAATGATAAAGCATGATTTATATCGCGCGGGCTACGGTGGTGAATTAGGCCGAGTGATTAAAATCTCAGGCGCCGATAGTGTTTATCATTGGCTGCAAAACTCGGCGACTTCCTTGTTAGGTTATGCATACCTTGCTGGTGAACTAGGTTCAAAGGAAGCTTACGTGAACGTGGTTTATATAAATGATAGCCGTTATCCAAACCAGCTTAGAGTCTGCGAGGTTAAGCTACCTAGGGTGATATCAGTGACGGAAGCTGCCAATTTTAATACCTACTTTGGTAATCGATGTAATACCTTGTTTGACAGTAAGCAAATAATGGTGACTGAGTTTGATTTAAAGAGCGCAGCTCTGCCAACTAGCTTGCCTTCATCTACTTTGCTCACAGTTTCAATAACAACCGCACTTACCGATTCGCCAGAGCAAAGTTTATCTGTCTCGTTTGTTCTACAGTCGAGAAACTCATGATATGAAGACTCAGTTTGGCGCAACAAGCATTATTATGACTAGCTTAATGATGAGTCTCATCCTAGTGTTTGTGATGACCAGTGCTAAGGGGATATTTTATCAACTAAAGGCCAGCAACAATCAGATTGATAGTCGTCGCTCTTACTGGAGAGCAGAAGGAGGGCTTGAATGTGCATTCGCCAAGATGCTAGCCAGTCGAGAGCTCACACATAACTTTAAAAGCTGTATCGAATTACTTGATTTAGACGAGTTAAGCCTTGAGCAAGGTCGCCCTAACCTTATTTATTCACGTAGTGATTATGTGACTTTATCTAAAGCTTTTTATTTGCCGAGGCTACAAATAAAAAGTCCGATTACCACTCGTTCGCCTTTGTTGGTGAAGGGCAATTTAAAAATCGCGCCTCATGTGGGAGATAGAATAAATAGCGCCGAATGGGAATGTTATTCGATTCGCTATGCTGGAGAGCTGTATGCACTAAGCTTTGCAACTAAATACCCTATGTCGCAGTATGTGAGTGAGCAAAATACTTCTCGTATCGATACACAGGTTCGCCCTCAATGTGCAGGCTCACATTTTACTCGCTTGGCATGGCAGCCTGAAGATACGCAAAAAGACTTTCGTTTTGAGCCAGAAGTAGACCCTTTCAAAGAAGTGTTTAATCTTGGCCGGAGCCAGTGGTTTAGGATAATGTCTGATACATCGAGAATTGCTCACGTTCCAGTAACCCTGACCAATGCGCTGCCAACTAGAGCTGATCTTCTTCCAAAACCTAGGTTTCACCATACATGCGTCAGTCAAATACTTACTTTGATCAGATCGTTTCATGATTTGATTTGGGTATATGGCGGATGTGAGCTGTTGGAGCAGGATATCGCTTCTATTAACCTTGCCATTGAACGGTATTTAGATTCGGGTTTACTACTGGTGTTACATAACGGTATTGTCTCTATCTCTTCGCAGCAGCCTCTCAATGGGCTTATCTACCACTTGGTAACCTCAGAAAATATACAATTTAGCGATTGGTCCAAAACAGCAAACGATAAGCCACCTTCACGTTTAAGCAAAACTATAGCGCAATTACCGGCAGCTCAGCTTAGCAAACAGCAAATCAGTTATTTTCAGCATGGCCGCTTTTACCCGCTTGGAGGTTTGGTCCTTGATGCACCGAATCACTATGCTGTGGTTAACGGTGGGCTGAATACAAAATACAGTCAGCGTGTGACCGAACCAGTGGCCCGATACTTTCACTCGCTCACTTGGGTGCAGGGTAGTTGGTATGATCTTTAATCAAACAGGAATGAGTCTTATTGAGGTTTTAATCGCGCTTGTGATAGTTGCCGTTGGTGCAATTGGACTGGTTAAGCTCCAAGTTGATGTTGAAGTTAAAAGCGAAACCGCTAACCAACGGCTTATGGCGCTCAATCTGGCAGAGTCTAACCTAGAAAGGTTTGCAGCCAATCGAATTTGGCCTAGAGATTGTCACCTAGCATCTAAATGTGTAGCGCCTGAAGATGGCTATTTTCAGGTTCATTGCACAATGGAACCTGTGATCCTTGATGGTACGCAAGTGAACAAAGTTCAAGTGGAAGTGTGCTGGCAAGAGCGAAATAGACACAAACAATCGGTCACACTTGATACCTTGTTTGCTCCGCTGCCTTAAATCTCCTAGTTTTAAGGGAAGTTTGTGTCAATCGACGTACTTTTACTTATCTTGCGTTAACTGTAAAATTCCCCCGTCGTTAATGAAATAGTTAGGAGCGCTTTTGTCACAGCCTCAATTTAGTGAACAAGATCATCTTTTTATGCGCAGAGCTATCGAGCTGGCGGCTAAGGCTGAGCAAGAGGGAGAAGTCCCTGTTGGCGCAGTATTGGTCAGAGAAGGCGAGATCATTGCCGAAGGTTGGAATCAATCTATTGCTCATCATGACGCGACGGCTCATGCGGAAATGCAAGTACTGCGCAAAGCCGGCCAGATAATCAAAAATTATCGACTACTTGATACCACACTTTATGTCACACTTGAGCCTTGCCCCATGTGCGCGGGCGCTCTGTTACACAGCAGAGTGAAGCGGATAGTCTTTGGTGCACCAGATCTAAAATCAGGCGCAGCGGGTACAGTGCTAAATCTATTTGAGCATCAAGCCGCCTACCATTATGCCGAGGTAGAACAAGGGCTATTAGAACAAGAATGTCGGTTGCAACTGCAAGCTTTTTTCAAGCGCCGCCGCAAAGAGAAAAAGGCACTAAAACAAGCTAAGGAATAAAACTGTGGGTATGAGAGTCTGTTTCTTTTTATTGCTACTAGATAGCGTTTACATGCAACAGACTCTAGCTAGGGGTACTGATTTATTGGTACTAGGCGCAGATTAACTGCATAAAGGCTCTGTGGCGTGCGATAACTTTTTTCTTATTGTTGCTTAGCATTCTTTTACGACGATTAGCTGCAACAGTTTTACTTAGGCGTCTTGACTGAACTTTGCGTCTACGCATTAAAACACCCTCCTATTCGGGTTGAAATAAACACAAGTTACTATGTATGGGCGCAGAGCAATAATTCAAGTGCCAAGGGACACTTGAATTATGAAACTTTAATTACTCTTGAGTTTGCTCTGATACCGGTTGTGGAAAGGCCTCGCTTGCATTGGAAAGTTCAGCGTCTGGAAGTTCAATCACTGCAATATCATCAACGTTATTGTCACTATTTTCGATCGGTTTTTGGTCAATGTGGCCTATGATACTTTGATAATAGCGACGAATGTTTTCGACATAGTTTCTCGCCTCATCCCCTCGTGCGTATCCATATTTGGTTTGGCTAAAGTATTTCTTCTGCCTCAGTAAGGGTAATCTGTCCTTCACATCTACCCAAGAGTCTGGATTGGCGCCTTGTTTTTTGGTCAATCTTCTTGCATCCATCATGTGGCCATAACCTACGTTGTAGGCAGCGAGAGCAAACCAGATTTTTTCATGTGTCGCAATTGAGTCGGGTATGCGAGACACCATGCGGCGCAGATATTCAACGCCGCCGCGCACTGACTGCTGTGGATCGAGGCGGTTAGTGACGCCGACACTTTTGGCTGTAGGCAAGGTCAGCATCATCATACCTCGTACCCCGGTCGGCGATTTTGCTTTTGGGTTCCAGTGAGACTCCTGATAAGCCAATGCTGCGACTAATCGCCAGTCGAATTCATCTGAATATTGCTTAAACAGTGGTGCCCATTGGGGTAACTTAGAATTCAGAGCGCGGATAAATGCGCGGGTATCGACGTAATCAAAGCTACCTATATGGCCAATGTATTTTTCTTCAAGAGACGCAAGGTGGCCAGATTGTTTGGTGTAGCCAAAAAACTCAATCAGAAGCGCGTAAAGGCTTTCATCTTCAGAACGGCGCACAAACCACGAAATCGGTTGATCTTCAGTAAGCTCAAACGCCACCGCAATCTCTGGATAAACACGCTGTGAAAGTGACAATTCGACGGAATCGGCGACGGTGAACATCAGCTCGCCCTGAGCGACTTGTTTGAGTAAATCACTGACTTCAGCTTCTGGATCAATCTCAAACACAAAGTCTGGGTGATCTTTTTCTCTTAGTGCATTGAGTGTTTTTTTAACGTGCGAGTCACTGACAATTTTAAGCTTAGCTTCTTGGTCACCTTCAGCATCATGTTTGCTGACCAATTGCTCCAGCGTTCTTGGTCGCCAGTTGCCTTTTTTATAAACAATTTGTTGGCTGACATAGTAATAAGCAGGACCTGGGCGAAAACGTTCCATGCGCTCAGGGGATGAAATCAACCCCGCCGCTATGATGTCAATCTCACCTTTTTCAAGGGCAGGATAGAGTGATGAAATGCGATACGCGGGTTTCATCTCAAGTTGAACGCCAAGTTCATTGGCAAACTCTCGCGCCAATTCGTAATCCAAACCAGCAGGGCCATCTGGACCAATATAGTAAGAAAGCTGGTTATTTAATGTTCCGACGCGCAAGACGCCGCGTTCACGGATCTGGTCTAAGTCGCTTTTAGGCTCAGATTCGATTTGGCAGCCAGACAGCATCAAGGCAGAAAACAGTAGTGTGCCAAGATATGTCATAGGGTTTAAGTAATGCTTCTTCATTGACCACATTCTCATACTTCCATTATGAGCATTTATATCAAAGTGTCGTGACAAGGCAAGCCAATCAGGCCCCGTTGCGACGAAAGATTTAAAATTACGATTGTTGCGGTAATTCAAATTTGCTGAAAAAAATGACGCAAACGGTTGCTTTTGGTGTTACATCACAAAAATAAATCCTTTATAATGCGCTCGTCACACAGAGGTAGCATCGGCATAAGTTTGCAAGGTATTGATATAACCTTCTGAATTTATTCCCATATTACCTTAATATAAGAGACCTAAGCACATGAGAATTTTGCGTGGCTCCCCAGCTCTTTCTGAGTTTCGTGTTAACAAACTACTCGAACTTTGCCGTGAACAAGACTTGCCTGTTATAGGAGTTTACGCTGAGTTTATGCATTTTGCTGATCTAACTGAAGACCTAAACGCGTCTGAGCTTGAGAAACTTGAGAAGCTTTTGACTTATGGGCCAACGATAGAAGAGCATGCGCCTCAAGGTCTGTTACTTTTGGTTACTCCACGTCCTGGCACCATCTCGCCTTGGTCTTCCAAATCAACCGATATTGCCAATAACTGTGGCCTAGAAAAAATCAAACGTCTAGAGCGCGGTACGGCTTACTATTTGGAAACGTCGAGCCAGCTATCTGACGCTCAACTAAGCCAAGTTAAAGCCATTATTCATGATCGCATGATGGAAGTGGTATTTACTGAACTTGAATCGGCCTCTGCACTATTTACAGTTGCAGAGCCTGCACCTGTTGCGGATGTGGATATTCTCTCGGGCGGACGCGCGGCACTTGAAAAAGCCAATGTGTCGCTTGGTTTGGCACTAGCAGAAGATGAAATCGATTATCTGGTGGAAAACTTTACCAAGCTTGGCCGTAACCCCAATGATATCGAGCTTATGATGTTTGCTCAGGCAAACTCAGAGCACTGCCGTCACAAAATCTTTAATGCAGATTGGACGATTGATGGTGTTGAGCAGCCTAAATCTCTGTTTAAGATGATTAAAAATACCTATGAGACAACACCTGAGCACGTACTATCAGCTTACAAAGATAATGCTGCGGTAATGACAGGCTCAAAAGTTGGCCGCTTCTTCCCTGACCCAAATTCACGTCAATATACTTATCATCACGAAGATGCGCACATCTTGATGAAGGTTGAAACTCACAACCACCCAACCGCTATTTCGCCATGGCCAGGTGCATCGACAGGTTCTGGCGGTGAAATTCGTGATGAAGGCGCGACTGGAATTGGTGGCAAACCCAAAGCGGGTCTGGTGGGTTTCACGACTTCTAATTTGCGTATTCCAGGCTTTGAGCAGCCTTGGGAAACCGATTTCGGCAAGCCTGATCGCATTGTTAACGCGCTGGATATCATGCTAGAAGGCCCACTTGGCGGCGCCGCGTTTAACAATGAGTTCGGCCGTCCTAACCTTCTAGGCTACTTCCGTACCTATGAAGAGAAAGTGACTTCACACGCTGGTGAAGAGGTACGTGGTTACCACAAGCCCATCATGATCGCGGGTGGTATGGGCAATATCCGCGATGAGCACGTACAGAAAAAAGACATCCCAGTTGGTGCGAGTCTGATTGTACTCGGCGGCCCAGCCATGAACATCGGTCTTGGCGGCGGCGCGGCATCGTCAATGGCATCAGGACAATCAGCAGAAGATTTAGACTTTGCTTCAGTGCAACGTGAAAACCCAGAAATGGAACGTCGCTGTCAGGAAGTTATTGACCGCTGTTGGCAGCTAGGTGATAAAAACCCTATTGCTTTTATTCACGATGTGGGCGCTGGCGGTATTTCGAATGCTTTGCCTGAGCTTGTTGACGACGGCGAGCGCGGCGGTAAGTTCCAGTTGCGTGATGTGCCAAATGATGAACCGGGAATGAGCCCGCTTGAGATCTGGTGTAATGAATCTCAAGAGCGTTACGTATTGGCAGTAGCCAAAGAAGACATGCCTGCTTTTGAAGCCATTTGTCAGCGAGAGCGTGCGCCATACGCTGTGGTTGGTGAGGCGACACAAGAGCGCCACCTTACTCTAGAAGATGCTCACTTTGATAATACGCCTATCGATATGCCAATGGATATCTTACTTGGCAAGCCACCTAAGATGCATCGTGATGCGACCACGCTGAAAGTCGATAGCCCTGCTATTGAGCGAGAAGGTATCGATGTTAGCCAAGCCGTTGATCGTGTATTGCGCCTTCCTGCGGTTGCTGAGAAAACTTTCCTCATCACTATAGGTGATCGCTCGGTCACAGGTCTAGTTGCTCGCGACCAAATGGTTGGTCCTTGGCAGGTGCCTGTAGCAAACTGCGCAGTGACAGCGGCAAGTTATGACACTTACCACGGCGAAGCGATGTCAATGGGTGAGCGCACCCCCGTCGCTCTACTTGATTTTGCTGCTTCTGCTCGCTTAGCCGTGGGAGAGTCACTGACCAATATCGCTGCCACTGATATTGGCGATATTAAGCACATTAAACTCTCTGCTAACTGGATGTCGCCAGCGGGCCACCCAGGTGAAGATGCTGGCTTATATGAAGCGGTAAAAGCCGTTGGTGAAGAGCTTTGTCCTGCGCTTGGTTTGACCATTCCGGTTGGTAAAGACTCTATGTCGATGAAAACTCAGTGGCAGGATAAGGGTGAAGATAAGCAAGTGACCTCACCGCTATCCTTGGTGATCACCGCCTTTGGCCGCGTAGAAGATGTACGTAAAACCGTGACGCCGCAGCTGCTTACACCAGCGACCTGTGAAGGGCTAGGTGACACATCCCTCGTGCTTATCGATTTAGGTAACGGCAAAAACCGCCTTGGCGCGACGGCACTTGCGCAAGTTTACAAACAATTGGGTGATAAGCCTGCCGATGTGGATAACGCAGAGCAGCTGAAAGGCTTTTTTGATGCGATGCAGGCTTTGGTTCGCAAAGACAAACTGCTGGCTTACCATGACAAAGGTGATGGTGGCCTTGTCGTCACTCTGGCTGAAATGGCCTTTGCTGGTCATTGCGGCGTACAGGTTGATCTTGCCAATATTGCCAACATATCAGAGCAAGATGTCTTAGCGACCTTGTTTAACGAAGAGCTTGGCGCTGTATTGCAAGTGAGCAGTGATGAGCTTGACTCGGTACTGTCTATTTTAGCCGCTCACGGCCTTGAGAACTGCACTTATGTTATTGGTAACGTAGAGGCATCAGATAAGTTTGTGATTACATCCGGTGATGAAGTAGTTCTTGATCGATCTCGCACTGAACTTCGCACTATTTGGGCGGAAACTACGCACAAGATGCAAGCGCTACGAGACAACCCAGCCTGTGCTGACCAAGAGTTTGCAGCTAAGCAAGATGACAATGATCCTGGCTTGAATGTGTCTTTAAGCTTTGATGTTAACCAAGACATAGCCGCGCCTTACATTGCTACAGGCGCTCGGCCTAAAATGGCCATCTTGCGCGAGCAAGGGGTGAACTCCCATGTTGAAATGGCCGCAGCCTTTGATAGAGCTGGTTTTGACGCTACCGATATTCATATGAGCGACATCTTGACAGGTCAGGCAGCGCTGGATGAATACCACGGCCTTGTGGCGTGTGGTGGCTTCTCATACGGTGACGTATTAGGTGCTGGTGAAGGCTGGGCGAAGTCTATCTTGTTTAACGATGCCGCTCGCGAGCAATTTGAAGCATTCTTTACCCGTGAAAATACCTTCTCACTTGGTGTATGTAACGGCTGTCAGATGTTGTCGAACCTTAAGAGTTTGATCCCGGGAGCAGAGCTGTGGCCAAGGTTTGTCCGCAATGAATCTGAGCGTTTTGAAGCGCGCTTTAGCTTAGTTGAAGTGCAAAAATCTGACTCTGTCTTCTTTGATGGCATGGCTGGCTCTCGAATGCCAATCGCGGTTTCACACGGTGAAGGACGAGTGGAAGTAACTGGTAGCGATCACCTTGCGGCGATCGAGCAATCAGGCACAGTAGCGGTTCGTTATGTCGACAATTTCGGTAAACCGACTCAGCAGTACCCGAATAACCCCAATGGTTCGCCAAATGCCATTACAGGTTTAACCACTCAAGATGGCCGTGTCACTATTATGATGCCTCACCCAGAGCGTGTTTTCCGCACTGTGGCGAACTCATGGGCGCCAGAAGGTTGGGGTGAAAATGGCGCTTGGATGCGTATGTTCCAAAATGCGCGCAAAAACCTTGGCTAACTGAGTAAGGTTTAAAATCACAAACTCTAAGCGCAGGTCATTGGCCTGCGCTTTATTTTTTGTTTCATTAAATGTCGGTGATTAGGAAAACAACTTGTTTTTGATATAGTAAGCAGGTTAATACGCTAAGGAAAATCAATGAGCCTAGAAAATTTTGAGACCATGGATACCTTTATCCTACTAAGTATGGTGAACATGAAACTTCGCGATGAATTTGGCGACTTAGACAGCTTGGTCACATTCTATGACATCGATAAAACCAAGCTGGTGGAAAAGCTTGCCAAGGCGGGGTTTGAATATTTAGCCGAAGCCAAGCAGTTTCGTTAAGCCTTTGGCCGCCTTTAATGGCGGCTGCCTAAATCTTCATCTTGCGCTTGCCCTTGTATCATTCGTGTCAGCTCCTGACAGCGCACAATTTTGCCCTCAAAAAGAGTGAAGTGGGCAAGTATCTCAAATTTCACACTATCTCCATTCGCCTTATCAGCAGAGACTTGGTGATGGGTAAACACATGCTCCTCTTGGGCTGCGCAGGCAAGTACAGTTACGCGCCTATTTTTCGTCTCTTCTTTCAGCTTGGCCACATGCGCGACAAATTCGGTGTAGCCTAATTCTAAACCATTGACGGTTTGTCGATAACTAGGCGCAAAGTATTGCTCAATTTCAGCTACATCAAATTCTGGGTTGGTCAGCAGCACTTGCAGCGCATTTAAGGTGATTGTTTGGTTGTCCATCGCTTTTCTCCTCATCGTTATGGATGGGATACAGATTACAGAAACAATCACTGGCGAGATTTCGATATTAAGACAACAAGTTTACCTATTCGGCCAAGTTGTGGTGGGGAGAAAACTGTGATGTTTGGCAATTACAAATGAAGTATTAGATAGAAAATTCTCTTATTTAAGATCACTACAATGTAAGCGCTTGAGTCAATAAATAAAAGCAATAAATTTATTGTGAGCAATCTCTAATCATAAAATTGATTTATTGAATGTATATAAATGTAAATTACAATCCCAATCTATTAAATTCCTGATAAATCAATCGCCTGATGAAGTTTAGGCCGTATTATTATTTGGCTAGCGAGTTTTTTATATCCCTCATAGTCTGAATAACCTATGAGAGCCTAAAATGACAGGTTTTCTTGATGACAAGCAGGCTTCAACGTCAATCTTAAAAATTAAATAGGTTAATTATGAAAAAAATAGCTTTAATCTTTACGCTTTTATTTAGTGCTTTTTCTTTTGCTGATGAAATAACTCAAAAACGCATTGTAGATAACATACAAATGGATGCGCACGGGACGTATTACTTTAGCTCGAATGAAGGTTGGGGGGGCCCCAGGCTGCCCTAATGCTAAATATATTTTTATTAGAAAACATGAGGTTCCTGCTTCGGAGGCTATGTTAAGTCTTGTGCTTTCCTCTCAGGCACAAAACCGAACTATTTACGCTAAGGGTAACTGTACTGATGCTGTGCACTTTCAGTTAAATTATATTTTCCAAGGGCCTAAATAAAATCCCAACAACCAATAGTTAATAGAAAACAAAGAGTTAAAAATGAAAAAAATAATCGCATTAGGGTTACTATTCGCCAGCTCATCGGTATCGGCAAATTACGATTGCACGGGTACCGTCAACCATGTTCTTGTTTATGCAGATGGCTCTGTCAATCTGCATGCGACATATAGAAATGGGTACACCTATGTATGTAATCTAAAAAATGATTGGAAAGGAGTGAGCCCACAGGCCTGTAAAGGAATGCTGAGTACTTTATTAACAGCCCAGTCGACAGGAAAAACAATCAACACTTATTATAAATCGTATACCTGTGAAACTTTACCTCACTATGACTCAGCTCCTGGCCCAGTTTATGTAGGTATTGTTAAAGATTAAAAGCAAAAGCTTTTACTAAGGAGGCAAGACTGCCTCCTTTGAAAGAAGGATAATAAAAAATCACCTTTCTAAACCTTATCATCGTTTTTCTATCACTTTTTATCTAAGACTGTTTTCTTTATGTAAATCTAGGAATTCTCAATGAAAATTAAACTTTTACCACTTATTTTGACTCTTATTTCAACATTTTCATTTGCTGATGGATGTGAAAACTGGGGGGGTGAATCAAAAATAGAAATGCTTTACACAACAGTTAATGGCGATATATACATAGGCACACCGCTTGATGAGAGGAAAGCAAACTGTAGTCCAATATCCAATGTTTATTTTACACTAAACCCCCAATCGAATAATGCATCTCAAGTATATTCCAGCCTTTTATCTGCATATATGTCCGATAAAAAAATCGTATTAAGGATCAAAGAAGGTCACCCTAAATGTGAACTAGAGTACGTGCAGCTTAAATCGAAGTAGCCTAGCGCTGAGGAATCCCCTGATAATTTAGATAAAAATCATCAAGTTAAGGTAGAT
>NZ_JAYQDQ010000082.1:0-17487 GCF_038138445.1 Vibrio sp.
CAATACCGAATTTAAAAGGAAATGATTAGATGGGGTTTACCGCCAGCTTACGTTGTACCAAAGCACAAAGACCCGCATGCTCGTTATGATCCAAATTAGGAACTAACGACTGACCAATTACATCGATTTGGTCAGGTTGCCAATGAGGCACAAAAAAGACGTGAGTTAAGGGCTAAAAGGGGAACCTTGGCGTCAGCTGCACGCAGCGTAAAAGATAAAGCGATGAAACCTGTAGTTGCACCGAAAAAGGATAAACCCAATTCAGTCAGATACGCTGCGTGGATATTAGTGGTTATGTCTGTGAGTTTATGGCTGATGTTTATGAGTCGTTAGGTCTTGCTTTCTTCAGAGGGGTTACTTTACCCAAACCAAGCTCTTCTTCTTTACCTAGAGAGTCACATTGGTGTGGGTTGTAGTATCTATATTGGTTTTTACCACTGTGCTTGGCAGAATACATTGCTTTGTCTGCACAGCGTGTTAGCTCTAGCATAGAATCTGCGTCATCAGGGAATAGAGCCACGCCAGCACTCACGGTGAGTTTATTAATTCTTTCCGTACTTTGATAGCTGTCTTCGAACAAGTGACATATACGTTCCAAAATTCGATTAAGGTCCTCAACACTATTCACACCATAAAGGAGGAGCACGAATTCATCACCAGCGAATCTAGCAATGGAATAATCGTTTCTTTGGGTTTTTCTGTCTTTAGTTCGGATATTGTTTTTAAGTCGGTTGGCAAAGTGCTGAAGCACTCGGTCGCCGATTTCATGACCATAGGTGTCATTTATCATCTTAAAATTGTCAATATCTAAGAAGACCATTGCGGTTAAAGTATCATTCTCTCTGACTTGTTCTAGCTTGCCTAGAGCCCAGCTTTCAAAGCTCCAACGATTGGCCAATCCGGTTAATTGGTCACGGTATGCGAGGTCTTCAATGCCTTCTTTATACAATGACTGTATATAACTGGTCACTTTCGCATAGAAGTAAGCCGAGGTGTTACAAAGTACACCAAGGGCTAATAAACTAATCAAGAATCTATCTATCGCAAATTGGCCGGATACGACAACCATATTGGTGAAGACGCAGACTATGAAAGTTAATATATAGAAACACACACTGATAACTAAGCCTGTCTTGAATTCACATGCAAAAATGACGGCAGCGAGAATCGGGAACAGCCAGAGCAGTCTATCGGCTATGTGTGCGCCGTAGAAAAGTAGCATTACCGCTTGGAACAGCAATACGCTAGACAAAACGATGTCAGAAACGTTAACCGATGGGTATAATCTTTGGTACAAGAGGTTACCAGCTAGAATTGTTGCGCAGAGAATGTTTATGGTGCCGAATAAATAGCCTTGGTTGGCAAAATGTTGGAATCCGTAATACGCCATAATTAATAGGGCTATCCCAGAGCAAAGGAGCACAATCTTACATTTGCGGGCAGAACGCATATCTGCCATTTCTTCGAGATGTTGTCCTACAAAATTTGTCATATGTTCCCTTGCCTACAAAATTTACAATCCGGCTATTTAAGTCTAGAAGAAAAAATTCAGTTTGGAGCAAGGTTGAGAAAATAAATCAATATTTATCAATTAATTATATTAACATAATTGCATATAGTATATTCTTGTGTAGATAAAGAATAAACAGGAAAATGAGTTAACTAAATGTATTTAATGGTAAAAAACAGAGTGATTGCGAATTTAAGGTGCATCATATTGTTTGATATCTACTTAAAATGATGTGTTTATTCCTTTAACTGTAACTAAATGTTCTACTTGGCTCGATTTTAGTTACTTGAGTTTATTGATTGAATTCCTGACGCAACCAATTACGCAGCAACAAAATGTTTTCGTTTTTAAGTTTTTCTGGAGGGCATGCGAAGTAGAAATCTTGATAAGGGTTACGAATAGGCGAACCAACTTCAACAAGAGAACCTTGATCCACTTCGTCTCGGATAAAATGCCGATGCGAAACAAAAATGCCGAGTTTACGGATTGTTGCTTGAACAGCCTGAACAGAAGAACTGAATTTCAGGTTTTGTTTATAGTCGGGCTCAGGGAGTTGATAACTTTTACACCATATTTTCCAGTCGTTCTTACGCCTAGCATTGGTAACTATAATAGCCGGATATTGCTTGAGCATAGATTCTGGTGTGGTATGCGTATCAATTAGCTCTGGGCTGGCTGCCATGACGAGTTCATCTGCCGCTAACAATTCACAGTAATAGTCTGACCAATCATTAGTATTACCATGAATAATAGCGACATCTACGCCTTCAGATTCCATTTTGAAGTACCCTGTGAGGTTTGATATTCGAATATCAATGTTTGGTGCAAATTGACTAAATCGATCAACATGAGGAATCCACCAGTGCATGACCAGAGAATTGACCATATTGAGGGTTATTCGTTGACTGTGTTGTTGCTCAATGAGTTTTTCAGTTGCAGAAACTATCTGTTCAAGTGCGGGCGCAACCTGATTGTAATACTTTCGTCCTGTTGAGTTAAGAACAACATTTCTTCCTTGGCGAATAAACAGCGTCTGTCCGAGCTGTGATTCAAGACTTTTTATCGACTGACTGATCGCTGAATGACTAACGCTAAGGATTTGGGCTGCATCCGTCATGCTGCCAGTTTCTGCTACTGCAACAAAAGAGTACACAGACTTTAACGGCACAGGTCTTTTCATATGTAAGTTTCTCTTACAAATACTGTAAATATAACTCGCTTTTTATATTACTTACAAGCTCATAAACTTGAGCCATGATAGAGGAGGATTTATGGTAAATCGTTGGTACCCCACATTATTTATGATGGCGTCTACATTTAGTTTGTCATTGACAGGGTTGGTTTCCAAGTTTTTAACTGATTGTTTTGAAGTTAGTTTGCTAAGCTTTCTGAGGTTTATTATTCCAGCCATGATGTTAGTACTTTTCTTTGTGGGACGGGAAATTAGGTGGCCTACTCGTAATGAACAGTTACCTTTGTGGATAAGAGCCTTGTGTTTAGGCTTAAGCCAAGTATGCTTTATATTTTCACTTCAACACTTGACATTGATGGAAAGTGTAGTGCTTTTCGGCACGGGGCCTTTGTTTATCCCACTCTTAGAAAACCTTATTTTTTCTACCCCAATTAAAGTATTCAATACCATAGGTATAGTGGTGACATTTGTTGGTGTGTTCATGCTATCGAGCGACGGAAGTCAAGTGAACATAAGACTCGAACTTTTAATAGGCTTGTGTGCTGGATTATTTAATGCCGGTTCTCAGCTAAGTTTGTACAAGATTAGTCAAAGCCGTTTAAATGCATTTGAAATAAGCTTTTGGAGTTTTCTTTATGCAGCCGTAGTGGTTGTCCCTATACTCGCGTTCAGCTTTATTGATAATCGCGCTATGTATCAGTCCTTGGATGACAGCTCATGGGTCGTCGTGATTGCTCTTGGTTTATTAGGTTTGATGATCATTAATACGCAGGTATTTCGTTCTAAAGCATACCAACTTGTAAACTCTGGTTCTGAATTGGCACCAGTGATTTACACCAATTTGATCTTTACTGCCCTATGGCAGTGTTTGTTCTTCCAAAAGACTTATGAGCTTACCCAGTTATATGGTCTCGCTTTAATTGTTTTGGTCAATATACTATGTGCCACATACTCCAGAATTGAGAAAAATAATTCTAGCTGCCAAGGTTAACTCAACATAGGTTTGGCGGAGAATTTGTCCTTCTAATATTTATTTGAAAATCCTTAAGCCTTTTAAGCTCGGTCAAATTTTTTGATGACTACTTTGATTATCAGGGAGGAGTACGCTTCTAAAGTAATATTTTTATCATTATTAATTGAAACTTACTCAAGTTCATATAGGTTTTAAGTAGGGGCGGCATAAATGTGACTTTTATCGTCAAACACACAAACCAAGGGCCAATAGAGTGACGGAATAACCCTATTGGATGCACAGTTTCCCGGTGCTACGTCTTGCGCTGGCTTTTTGTGAGGGTGGAATGAGAGAACGCTTTGGCAGTCGATGGGCAGCTTTACTCGTGGCACTATTTTTAAGCATTGTTGGAGTAAGCCTTGTTGAGCTTATCGATCGTAGCCAAAAAACTTTTATGCACGACAGCATGTTAGTTAGAGCCAAAGAAGAGCTATCTATTATTCGTTCAGAGTTAGAAATTACGATTTTTAATGACATCTTTGTTGCGAATGGGCTGTCTGCACTTATTGCTGCAAATCCAAACTTTGAGTTTTCAGGGTGGGGTTTGTTCGCCTCTAGTGTGATGCGTAAAGCGCACCATGTAGAACTTATTACGTTAGCGCCAGATGATGTGGTGAAATATGTCTATCCATACGAGGGCAATGAAGCCTTACTTACTCTTGATTATCGAACCTTACCCGAACAATGGAGGACGGTTAACAAGGCGAGAGATATTCATGAAATATTGATTGCTGGCCCACTTAATTCAGTGCAAGGTGGGCGAGTGTTAATTGCTCAAGTTCCTATTTTTTCTGACCCTATATACCACCGTGATTATTGGGGAGTATGCAGTTTAGTTATTTCTCTCGAGACGCTATTTCAAGATGTCGGAATTGAGTCATACACAGAGAAGTATTACCTTGCAATGCGAGGTGTTGACAGCTCGGGAGAAGAGGGTGATATTTTTTATGGCAAGCAAAGCACCTTTGATCGTGCCTTTGCTGTTGAATCTGTTAAATTTCCATATGGGACTTGGGCTATAGCTGCAGCAACAAAAAATGATCTGCTGGAGTACAGCAATTGGTATCGAGTTCACGCTGTCAGGCTCCTCGGTTATCCTCTTATTATTCTACTCATGATTGCCTATGGCACAATCTATTACCTTTACCATACTGCTAATCAACGAGCCCTGCACGATTCGTTAACATCACTGCCCAACCGCCGTTACTTCATGTATACCTTTGAGCGTCATTTTGCTCTTGTTTCTGGTTCCGGAAAGAAAGAATCTTTTGCAATTCTCAATGTCGATTTAGACAAATTTAAGTGGATTAACGATACCTTCGGCCATGCTGCTGGTGATAAGGTTCTTATTGCAGTTGCCAGAAGAATCAAGAGTACCTTGAGGTCTTCTGATCTTGTGGCTCGGGTTGGTGGTGACGAATTTTTGATACTTTTAACTCGAATTAAGCGCAGAGAAGACGTTGATGTTATTAACATCGAATTACAAAAAGCTATTTGTGAAAAACCTGTAGTTTATGAAAAAAATGACATTAATGTTCATGTTAGTATTGGCCTAGCAGTATATGATGATCGATTTAAAGAAGTTGATGAGATGCTCAAAGCTGCTGATGACAGTATGTATGATAAAAAACGGAGTCAAGATTAATTTGGTGACCTTTACGATTCTTGACAGCTTATTGGTGAGTATGGTCAATTAAGAGTGAAAAAAAGTTAGTGAGGTAGAATGCAAGACTTGAGGAAATGGTTGAGTGATTATGGTGAAATTCATCAAAATCCGATAAACCAGAGGATTAACAAAGTAGCGGTACCTAGCATTTTCTTATCCTTAGTGGGTTTAATATGGACCATTCCATCATTATCGCTTTTTGGCCAGACACTTAACTGGGTGTGGGTCGCTGCGATACCTATTGTTATTTTTTACATTAAGCTTTCTTTAAGTGTGTTTTTGATGATGCTGGGATTTTCCCTAGCCTGTATATCGCTAGTTTGGTCTCTAGACATACTTCAATTGCCAGTGTTTCTGATCTCAATGGTCGTATTGGCTCTATCCGGGGGGTTACAATTCATTGGTTACAAGATTGAAGGTAAACAACCTCCGTTTAAAGAGTACATTTTGTTTGTTTTAATTGGCCCGATATGGGTATTTCGCCACAAGTAACGTACCTAAAGTAATGTGGGCTGTTGCTTTGATAAACCTACCAAAATTTCGCAAGTAATTGCAAAATGAAAATGGACTTTTTTATTTTGCAAGGAGAAACTCACAATGCAAGTCTATTATGCGTATTGTTTGTATGTATTTGATGGAAAACTACCCAAATATAGGCTTTAGATAGCTTTTAAATATTGGCATGTCTTGTGCATGTAGTTAAGTGACCCTTATTAAGCCGAGGGTCACCTAGCCAACTGACGTTGTTAGTGAATACGTATTGTTCACACTTTATATAGCCAATCACAGATATTGTGGTTGGCTTTTTTTATTTAGTCATATGAATATGAGTTAGCTTTCTGAGCTATAGCAACTTGGTTTTCTTGGGCAAACGGCTCCTCTTGAACAAATAACCCGCGCGTCTGCCTGTATCCCGCGCTCAACCCAATTAATATTTAGAATTTTTGCTACAGTAGTAAACTCTTTACGTATGTTATTTGGTATAGATGAAGTACCACCACTTTGGACACATAGTGATTTTAGAGATTCTGCGATTGTTTGTGAGTCTCCACCTTGTGCATCTATTGCTGGATTTAAATCGATGCCAGCACAGAGCACTCTGTTATTCCCTGCAGGGTCGACTATGTTTACTGACTCACAGCAGTAAATTCTAGGCTCTTCATTGACATTTAAGATAGATATCTGTGCAGAACTTGAAGATTGGGGCTGTGATAATCGACGAAAAACAGCCCAGTGCTGGCAAGGATCATTGACTTGGCGCATATTTCCCCATGGTAAGGGTATCCCATTCCCTCTGTATACGGCTTTCAGCTTGTTCTGGCCATATGCATCAAAATAGTGCCAATGTGGATATGGCGAAACTACAGTCATACGCCTCATTGCGACCGAAGGTGACACCCCTGCTTTTACATGGGTATCAATCTCATAGCCATTGCGATCGAGTAATTGACGAAAAGGAACTTTAGGGCAAAGTAGAGCTCCCGCGAAAAAGCTTGATTCAAAATCACGCCATGCTTGCAAAATGTCTTTTGATTTAAGGTGTGATGTTGAATTTGATTGTGTATTTTCCTCCCAGCTATTTGACTGACCAACAGAAAGCACACTTTTTAGGCTCGATTTATTGTGCAAAGCACAGTGACCAATATACACAGCTAGATCATATTTTAGGCGAGTAGGGTACTGCTTTAAAATATCATTTAGGTAGATCGTATTGGGGGGGGCGAAGAAAGAAGTCACTATTTGGGTCGTACTTACCCCTAGTTCATCAATAATATCCTTTGGTGGGCGGGATATCCATTGTATGCTGAGTCCCATACGACGAGCGATGTCCATCAAATCTTGCTTTGATAAGTTAAGGCGTTTTAAACCAATTTCTTCAGCAGCTCGTTCAAGGTCTGGAAAATGATTTTGATTACTTTCCTGGTGTGCTCTGATGAGAAGGTGGGCAAACTGACGTCCAGAGATGCCTGTTTGAGATAACATCTCTGGAATCGCAATCTGTAATATCTCATTGGAAAAGAGGAAGCTAGGTTCGAGCGCCATACCATGAATTCCGCCTCTATTTCCTTTCTCTGGTGTGATATCGGCTTTTTCTGGTTCGTCGTCCAGAAACCAAGCAGGATCCTTTTGGAACACGTCGGCTATAACTTCTAGCATATCACTGCTTGGTATTCGTTTTCCCCGTTCAATCATAGAAAGATAAGATACGGATGGAGCAGATTCTGGATTGACTCTTATACAGCGGGCAGAGAGGTCTTCCATAGTTAAGTGATTTCTTTTTCTGAGATTTCGTATTTTTGTACCCAAAAAATGAGATTGGCGGATTAGGCTTTTTGGCAACATTTTGTAAAATTCACATTGTAAAATTTTTGTTGTGAAATTGTAGTAAAAAACAAACTAGTATACCAAGTAAGCAAAGTCACAAATCGACATATCGCGACGCACAAGTTCTAACTACTTGTTCTAGGAACGCAAATTGTGAAAATTCTTGAGGGAAGACAATATGAACATGCTTACTTTCGATAAAACGAGAAACCACCCTGAACATGAGACCTTTATCGCTGAAGCTGTATTTGAAGTTGAGAAGGTAAGTGCAAATATGGCATCTGAAAAGCAAGCTAAAGCAAAGCTATTGCTTGATCGACTTTTTCCTTTAGAAAATGGCTCTCATAACGATGTTACAGCGTATGTTATAGATTACCGACATGTTATGGCCTATTTCAAGGACGGACACCACAGTGGTTTGAAGCACCCAAAACATTTCGTCGCATACTGTGGAGAGAAAGAAGATCCAGAATCTATTCTTTTTCGAGACGGTTCTGGAAGTCATGTGGAACTCACATTAGGCCCTCACAAAGGAACGGGTTGTGTTGAGCTAGTACACATAAATGACATTCAATTAGAAACCTGCACACAGTTTCCGCAAACATCCGATGAAATGTCGGTAATGCGTCATTGGATTAGCTTGGTTAAAGGTGATGGACAAGGTAAGCCTTGCGCGTGTTCTGAAGCTAAAGAATATACATCTAAATCTGGAGAAGATTACGATTTAGTATGTTGCTATAAAATAATTCGATAAATTTAATTAAAGTTCAAACTATTATTAAGGGCTCATTTTCCAATGAGCCCTTATTGTATATGATGTTCTGTAAAACAATGAAACAAATATGAAAATGGCTATATTTTACCTCGTATAATAAATAATGTCTGGGTGTTAAAAAAATAGTACATAAAAATATAACTAAAGCTTATATGTTTGTTTTTACGCAGTCTTACAGCTAAAAAATCAAATTTTAATTATTTTATTGAGCTTTTAGTGTCTTATTTTCTTTCCATGAAACAAATTGTAATTTGATATTTTGTTTGCTTGATTAACTTGTAATCAACCATGTTATTGAGGCAGACACACGCAGACACTTCCTATTCAGTCGTTGGGAAGAAGAATTCTATACCAATAACAGGAAAGTAAAATGAAACAACATCAGACACTTTGGCTAATTGCAGCTGGATTAGGAGTTAGCCTTCCAGCAACAGCCGCACAGATGGTTACAGTAGAAAACGATGCATTATTGCAAGACACTCTCAAAGCTCAATCAAGTAGCGTTGTTCCGATGGAAACTGGTTTTGCTGAAGTTAAGCGAGTAGTTCTGCCCAATGGAAAAGTAAAAGTCCGCTATCAGCAGACTTACATGGGGCTCCCAGTATTCAATACCTCTGTAGTCGCCACCCAGACTAAAACGAGTCAAAGTGAAGTACATGGTATCATGATGCAAGGAATCAGTGGTGATGTCGCGACACCATCTCCTGCACTAGATGAAAAACAAGCAATTTCGGCGGCTAAGAATGCCTTTAAAAGAAAGTCTCTAGTCGAGTCGGATGCGCCAATAGAAAATACTAAGTCTAAATTGATGGTTTGGTTGGATGATTCAAATACGGCCAAAGTGGTTTACATGGTAGATTTCTTTGTTGCAGCCCAAGTTCCACAGCGTCCATTTTATTTCATTGATGCAAACACAGGAGAGGTGCTTAAGCATTGGCGTGGACTAAACCATGTTCAGGCTACAGGAACAGGGCCTGGGGGAAATGAAAAAACGGGCCAGTATAACTTTGGATCAGACTACCCGGGATTTGTTATTAGTAAGTCTGGCAGCACTTGTATCATGAATAATGATGCAGTTAAAACAGTGGACCTAAATGGTGGTACATCAGGGAGTACCGCCTACAGTTATTCATGTAATGATGACACCAACTTTAATGACCATAAGTTTGTAAATGGAGCTTATTCGCCGCTCAATGACGCCCATTACTTTGGTAAAGTTGTGTTCGACATGTATAAAGATTGGATGAACACAGCACCATTAACTTTCCAACTTACGATGCGCGTGCATTACGGAAATAGCTACGAAAATGCATTTTGGAATGGTTCATCAATGACGTTCGGTGACGGTAAAAGTAGGTTCTACCCTCTAGTGGACATTAATGTTAGTGCACATGAAGTGAGCCATGGCTTTACAGAGCAAAACTCTGGCTTGGTGTATGCCAATATGTCTGGTGGTATGAATGAAGCTTTCTCTGATATTGCAGGTGAGGCAGCCGAATATTATATGAAGGGGTCTGTTGACTGGATAGTGGGAGCGGACATATTCAAATCTCAAGGAGGGCTACGTTATTTTGATCAGCCCTCAAGAGACGGACGTTCAATCGATCATGCATCAGACTACTACAGTGGTTTAAATGTACATTACTCTAGCGGTGTCTTTAATCGTGCTTTCTACTTACTGGCGAATAAAGCTAGCTGGGATGTTCGTAAGGGATTTGAAATCTTTACCTTGGCTAACCAAGTGTACTGGACAGCTAACAGTACTTTTGATGAAGGTGGCTGTGGAGTCGCTAAGGCCGCATCAGACATGGGTTATTCTGTAGCGGATGTTGAAGATGCGTTTAATACAGTAGGTGTGAATGCTTCTTGTGGTACTACACCACCCCCGACTGATAATGTTTTGGTTAAAGGAACTCCAGTGACCAATCTTTCGGGTTCGCGTTTGTCTGAATCTTTCTATACCTTTAGCGTTGACACAGCATCAACCGCAGTTGTCTCCATGTCTGGTGGCAGTGGTGATGCAGACCTATATGTAAAAGCGGGCAGCAAACCTACAACTAATAGCTTTGATTGTCGACCATACAAATACGGCAATAATGAGCAGTGTAGTGTGTCAGCAACACCGGGTATGACTTATCACGTCATGGTTCGTGCTTATAGCAGTTACTCTGGTGTGACACTTAGACTAGACTAGTTGATGGGTATCTAAGTAAAGGGCTCCTATTAGGAGCCCTAACTTATTGCTGTAGCTTACTTTTTGCTTGCTCTACTTTTGAAAAATCCAAACCTAACTCTTCTACCGCATCTTTTATCAACTGTGGGTTTTGCATTACTTGCCCCATTAATAGTTGCAACTGGTCCTGAGGTAGCCCTAATTCCCCTATGCTTGACATAGCAGCGAGAGGGTTTTGTGTCAGAGTTTCAAACAGTTCGTTGATTTGCTCGTTACTGATGCCGTGCTTTTTTAGCATTTCAATTATCGGGTTCATATTTCACCTGTAGCTTGGGTATTTAGATGGCCAAAGTGTATCATTACCCTTCTCTTTGTTGAATGCCTAACTAAAGCTCAGTAAAGAAAGAGCTCAACTCGCCAACCACTGGAGGAGTCACCGTGTTTACTTATAGTTTCTTTTACTCTATTAGGCATTGTTTGCTTTAAAACTATTTACTGCCGATGCAACACTTTCAGCTCCACTATATATTTCGTCCATAGTACGAGAGACTTCTTCGATACGTGTACTTGTCTGTTCTGCAACACTATTAACATCATTCATCGCTTTGGTGACTTCTTGAGTTAGTGACATATTTTTGTTAACAACCTGTGTAATTTCCTCTGTCGATTCAGAGGTTCTCGATGCCAGTTGTCTAACTTCATCTGCAACGACAGCAAAGCCTCGACCTTGTTCACCAGCCCTAGCAGCCTCTATTGCTGCGTTTAGAGCGAGCAAATTGGTTTGGTCAGCAATACCACCTATGGTTTTAACAATTTCTGACACATCATTGGATAAAGAGGCGAGTTCCTGAACTTGATTAATAGATTGGTTCAAGTTGTGCATCATAGTCTGAGAAATATTTACCGTGTCTTCTAGAATTTTTTTTCCCTCTTGAGTGACCTTTGAAGTTTCTACAGCTGTACTGTAGGCAATATTTGCAGCATCTGATACTGCTAACTCTCGAGTTACATCGTTAGTAATATCAGAAGCAAATTTGACAACTTTATACACTTTACCCTTCCCATCACACACTGGGCTGTAGGATGCTTGGATCCAAATTTCTTCACCGTAATTTGTTTTGCGCAGGAATCGCCCTGAAAATGCTCGACCGTTCGATAAATCTTTCCAAAAATGAGGGTTTTGCTGGTAAAAATCATCAAAACAAAACATCTTATGATGGTTTCCTTGGATCTGATCGAGTGTATAGCCAAGTGCGGTTAGGAAGTTATTGTTGGCTTCGATTATGGTTCCATCAGGGTGGAATTCTATGACCGCAAAATTCTGATGAAGAGCTTGAATAAGGTCCTGTTGTGCTCGAGCCTTAACCATCTTTTCAGTAACATCATTGGCGATTTTTATAACACTTTCGACCTGCCCATTGGTATCTTTAATTGGAAAGTAGGTCGCCTCAATAATCACTAGGTCACCATTTTTGTTGTAGCGCTCAAAGGTTCCTGACTTTACTAGACCTTTTGCTAGGTCATGCCAAAAGCTGCGATACTCTTGTTTTTCTGTGTATTTGGAATCACAAAAGATTCTGTGGTGTTTCCCTTGAATTTCGTCGAGTTGGTAGCCCATGGCTTCTAAGAAAAGTTTGCTAGCGGATTTAATATTCCCATTGGGATCAAAACGTATCGTAACAAGAGAGTCATTCATTGAGTTAACGATTTGTTTGTAGTCATTACAGTCGTCGTTATTTTGGCTTCCGCTTTCAGCAAGTTTTTTGAAGGGCCACATAGTGCCATACTCCCTAATGATTTTTATATCACTAGTAAGTATGATCTATGTTTAGAGTAAATCAAACTAGACGCATAATATTTATTGAAGCTAGCCTAAATCCTAAACTTGTGTATGGATCAACTGAGCTAGACGATTTATTCCTGAGTGCCATACGTCGGTATCTTCAAAGTTGGCACAACTTAAGCGGATACATTGGCGAAATTGTTTGCCAGTAGTAAAAACCTTACCAGGTAAAATACTGATTCTGCTTTTTCTGCATTCTTGATAGAGCCTATAAGTGTCTATCCCTGGAGGTAGAGTTAACCAAATGAGAAATGAACCCTGAGGCCGGGATAGATGGAACTGTCCTCTTAACTCATCGTAGCTGTTTAATGCTAGACTAAGCAGGTGACTAAAACGACGGACATTGTACTGGTACGCTCGACGCATTTTATTGACATGTTGACGGTATTTCCCTGTAGAGAGAAACTCTCCGACGGCAGATTGAATGAGATTTAAACTGCCCATGTTATCGCTTATTAGATACTTTTCGATTTTTGCGTGGTATTGACCGGCTACCACCCACCCGATACGAAGCCTAGAATCAAGTACCTTTGATAGTGAATTGACATAGATAACTCTATCTTGTTTATCCAAGGATTTAAGGGGCATTATATTACTGGTGTAATCGAGTGCGGCAAAGACGTCATCTTCTATTATAGGTATCTGCTTTGATGCGCTAAGGAGTTCAAGGCGCTTTGCCAGTGGCATTCTTGAGCCAGTCGGATTAGAGAAATTCGGTGTTACGAGAATGGCTTTGATTGGCCAGTCAGCAATAGCTTTCTCCAGAGCTTTTGGTTCCATACCGTGTTGAATACAACTAGTAATTTCCACTACTTTTAACCCAAGTGACTCTAGCAAAAGTAGATTTCCAAAATAACAGGGAGACTCAACGGCTACTATGTCACCGGGTTTCGTTATCGCTCGCAGAGCTAAACTTATCGCTTGTTGTGCTCCGTGAGTGACAGCAAGCTCTTTTGAGTTTACTTCAACGTTGAGCTCAAGGCTGATCTTTGTCAGTTGCTTGACGAGAGTCTTGTTGCCAGGCGGAAGCTGGTAATGGCTTGGCATATAGCTTTGCTGACGGCTATGGCGTCCAATTTCAGCATATAAGCTCTTGATGGTAGAACTTTTTACATTTGGGTGTGCTGAACCTGTCGCAAGGTATTCTTTTTGCTCCGGGTATTGGAGGATTTCTCTAGAAATAGACAAGAGATCAATAGGTCTAGGGCTTTGTTGCTCTATTTCTACTTTTGTCGGTATCTTTACTCGATAGCCAGATTTAGGAATCGAATATATTAACCCGGCGGCATCCATATCTTGATAAGCCCGTATTACTGTATTTTTGCTCACCTTTAGGGTCAAGCTGAGTTGGCGAATTGAAGGAAGCTTTTCTCCATGTTGGTAGATACCACTATTTATTCTTTCTTCAATGAACTGCTTAACCAGAAGAAACTTGCAAGTTTTAGTCATGTTATCTGTGCCCTAATAAGCTCTATAATCTGTATCTTTTCATGGTAACTGAACCCTAATAAAGTAACTCTTATCTCAATTAAAAGCGATAGGAAGAAAAATGTTAGTTAGACTTATCCCGATGGTGTTTGTGGTACTTTGGGCTTCTGGGTTTGTGGGGGCGAGGATAGGTCTACAATATGCAGAACCTGCAACATTGCTGACTTTGCGGATGATGGCAAATCTTGGGGTGTTTACTTTACTTGTTGTCATGATGAGAAGCTCTGTTCCCCAAGGTAAGATGTTTTGGCATAGCTGTGTAGTAGGCATCTTAATTCATGGGCTGTATTTAGGGGGGACATATATTGCAATTGGTCTAGGTATGCCTTCAGGTCTTAGCGCAATATTAGTCGGTACTCAGCCGATTCTAACCGCGATTATCTTTGTCACTTGTGCGCGTGAACAGTTGAGGCTATCCCAGTGGCTTGGTTTAGCATTAGGGTTTATCGGTATTAGCTTGGTACTGGTGGGGAAAACTCAATGGCAAGATGACTCACATAAATTTATTGCTATAGGTTTGTGTATTGTGTCTTTGTTTGGGATCACCTTTGGCACTTTATATCAAAAATACTTTTGTAGCGGAGTAGATAAAGTGGGAAGCGCATTGGTCCATTATTTTGCTGCGTCATGTCTATTTTTACCTTATGCGATGACCTTTGAAACAATGTCCGTTAATTGGACAGTGGAATTTACTTTAACCTTGATTTGGCTGGTTGTTGTACTGTCAGGGTTCGCTATTATGCTTTTTCTTTTTATGGTTGAGCATGGAGCATCAGAAAAAGTAGCATCAATATTTTATCTTGTTCCTCCAATGACTGCTGTTCAAGCATGGCTAATATTTGGTGAATCTTTCGATAACACTGCAATCATTGGTTTTATTCTATCAGCGATAGCTGTGTATCTGATTACTCGGATTAAAGAACCAGTTACTAAACGAATAACAAAGGGTAGTAATATTATTAGTAAATTTAGTTAGTTGCAGATGCTTGGTACTTTGTTGCTTATTTTTCTTTAGAACTCTTGTCTAGTGGGCTAAGTTTACATAATAGTTATTATGTTGGGGATCAGGATAATGAAGCAAGTTAAATGTCTTCTATCCTTCGTAGTTTTACTGACAATTCATTTCAGCTCAGCAAGTGTTGCGCAAGGTACGGGTGATTTGCGAGAACTATCCTATTTCACCGAATCATACCCTCCCGGTAATTACTTAAAAGATGGCAAGATATCTGGCTACGCGGTAGATATACTAAAAGCAGCCAGTAAGATAGTAGGGGAAGAGGTTGATTTATCCCAAGTTACTTTGCAACCTTGGGCTAGGTCTTATCGCACTGTACTCACAGAGCACAATTCAGTTCTATTTTCGACCACTCGCTCTAAGCATCGAGAGAAACTGTTTAGTTGGGTTGGGCCTATAACGGATATCAAAATAGTCGTAATGGCGCGTAAAGACGCAAAAATTAAGATAAATAAAGCGATGGATATGGCCAAATATCGCATTGGTGTAATACGAGACGATATTGGCGAACAAACCTTGTTGGATATGGGTATTCCGAGAAATGCAATGCAGGAGTCTAACTATGTTACTACATTAGCTGAGCAACTCATGAAAAAGCGTATTGACCTATTGGTCTACGCTCACAGAGCAGCTATATGGTGGTCTAAAGAAGCTCAAGTTGATCCGGATCTGTTTGAACCTGTGTACACAGTGAAAGAAGGCTATGTCTACTACGCTTTTAATACAGAGGTTAGCCCAGAAGCGAAAGCTAAGCTGCAAAAGGGAATCGATTTGCTCAAAACCACCAAAGGAGAATCGGGTGAGTCTCTTTATCAAGAAATCATGTCAAAGTACGAGTAACTGAATTAGAACTTATACTTGGACATCAAACTTTTGCCTTTTTAACAAAATATGGGTTGTCAAATTTCTTTTGCGGCCCCAACTCCGATACAACGAGTTTATTCCACAGCTTTGTGTCAAATTCTCCTTTCGGGATCGAAGGATAGAGTGTTTCCTCCTCTTCGCGGGCGTAACGTAATAGTTCTTTTTTCTTAATCTGGTTATATTTACGCGCAACGTGGTTGTGCTTTGAGATCCATTCCAATTTAAAACTGGCGAGTGCTGGCTCTGCCTGATCCATGGGTAATCTTGATAGATAGATACGCTTGTATGATACTTTGCGGTCAAGCATGGTTCTCATGGCAGTTTGAATGTATTTACCGTGATGAGTAATGGAAATATCGTTCTTATCAAACAGGTTAACGCTCCAGCCAGTAAGAAAAAAGCTGGGCTTACGGTACTGCTTGTTACGTACTTCTATCGCTTTATGGATCACAATATCTGAAGTGCCATTAAAAGTCTGTTGCCATTTAGCAATACGTATTTGTGTTGCGGTTGGTAAACGATAGATGTGGGTAAACTTATCTTGGTCCATAAATGAATACACAGAGTGTTTAGGTTAGGAAAAGCCTATCTCAAAGGTAATAGTTAGCAATTATAACTCTGAAATAGTGGGTGGGGTCGCATCTTGCTGACCCAGTGCTACATTGTAGAGAATTCTTGCGCTTACTGCTAGTAGTTATCGGTCAAATCGTAGTAAATAAATAGCGCAAAATATTGACGAAATTTTAATTGAGGGGCAATCTACATTAGGATCTCGAATTTGTTTACATTGATATCTCTATGTATTGCTGCCTGTTGGGAGTACAGTTTTATTATTCATTTTTGTAGAATAGTTTTATAAGTTTCTTTTTCTCGCACTTTTTTAACGACTACCGTACCTGCAATTAAGTCATGCCAGCCCTGCTTCTTATAATTGAAGCATATCCAAACAAAGCCTAAGCATAATGGCATGGCACTTAAGTAATATGAAAAATATCGAATTATGGCTGCTGACATTGTTAGCCTATGGCCTGTCTTTGCGTCTAATACTTCTAGGCCCAAAGCAATTTTTCCAGGTGTGGCTGATCGATATACCCAAAACGTAATTGTTGCGACCAAAGGACATATCCAGTTGAGAATGAGATCCCATCCACCCAATATATAATTATCAGAGCTCCAATATAGCTCACCATAGGCCCAGAATATTAGTGGCATTGTGAGAAGAAATAGTAAAACTGTATCGATCAACGTAGCTACAAGCCGTGGCCAGAATCCAGCATAGTTAAGGGGGATATCATTCATACTCTTGGCTTTATTATTAGAATAAAGTGGGTGTACTACAAGAAATAATGATTCTTGTTTTTAAAGTTAAAGAATGAATGTATCAGAGGTTCAGGTGTAGGAAAGCCATGGGCGTATGAATTTTACTTATTTATGACATAAGGTGTTTGATTAATTATAAATAAAGCCGGTAATTTTTAGAAGCTAATATAGCTTCTCGACAACCAATAGTTGTTCAGAGATGTTTTGTAGTTGTTCAGAGATGTTTTGGACTAAAAACATATGCTACGCGCTGAGGGATCCCCTCATAAATCCGCCAGTGCATAGCCATCTTTTAAGAGCTGCT
>NZ_JAYQDQ010000083.1:0-17456 GCF_038138445.1 Vibrio sp.
ACAATACCGAATTTAAAAGGAAATGATTAGATGGGGTTTACCGCCAGCTTACATACAATTTGGTGATATGCCGAGTTATGATCATATGGGGCAAAATACAGTTATCAAATCCTCTGACCTTTTTGAGCGATACATGATGAACGTTCAAGACCAATTGAATCCTTCAGAAGTGCAAACATCGGACAGTATAGGATTAAGGAGGCTATTCGACTTTCTGGATGAACTAGGTAGAACATATACTGGTTTGCGCTTAGATAAGTCCGGGACTACCGTTAAAGTTGTACACTACGGGCCTGACGAGTACCCTAAATTTAGAACCAGAGATGAAAAAAGAGTAGAGCCAGCCATATTTGGTGAGTTTTTGCAGTTTAGCCCCGAGAAAAAAACAGAATTCCTACGTTTGGCATCCTATTTAAAAACGGTTGAAAAAATAGGCATACCTGCGGACGCTTCACCTGAAGTGATAAGCCAAAAGTTAAAAAGTTATCAAAATACTGGATCACATTTCCGTTACCCTGATATGCCCACGGATATAAACCTTCTCCTTCGAGACAAGGAGTCTGAACTAGCGAACCAAGAGAAAATACTTGTTACCCATAATGGTATTTCACTGGCTCTAGGTACTGAAGTGGAATCTCCAAGCAGCATGAGCGCAGATGTTCGCTTTCTTACTGACAAATACAATATTAATAATTTTGATGTGATTCCTGATTCGCAAGTGCTGACAGAGGAAAATAGGCAGGAAGTCAGCGACTTTTTTAGTAACGTGCTTAACAGTGATGGTCGGATCCTGATGTCTGGATACGCTATTGCTGGGTTTGGTGATCTTGTGAATTTCCAGATGCTGTATAAAACCATAATCAACAAACATCCGGAGCTTAAAGGCAGAATTGACGCTTATGCGCACTTTTACCGCTATTCAATTAGTAACGAAACACTAGATAAATTGCTCGATAAAGATATTAAAGTGGTTACCCACCAAAATGCGAATCGTCAATGGGACCCTAACTATAGTTATCAGTTAGTACGTGAACTCGGCATGCGCCATAACCCTAAGTTTGAAATCCAATACAACGTTGGATCTGTATACAGTGTAGTGGATGAACCCAATATACTTCGCGTTGGTGAGATTGGCGGTATGGCCGGAGTTAGCCAAGTCAAAGATGCGTATTTTACCGGCCTTTCTCGCGGTGCTATTGGCTTTGGCATCCCCAATGCCAATACTGATATTGAAAGCCCCAAAATCAAAGCTACGCTGGTGGGGATTATGCAAGAAGTATTAGATCAGGTACCAGATAGTCACGCTTCGTTATCCTCACTTATCCAAGGGCACTTCGCTCTCATGATGGCTCGTGAAAACTCGCAAGTGATTAATCAAGGGCGATTTTACAATGTAAATGATGTTCAAAATGGGCAAAATTTAAGTATAGGTAAGCGAGTCTTAGCCGAAATACTGAAAGCTATGGCAGAGAAATCTAGGGCAGGTAGTACAATTATTCTCGCCACGGGTAGAATTGATGCACTGCAAGAACAAGCTAAAGCTATAGGCGTAACATTAGAACAACTACCTAGTTTTTCAGTACAAGATAGTAGATACAAGTTGTTTGAACTGACGACTGAAAATGGTGATAAGGCATTTGTTGTTCAGGGTTTTTTTGATAATGCTCTGGTCAATGCTGTGATGAAGGATGCGAGTATTCCGACAGTTTATTCTGGGGAAGGCTCAATGAATGAAGGCCTGTCTTTTCGTGGTAAAGGATTTATGATCCCTTTCTATGATTATCAGGTGACTACACTTATTGAATCGGCTGGTATAGTGAGTAATCAAGATATTGGTATGCTAGAACTTGAAGTTGACGGAAATGATGTTGATTTTCAAGATGATCCCAATAAATTAGTCAAAATAAAGCCAGATAGTGATGCATTGCTGATAAATAGCGAAGTATATGATTTACTGAAGCTAACCCTGAATGGCCGCTCTCCGCAGATGTATATGGTCACAAAGCGTACTTCTTCAGAGATTCATTTGAAAAAGCTCGACAAGACTGATTTGGACTTTCAGGTTTTGTCATCGCAATCTCAACTTCAGAACATCTCAGCCACTTATCATGCTCAAGCAACTATATATAAGCTGGAGCCTTGGGCGAGAGAGTGGCTAAAATTGATTTACGACCGTGAAAATTCCCAATTGGATTTAGATAAACTGGGTGAACAGACAGCATCGATGCTAAAAGAGGAGACAATTAACAGGGCGAATTGGTTTGATTTGTTCAACCAATTAATTGATTAAACCTTAGTATATACGCTGATTTATGGGAGAAGGGTATGTTAGTTTCTTCTCCCATAGATGAGACCGTTCAGTTATGTCGAGTATTTTTTAAGCTTTCTCGCTAAGACCTTGTTTTGGACATCGCTGACATAGATAGTGGCGCTCCTCTATTCAAAGCATTCCTCTGATAAACCCGTAAACAAAACACCTTAATTTGAGTTAGTAATGTCTAATTTACTATGCGTCAGGTTGAGCTTACTCTCTGGTATGTACTAGTATGGACTAAGCGCATTGTAACTATATAGCTGACTTAACTAAGCTTTTTCTAGTTTAATGATCGGTTCTGTGGTGGAGAGCGTATTGATAAGGTGCACCTACTAGCGAGTAATGATCATGATTCATAATGCAATAATCAATATCACTAATCTGAGGCTTAGAACATACATAGGTTTCAACGAAGAAGAAAAACAAAAGCAGCAAGACATCGTTATTAACGCAGAAATACATTATCCAGCAAATAAAATGTGTCTGAGGGATGATGTTGATAATGCATTGAACTATAAGATTATTTGTAAAAATATCATCCACCATGTCGAAAATGGGCGTTTCTTGTTGTTGGAAAAACTGACCAGTGATGTACTTGGCTTATGTGCCGATAATTCACTGGTCAGTTTTGCTAAAGTGACTATCGACAAGCCCCACGCACTAAGGTTTGCAGATTCAGTGTCTTTGACATTGAGTTATACAAAAGAAGAGCATCGGGGGGAGTGATGATAAGTAACGAAGCCAAACGAGTACAAGAGGTGCTCATTGAACAAGGTTTAGAGACACCTATAGTCGCCACTGATATGACGCCTGAGCAAAAGTATCAGCGGATCAAAGGGCTTATGACTGAAGTGATCTCAGTTATGGGGCTAGATTTGAATGACGATAGCCTAGCCGAAACCCCTCATCGTATTGCAAAGATGTACGTTAATGAGGTATTTTCCGGCCTAGATTATGTGAACTTCCCCAAAATTACCGTCATTGAGAATAAAATGAAGGTTGATGAAATGGTGAAAGTTTCCAATATTAACCTTACCTCCACCTGCGAACATCACTTTGTTACCATTGATGGTTTGGTTAAAATGGCTTACTTACCTAAGTCTAAGGTCATTGGTTTATCTAAGATCAATCGAATAGTCCGCTTTTTTGCTCAGCGACCTCAAGTTCAGGAACGTTTAACTCAGCAAATATTAACCGCTATTCAGACATTAACCGAAACAGATGATGTCGCCGTCACAATCGATGCGACGCATTATTGCGTTAAATCTAGAGGGGTAATGGATGTGAATTCTAATACCACCACAACCGCTCTGGGTGGCTGCTTTAAAACGAATCCTCAAACGCGCGCGGAGTTCCTTCAATGAGTAAAACTATAGTTATAACCGGAGTTGGTAAGCGCCTAGGTTTTGAGTTAGCTAAAGCATTGTTGAAGGATGATTATCAAATAATTGGTACTTATCGTACAGAATATCCATCTCTTGCGGATCTAAAAGAACTCGGTGCTGAGCTCTATCAGGTTGATTTTTACCAGCAGGGCCAAGTGGATGAGTTTATATCGCAATTGTCCAATAAGAATAATGCGATAAGAGCGATTGTTCATAACGCTTCAGATTGGTCACCAGATGATAGTGCACATCTCAGCACTAGTGAAATCATGCACCGCATGATGACAGTTCACGCTTCGATTCCTTATCAAATGAATTTAGCTCTGCAGGACAAACTTCGTGCCAGTGGTGAAGCAGACATCATTCATGTGAGTGACTATGTTGCTGAAAAGGGAAGTAAAAAACACATTGCGTATGCTGCGAGCAAAGCTGCGATGAATAATATGACCTTGTCTTTTGCTTCTATGCTAGCTCCTGAAGTAAAAGTGAATACCATCTCTCCGGCATTATTAAAGTTCAACCCGCAAGATGGTGAAGCCTATAAAGACAAAGCATTGGCCAAAGCACTTTTGCCCAGAGAAGCTGGTTTTGATGAAGTAATCGAAGGGGTGAAAATGCTGCTTAACAGCCGCTTTATGACAGGTAGAAACCTCCAGTTTGATGGTGGACGTCATTTGCGTTAAAGATAGGCGACGCAGTGGAAAATCATTGACCGTTAAATATTTTGATGTGGTTTAATTGGACAGCTACTTAGTGGCTGTCTTTTTGTTTTTAGCCCTAAACTATCAACTTCTAGCAGGGATTATCATTTTGGATAGCCAAACGGAGTAAAAGTGTCATGCCATGGTGTATTGACACAAATCAACAAAATGTAGTAACTGATGCAGTATTAAGTGGATATCAGCGGAGTAGGAATGATGCACGGAATCAAATATAAAAAACTGGTTTCATTTATGGTCTCAGGGCAGGAGGCAAGCCTAGCGGTAATAAATCCAGCAACACAAGCTATTTTGGGTTATGTACCTGTATCCAATAATACTGAAATACAAGATAAGATTTTAAGTGCCCACAGTGCTCAGAGAGACTGGGCCCAGCATACAGCGAAGCAACGCTCATCGATACTTTATCACTGGTTTCAGCTTCTGATTGAGCATCAAGATGATTTAGCTCGCCTGTTGACTTTAGAGCAAGGAAAACCGTTGTCAGAAGCGAAAGGTGAAGTCTCTTATGGAGCAAGCTTTGTTGAATGGTTTGCTGAAGAAGCAAAACGTAGCTACGGCGAAACAATTCCGGCGCCGACTGCGGATAAACGAATGCTTACTATCAAGCAGCCAGTAGGAGTGGCTTGTGCGATCACTCCATGGAATTTTCCTATCGCAATGATTACTCGGAAAGCAGCTCCAGCGCTCGCAGCGGGATGCAGTTTTATTGTCAAACCGTCTGAGCTGACTCCGTTATCTGCCTTTGCTATTACTGAACTTGCTTATCAAGCGGGCATTCCAAAAGGTGTACTGCAGGTGGTTATAGGAAACAGTGCACCAGAGGTGGGTCGCATATTTAGTTCTCATCCTTTGATTAGAAAATTATCTTTTACTGGCTCTACAAAAGTCGGCCGCACCTTAATGCAGCAAAGTGCAGAGGATATAAAGCGTACCTCAATGGAGCTTGGTGGCAATGCGCCTTTTATTGTGTTTGATGATGCTGATGTCGATGTCGCAGTCGAAGGTGCCCTTGTGTCTAAATTTCGTAATGCGGGCCAAACTTGTGTTTGTGCAAACCGTTTTTATGTCCACTCTAAAGTCTATGAAGCGTTTGTTGAAAAGTTTGATGCTGCAGTTGAGACGCTCACGATCGGAAATGGTCTTGAACAAAGCACTGATATTGGTCCCTTGATTACAGCGCAAGCGAAAACCAATATAGAAATTCTAATTGACGCTGCAGTGGTTCAGGGGGCTAAGAAAGTCTCTTCGCATAAACCTCTGCAAGGGCAATTTCTATCTCCTGTTATTTTAAGAGATGTGACTCAAACAATGGACATTGTTTCGCAGGAAATATTCGGTCCTGTCGCTCCTGTTATAGCTTTTGATGATGAGGAGCAGCTTATAGAGATGGCAAACGATACCATACATGGTTTAGCTGCTTACTTTTTTACCAATGATATTCGCCGAGTCTGGAGAGTGGCAGAAGCGTTGGAATATGGCATGGTCGGGATTAATGCCGGTATGATTTCTTCTGAAGTTGCCCCTTTTGGCGGTATTAAGCAATCAGGGATTGGGCGAGAAGGAGCCAAGCAGGGGATGGATGAGTATATGGATATTAAATACCTCTGCTTTGGAGGACTCTAACTACTACTTTACGATGAGAAAAGCCATATTAATGGCTTTTCTTTGGTCCATTACGCACCATATCTTGTCCGTTTTGGAAAACCTCATCAGTGACCCATCTTGCCAATAGTAATTGATGATTATCATCTAACACAGCGACAAAGTGACGCCCATCTGCGTTATTAGTTGCGAGAGCAATTCCCGCGATTCCTTCCAGTCCAAAGCTACCATTTTCTACAGCAACCAGGAAAGCTTCCAATTCTTCTAAGTTATCAATAATGCGATCATCGCTAAACATAAGGCTTATCTCTACAGGCTTCATTGAGAGTTCAATTTGAAAAGAACACACTCTAGCTATCATTATCGTTGATTTCTAGTGCTGGTGGTTTATTAGAACACAAGTTAACCGCAAAATTTTATCATGCTACAAGCACTGCTTAGTAAGCCAAGATTCCAAACTCTTTGAGTTGAGCGGGTAGAGTATCGTCAAGCTTATCGACATCTTTGGCGTCAATTTCGATCAAGTTGAATTGATTAGTGTGATAAATCGCTTGAATATCTCTTTTTTCCGCATCGGTATAATTTCCCTCGTCCCAATATTGGATATAGACTTTGCCATTGGGTAGGTAAAAATCACTAAGAATGTGTTCTTCAATGGGAAGTTGGCGATCATAGGCATGAGCAATACTATTCATGTAGAGCCAGTTGTCGATTTTTAGCTCACCTTTAGAGCGGACGTAATGCCCATCTAAGGTGCGATATTTGGCCTCAAACTTTTGTCTAAAGTTTGAAAGTGATTTATCAGTTGTGTGCTTGTCAGCTTGCTGACCTGAAAACTCAGTAACAGATTGTTTAAGGCGCTTATTGTGTGCGATTGAATCATGCCACAAAGCATATTGGTTGCCCGTCTGCTTATCAATTTTTTGATAGCCACCCGCTTTCAGACCGTTGTGAGTCACTTGCCATCCGTCAGAGATTTTTTGCAACCAGCCAAGCTCTTGGAGCAGTTGATTGATTTTTTTTGCATTAAGTGAAAAGCGTTGCCCAAGCTGGGTAGCACTGAGAGGTTTGCCACTGGTAGAGTCACTATCAATAAGTAAGCTTTCAGGCCAGACAATAAACTGCCCGTATTTTGGATGCTGTGCGTACTCCCCACCAAACTTTTTGCCAATATCAGTCAGTATCCAAGAGTCACTATCGCGATTGACATAGCCAGCTGTTTTGAGAGTTTTAAATAGCTTCTTAACTTCAGTGTCGCGTAACTTGGCCAGTGCAGTCGTAGAAATTTTATCTACCATCGTTGTTTCACCTAAATAGAAGCTGTAATAGTTTTACTAATTAACTAATGATCTCGAGCAATACAAGATATATAGTAACACCAAAAGTATAAAATCATATAAGTCACTGTATTGCATGCATTATGACTAGTGAGCAAGGTGTGACAAGAAACTGCTTACCTTCGACAACTTTACCGATTTCATAGCCTTGTGTATCACAGATAGTGATCCAGCATTGCATCTTGTCGTCTGGCAAAGTAAAGCGGGCTGGTGCATTGGTTTGGTTAATGCAGTAGAACATTTCATTACCCTCTTCACCCAAGCCAAGGTGCAGTGCGACTGCGCTGAGCGTATTCCAATCGTCGTGTTCTATGGCCGTCCCATCAACACGTCGCCATTCAATCCTGTTATCATGTCTCTGCTCACCACTGAAAGCCTTAATCAACGGCAGCATAAAATGCTGTCGAGCTTCGACCATGTGGCTCATCCATTGTTTAAACTGGTCTTTTTGGTTAGAAGGTTGCCAGTTTAACCAACTTAATTCGTTATCTTGGCAATAAGCATTGTTATTACCACTTTGGCTATGTGACAGTAAATCTGCCATCAATATATGCGGGATCCCAAATGAAAATAGTAAACTAGCCATAAAATTACGCTTTTGTTTTTCGCGCTTTAAGATAATGGCAGGGTTGTCTGTCTCACCTTCTGCACCATAGTTATCTGAGCGGTTATCACCATGACCATCCCGGTTTTGTTCACCATTATCAAGATTGTGTTTTTGTCGGTAAGAGACCAAGTCCTGCAAAGTGAATCCATCGTGGTAGGTGATGTAGTTGACGGTTAGATTATGTGGCCAGTTAGCAGCACTGTATAAGTCTCTGGAACCCATTAATCGTGTTGTAAACTCTTTGAGATAACCTTGGTCACCACGCCAAAAGCTGCGAGTAATGTCTCTTAGCCTGTCATTGCACTCGTTCCAGCCAACTGGGAACTGGCCAACTTGATAACCATTTGGACCAATATCCCAAGGCTCAGCAATCAGTTTTACCTGTTTTAGCACAGGGTCTTGCGCGACAGCTTTGAAAAAGGCTGAATATGGGTTGAAGGTATCACCTTCACGGCCTAGCGTTGCCGCCAAATCAAAGCGAAAACCATCTACTTGATATTCTTCTGCCCAGTACCTCAGGCTATCCATCACAAGGTTTAGGCTAGGTTGATACGATAAATCCAACGTATTCCCGCATCCAGTAAAGTTGGCAAATAAATCACCGTGTTTTAAATAATAATTTTCATCGAGGGCTTTGAGGTTAAATATTGCTCCTTCACTACCACCTTCAGCGGTATGGTTATAGACCACATCGAGGATTACCTCTATACCGTGACGATGGAGCTCTCTAATCGCGGTTTTTAGCTCATGCACGGCATCTGTATCAGCAAAACGCGGATCGGGGGCCATGAATACATAAGGGTTGTACCCCCAATAATTAGATAGCTCGCTAGTAAGAAGGTGAGGCTCATGCATGCATGCAGCAATGGGTAACACTTGTAAGGTATTAATATTTTGCTGCTTATAAAATGTGATCATGGCTTGGCTGGCTAAACCTTGGTAGCAACCTTGATGGCGACTTTCAACTTCTGGGTTGAGCTTCGTCAGCCCTTTGACATGAGTTTCAAACAGCACCATCTCCTCTTTCGCTCGAAGAGGTTTTTCGACTCCTTGCCAGTCAAAATTGTTGTCTATGACGATGGACTTGGCGATTTGAAAACTTTTGGATGGAGTTAGCGGAGGCATGTAGTGAAGCGGTTTTTCTATCGCCTTAGCATAGGGGTCGGAAACGAGATAGTCACCATCTGGATTCTCAACAATAAAACCATATTTTTGCCCAGCACTCACATTCGCTATATGAGTGTGTAATATGCCCGCATAATTATTATTAAGTGGGTATGTAGTGTATTGGTTATCCTCATCGAACAGCGCAAGGAGCAAATTATTGTGACTAGGCGCATAAATAGAGAAATTACATCCTTTGCTAGTTAAAGTAGCACCAAGAGGGTAGGGGCGAGAACAAGGCATAATTAATATTGTATCAGCTGACAATTAATAACTTAACTAAGTAAATCTCTTTGTTGTAAGGACGTCAAGCGCCTTAGAGTTGAAAATACAATTGTTATTAATAGTGCTTTGCTTCAGTCTTTTTATATTAAAAAGTGATCTGTATAGGATTATTTTCGGTTTATAAATATACATTAGACACTTTCTCATCCCTATATTTGTGAACCAAGCCTAAAATATTTTTGATTTTTATTTTTCTCATCCTTTCGCATCCCCCTAAGAAATTAACTAGGTTGGAGGAAGTCAACCTTGCCTCTTATGGTTAGTCTGTCAGTAGTTAGAGTATAAGGGTTAAAGCAGTGATCTTGGCCCTTCTTACCTCACTTATTAATGATTCTATTTCTGCCTTTATAGGAACATCTAATGAGTTAGGTATAAGAATAATAAACCTTAATTGGAGTCAATAATGAAAAAAGTGAACTTAGTTGCGGTTGCAGTGGCTGCAGCACTTGCCGCTGGGCCTGCTTTAGCCGTCGATTTTAATGGCTATTTCAGGGCAGGTACCGGAATTAGTGGTAACTCAGGCAGTGATGTGTCTGTTAATAAGAATGGTATTGGTCGCTTGGGTAACGAAAACGACAATTACTATGAATTCGGTTTTTCTGAAGAGTTAAAAACAGGTGAACAAACTTGGCGTGTTGAGTCTATGTTAAACAAAGGCGATGCTGGCCAATCCGGTAGTGAAGACGGAGATATTAACGTTGCTCAATTTGCAGTAAAAGCCAAAGGTTTGATTGCTTCTGATAAAGAAGCCACGCTATGGGCTGGTAAAACTTATTATCAGCGTAAAGACATTCATATTACCGATTTTTACTTCCTCAATACTTCTGGAACGGGTGGCGGTATTGAAAACTTATCTGTAGGCAATCAGAAGCTGTCTGTTGCACTTATCCAAGATGGTGAAGATGATAACGGGGCAGGTTATATATTCGATACTCGATTAGCGAACATTGGTGTGTGGGAAGACGCATCTCTTGAACTTGCACTAGCCTATAATTTCTCTAATGAAAAAGACGGCAAAAATATTGATGCTGATGATGGCCTATTGGCATCGGCAATCTTACACCAAAATATGAAAATTGGCTTTAACCAGACAGTACTCCAATACGGAACTAATGGTTATGGTTCTCAGGTCGCATCATACGGGGCTGGTGCATATTACAACCGTGCAAGCAACGCTCAGAATGAGGCTTCAGGTTACCGCTTACTTAACTGGGGTGTCGTGAGCCTTGGTAGTGATTGGGAAATGGGCCATCAATTAGCCTTTATGGCGGGCAGTGATATAGGTGGTACTGACTCAGGTAATAATGCGACGTCATTTAAGTCTGATACTGACCAATTCTCGCTAGTTGTGCGCCCTATGTATAAATGGGATGACACCATGCGTACCATTTTTGAAGCTGGCGTTAATATGGGTGAGAGGATCAACTCAGCGGGCACAGCAAAAGAAGACTTTGGCAACACAAAGTTTACCGTAGCGCAAGGCTGGGCAATGGGTAATGATTTTTGGGCTCGTCCTGAGCTTAGAGTGTATGGGTCTTATATAACCGATACTGAAAATGATAATGCGTTTGGCACTAGTGAAGATTCTGAGTACGTTGTTGGTATTCAAATGGAAGCTTGGTGGTAAACAAATTCATTGTGCCCTATGGCTCGTCTAGTTATGATAGCTAGCAATAATAGCTGGCTATTTTTATTGTTACTTTCGGCCAATAGCAAAACAGTCAAATAAGGAAGACTTTATGTATTTTCGTATCCTTGCCCTTAGCAGTTGCATTGCCTTATTTGGATGCCAGTCTCCCGAGATAGTTGAGCAGATTAGTGTCACCAATACAAAGCAGGTAACTTTGGTGTCAGACCTTCAGTCTGTTCAAATGAAATTACCCAGTAATAAAAGTGTGAGTCTTACTCCAAAGTCTCAAACACTTAAATATCACGATATTGATAGCCCTGTAGCCTTGTTTGAGTTACCTGCAGATAGAGGCGAATTTTCAATCAATATTACAAGCGAAATAGGTGAAACCGCCTTTGTGCCGAAAGCGGTTATCTTAGATAAAAGTGGGCGTGAGTTAGAGCGTTATGGTGAAGAGGCGTTTGAATACCAACCGCCAAGGTTGGGTGCAGGAAATCGTTTGAGTGCTGAGGTAGATTTCTTTCCGCCAAGAGATGTAGAAAGTGTTTATTTGTTGATCTACACAGATAAATCTGAACTTAGCAAAACGACTATGGTTACTCACCCTGCAAGGTTATATGCTGAGGGAAGAGGAAACTATTTACCTGAAGTTAATGATATCGCCATACCCAACTCCCAATATGGTTTGATTAATGTCTCCATTGACAGGGTTGGCTTTTTAAAACAGTTAGGTACATCAAGCTCATTTTCTAACTCAAACTCGCAGCCAATGATGGCAAAAACAGTTGACGCCGTTCAACCTGAAACGCAGAAATATTACCACAAAGCCATATCGGCAGCGGTTGCCAATGATGATCTCAACAAAGCAATTCGGTTATTAGAAGAAGCAAAATCGCTGAACGTTGAAGGCGCCCAGCAAGTTTTTGTTAAAGAAGTAGAAGATAGTAAAAGCACTCTATAATTGAGCCAGTTTGGAACACGTAAAGAGGTTTTTGCCTATAGTATGCAAAAACCTCCTCTAACGTTATGTAACGAATCTGGTAACAATCAAACTTTGAAGTATTTTAATTGCTGAGTTAACTCGTCTGCAGTGCCTGCCATCAATTGGCTGTCATCGGCTAGTCTCTGAGAAGCTTGCAGGACTTCATTGGCTGCCAAATTAATGCCTGAAACATTCTCATTCATCTCTGTGGCTACAGCGCTTTGCTGCTCCGATGCTGCAGCGATCTGTGCCACCATATCGTTGGCGTTTTGCATTTCTGCAACGATAACGTCCAATTGCTGGCGTGTTTTTTCAGAAGCAGCCACTGTCTCATCGACTCTCTCGTTACTATCTTCCATAGCAGCAAAGGTTTTTCCTGCCTGTTCGATTAACTTTTCAATTGTGAGCTGCACTTCATTAGTGGAGTGTTGTGTTCTGGAGGCCAAATTACGTACCTCATCGGCTACAACCGCAAATCCTCTTCCTTGTTCTCCAGCCCGAGCGGCTTCGATTGCGGCATTTAGAGCCAGCAAATTAGTTTGCTCGGACACTTCTCTTATCACACTGACGACGTTACTTATTTCATTGACTCCTGCTTGAAGGTCGGTCACTAATCCATGGGCGGTTGAAATATTTTGTGAGACGTCAGCAATTGAATCAGAGGTCATCTGCATGGTTCGATCATTTTGACGGGCGTGCTCGACCACGCGATTCGAGCTAGCAGCAGTATTTTCGGCGTTATTTGCTACATCTGAAATGGTCGCGCTCATTTCTGTCATCGCAGTAGAAAGTAATTCCAGCTGAGTATACTGGGTGTTGACGCTGGTTGAAGCTTCTTCACTAGCTTGGGCAATGTTGCTTGCCATGTGGCTAGACTGCTCCGCTGATTGACGAGCGGTACGCAATGTCTCTTGAAGTTTACCAATGGTAATGTCGATTTGTTCACTCATGTCTCCAAGCTCGTCTTTTCTTGACATATTCATGCGAGAACGCAGATCACCTTCGGCAATTTTATGAGTGTGGAGAATAAGTTTGCGTAGCGGGGTAATGATATTGTTTGATATCACGTAGCCCATTCCCAGAAGTATCAAGGACAATAAGCTAGCGACGAGTGCTTCTTTTAAGACTAGGTTATAAAAGGCTTGCTCGATATCTGATACCAAAACTCCAGAGCCGACTATCCAGCCCCACTCTGGGAACAGCTGTACGTAAGATATTTTATTTTTTAGTGTGCCGTTAGGACTTCGCCACTGATAATCAAGAAACCCTTTCCCTGATGGGGTTTGAGAGATTGTCACCATTTCACGCCAGTGATATTTACCCGCTCCATCACGAAGCATGGATGCTGTTTTGCCATTAAGTTCTGGTTTTAAAGGGTGTTCAATAACGGTTAGGTTTTGGTCTAATACCCAAAAATAGTTTGAACCATCATAGCGTAGCGCATTAATAGCGTTTAAAGCTTGTTGTTTCGCCACGTCAAAACCAATGGTGGAACCTTGGTCATAGTAATATTGGACCAAACTCGTCGTAGTTTCGACTTGGGAACTGAGCTTATTCTCTCGCTCGGTTAATGATGTTTGCTTTTGTAAAAGCAAATTGTATAGGCATGCTGTAGCAATAAAAATGATCGCTAAAGTAACGATCGCTCCCAATTTATAAGTGATACTTAAGTTACTGAGTTTCATCATTAAGCCATTTGTTGAGAAGTCCTTCCCCTAGGCTACAGCTGTGTCAATTTTAACAAATTGACTTAAATCATGGACATTAAATGCTCATTCCGTTGCATATTGTTTTGTGAGACATATCACCATTAAGTGCGATTTTTGATTGTATTAAATCTAGGCCATGTTTACCGACTCAGTCGAATAGATTCAATTTCTGGAGTGACCAAGCATAAAACTTGGCGTTTGTTCATATCGATACCACAATGTTATTGGCAAAATAATCAATAAAATTTAAAGCTTGTCCCTATGATTAAATTCAACATGAGGGTCAATGGTGTTTAGACTGAATAAGGACGGTATGAGATGAGAAACTTGGGATTTAAAAAGTTATTGCTCATTTCCATTAGTGCAGTGGTTGTGGTTTCTGTATCTGTGTCAAAGTACATTGCCTATATCAAGCAAGAATCTAATCTTGTTGAGCTGATTACGGCCTCAAATCAAAGTTATGTCAAAGGTCAAGCGCAAAAGATTTCAGCTCAATTAGAAGAAAAAGTGGGTGGTTTAGATAAGTTAGGTCAGTACTTTTCTAATAAAGAGATAACAGGTACGCCAGAAGAGCTTATCGATCTGACTCATACCATCGCCAATGCCGCCAACCTAAATAGCTCAGTTGTGGCCTTCACCAATGGTGATGCTTACTGGAATCAAACCGCTAAAACTTGGCCAAATCATAAGTTTGATGGTGATGTCACCACTCGTGGCTGGTATCAGCTGGCTCGAAAAAATGATTCTGCCGTATTAACAGAACCTTATATGGGAAGCGAAGGGGATGTCTACTGGATCTCGATAGTAAGAAAGACGCTCAGTGGTATAATATCTGTTGATATGCAATTGGGGTTTTTAAATGAAATTGCCAAGAATGTTAACGAGATCCCAGGCGCTATTGCGGTCATATTGAATAGCGACACCACCATTTTGGCTTCATCAGTTGATGACATTAAAGCAGGTAATAAAACGGCCAAATATCCTTGGTTGGACACTGTTGCAAAAAGAACGTTAGGCCAGGTGGAGGTTGTCTACGAGGGTCAAAAAGACGAGATAGAGGAGTTGTTTTTTTCGCATGAAATCAATATTGCGGGTAAAAAGTGGTACTTTGTTGTTGGTTTAGACAAAGATATTGTTTTTGCCGATCTCCATGCAGCAAAATATGAAGCCATTATTACTGCTCTTCTTGCGTCTGTGATCAGTATTCTGGTTGCGCTTGGCGTCATGCAAGTCTTATATCGCCCAATTTTGGTACTTAAAGAGACGATTGCTGGCCTGAGTGATGGTAATGGCGACCTGACTCAACGAATTGAAGTCAAAACTCATGATGATCTAGGTATGATTTCTGAGGGTATCAATAAATTCATCGCGAGCTTACAATCGATGATGCTTGAAATCAGTGAAGCGACAAGTCAGCTTAGTGGCAACGTTGAAAGAATGCGTGAACAGAGTCAGCACAGCTCATCCATATTACAAAATCATGTGCAAGAAACAGAGCAAGTCGTCACCGCGATTGAAGAGATGAACTCAACGGCAGAATCCATGGCCTCTGATGCTGCGAATACCGCTCAACTCACGCAAAAAGCAAACCAAGCGGGCAATACTTCCAAGGCGACGGTGACACAAGCACAAACGAATGTTCAGGATTTGGTTGAAGATGTCAGTGTTGCTTCAGAGAACGTGAATAAGATGGCGTCAGAAACTGATGGGATTAATACAGTTTTAGGTGTTATCGGTGATATTGCAGAGCAAACCAACTTGTTGGCCCTGAATGCGGCGATTGAGGCTGCTCGAGCAGGTGAACAAGGGCGCGGTTTTGCGGTGGTGGCTGATGAAGTTCGTAACTTAGCGAGTCGGACAAAAGAGAGTACCGAAGAAATTGAAACAGCGCTTGCCAGTCTTCTCAAGGGAAGCCAGTCGGTGGTGGATTCTATGGAGTCAACCAAAGAGAAGTGTGGTCAAACGTCTGAAGGTGCGGGTCAAGTTGCGGAGAGCCTAGATGTGATGACGGACTTTGTAACTGAAATTAACGACTTAAGCACACAAATCGCCGCAGCGGCTCAGGAACAAAATAGCGTAACACAAGAGCTAAGTCGAAACATGACAGCAATTAATGACATTGTTGGTGAACTTGATAACAACGGTAAACAAGCACTTGAAGATGCGCATAGTATTGCTGAAATAAACACTCGTTTGTCCGATATTGTTGGCCGTTTCAAGCTGTCATAATTTCGGTTACCAACGATTTATTTATTCCCAACACGGATCATCACAGCATCTGGGCGCCAATATTCGAACTGGGCGTCCATGAGCTGGCCGTCTTGCTTATAATTGACGCGGCAAATCTTAAGAACGGATTGACCCGATGCAATGTTGAGTGCCTTAGCTACATGTGCTGGAGCGGAAGTTGTTAACGCATCAAACTGCGAACGCTGAGTATGATATCCATATTTTTTGTCGTAAATATCGGTAAGCGACAACGTAAGATTTTCAGATAAAATACCTTCGAATAGAGATGATTTCAGCACATTTTCAACAAACAATACTGCTCTTCCGTCTATATGACGGAGTCTTTCGATAATATGAATTTGGGTGATTTTATCAATATCTAGAGCTTGTGCGTATTCTCCAATGGCAACTTCGGTGCGAGTACTGACTAGCCTTGTTTCGGCGCTTCTATTTTGCTCTTTGACCATTTGATGGAAATGAGCTCGTACTAATGGGTTATAGCATAGGCGCTCAGGTGAAACATACCATCCACGGCGTTCTTCTCGATAGATAAGCCCTTCTGTTTCCAGTGATATTAATGCGTCCTTAATAGTGATGCGTGTGGTTGAGAAGAGCAGGCTAAGCTCTCTTTCCGAAGGTAACTTCTCTCCTTTAGAAACCGTTCCTGAATAAATCCAGTGTTTGAGGTAGTGTTTGATGCTGCCTAGTTGTGTAGAAGAGTGGTAATCGATAGCAGAATTCATGGTTGATCTAGTCCAATGGCATAAACCGCTAGAGCATAAACTACTGATATAACAGAAATATTACAGTAGGAATTTTACGCTAATTTTTAGGGTGAAACACAGATGGCATTGAAATTTAGTCAAACTGCAAAATCAAACGTATGAAATTGTCATATATTGCTTATGTCTTTCTGGGTGATACTTTACTGACCTAGTCCAAAAAAGATAGAGGTAATAAAAATGGCATCAACTGGAGAAGGAAGATTAAATGTTTGTATCATAAATTCAAATATTCAGAAACTTTGATGACTGTAGCATCTGCAATTCCATTGTCTTTTAACATAGTCATTAGGCAAATAAACATCGCATTGGTTCCGACAATCGAGTTTTTCTCTGCGGTAAATATTACGTTTTTTTCGCTATCGGTAAGTACATTTACCATGATCATTTCGTTACTTGGTGTGATCATCACTCGGAATGACTTTCGGCAATAACTGTATTTAAGATCATCAATATCTTTATATAATAGTGCAATGTTTTAAAATTTCGTTTTCGCCTTTTCGTCGACCATTTCTTCTAGACTTGTGAAAATTCCATATTTATTGATGTTTTTTTTAAACCTATCAAGTAAATCAAGGTAATTGCTTCGATCTGGAGAGCAAATAAACATTCGTGAGGTTTCTAAAGGTTGTCCAGGAATGGGTTTTGATGCTGAGTACTGAGGGATCCCCTCATAAATCCGCCAGTGCATAGCCATCTTTTAAGAGC
>NZ_JAYQDQ010000084.1:0-17273 GCF_038138445.1 Vibrio sp.
ACTATTTTTAGTCGGTGCCAGCTTTCAGTTAAATGGGGCTCACCGCCAGCTTACATTCAAAATGCCTCGCATCCCAATTTTTCTTTAACACTTGATACTGCTTTATATTAACCACACTAATAGGCACAGGTTTTTGTAGCTGGCGCTCTGTGAGTCTTTCTCGAGTCAGCCTAAGCCAAATGTCGATGTCCAATCCCGTTTGATGGCTAGTATGGCCTGAAGAAAAACGACCACCTTGCGGTAAAGACAAATCACCGACCAGTATATGCGTATTAAGATATTGCTCTGACATCTTGCCCAAACGCTGAACAAAACTGACAGCGCTCGGGTGACCATAATATCTCTGACGATTGCTTCGAAGAACTTGATACCCAGCCCCCTCAAGTGGTAATGCCGAGCCACCTGCTAAACAGCCATTTGCATAGCTGCCGATGGCTTGGGGAGAGTGGGTTGAAGGAATATTCACCTTCTCCCAAGGGCTTGCTGTAGCGGATAGGGTTGGGCAGAATGAAACAGCCAAGAATAATATGCGCCATTTCCAACAATCTAGCATCTCCCACACTCCTATCAGTAATCACATCATGTGTTTACCTTTATGAGAGAGGCTCAACACATATTAATAATGCTCACCATTATCATAGTAGGCATTCGCTTCAAGAGCTGTAAAGATAACGGCAACATCCACATCCGCACCTAAAATATGACGAACTTGCTCAGTGATAAGATTAGCCACTGCGTCCTGAGTCTCTTGCCCACGATCAAACCACAGTACCTCGACGAAAGGATAGGCTTGGCTTACTTGCCCCTCATGATAAAAAGTCGTGTAGACATATTCGAATGTAAAGTCTTCTCTTGGGCAGTCCATATGTGGCTGCAGAGCATCAATTAAAGACTTAGATAAAGACTGAACACTTTGTGGCTCCATGGCGCGAAAACGTAAATGTGGCATTAATGGCTTCCTAATAATTGTGTTTTCACCATAATACCAAGTTAGTGAATAATATCTCGATTATTTCTTTTAAATATGGATTGAAGAAAAAAGCCGCTGAATTCTCAGCGGCTTGTATTTTATTGAGGTATTTCGTCAAACTCAGCACCTTCTTTTTCCACCTGAGGTGGCATAAGGTGCTCTTTGGTTATCCCTAGCTTAAGCGCTAGTGCAGAAGCAACGTAAATAGACGAATAAGTACCAACAGTGATACCCAGTAGAAGGGCCGTAGCAAAACCATGGATCATGGCACCGCCCTGAACAAATAAAGCGATGACAACAAACAAGGTTGTACCCGAAGTAATAAGGGTACGACTCAAGGTTTGAGTAATCGAGCTGTCCATAATTTCTGCCGGCTCACCTTTGCGCATCTTGCGGAAGTTCTCTCGAATTCGGTCAAATACCACTATGGTATCGTTGAGTGAATAACCCACAACCGTAAGAAGCGCCGCTACAATAGTCAAATCGACTTCAATTTGCATCAAGGAGAATACGCCGAGTGTAATAATGACGTCGTGGGCAAGAGCAAGCACAGCACCTGCTGCTAGACGCCATTCAAAACGAATGGATACGTATATCAAGATACAGATCAAAGAAACAATGATAGCAAGCCCACCAGCCTCTGTTAGCTCATCACCAACATTAGGCCCAACAAACTCAATACGGCGCATTTCAACGCTTTCACCTGTGCCAGCTTTAATAGCACTGATGATTTCATTGCCCAGCGTCTCTCCCGCGACGTTTTCACGAGGACGTAACCGAACCATGACATCGCGTGAACTACCAAAGTTTTGCACCGTAGCATCGCCAAAGCCTTTTGCATCAAGCGCGATACGAATTTCCTCTAAGTTGGCAGGCTGTTCAAAGCCAACTTCGATTAGGGTTCCTCCGGTAAAATCCAGACCCCAATTCAGCCACTTAGTTGACAGAGTAAATATCGATGCACCAATCATCAAAATCGATAAAAGGAAGGCGAATTTTGACCAACGCATAAAGTCGATCATTTTGTCTGCTTTTAGAATCTGAAACATAATCATCTCCAGCCTTAGATCGACAATTTATTGATGCGCTTTCCGCCATACATCAAGTTAACAACGCAGCGCGTTCCTATGATGGCAGTAAACATGGAAGTCAAAATACCAATGGAAAGCGTCACGGCAAAACCTTTGATCGCTCCCGTACCAACAGCAAACAAAATAATCGCCGTGATCAGTGTGGTAATGTTGGCATCAGCAATGGTACTAAATGCATTAGCATAACCTTGATGAATCGCTTGCTGTGGATTTCGACCGTCGCGAAGCTCTTCACGTATCCGTTCAAAAATCAGCACATTGGCATCCACCGCCATACCAACTGTCAAAACGATACCTGCAATGCCCGGAAGCGTCATGGTCGCACCCGGTATCATAGACATCACCCCTATGATAAGAACTAGGTTCACCATCAGCGCCATATTGGCGATAAAGCCAAACTTGCGGTAGTAAAGCAAAGTAAACAACATCACCGCAACCATACCCCAGATACACGCCATCACCCCCATATCTATATTTTGTTGTCCCATAGAAGGACCAATGGTACGTTCTTCAACGATAGATATTGGAGCGATCAAGGCACCTGCGCGAAGCAATAAAGCGAGATTGTGTGCTTCGGCAGCAGTATCGATACCAGTAATACGGAAATTACGACCAAGCGCTGATTGAATGGTAGCTTGGTTGATGACTTCCTCGTGCTTACTCAGAATAACTTTACCTTCAGGCGTACGTCGACCACTGTCTTTGTACTCAGCAAATACGGTTGCCATCAGTTGGCCAATATTCTTTTTCGAGAAAGACGACATTTTACTGCCACCTTCACTATCAAGTGAGATATTAACTTGAGGTCGTCCGTATTCATCAGTACTAGAGCTTGCATCCGTAATGCTTGAGCCACCTAAGATCACGCGCTTTTTCAAAACCACAGGGCGTCCATCGCGATCTTGTTTGATCTCACTACCTGCTGGTGCTCTGCCACTTGCAGCTGCAGCTAGATCCGCTCTGTCATCCACTTCACGAAATTCAAGCGTTGCAGTGGCACCCAAGATTTCCTTGGCACGAGCGGTATCTTGAACACCTGGTAATTCGACAACAATACGGCTTGCGCCTTGACGCTGAACTAGAGGCTCAGCAACCCCAAGTTCATTAACTCGGTTACGCAAAATGGTGATATTCTGCTCTACTGCATAGTTGCGGATTTCAGCCAGGCGTTGCTCAGTAAATGTCGCTGTGAGCGTAAATCGACCACCAGCGTCTGAGTCCACAAACGTCATATCTGGATGATTTTGGGTTAAGAGACGCTTAGCATCGGCAAGTTGCTCTTCGTTACGAAGTAAGACTTCAACCGAATCTTGCTCTGCAGGGCGAATTGCTCGATAGCGGATCTTAGCTTCACGCAGCTCGCTACGAAATGCTTCTTCTTGTTGACTGACCAGTTTCTCCATCGCAGCGTCCATATCAACTTCCATCAGGAAGTGAACACCACCACGAAGGTCTAAACCTAATTTCATTGGTGCAGCACCAATCGCATCAAGCCAGTCCGGTGTCGCAGGAGCAAGGTTTAAAGCAACAATCTTGTCTTTACCTAAGGCTTCATTGATGACATCTCTAGCACTTAGCTGAGTATCTGTGTCATTGAAACGTACAAGAATGGAGCCATCTTCAAGGGCAATGGATTTTTGAGATAAGCCCTTTTCATTCAGAGCTTGAGTGATAGAGTCCAGCGTCGACATATCGACAGAGGCGCCACGCGCCCCTGTAATTTGAATAGCTGGATCTTCACCATAGATGTTTGGAAGTGCGTATAAAGCAGCAATGGCAATGGTTAGCACCACCATCAAATACTTCCATAATGGATAGCGGTTAAGCACAGCGAGGATCCTTTAGCTGTTTATAGAGATTTAAGCGTACCTTTTGGCAGCACTGCAGTCACAAAATCTTTCTTGATAACGATTTCGTTGTTAGCATTGAGTTCAACAGAAATATAGTCGTTGTCTTCTGCGATTTTGGTAATTTTTCCTACCAAGCCACCGCTAGTCAGTACTTCGTCACCTTTGCCCATCGATGCCATTAGGCTCTTATGCTCTTTAACGCGCTTAGCTTGTGGGCGGTAAATCATGAAGTAAAAGATAACCGCAAACATACCTAGCATGATCAGCATTTCAAAACCACCACCTGCGGGTGCGCCATCTGCGGCATAAGCTGGAGTAATCAACATTAAAACAATCCTCTATTTACTTTTATTAAATATCCAAGTTGGGCTTGGGCATCAAGGTTTCAAGAGACACTCAAACATTTAGAGAGCCTAGTCTCAAAATTCCCAAGAATTTGCCTAACTAATTCACAAAAGCCTTTGGCGCAATACCAAAGGCTGTTCATCTTTATTGCTCTTTTGCCAAAGGTGGTACTTCACGATTTCGGCGAGCATAAAACTCTTTAACAAACTCATCAAAGCGATCTTCATCGATTGCTTGACGAATACCTTCCATCACGCGTTGATAGTAACGAAGGTTATGGATGGTATTGAGGCGAGCACCCAAAATTTCATTACAGCGATCAAGATGGTGCAAATACGCTTTTGAATAATTCTGGCAAGTGTAACAGTCACACTCAGGATCCAGAGGTGTTGTATCGGTTTTATGTTTAGCATTACGGATCTTGATCACACCACCAGTAACAAACAGGTGTCCGTTACGGGCATTACGTGTCGGCATCACACAATCAAACATATCGATACCACGGCGAACACCTTCAACTAAGTCTTCCGGCTTTCCAACCCCCATAAGATAACGAGGTTTGTCTTCTGGAAGTTGTGGGCAAGTGTGCTCAAGTACACGATGCATGTCTTCTTTCGGCTCACCAACCGCGAGCCCACCAACGGCATAACCGTCAAAGCCGATGTCAGTCAAACCTTTGACCGATACGTCACGTAAATCTTCGTAAACGCCGCCCTGTACAATACCAAATAGGCTGTTGGGGTTTTCTAGTTTGTCAAAATGATCACGTGAGCGCTGCGCCCATCGCAGTGACATTTCCATCGATTTCTTGGCTTGATCGTGCGTCGCTGGATAAGGCGTACACTCGTCGAAAATCATCACGATGTCTGAACCGAGATCTTGCTGAATTTCCATCGACTTTTCTGCGTCCATGAAAATTTTATCTCCGTTTACTGGATTACGGAAATGTACACCTTGCTCGGTAATTTTGCGGATATCCCCCAGACTAAAGACCTGAAAGCCCCCTGAATCGGTTAAGATAGGTCCCTGCCAATTCATAAAATCATGCAGGTCGCCATGCATTTTCATGACTTCTTGTCCTGGGCGTAGCCAAAGGTGGAAAGTATTACCAAGCAAAATCTCTGCTCCAGTCCCTTTTACCTCTTCTGGCGTCATGCCTTTCACCGTGCCATAAGTACCAACCGGCATAAAAGCAGGGGTTTGCACACTACCACGTTCAAAAGTCAGCTGACCTCGACGCGCCGTGCCGTCTTTCTTTTTCAGATCAAATTTTAATTTCACCAAGCCTCCCAATGTCAGAAATACAGTCTGACCAAAAGTGCCGAGTATTCGCATCAAAACCAGCGATTAAGCCAGCCAAAAGCTATTTAATATTGGCAGCCTTATTCACCGCGAACACCCTTAAATTTTTATTTAACGCTCAAGCGTTCTCTTACTAATAAACATGGAATCACCATAGGAGAAAAAGCGATACTTGTTCTCAACGGCATGTTTATAGGCATTCATCGTATGCTCAAAACCAGCAAACGCACTCACCAACATAATCAAGGTTGATTCTGGAAGATGAAAATTTGTGATCAAGCAGTCAACCAATTGATATTCATATCCTGGATAAATAAATATTTCCGTATCCCCAAAAAAGGGAGCCAGTTCTGTGCCTTTTTTGAGCGCATCTTGTGCGGCGCTTTCTAAAGAACGAACCGAGGTCGTCCCCACGGCGATAATTTTACCACCGCGAGATTTGGTTTTGTTGATAGCATCGACGACTTGCTGAGGGACTTCCACATACTCAGCGTGCATATGATGATCGTGAATATTATCAACTTTAACTGGCTGGAAAGTGCCTGCTCCGATATGCAGTGTCACATAGGCAAGCTCTGCACCTTTTGCCTGGATCTTAGCAAGTAAAGCATCATCAAAATGCAGCCCTGCGGTCGGAGCAGCGACAGCGCCTGGCTTTTGGTTGTATACCGTTTGATAACGTTCTTTATCCGAGTCTTCGTCAGGTCTATCAATATAAGGCGGTAAAGGCATATGACCAATATGCTCTAAAATCTCTAATACTGTTTTATCCGACTCAAACTTCAACTCAAATAAGGCTTCATGCCGAGCCATCATCTTGGCTGAGTATTCATCGTTTTCGCCTAGAACGATTGTCGAGCCTGGTTTAGGAGATTTAGAACAACGAACATGAGCCAGTATGCGATGCTCATCTAGCATTCTTTCTACCAAGACTTCTAATTTGCCACCTGACTCTTTGCGACCAAACATACGCGCAGGAATAACGCGCGTATTATTAAACACGACCAAATCTCCTGCTTGAATCTGCTCTAAGACATCAGTAAATGTGCCATCGCAAACTTGACCTGTATTGCCATCTAACTGAAGTAGTCGGCTGGCGGTACGCTCTGGTTGAGGATAACGAGCAATAAGCTCATCAGGTAAATCAAAGTGAAAATCGGATACTTGCATCTTACTAATCTTTTGTCGTGGTTTCTCTTGCTGTGATCAAAGCCGAACTGATTCTGTCACAAACAGACGACGAGTTTTTCGCAGCCGACTAGTATATGCTGGACGTACTCAATAGCAAGGATTGAGGTGTGAATATTTGTAATCCATGTTGATTTGATTGATAGCTGTAAAGTTGAATCTAGTGACTGTACATAATTTGCCACATTGATTTTGACAAGTTAAAACTAAAAACCTTGCCACCTCTCAAACTCTCTAACTGAAAGCGTCTATAGTAGAGAAGATAAAACAACAACTCAGGAGGCAGCCATGATAAAAGTCGAAGACATGATGACACGTAACCCACATACTTTATTACGTTCGCACCAACTTTCAGACGCCAAACATACCATGGACGCACTAGATATTCGCCATATTCCTATTGTCGATGCTCATAAGCAGTTGCTGGGCGTAGTATCACAACGTGATGTGTTGGCAGCGCAAGAATCCAGTCTACAAAACATCCCCGAAAACCAAGCCTTTACTCTGAATACGCCGCTGTATGAAGTCATGAAAACCGATTTAATGACAGTTGCACCACAAGCGGGATTAAAACAAAGTGCGCTCTACATGCAAAAGCACAAGGTTGGCTGTCTACCTGTGGTCGACAAAGGGCAACTCGTGGGTATCATTACCGATACTGATTTTGTAGCCATCGCAATTAACTTGCTGGAGCTACAAGAAGAAATGGAACCTGAGGAAATCGATTAAAACAATGCACTTTTAATCTTTTGAAAAGTAGCGAGTCACCAAACAAGCAGTGGCTCGCTGTCATGTTCTAGAACTGATCTTCTTCGGTCGATCCTGTCAAAGCGGTGACAGAAGAGTTTCCTCCCTGAATCGTGTTGGTCATTTTATCAAAATAACCCGTACCGACTTCTTGCTGGTGCGCAACAAAGGTATACCCTTTTTCTGCTGCTTTAAATTCTGGGCGCTGAACTTTCTCAACATAATGGCGCATTCCCTCACCTTGGGCATAATCATGCGCGAGTTCAAACATGTTGAACCACATATTGTGGATCCCTGCTAAGGTGATAAATTGGTATTTGTACCCCATATCCGACAGCTCTTGCTGAAACTTAGCAATAGTTTCAGCGTCAAGATTTTTCTCCCAGTTAAATGAGGGGGAACAGTTATAAGCGAGCAGCTGCTCTGGATATTGAGCATGGATCGCCTTAGCAAACTTGCGCGCTTCTTCTAAACAAGGCGTAGCGGTTTCACACCAAATAAGATCGGCATAAGGAGCATACGCAAGGCCTCTGGAGATCGCTTGATCAATACCAGCACGCACACGATAAAACCCTTCTTGAGTACGTTCACCTTGAATAAAATCTTTATCATACGGATCGCAGTCTGAGGTCAAAAGATCCGCTGCATTAGCATCAGTACGAGCAATAACCAAGGTTCTTGTTCCCGCCACATCGGCAGCCAAGCGCGCAGCAACCAGCTTTTGCACTGCTTCTTGAGTAGGAACTAGCACCTTACCGCCCATATGACCACACTTTTTCACTGAAGCAAGCTGGTCTTCAAAATGCACTCCAGCCGCGCCAGCATCGATCATGGACTTCATTAACTCGTAGGCGTTTAGTACCCCGCCAAACCCAGCTTCAGCATCAGCTACAATTGGCAGGAAGTAGTCAATCCCACCTTCATCATTTGGTGACTTGCCGTTTGACCATTGGATTTGATCGGCGCGGCGAAAAGAATTGTTGATCCTTTTCACCACAGCAGGCACAGAATCGACAGGGTATAAAGATTGATCAGGGTACATAGACGATGCGGTATTGTTATCAGCGGCAACCTGCCAACCAGATAAATAAACCGCCTCGATACCCGCTTTAGCCTGCTGCACCGCTTGCCCTCCAGTCAGCGCGCCAAGACAATTGACATAACCTTTCTTAGCATCGCCATTGACCAAGGCCCAAAGCTTGTCTGCACCGCGCTGAGCTATGGTATTTTCCGGTACCATGGATCCTCGTAAAGTGACCACCTCTTCTGCACTATAAGGGCGTTTGACATTTTTCCAACGCGGATTGGTTGCCCAGTCTTGTTCGATTGCCTCAATTTGTTGGCGGCGAGTTAAGTTTGTCATCGTTATTTCCTTCTATTGATGAACCAATATTGCTGTTGTTATATCAGCGGTACTTCCTTCTCCGCTGTTTACGATCGATGTTACTGACGATGTTGGTGATTAATCTAGGTAGTCATATCCTGGAATGGTGAGAAAATCGCTTAGCTCTTGACTGGTCGTGAGTTTGGCCATCAAATTCGCCGCTTCTTCAAAACGTCCAGCTTGATAACGCTCATCACCGAGTTCTGCTTTAACAACATTTATCTCTTCATTCAAGTACTGTTCAAACAGTGCTTTGGAGACAACTTGCCCGTTATCTAGAGATTTACCATGCTTGATCCACTGCCAAATGGATGCTCTTGAAATTTCGGCCGTCGCAGCATCTTCCATCAATCCATAAATCGGCACACAGCCATTGCCTGAAATCCAGGCTTCAACGTATTGCAGCGCCACCCTGATATTGTGTCTCATGCCTTGCTCGGTACGCTCACCTTGGCAAGGTCTAAGTAAATCTTGAGCTAGGACAGGAGCATCACCTTCACGAGTAACATCAAGTTGGTTGCTTCGCTCTGCCAACACATGGTTAAAGACTTTGATTGCGGTCTCTGCCAACCCAGGGTGAGCGACCCAAGTGCCATCATGACCATTTTGCGCTTCCAATGATTTATCGGTTTGGATCTTATTAAGCACTTGCTGATTCTGCTCTGGATCCTTAGCTGGAATAAATGCGGCCATTCCTCCCATAGCAAATGCGCCGCGCCGATGACAGGTTCGAATAAGCAAACGAGAATAGGCATTGAGAAAAGGCTGATCCATAGTGACACTCTGCCTATCAGGTAAGATACGGTCGGGGTGATTTTTTAGTGTCTTGATATAGCTAAAGATATAATCCCAGCGGCCACAATTAAGACCAACGATATGCTCTTTAAGGGCAAACAAAATCTCATCCATCGCAAATACCGCAGGGATGGTTTCAATCAAAACGGTCGCTTTTATCCTTCCAGTCTCTAAACCGTAATACTGTTCAGTAAAGTGGAATATTTGACTCCACCACTGAGCTTCTTGGTAGGATTGAAGCTTGGGCAAATAGAAATAAGGGCCACTGCCTTTTTTGATTAAGCTCTGGTGGTTATTATGAAAATAAACAGCGAAATCAAACAAAGCCCCCGGAATCGGTTTGCCATTTAAAAGCACATGCTTTTCTTTAAGGTGAATACCTCTGACGCGACAAATCAGCACCGCAGGGTCATCTTTAAGTCGATACTGCTTTCCACTTTTCGGATCCTGGTAGGATATAGTGCCATTTATTGCATCGCGTAAATTTATCTGACCATCTAATAATTGCGTCCAATCTGGCGACATAGAATCTTCAAAGTCAGCCATAAACACTTTTACCTTAGCGTTTAATGCATTGATGACCATCTTTCGATCCGTTGGCCCAGTGATCTCAACTCGGCGATCTTGAAGGTCGTTTGGAATTTGGCTTACCTTCCAATCACTGTCTCTGATTTCTTGCGTATCCGGATCAAAGTCAGGTAAAGAGCCAGCATCAATACGAGCCTGATATTCTTCACGAGCCGTTAGTAATACTTGGTTTTGACCAGCAAATTTCTCACATAAGAGAGACAAAAATCCCTGACATTCATCAGAAAAAATCGCTTGATGCTCTGATGAAAGAGGAGCGGTAATTTCTAAGCTGCCTTTATTCACACCATTTTCTTGTGTTTGCTTAACTGTATTTTCTGTAGCTGAAGTCTTCAAAAGCATTTCCTTTACCTTCTCCGGTCAACAATCCAAGTATGGTATTGATTACGCATACCAAGACAGTCAATGAAAATTACATATGTAACTATAAAACGACAAAGACACTGTACTATCTATGCTATGTATTAGACCAAAGATAACCGCGAAACATAGCTAACACATAGCGTCAAAAACCTATCAAACTCTCATTAAACTATAACAATTAAAGATTAAATAAAAAGCTCTCAAGAGCGTGAAAAACAAAATTCAACATTTTATCTTTTTGACTTTAAGTTATTGATTTTTCATTATTGATGAAATTTAGCTTCGTAATTAAATTACCAATAGACGAGTAACCTGAAGAGCTTTCAAACAAGCGTTTAATTTATTTCAACAAGGAGTGGCTCCTTATACTTTGATGTACAAGCACCGCGGGTAAAGTCACTTCAAACAAGCAAGATGAAAGAGATTGTAAAATTGACACTGTGAAGTTTCACTATTTAATGAAACCTTCGCCAAGAAAAAGCTGTGAAATTTTACAAGTTAAACTTCACCAACAGAATAAAAAACCATTTCATAGATAAAAACCAGTCAGTAAAACTGGCTAAAACAGAGAATAGATCATAATCACTACACTTAAAGTAGCTCAGAAACGACTTGTGCTAGCTGATTAAAGGTGTTGACTCTTGAAGAACTGGGTCTCCAGACCAAACCTATATGTCGGTGAGCTTGTTGCTCTGGCGGATCGACAACCACCAAATTTTGGTTTTCAATCAACCCATGGTCAATCGCCATCTGAGGGATAAAAGTGGTGCCCATGCCATTCGCCACCATTTGAACCAAAGTATGCAAACTTGTGGCAGAAAATGGGTTAATCTTTTCTTTTCTGGTTAGCTGGCAGGCTGACACCGCATGCTCAGTCAAACAGTGCTCTTTTTCAAGCAAAAATACAGATTCATCGGGAAGGTCGTCGTATTTAATGGGTGTACGAATGGTATTCGCCTGTTGGCGACTAATGATCATCTTAAACGGATCATTGCCAACAATTTTGCTCTCCATACCATCGAGATCAACGGGCAAGGCTAAGATCAATATATCCAATTCACCATGGCGAAGCGCGGCCAACAAATTATTAGTGGTATCTTCTCTTAACAAGAGATTAAGCAAAGGAAAACGTTGATTCACTTCTTGGACAAGATCACAGAGCAAAAATGGCGCTATGGTTGGGATACAACCTAGTCGCAATTGCCCTTGCATCTCTCCTCCTTGACACTGCCGACCTAACTCAACCAAGTCTTGGCCTTTGGCCAGTAACTCACGACCTTGTTTTACCACCTGCTCTCCCGCCAAAGTAAAAACAAGCGGCCCCTTTTTGTCTTTTTTTTCATAAAGCGGGCAGCCAATCAAATCTTCCAGATTTTGAATCCCTTTACTCAAGGTTGATTGACTCACAAAGCACTTTTTGGCGGCTTCACTAAAGTGGCGAGTTTCATGTAGTGTGATCAGATAATGTAACTGTTTAAGGTTTGGCCATTTAATCATAATTTTGTTTTTTAAACGTCTCAGTTTAGTGAACAGCGCATAGATTTTGACCTATCGTTTTTTTCGATTAACTTAATCTATTTATTTCGCTTTTTTCAATACTACAATCTGTACTATAGTTTGTCTCGCACAAACACGGACCAAACCAAAATTACTCAAGATGGTTTGGAACTAACCATACTTTTTAGGAGCAAAATAATGGTACTAGTAGGTCGTCAAGCCCCTGACTTTACTGCGGCAGCTGTTCTAGGTAACGGTGAAATCGTTGACAACTTCAACTTTGCAGAATTCACTAAAGGTAAGAAAGCGGTTGTTTTCTTCTACCCACTAGATTTCACGTTCGTTTGCCCATCAGAGCTTATTGCATTCGACAATCGTCTAGCTGACTTCCAAGAAAAAGGCGTTGAAGTAATCGGTGTTTCTATCGATTCTCAATTCTCGCACAATGCATGGCGTAACACGGCTATCGAAGATGGCGGCATCGGTGAAGTGAAATACCCACTGGTTGCAGACGTTAAGCACGAAATCTGCAAAGCTTACGACGTTGAGCACCCAGAAGCAGGCGTTGCATTCCGTGGTTCTTTCTTAATCGACGAAGAAGGTGTTGTTCGTCACCAAGTGGTTAACGACCTTCCATTAGGCCGTAACATTGACGAAATGCTACGCATGGTTGACGCGCTAAACTTCCACCAGAAGCACGGCGAAGTATGTCCTGCGCAATGGGAAGAAGGTAAAGCTGGTATGGATGCATCTCCAAAAGGTGTTGCAGCATTCCTATCTGAGCACGCTAGCGACCTAAGCAAATAATAGACTTAGCCGCAACTGACGAATAGTCAGTTAATGCGAAAGATACTTTGCAAAGAGCTCAAACCATGTTTGGGCTCTTTTTGATTTTCATCCACGCTATATTGAGCTAACCAATATAGATAAAAAGACAGAGTGTCGGTAAAAAGACAAAAAGTATCGACCTTCAGACGTTATCCATCGCGGTGCTTTAAAGACGAAAACACTCTCCTTATGATGAACACAATACAAGCTTAGAAGGGAAACTCGTTTTCCTTGACCCAACGGAGATTCAAAACATGGCTACTTTCTCTCTCGCTTTCGGCACGGCAACGAAAAACCGTGATGGAAAAATCATCGAAGCCTTTTTCCCCCATCCTGTACTAGCACCCACTGATGCACTGGTCGATTCACTAGCGGAAGTAACGGGTTACCAAGAAGGCAACCAAGTTATAGAGGTGACTGCGAGCCAAAGTGCACAGCTTGCTAAAGCATTCGAAACCAACGGTGATAGCAATAACGCTAAATTTGCAGCTAAAGCCACCGAGTCTGAGCAGCCGCTAGTGCTTGTTATTCTCAAAACAGATGAAAAGCCCTCTTCTGTTGCAGAAGGCTTTCTGAAACTGCAACTTATCTCTAACCGTTTAGTTCTGCCTCACGGCACCGTACTCGATGGCATTTTTGGCCTGCTGCACAATATTGCTTGGACTAACGAGGGTCCAATTGATCTGCCAGAACTTGCTGAGCGTCAAATTGAAGCTCGCTTAGCGGGACGTCATTTGTCGGTTGATTGCGTTGATAAATTCCCGAAAATGGTCGATTACGTGGTACCTGCTGGCGTTCGCATTGCGGATACAGCTCGCGTTCGCCTTGGCGCACATGTGGGTGAAGGTACAACGGTAATGCATGAAGGCTTCATCAACTTCAATGCGGGAACAACTGGAACAAGCATGGTTGAAGGCCGTATTTCTGCTGGTGTAGTGGTTGGCAATGGCTCTGATATTGGTGGCGGCGCCTCGATTATGGGTACACTATCTGGCGGTGGCTCCGTTGTTGTGTCTATTGGTGAAAGCTCTCTTCTTGGCGCCAATGCTGGTCTTGGCTTCCCACTTGGCGATCGCTGCACTGTCGAGTCTGGTTTGTATGTCACCGCTGGCTCAAAGGTCCTCATGCTAGATTCGCAAGGTAATGAGGTTGAGACAGTTAAAGCACGCGATCTTACTGGCGTATCCGACTTACTTTTCCGTCGCAATTCAGTCACAGGTCAGATTGAGTGTCTAGCTAACAAAACCGCGGTAGAACTTAACTCAGAGCTGCACAGTAACAACTAAGTTTTGTGCACTGCTTACGATTGAAAGGCTGGTGGTAAACCATCAGCCTTTTGTTTATGCCTACAGCTCCACTATCTCTAACCACCCTACCCAGGATGTCCATCGACTCTGGCTGTCACAAGCATAAACCCAAATTTGACTAAGTATATCGTGAAGGCTAGTGCCCATAGAAAGCCGCTAATATCGAGCAGTAAAATAAGCTTCTCAGGCCAAATCGTTACACCTACACTACGCACAATCGCTGCTATCATCAAGGCAGCAAAGCCTATCGCCATACTAGGGCCTTGATAAATAGCGCGCCCTGTATGTCCCATTGTCACTCGAGTTATCATAGCCAAAATCAAACCACCCAGAGCACCAATCACAAATAAATGCAGCATATTATGCGCCGCATACGTATGGCTAAGTCCTGCGCGCAGAACCAAGCTCATCGGAATACAAAAGTAAGCCAGATGCAGCGACCATAACAAAGGCTCTCGGTAAGTGCGCCAAGGCTGCCACCTGATGACAATAACCAAATGCGCCGCTCCAGAGACAAGCATCATCACTTGTTCCAAATGCGCGAATTCTGTCGGTAAAAAGCTAAGATTAAACAACACCAGTAAAGGCAAAATAGCCAAAGCCTCAAGCCAAAGAATTGCAGAAGGCTTGAGAGTGTTTAGCCGGCGAGCAGTAAAAAATGGGATAACTCTTGCGCCCATGACCGAGAGCAAAATCGTAAACCACCACAACATTGCCAGCCAAACATCAGATGAAGAAAAAGGCCCAATATCTTGTAGTGACGCATAGCTGGCTAAGTTAGCCAGTAAAGCCAATACAAATAAAGGAATAAAGAATGCATTGCGCCATCCTTTGGCCTTGATGACTCGAACACCTGTCTCATAGGCAACCATGGCGATAAACAGGCTTTCAATAGCAGCAATCAGCCATAAAGGTGACTCAGTCCAAAACAATAACCGAGGCAAAAGCCATAAGTTAACCAGTAGGGCTAATCGATAACTTTTGGTGCCATTGATCCCTGTCCAATTCTGCACCGCAGTCAAAACAAATCCAACGACGATAGCCATAGAAAAGCCAAATATCATTTCGTGAGCATGCCACCATAAAGCAGGCACTTGTAAGCGAATGGGTTGGCCCGTTTGAAACATCCATACCCATAGCGTTATAGCAATTGCCGCATAGCTTGCACCAAGGAGGAAAAATGGTCGAAAGGCTAGACGAAAAACAGGTATAATGGCATCTTCTATTCTTTTATCACTAATATTGATCACTGTATGCCCCGTAAAATAAGCTAAATACAGAAAAGTAAGCAATATTTATTCCCGAACTCAAATCATTGTTTTATATAAAAATAAAAGCAAATAAAGTCATTAAGACTCGATAAAAACAAGGTCAAGATTACTCTTTATTGTCATATTGACACAATAATCAACCACGGTGTGGATAAGCTCTAATTGGTACCTCATCGATAAAAAGGGTTATATTTGCGGTAAAGCATTAAAAGACAGCAAAGCACAAAAGGGAAAACAAGTGGCGACGTATATATTTGGTTATGGCAGCTTAATTAACTCAGCATCACGGCAATTAACCGGCGCAACCGGCCTTGCGCACCCTGCGGTTATTCACGGGTTTAAGCGCATATGGGGAAAACTGGATACAAGCTATACCCTATCGCCTTTGGTGGTACAAAAAGGCCAAGGGCTAGTCAATGGGGTGTTAATTGAAATTGCTCAAAATGAGCTAAAAGAGTTTGATACTAGAGAGCGCAATTACCAGCGCATTCAAGTCTCTCTCACTGAGATAGATACCACCCACTCGCTCACCTCAAGCGATCATATCTGGTTGTATATTAATGATGACGCCAAGCAGCCCTGTGAACAAGTGCCTATAATGCAAAGCTATGTGGATACCGTACTCGCCGGCTGCCTAGATATTTCAGAGTCTTTTGCCAAGCAATTTATAGAGCATACTTTAGGCTGGCACTGCCCACGTCAAAACGATCGCCATACCCCAACATATGCCCATTTGGCCGGCGTGCAGCAACATCACTATTGTTTGATAGATAAACTACTAAAGGGAGCCTAAGCTCCCTTCGTTGACGCTAATTGGGTTATCAGAACTTATAGTCTAGACCGAGATACCAAGTATCATGTTCATAATACTTAAGGTTAGCCATTCGATATCCAGCATTTAGTATTATATTGTTGTTCAGTGCATATCCCGTTTCTAGACCGTAGACAAACTCAGTTTCATTGTCGCTATCATTTATAGTTTCTTTTCTTGTAAATAGGGTAGAGTCGAATGAATCCACATATTCAACAGGCCCCGTCCAACTTGACTTCATTTTGTACATACCTACCCCGAAGACAGCACCAAAGTAGAATGAAGATCCTGGAATAAAGTATTTAGGCTTCAAATAGAATGATAACGCGTGTGTATCATTAGTTTGTTTAGCACCAGTACCCCCTGTCGGGATAAAGTCAAACTTACCATAGTCAGCAAACTCAGCCTCAACCCCAAGAATTACGGAGTCCGCAAGCTTAAAGTCATAACCAATCGAAATCGCACCACTGGTCGAGGATGGTGAGCTATCACTTTCATCCGCCTCAAAAGTGGTACCAATAATATCAGCACCAATATACCAACCTTCATCAAGGTAGCCATGTTGTGACCCTATATTCTCTGCACCCACTGCTTGAAACGAAGCCGCTGCAACAAATGCGGCTAAGACTGCTTTTTTCATTTTTATACCTATTATTTGACTTATGTTTTAAAAAAACCGGAAAACAATAGATAGATCTGATAATAATGTACACTTTATTGCAAGATTAAATACAAAAAAATCACGCCAATTGATTTGCTTGGTTAATAAATCAACAATAATGAAGGTAATTAGACGCTCGTTTAAGACTCAATGTAAAAATTTATAGATGCGGCGTGGTAGGTATATCGATTGAGGGAAAAGCGAAAAGGGAGCCTAAGCTCCCTAATGCCGATCAGTTAAACATTAATCGGCAGATCAATTGAATGATCCCATCA
>NZ_JAYQDQ010000085.1:0-17124 GCF_038138445.1 Vibrio sp.
ACAATACCGAATTTAAAAGGAAATGATTAGATGGGGTTTACCGCCAGCTTACTGTTTTGAGTGTATTCACCCAAACTCAGAAGTAATGGAACAGGGGAGGTTCGTGCATTAAAAAGTTTTGGTGTGAGATGTTCCAAGCGTAAGCGCCCGCCAAAGTGAACACCACATAATCCCCGATGTCGATGCGTTCTATGACTTGATTGCGCGCGAGGACATCTTTAGGTGTACACAACTGACCGACCAAAGTCGCTGTTGTGTGGCCGATTGGGTTTGAAATCTCTGGGCGCTGCTGATTATGCAAAACCACAAAAGGATGGTCATGGCTTTGGGCAGCGGGTGTGCGAAAATGGTGGGTACCGCCACGCGCTATGACGAAGTTTTCGCCAAGGTTTTGCTTAATATCCAGCACTTCCATTACGTAGTAGCCGCAAGGCGCTGAGATATAACGTCCGCACTCGAAACGTAATAGCCAATTTTGCATTTGCTCTTTGGCAATCAAAAACTCCAACTTGTCACAAAACTCTTCCCATGGAAAGTGCTGCTGAGGGTCTTGGTAATTGATGCCCATACCGCCACCAAGGTTGATGGTGAGTTCATCGAGTGTGTATTTCTGTTTCCATCCTTTTACAACTTGAAAGTACCGTTCCATCAGAGCTAAATGACGGCTCACATCCAACTGATGCGACATTAAGTGGAAGTGAAAGCCTTTTAATTGGATTAATGGATAATCACGCAACAACATGATGGCGTTGTCTAGCTCAGCTTCATCTAGACCAAATGGTGTTGGTTTACCTCCCATGGCCAATTTGCTGAGTGTGATATCGCCAATGTCGATATTCATGCGCAGAAAAATAGACGCGTTTTGGTTTAACTTCTGAGTTAAGGCACCAATACGCTGCAATTCGGTGATACTTTCCACATGAATCGCATCCACATCCAGTTCGATCGCTTGTTCTAATTCGCTCGGCATTTTGCCAGGGCCACCAAAGATCAGAGGCTTGTTAAGTCTCTGCTGATGGAGGTGATTTAGCTCACCGCCGGACGCCGCTTCAAAGCCGTCAACGTAGGGTGCCAGAGTAAGTAATATCGGCTCAGAAGGATTCGCTTTGGCCGCATAAAACAACTCAACGTTTTTGGGCAGCACGTGACGCATCCCTTTGATGTGATTTTCAAGTGCGTTGAGGTCATAGAGATAAGCACACAGTGGTTGTTGCTGTTGCTTGGCCAGTTGCTCTATCTGTTGTTCAATGTGTGAAGGAAGTTGCAACGAATTAATCATAGCTTTCACCTTTGTTTCGAGTCGTCCATGGTGCTAACACTCGGGTATAGCTCGACTCTTTGTCAGCGTTTTGCATCAATCGAGTGGTAAAATTATTTTTACTTGGGAAATATCCGCCATCGAGCAGTGATTCTAGTTCTGGCTGCTTGCCGTTGATCGACTGCCAGCAAATAATGGCGTCCCTCAATATACTCCACAACGCTTGCTCAAGTTTTGAGTTACCTTCACAAATAAAGAAAACGGCCTCACTGATGTTATTGATAAAAGTACAATAACCAATACGATTCCAGCCTTGCTCGCGGCTATAGTAAACCGATTGTAGAGCGCGTTCAGATAATTGATTTAAGGAGTCAGCTGGCCAAAACTCAGGAAGCAGTTTGGTGCCTTCTAAGTCACGAATCCAAACGCAGCACGGCATGCCTTCGTCAAAGCCAATCAGTGTATTTTGTAAGTGAGGTTCAAATGCCACACCGTGTTTAAAGTAATAATTAAACACGCCCGGAATTAAGCAGCGCAAGTAGCGTTCGAACCACAGCGTTGCGACATCCTCATACTGGCTTTGGTTTTCCTTTGCTTTTTGTGTTAACTCTTTGGCGATGCAACTATTTCCATCTCTGTCGTAGGCAAAAAGCGCTCCGGCCAACGTTGGCTCCAATATATCCGTTTCACTTTGAGTAAAGTTTTCACGGTACAAAATACCGAATGATTCGCGAGCTTTTATCACATCGTCATGTTCTAGCCCAGCGATGGGTTCTAGATTTAGTGTGGTTGCGTAAGGTTCAGTCATGACCTTAAACACAGGATTGCGCAGTTGCTCACTCTCTTTTATCGAGCGCAAAATCGAGGTCAACTGAACCGCACTGTCGAGTTCATACCACGCATTTTTGCGCACACAGTTGGTTAAACGCACATTGATAGAAAATTTAGCAAACCAGTCCATATCAGGATGGTAAAGCGTGCGCACTGAGGACGTTGGCAGGAGTTTTTCACCACCCAGACCCAGAGGAGTAATTTTACCTTGTTCAATCGCACGTTTGACGACGGGGTTTTGTAAAATGGTATAGCTTTCCCATGGGTGGCATGGATAAAGCACTGTCGATTCGGCATGACACTTTTCAGGAGCGAGCTTGCTTAGCATTGTCTGTGGCGTTTTGCGCTTATCTGACTGCAATACGTCAAGCAGTGAGCTTTCTACTTCAAACCAGTATAAAGGGACTTGTGCGCCAACTTCTGGTGAGCAAATGAGCAAGTCATCGATACTAACGCCGGAGCGGCTCTTTGGCGTTGGGTGGAAAGAATGTCCCCAAATCAATGACTGCTCTGAGGCGATAAATTGATTGTGGTGCTGGTGGGTAGGCTCCGAGTTGAGAAATTGTTCAGTAATCACCAAACTGTTTTCCATTTGCTCGATCAGCTCGTGATTAAATGGGATCACTAATGCTTGTTTTAGGTACTCTAGAAGCAGAGTAAGAGTTTGAGTGGCGTCCAGTTTAGACCAGCCAGTTCCTGATTTTCTAGACCAAGGTCTGTCAGATAGCTTTATCTTGCCTAATTGGCTTATGTATTCCACAGGCAATACCAGCAGGTCGCCTTCATTAAGGTTAATCGCCACCAGCTGACTTGGGCTATAGCTTCTTTTCAAGGTCTGTGGAAGTGAGGATGAGCTAAAGCCCCACTTGACCTGCTTATTGGGTATGGCGTATTCACGCAGATAACAATTTACCACGCTCATAATGGTATTGAGCTGGGCTTTCTCATGATTGAGCTGAGTTTTTTTATGACCTACTAGGCCTATATTCTGTGTTAAGTTCTCAGTTGGAGATGATTGAGTGTTTAACATGTCGATGTCCAAATTTTGAATGGATGAGCAGCGCTATTGCAGTACAAGCGCTGACCAGACTAGAAAGTAAGAAAAGAACCTCAAGCCAACCCAAACTCGAGATAAAAGAAGCACTTAACCCTGCTGCCACTCCGCCCCATTTAGACATTGCATCAAAGCGTGAGAATATCTTACCGCTCTGCTGCCTATCGATTTGGTCTGCTAACGCTTGGTGTAACCCTTGATAACAACAGACCATACCCAATCCAAATAGGATACGAGCGATGATCAACACCTCTTGGTAAGGCATAAGGTGCATCAGAGTACCTAGCGAGAGCAAACCAAAACCAAGTAGCAAAGTACTGAGCTTGTGATGACGATTGAGCCACTCAGAGAAGGTCTGTGCTTTGCCAGTGAAAACTAAATAGACGCCATGTGGAAGAGCGTACAGAAAGCCAACCCATGCTTGATTGGTTACCCCAAATTGCTGCACGAAAGGCGAGAAATAGGGGAAGGTAACAACCATTGCAAACGCAAAGCAAAACTGCGCAACGAACACCCAATACAGAGAGCGTAACGAAGCGCTTTTGTTATCTTGTCGCCGACCTTTTTCTTGGTCTCGAGCATTAGGCTTAGCGATCGTATCTGCTGGCAATGTCAAAGTGATCGCCATGGCAATCAAAGGCAGAACAGATAGCCAAAGGTATGCGCTGAGCGGGCTGGTTTCTGACAAACTCCATCCCAGACCAATTGGCGCGATGATCAGCGCCAAGCGAGCAGAGAGCTGAGTCTTATTTAGAGAGGCTCCGAGGGTTTTTGCATCTTTAATCTGGCTGGACAAATAGCTATTAGAAGCCGCCATTGTGCCGCCAAAGGTTCCTTGAATAATAAGACCAAACACAAACATTGCTAGATTGTCTGCCAAGCCACATAAAGCAAACCCCGCTGCGAGTCCAAGCTGAGCACGCAATAAAGAGCGACGTCTGCCATATTTATCGGCAAACTGCCCCCAAAATCGTGCAGCCAAAGCGGTGCAAAAGGTAGGCAGAATAAATAGGGCGCCTGCCCAGTTTGCGTCAATGTGTGCGCCAAGTGTGGGTAATACCATTGGCAAGAACAAAGGCATTCCTAGTGCTGAAAATGCCGCAATAAAGTGGCAAAGTAGCACGCAATATATGAGTTTGGTCATGATGGATTAGCTCACGCTTTTCTCTACGGTTTCTATGTACGCTTGTTGTGCTTTTTCACTCGTAAGCAGCAAGAAGTTAGGCGCGGATAGTCCATAAAACTTATTAATATCGCTAGCGCCTGACGCTTGTTTGGATAACAAGCTGCCAGAGCTTAATAAGTACTTGGTGTACAAGTTTGGCGAATTAAACAGCATATCTTTAGCAAGTTTGGTGTCGTGGCCCTGACTACTGAGCTGCTCAAGCTGTTGGGAGAGGCTATCAGCGACTACTTTGTAGAGGGAAGCCGAGCTTGTAATGCCTTTAGCGGCCATCGCTTCGATAAGAGCGGCAATGTCGAGCTGTAATGTAATCGTGGTAAACATCTGACCAAGCGCCAGTTCATTGTCTACCTTGATACGTTGGTCTAACAGCTGCTCGCACTTAACGGGAGAGGCGTGCTCATAGGCTTGAAAGCGCTCTGGCCAAATGCGCGCTGCATCATTGTCTTTCATGGCTAAGGTCATCTTACCTTGGTCATTAAAAGCAATAATGGCGTTCTGTTGGTTAGACTCCAGTGCGATGCCATAGCGAATCCACAAAGTAAGATGAACCTTAGATAGCAGCTCAACATAATCTTTGAACCAAGCTAGGGTGTCTTGCTGGTAATATTGGTCCGCGAGGTGCTCTAAGAACAGGCGTCCATTTGGCATTGGACTTGCGAGCGCAGCGACAGGGACAAGGGCTTTGTCTGTTGAATGATTGAGTGGGTATTCTCGCACTATATAAGCAAAACTTTTTTCCTCGCCAACATGCCCCCCATGCTTTTCATTACAATGAAAAAGTGAGCCTTGCAGATCATTATCGCTTTGCTCTAGATGAGTGAGTAAACGTTCAAACCAGTGCCCATCATAAATCGTCGATGGCTTGATAAGGCGAATGTTTTTTGTCCCCAATGAACGCATGATAAGCGGCACCTTAATGTGAATATGTGGCGCTTCATTCACCACCACGGTCCGCACGGATAAAGTTGGGGTAACCTCAAGGTATGAGTTTGGCGCAGCTATGATGCCCTCTGGCAAAGACTCAAGGCTTTGCAGCGTTAATGGGTGAGCTGGAAAGAGTTCATGGCTCAAAGCAAAGTCGCTTGGCAGGCCGACTTGCTCCATGGTCGGCCAGCACTCTGGCTGGGAACTGGTTAAGCTGACGACAGACTTGTCAATGGCTAGCCAGCGCAAAGCAAAAGTTTGGGCAAACTCTGGTGCGTACTGCGCAAGATCCTCATCATTTAGACCGAATTTAGCCCGAGCGGTCGGATAATAGGGATGGTCAAGGTAGGAGGCAATTTGGTCGGCGAGCAGTAATTTCTGACCCCAGTTATCTAATTGGGAGATTGGCTGCATCAAAGACTCAGAGTGCTGCGTGAAAGCATCATCACACAGTGCCTTGTGTTGCTGCGCGCATTCAAGTTCTTGTAAGTAATTATCGAGTAATGAATGAGAGCTTTCGTGAGCACAGGCCTTGAGCAAACCAATCCAATCTTGATAGTGGTATTGATGCTCTATTTGACCATTTTTTTCGATAATCCATCCTTTGTCATCTTCCCCAGCAGGAGTTTTATATACCCAGCGCTGCATGTAATAGCTGGCTGTGACGGGTAAGTAGAGAGTAAAATCCGAACTATCGAAAATTGCCCATATCTGGTCTACAGAGTGAGTTGCAGTATTGACGGCTTCAGGGAGCTGAGTGGTAAACTTGCTTTGCGAAACTATGCCAAATAAATCTTCTCTCAGGCTGGTATCAATAAGGCGCTGAGTTAGGTAAGAAGCATTGTTGTTCATGCGCTTACCTCGCTCGTTGCTTTTAGATCAAATTGAGAGATGGTTTTTTGCAGTGTCGGTTCTAGGTTTTCGCCAGACGGTGAAACGACGGAAATCCTTGCCAAATAATCTTTATTAGAGAAGCTTTGTGTAAAGTTTTCACCCACTTTTTTTAGCACTTGCTGCTGGATGACAATATCGTCTTCGCGCTCAAGAAAAGATGTGGAGGTGCCTTCAATTATGCCGCTTTGGTCTGCTACCACGTAATGGACATTTGCACTACCATTCATCTGAAATTCACTGTCTAATTCTTTTCCTAGATGAAGGTTTAATATGGTGCTGAACCAATTCCCCTGGGTGAGATTATCTAGTAGAAACTCTTTACCGTCGCCAACACTTCGATAATTGATTTCAACCAATACAGGGCCTGATTCTGTGATGATGAACTCGCTATGACAAACCCCCAGACCTACACCAAACTCCTTCAGCTGTCTGACGCACTCGTCTCTAAACTCAACACTAAGAGGGCCATTCCATGTTGCTGCTGTCTCAATAAAGAATGGCGGTTCGGCGAGTTCAACATCAAACCCACCAAGAGCCTTGATATTTTCTCCGTCGCCCAGTGTCTCGACAGAGATCACCGTACCTTCAAGAAAAGCCTCTACTAGGATTGGGTTTGTCGGGTGTTTTTGCCAGAAATGCTCACAATAACTTTCAAGTTCGCTTTGCGAGTTACAACGCTGAACGTCAATGCTCGCGACCCCTTCTTTTGGCTTTGCAACGACTGGGAAGGGAAAATCTAACGCAGGTGCGTTACCTGAATACAACAATTGACTTGCAACATTTGGTAACAGTTTTTCATTCAGCACTTGGCGGGTTAGATATTTGTTCTTCGCTTTTAGCGCCACCTTCCAGTCTTTGGCAGGTACGCCAAAAAACTCCGCGCAGATTGCCGTAGAGGTTTGTAAGTGATCGCTGTTACTGAAAATAGCATTCGGCTGTAGCTCTTGGTTCGCGATGGTCTCGATAAGCTCTAGCGGATTAAATACGTCACATTCAAGGATTTCATCAGGGCTAAATACTTGGTCATCTTCACTCAACTTTAGGTGCTTGAGTTTATGATCTGTGATCAAAATGACCTCAAGACCCATCGCTTTTGCTGTCGGTACGAAGCCATGAGTAACGGCGTCATTTACGACGTGAGTCACGATAATAATCGTAGATTTCATGGGGGGTTCCTAAATTTTAAAACGTTGTTGTCGTCTGCTCACGACTAGCTTTCAAATGGTCTCTTTCGAGCCTAAAGGAAAGAGAGTTTTATAATTTATTGTTTTATTGATTGTTTTGTTTTTTGTGCTTTGAGGCACTGCTCGTCACTATAGATAAAAAAATAAATATTGCAAATATAAATGAGATTTGTTTTCATTCTCGGCGTAGTGGTTATATCAATAAAAAACGGAATAAAAAATGAACATAAAACTGACCTTGTCCCCTCTGGCTTTCGCCATTGGAGGAATCTTGGCTACAGTGGCACCAACCGCCGTTTCTCAAGAACAAGAGATGGCAGACGAAACCTTACAAGTCATCGGGCATCAGTACCAAGGATATGCGGAGAATATGCCTCAATCGGGGACGAAAACGGATGTGGATTGGCTAGATGTTCCGCAAGCTGTCTCTGTGGTAACGCAAACCGAGATGGAAGATAGAGGCGCTGTACGTTTAGTGGATTCGCTGGATGGTGTCGCAGGGGTCAATAATACTCTGGGAGAAGGCAGTCGAGATCAGTTTGTGATCCGTGGCTTTGATGCGCTTAATGATATGTATCGCGACGGCATGCGTGATGACGGCACTTTACAGTCCTACCGTAGTCTTGCAAATATCGAACGGGTTGAAGTGGTCAAAGGTCCAGCAGGCACACTTTATGGGCGCGGCTCTGCAGGTGGCATTATCAATTTGGTCACTAAGCGAGCAAACGGTGATAACTTCACAAGCGTTAAAGGTAGTGTAGGCAGTAATAGTCAGTTTGTAGGCCAACTGGATAGCTCGATGGCTTTTTCGGACAAGGTTAATGGCCGTATTAACTTAGAGCATCGACAGTCCGATTCGTATGTCGATCATGTAGATTCAAGTGATTTCTTTATTGCCCCGACCATTCGAGTCATGCCCAATGAAGGCCACACTATCGACTTTGACGTTGAATACGCACACCAAAAATTGGTGCCTTATCGCGGCGTTCCATCCAAAGATGGTAAACCTGTCGATGTCGCTGAGAGCACTTTCTACGGCGGAACCAATGATTATCAAGAGTCAGATAGCCTGCGCCTTGGAGTGAATTATGAATGGCTGCTAAACAGCGAGTGGACTTGGACAAACCGCGCCGCTTATAACCATATAGAACTGAAACAAAAAGGGACACGTCAAGGTGCGGTCACAGGGAATGAGGTTTCTCAGACTGTCAATAACTTTGGCTATGATCCTCGAACCACAGCAACACTGCAATCTGAACTGATATGGGAAACGCACTCAAACCAAATGATGATAGGTGCTGACTATAACCAGATTAATATCGATCTAACGCTTGGAAAAGAGGAAGGTATACCCAACAAAGATATTTATAACCCTTTGTCTGGGCCAACACCCGATCCCGGTTTCAATCCGGCACGTGATAATACCACCACCACGACAGGTATTTACCTTCAGGATGTATACACTCTTGGCGATCTATCGGTTATCGGTAATGTGCGCTACGACGCGATGAAGCTTGAGCAGCAAAAAGTTGGCTCAGCAAAAGAGAATCTTGACGATAACAAGTTCAGTTATCGTGGTGGCTTGGTATATCGCATTAGCAGTGATATGTCTGTGTATACGACTTTAGCCCGTTCGTGGCAATTGCCTTATGCAGGAACTTTCATTAAGCCTACATTAGCTGAATTCTTTCAAACCGATCTTAAGGAAGTCGGCGCAAAAGCTTATCTACTCGATAATGCCTTGATGCTTAATGCTGCTGTGTTCCAAATTGATCAAGAGCGACCTCAAACCAATACCAGCGGTGATGTGACAAGCAAAATCGACCAACGCCACCAAGGCTTTGAGCTCGAAGCACGCGGACAGATCACAAAGCAGTGGGATGTCTCTGTCGGCTATAGCTATCTGGATGCCGAAGTTAAAGCAACCGGCAAAAAGCCCAACGATGTGTCCGATCACCTGTTCTCACTTTGGAGTAGCTATCAGCTTGATGACAACTGGCGTATGGGTGGCGGCGTGAAATACGTTGGCGATCGTTATGCTGGCGATAACGAAGCGGTGGCATTAGGTGACTATACCACGGTTGATTTGATGGCAGCGTACACAACCGGCCGTCATAAAATCCAAGCCAATGCTTATAACTTGTTTAATGAGAAATACATTATCGGCACGACAGATAGTACCAGTGGCTTAAACCAAGTGGGTTACGGAGCCCCAGCAGAATTTATGCTCAGCTACGGCTATCAATTCTAATTTTTTATCAGCATATTAGCGAATTTTTGGCCTCAACTTGAGGCTATTTAGCCCATGGGATCAACGTTTAGATCTTGGTCCTATTTTGCCTTTAAAGGAGATTTCCATGTTTAATCAGAACTTGGATAGTAAACCTCAGACGTCAGCACCAAAACAAGCGCAGCAGACGCTGCGCCTAAGCGTGCTGGCAACCGCCATCGCTTCAGTGACTTCTATGAGTGCCATTGCTGCCAATGACACTCAAACTAGCGAGGTGGAAACCCTTGTTGTAAAGGGCAGTTTGATCGGCCACTCTGAGCTAGAGGATGTAAAAGAATATCCTGGTGCTCGAAACATTTTGACTCAAGATCAAATTAAGAAAACGTCCGCATTATCGATTGACTCTGCGCTGCAAAGTGTTTCAGGAATTAAAGTTCAAGACGAGACAGGTACAGGAGTACTACCTAATATCTCTGTTCGTGGCTTGAAGGCCAGCCGAAGTGGCTCTGCTCAATTTCTTATGGATGGTGTGCCCCTGACTCTGGCTCCTTACGGCCATACAGGGCAATCCATTTTCCCAGCCACTATGGCAACGCTCGATAGAATAGATATTGTGCGCGGCGGCGCGGCGGTGCAATACGGCCCCAATAATGTCGGCGGCGTGATCAACTTAGTGACCAAACCCATTCCACATCAATGGCAAACGGAAATCAGTAACCGTTTGACTGTTTTTGAAGATGGCGGCACGCCACTAAATGATGTCTATCTGCGAACAGGTGGTTGGCTAAGTGATACTCTTGCGCTGCAAGTGGAAGGTAACTTCTTAACCGGTGAAAGCTTTCGAGAGCACTCAGATACCGACGTCACTAACTTCCAAGCCAAGTTGCAATGGCTACTAAGCGATACTCAAGAGTTGCAAGCTTTCGTTCAGCGCTATGATGCTGACACCCAAATGCCAGGCGCTTTAGCGCCAGCCGATTATGACGATGATCGTACTCAATCCAAGCGTCCATATGATGAATATCAAGGGGAGTCGACACGTTGGAGCCTGAAGTATTTGCATGATCTTGCCATTGCAGACGGCGCCGAGTTAGAGATACTGACCTTTGGTCATAATTCAGATCGCTTTTTCCAGTGGGGTGCAATTCCGGATAATAATATTTGGTCCGATCCTTCGCAACCCTCTACCCTTATCCGTAATTCACCACGTCAGTTCGCTGTTTACGGTGTTGAGCCGAAATTGGCCGTTTACTTTGCAGGCCCAAGCGTAACGCAAAACTGGATCTTTGGCACCCGTTACGTTAACGAAGATATTGATTATAAAGTTACTCAAACTTCGATAGCAGAAGGCTCAACGATAGTAACGCGTGATTGGCATTCAGACACTGACGCATTTGCGGGTTATGTTAGCAATGAAATTGGCCTATTTAACGATAGACTCAAAGTCACGCCAGGCATTCGTTATGAATCAGTCAATATGACATTCGATGATTTTGGCAAGGGTACAAGTAAAGATAATAAAGTCACTGAGTGGTTACCTGGTTTAACGCTTGCGTATAATCTAACCGAGCAGTGGGTTGCCTATACTAATGCGCAAAAATCTTTGCGTGTGCCACAAATTTCTGATGTTCGTACTGATGGAGAAAAGAGTAGCGAACTTGCTTGGAACTATGAACTCGGCGCTCGCTATACACAAGATTCCACCAGCTTTAATATTGCCCTTTATCGGATTGATTTTAAAGATAAGTTGCAATCGAATCCCACGACTAGGCTTACTGAAAATATTGGCAAAACCCTTCATCAAGGGATTGAGCTTTCAGGGCGCTACGTTCCTGAATCTCTGCCTGCCTTGAGTTTAGGCGGCGGTTATACCTACTTAGATGCGACACTTGAGGACGATGGCCCTAATAAAGGCAATCAGCTTGAATATACTTCTAAACATCAGCTTAACTGGGATGCGACTTATACCTTTAGTAAGCTAGAAACCACCTTGTCTGGCTACTACTTCAGTGATGCTTACTCGGATAAAGAAAACACGGTAGAAGAAGATTCCATCGGTAAAGCGGGTAAAATCCCTGCCTATATGGTGTGGAACTTTAATATAGGTTCAGATTTGTATAAGGATGAGAGTAGCAAACTGCGGATGAACCTAGGTGTCAACAACCTATTTGATGAAGATTATTATTTCCGAGGCATTGATACCAGCCCAATAGGGCGTTACCCAGCGCCAGGTCGAACCTATATTTTGGATCTTAATTACCAGTTTTAACATTTAAAACTCTGAAACTATTGACAAATATACAGTCGCCAATACTCTTGGCGACTTTGATGGTTTTAGCGTTAAAGGAAAATTAGCTATGAACAACCACGCTCGACGTTTGTTACCGCATCGATTGTTTCTAAACTCATTTCGGTCTTTGGCTGGGATGCTGCCGCATAAGCCATTAGGATCTATTTTGGCTTTGTTGGGGCTTGTCTTATCCTCTTTTACAGCTATAGCTAGTCCTAGAGCGATACAAGATGAGCAAGGTGTGTTTGAAATTGATACCACGCCGCAACGTGTTGTGGTGTTGGAGTTCTCTTTTGTCGATGCATTGGCTGCGGTGGGCGTGTCACCTGTCGGCGTTGCCGATGATAACGACGCATCTCGGGTGATTCCTGCGGTGCGCAAACTCATCAAACCATGGAAATCCGTGGGTATGCGCGCTCAACCAAGCTTAGAAGCGATTGCGGTTTTAAAGCCGGATCTGATCATTGCCGATGCTGAGCGCCACCGCACGGTTTTAAAAGATTTGCAACGAATCGCGCCTACGCTACTGCTTAAAAGCCGAGGGGAAACCTACCAAGAGAATTTGGAGTCGGCACGCAAAATTGGCATAGCGCTTAATCAGCTGTCTGCCATGGAGCAAAGAATTGAGCGCCACCACCAGACTATGGCGGAATTTAAGGGGCATTTTTCTCTCAAGCAAACTATTCAATTCGCCGTGGTGTCAGACAAAGGTATGTGGCTACATAGCCCAGCCTCTTATGCGGGTGGCGTGCTGACAACATTAGGTATTTCAAGTCCTATCAAAGAGCAAACCAACAAAGCGTACCTGCCGACCAGTTTTGAACTCTTGCTAAAAACCAATCCAGATTGGCTACTGTTGGGGGCTTATTCTCATCCTAATGTGATTAATGATTGGCAAAAAAACCCACTGTTTAATCTGCTCACATCGGCAAAAAATAAACGTGTTGTTGAAGTCTCTCCTGAGCTTTGGTCACTTAATAGAGGCATGTTGGCCGCTGAGCAAATGGCAACAAACCTTGAGCAGATTTTGGACCCCTCATGAGTAATGGGGTGCTGCTAAACCGCGAGCCTGAAGTAAAGCCTAAACAATCGCTGAGTTTTGCTTGGCGAGTTACTTTGTTGGTGGGCTTGGTATTGAGTTTAGCTATTTGCGGTTACATTATTTCGATGCTGGGCTGGTCGAGTTTTACACTGACCGCCTCTGATTTGATTGATTACTGGTTTGCGTATGACAAAGCGAATATGACGCACCAGATATTAGCCACGCTCAGAGCGCCAAGAGCTTATGCTGGGCTATTAATTGGTGCTGGCCTCGCTGTGTCAGGGCTTCTGATGCAAGGTTTAACTCGAAACCCTTTAGCGTCTCCGTCAATTCTTGGTATAAACGCAGGCGCCGCGTGTTTTATGGCGCTTGCGTCTATTGGTCTGCCCATTATCTCTGGGTTAAACCCTATTATTAATGCCGTTTGTGGCGCTTTGCTAAGTGGCATGACTGTGATGCTGCTTGGCGGATTTTTCTCTGCTCGCTCGCATCCTTTGCGTCTAGTGTTAGCTGGCATTGCAATTAGCGCGCTTCTTGTTGGCATTACAAGAGCGGCATTGATCCTTGGCGATGATATGGCGTATAGCGTATTACATTGGCTGACCGGATCTTTATCGACCGTAGACAATAATCAATGGCAGCAGCTTTGGCCGCCAGCACTAGCTGGATTGATATTAGCGATAGGTCTTGCTCGTAATCTCAACCTATTGGCGCTGGGGGATGAAGTTGCGATTGGCTTAGGCAGTAATATCTGGTTCACTCGCGTGTTAAGTGGGGCAGCAATTGTATTGTTGGCTGGTTCAAGCGTCGCCATTGCTGGCCCGATTGGTTTTGTTGGCTTGTTAGTTCCTCATTTGGTCAGGCCGATTGTTGGTCACAACTATCATTTATTGATTCCTATTTCAGCCCTTGCTGGCGCCGCTCTTGTGGCATGGTCAGATGCGATATCACGAGCCATTGCTTTTCCGACCGAAACGCCTGTTGGGGTGATCACTGCTTTACTTGGCACGCCATGTTTTATTTTGCTTGCGATGAGGAGAGCCTGATGCATCACAGGACAAAGCTATTTTTCTTATTTGGCTTACTTATGTTAGTGGCAGCTACAGGTCTATTTGTGGGCGCTGCTTCGCTGAGCGTGTCACAAGTCATCGAACATTTGCTTGCATTATCGAGCAATCACTTTGTGATTCACCAGTATCGATTGCCACGCGCTCTTCTTGCAATTAGTGTCGGCGCTGGTCTTGGGCTTTCGGGCGTGTTGGTGCAAGGAGTGATACGCAACCCCTTGGCTTCTCCGGACCTGATGGGCATTAGTGCTGGAGCAGGTCTTGCAGCCACCACTTGCTTAGTTCTCTTTCCAAATGCGCCGGTGAATATCTTGCCTTTGGTTGCCATGTTGGGTGGCATCTTAGCTGCGGGACTGATTGCATTATTGGCTTGGCGGTCGCAACCAACGCCGGCAAAACTTGCCCTAATTGGTATTGCTGTCAGTGCGTTTCTGGCAAGTGGAATCGACTTTTTGCTTATCACCAACCCTCTAGAAATTAATACAGCAATGGTTTGGCTCACTGGCAGTCTTTGGGGTAGAAATTGGCAGCAAGTGCCTTTTATTTGGGGGGCCTTAGCCATATTACTACCGTTTGCTTTTTGGCTAGCGTGGCGTTTAGATGTCATGGGCCTTGGCGAAGAAAGTGCAACCACGCTTGGAACAAACCCAAAGAAAGTTCAGGCTTTTGCGCTTTTGGCTGCGGTTTTACTTGCTAGCATTAGTGTTTCAGTAGCTGGAACCATCAGCTTTGTCGGGTTACTTGCGCCGCATTTGGCTCGCTTGTTGTTTGGACACAATCATAAACTGTTGATCCCAGCTTCCGCGCTACTCGGCGCTATTTTAGTCACGTTTGCCGATGGTCTCGCTAGAGGTTTACAACCGCCGATTGAACTACCTGCAGGGGTTCTTACCTCTGTGATTGGCGCCCCTTATTTTATTTTTCTTCTTTATCGTTATCGAGGTTGGTAACCATGCTTGAAACCAAGAACCTTTCTGTCGCGTATGGAAAACAAACCATTATTGCCAATCTTTCTGTGTCTATCCCTGAGGGGAAGATCACTGCTTTAGTCGGGCCAAACGGGTGCGGTAAATCGACCTTGTTGAAAACCCTTGTCAGGATCAATAAAGCCAAGTCAGGTGAAGTCCTTCTGGAAGGCAAAACATTGTCTAGTTATGGCGATAAGGCTCTGGCTCGCTCCTTATCCCTGTTACCACAAATTCTGGTGAACCCTGAAGGTATTACGGTTCGAAAACTGGTTGAGTATGGGCGTTCACCCTATGTTTCTCACTGGGGAAGATTGGCTCAAGATGATAAAGATATTGTCGAGCAAGCTATGCGTGATACTGGTGTGTTGGAATTTGCCGATAAACCGGTAGATTCTTTGTCAGGGGGACAAAGGCAAAGAGCATGGATTGCCATGGTGGTCGCGCAAGATACGGATGTTGTGATGTTTGATGAGCCCACGACCTATTTGGATATGTCGCATCAGGTTGAGCTAATGAAGTTGATCCAGCAGATGAATGCCAAGGGTAAAACTGTGGTTGTGGTGTTACACGATCTTAATCAAGCATGCCGCTATTGCGATCACCTAGTGGTGCTAAAGCGAGGTGAAATTGTAGAGCAAGGCTCGCCTGATGAGGTGATGACGCAGACATTACTTAATGATGTTTTTGACTTAAAAGCCAATGTGTTTCGAGATCCTGTGTCTAATACGCCTATGTGTGTAGCGATTTAGTAATCTTACATATTGAAATCGTTATAGTTCCTCTTCATTTACTCATTATGTAAATAATTGTTTTTACTATGGTTTTTATCATAAACACTAAGCTTTTGCTCAAATATTAAGCGTTGTGAGCTTTTTACTATTGATAGCGTTCTTTTAATTAGGTGATCTATCACTTAGTGATGGTGAAAGCATTAAGCGGGCAAAAATACTGTTACTGTGTTTTTTATTTACAGTGGCAGTATACTTATATGCGTTATCAATCCTCACCTGGCGATTCCAGCGAACAGAGACAAGAAACCACCAGAGAACGTGCAGAGCGTCAACGTTTAGAACGAAGAGCTGAACTGACGTATACCGCAAGTGATGAAAAGCGGTGGGCGGAGAATCGAGAAAGAGTGCTCCGTGAAAGGAGAGCATCTGAACCTCAAAAGCCACCGGAGAGACAATCACGACCTGAAGATGAAGCAAAAAAAGAGCTGTATTTTATTGGTTATCATGGCACCAGTGAAAAGTCAGCAGTGAACATCATCAACACTGGAGTGCGCAGGGAATGTTTACCACCAACTGGACAAATTGGTCCTGGCTTTTATGTGGCTAAGGTCAAAGGGAAGTTACCCGACTGGGGGGCTTCGCTTGCAACCGAGCCTGAGCGGTCTCAAGAGATAGAGAAAGCAAAGCAAGAGATGACGACTTGGCAAAGAATGTTGAGTTACGTTTCGGGGAATTATCAAGAGCCAGATTTTAGCGACAAAGCAAAAAAAACGATTTTAAAAATCTATTCTACACAGCCACTCAAGCAGTGTAAGTGGAGCATTATGAACCCGCCAGACTTAAGTGTTTGGCAAGCAATACTCGATGATGCTCCATCTCCATCTTTAAGAAGTGAAGCGCTTGATGACTTGATAAAAGAGCGCTCTGTGTGGCTACAAATGGTTGTTGCCCCTGATGAGCTACCCTTCCTAGTTGCTTTTCGTGATGACGGAAAAGCTGAGCAACCTACTCACTGGGAGGGTAATGAAGCGCCATAAAAACGGCTATTTTATCCCCCTTATTATTAAATCTTCAGGTTGGTAAAACGTTTTATGTAGCCAACCTTTAATTCTTCAGTAATTATTCTCCAAACTGCTAAACGTTCGGATAACATAAGATTTATCAACCATGTCGTTCCGCGCAGCCATATGGTAAATTTGTAATTGATATGTTTGATATTTACTGGTTGGAGCTATCAAGCCGATGTTTTACGCGAGATGTTTTTTGTTGTGGTTCGCGCTACTTCCCCATGTGGTTTTTGCTTTAGGTAATACCAATAATGAGTCTTTTAGCAAGGCTAAACGTTTAATGCAGCAGGAAGTTTTTGTTGGAGAATCATATCAGCGCACCCTGTATTGTGACGCGTCGTTTAATAGTAAGCTGGCGGTAAACCCCATCTAATCATTTCCTTTTAAATTCGGTATTG
>NZ_JAYQDQ010000086.1:0-16803 GCF_038138445.1 Vibrio sp.
AGCTCTTAAAAGATGGCTATGCACTGGCGGATTTATGAGGGGATCCCTCAGTGCACAGTAGCAATACTCAGCAACATTTTCATAACCTGAATCTTCGCATTGCCAACTATGGAAGGTAGAAGCGATATGCTGAATATTTTCTTGCGAAAATTGGATAAACTTCTTCTCAAATGGAACACCAATTTCACGAAGATCCATAAATAAAACTTCGTCTTTTCTTTCTCTATAATTTCGGGTGTGATCGGCTTGTTCCACTACTCGCTTATTCTTATTTTTGTTGATAATCCATAAAGTTACACTGATGTTAGTGGTATAGAACATATTCTGAGGTAAGATAAGAATTGCCTCAACCAAACCATTTTCAACCAACTTTTTACGGATTTCTTTCTCTGTGCCATCCCCTGACAAAGCACCATTTGCCAAAACAAATCCAGCTACACCATTGTCCTCTGACAATTTAGAAACCATATGCAAAATCCAACCATAGTTGGCGTTGCTGCTTGGTGGAGTTTCGTAGCCGTCCCAACGGTGATCATCAACCAGTTCATCAGAAGCTCGCCAGTCTTTTTGGTTAAATGGCGGGTTTGCCATAATAAAGTCAGCTTTAAGAGTTTCGTGCTGATCATTGGCAAAGGTATCTTTTGCTGCTGCGCCAAGGTTGGCAGAGATACCACGAATAGCGAGGTTCATTTTCGCTAGTTTGTAGGTTGCGCCTGTGTACTCTTGACCATACACAGAAATGTCTTTCTTGTTGCCTTTGTGGTTCTCAATGAACTTCATTGATTGAACAAACATACCGCCTGAACCACAACAAGGGTCATAGATTTTACCTTTATACGGCTCGATCAGTTCTGCGATTAGGTTAACGATGCTCTTTGGTGTGTAGAACTCGCCCTTACCCTTACCTTCTGCAATCGCAAATTTAGACAAGAAATATTCGTAGACTCGACCAACTACATCTTCGTGCGGGTTCGCTAGGGTGTCGATGTTGTTAATCACATCGATCAGCGCAGATAGCTTGCTGACATCCAAACCAAGACGAGAGAAGTAGTTATCAGGCAATGCACCCTGTAGTGCTTTGTTAGTTTTCTCGATGGTGCTTAGAGCGGTATCGATCTTTAGAGCAATATCTTCTTGTTTAGCGTTTTGCTGAACAAAGCTCCAACGACTGTTTTCTGGTAGATAAAACACATTGTCTTTGGTGTAGGCTGGAACCATATCAACGTGCTTTTCCAACCCTGAATCAATCAGCTTTTGGCGCTGTTTCTCAAATGTATCACTGATGAACTTGAGGAAAATCAGGCTCAATACGATGTGTTTGTATTCTGATGATTCAACACTACCACGCAGCTTGTTTGCTGCATCCCAAAGTGTTTCTTCGAATGATTTTTCTTTCTTTTTTGCTGCTGGTTTTTTTGGAGACTGTTTAGCCACTTACGCACACCCTATAGGATTCTGTTAAGAATATTTTATTGGTTAAATTTTGGGCCAAATACTATCAGAAACACCCTGATTTTTCTATTGAAATCACACTCATATCAAGTTTATAGACATCACTTTTAACTAAATTGGCAATAGAAATTTCGCTTCTACTATTCCCTCAAAAAGCCGAAATCTAGGGATAAAATTAACGGCATATTTTCAATGACTTGGATAATTTAAAATCAATGATACGACATAAGTGACGGCCTAAGAAAAGGAGTTACTTATGAAAAAGCCAAGATCGAGTGCAGGACGCACTACAGCAAAAACAGACCAACAGAACGAAATACTAAACCGTCTATTCGATTACTTTTCAAAACCGAAAGGCGAAAAACCATCTTCAGAAAATGACATCAATGTGAGCTTTTATCGTTCTGCCTTAAACGCCCTACCCAGAAATTTTCACGACAATAACTACAACGGGGTTAACATCATAATGTTGCTACAAGCTCAGGAAGAATCCGCTACCAAAGTGCCAATTTACGCCACATTCAAACAAGCCGCTGCACTACTAGAACAGTACAAAGATCAACTCCCCCCTAAGTCAGAAACATTCGATCCTGATAAACCATTGAAAGGGTTAAAACTAGATGCACAAGTCGTAAAATACCTTGAGACTTACAAGAAAGAGGGTGAGGTGATCAGCAAGGCTAAATTTGAGAATGAAACTAAAGGAATGAGTTTTAAGGAAATGCACGATAAGGGCTACCTCAAACGCAAGGGGCTTAAACCATATAAAGTATTTCCTATTGAGCGCATCAAACACCTTCTACCTCAGTCATACATTGACGAGCGCAGTTATTTTGCCAAACAAGCCGAACTGGAATCACAGCAAATGAGTGAAGAAATGCGAGATCAGGAGTTTGTTGAGAAAGCCCAGCTCATCATTGATGCGATGGGAGTACCTGTAATAGAGAAGAACGAGGATAGAGCTTATTATTCGCCTAGCAAACACGAGATTGTGATCCCTCCTAGGCATAAGTTCCGCTCTGATAAAGCCTATTTTGCAGTGATTTTGCACGAAATTTCTCACTCGACTTCGAGGCATTTGGGGCGTGATATCTCAAGCACATTTGGCAGTGCGTCATACTCAAAAGAAGAATTGATCGCTGAGACAGCAACAATGTTTATGTGCTTAGATGAGGGCTTAGAAACGTTTCATTCCCACGCTCGCTACTTAGAAGGATGGTCGAGCCACTTTTCAGATAATAAAAAAGTGCTACTCAGCGTATGTAAACAAGCAAAAGAGGCACAACAGTACATCAGTGATAAAGTCGCAGAGCACAAGCTAAAACTAGAGCAACAAGCCTCTTACTCTATTCCAAATCAACTTGATCAACGAGTGACGCTTAACAGTACCTACAGAGACGAACTCAGCCAGTTCATTGACACACAATCACGCTCATTTGGTTTATTGATTCCGCTTAAAAATCAGCGAATTATTGGTTTTAACCATTTAGCCAAAGGGTTAGAAATTTACACCGATGAAAAGAAAGTCAATGTGTATGGCCCATCCGCAAAATCTATAGAGCACAAGCTGCAAGAACTAGACGTGAAGCAAGAGCTATTCTGTGATTCGATGTTGGATATTGAGCCAGATAACCTCACAATGCAAAAACCGAGAAATGGATCTCGATTATCTCTTTAGTGAAAGACTAAAAACACAAAAAGCCCAAATCGGGCTTTCTTGTCGTGTTCTCATCCATTTGAAGTCTACTTTGTTTATTCCTCCCAGTAGCGTGTATTTCCGTCAAGGTAATGATTAGTGAATGGTGACATCACCATCATAATAATCGACTATAAAGGTCAACAAGTTAGATGCCGCTCGTAAACTCGTCATTGCCGTGATAGTTTGACCAAGGCAAGCCAAATCATCAATTTTATTTCCTTCAATCAGCAACTGAATATGATCAGCAAGATCATTAAGCTCTTCAGCGCAATACTCGATTTCTTCTACATCAAGATCTTGCTCAAGCATCAAGAAGCCTTGAACTGCTTGGATCTCTGCTTCGTGTTGAGGGAACATACAGACCTCAGAACAGTATCTCAAAGATGTAAGAAGTAGCCTTCTATCGTTTTCGTAGATTGGGCTTAGTGCGGTTAGGGTTTTTGCTATATTTAATACACTCATATCTTTTCTCCTATTTTATGTGCATTGGTTTGTCATATTTCAGACTTTTGAATTAAGTTGTTTATTTTCAGTATCTTGCTTATCAATTAAGCAAGGTATTCATACTGTTGTTAATGTCTACTTCTCGAACCCATACCCAACGAGAACCTGGCAACGCATCTTTATGTTTGCCTCGGTAAAATCGTGGAGCTTTTAGATTTCGAAAGTACGGAATGCGATGTTTAATTTTTCGAGGTGAAGCCGCCCCAGAAGCAGACTTTTTAGCGGTAGTCGCTTTCAACGTTGCACCTTGATAGCTCACTTTTGTTTTGCCTTTTGGCAATTTCACAGCCGACTTAGGATATCCTTCAACCAGCTTTTCTCCTTCTGTCGCTGAATTGTAGATACAGAGAGTCAAAGCAATCTTCAACATAGTGTCTAACCAATCAGCACACTCTCCCGTAATCAAACTAGAGTCATCTAAATCAGATAAACAGCGAATCGCTCTCGCTCCAACACCAGTAGCTTGTTGAAAATTAACAACAAGTAGTACATCATCTAATTCACGGTCGCCGATATAAAATGCCCCTACATCATCGATGTAACATTGCGCCGCTAATATTTCCTTCACGGTCATTACTGAGACTAAGCAGCTATTTATCTCGAAGCCATTTACCTCTGTTCCTGATGGAAAAGAGAGGGAAAATTGCTTGTAAGGTGGCTCTATAGCTACCGCTCCAGATACATCAACTTTTGCATCAAACAAAGTTTGTGCTAATTCACGATTCTCAACGAAAATAACTGGAGATCCACTACCAACCCAACTTTCCTCCAAGCTCAAAATATTTAAAGCCTCAGTAGTGTTTTCAAAATCGGTAGAGTTGCTAATCATCTCTGTTGCCAAAAACTCAGCATACTCAGAAAAAACAATAGGCTGTTTACCAAATTGCTTCCTTAATGCTCTTCTGCCATTAGCCGTTTTCTGGTGTAGATCTAATTGCGTTTCATACATTTCATATTTCATAGTGCTTTCCTTCTGGTTAGTTTGTGTACGTTTAGTTTCTTTATTCATATTTTTCATATAGTTATTCCTATTTAGTTAGTTTTTTAGGGTGTAAAAAGCCCCACCCGATAGAGTGTTTAAATTTCAAATGTTTTGATTTATTTAAGCGTTAGCGTTCTATTCAGAACTCAGGTGGAGAGCACTTATGGAAAGTGCGTCATAAGAAAGAAGAAACAAAGACCTAAAAAGAGGTTAAATGATAGGCACGGCAAAAGCCCGTAAGTGCTAGACACAGACGAGTGAATGGTGTGATTAGTATGAGTAGATGTTAATAGTGGCATAGCATTTCTCCTGTAAATTAGTCGCCAAAGCAAAAAAGATCGTTAGTCCAAAAATGGCGTTTTAACGAAATACCACAGCACCTTTCAGCGATAAAACACACTGAAACTCAACAAACGTGATAGCAATAAACGAAACTTGTTTATGTTTCTCTTCACACAAAGCGAAAATACACAGATCCCAAGATATCGTTCCGACAGCCGATTAAGCCTGTCGTCAGCGTTTATTTACTGTTTATTTCTGTTAAACGTCACTCCTGTTCAAGTGGCACTTACAATCATTTTTTAGAGCTGCCCTCAAAGGGCTGCTTTTGTCTTTTGTCGAGTGACACGCACTGGTCAGTTCGACTATCTTTGGCGGCTAACACGAAGCGGCGATGCCCGTAGATTAGCCATATATTGCGAAAGGTTTCGCTACAGTTAAGCCATTTTCCGTTGACCTTGCTAAAATCGCTGCACTCCATTTGCAACACTTAGCTTTAAAATTTCCTCACAAGATTTAGCGTTCTCATAGGATATCAAAATAAAACAACCAATGCAAGCTTTATTTTATATTTTTCTTGACATCTAGGGATTTTTAACCTCCCAATCCTTTTTCCACAAGGCTTGTCGTTAGATTATTTTTTTATTCCCTCCTTGTTCTTGCTGTTCAGCACAATAATACTTCCGCAAGAGCAAACGTAAGCTATTCGATGTACCATAAATATCCCCATCGAAAAACACGGTTCATTGCGAAATTAAGATTGGTTCAATGGGCATTCAGGGAGTTGAACCGCCGTCCGAAAAAGTGCCATTTCACACTCCAAAAAGCTCTTCAGGTGAGCCACAAATGTGGTACACTTACCCCACAGCCAAAGATTTTTATTTTAAATAACAATCACTTGATAAATTAACTTTGGTGGGAATGACGATGTGAGCCACAGGCCAGCTCCACCAAACCGGTGGAGGGGCATCTTGACCAGTGGCAAGACGCACTGGCGCCCTATTCACTTGGTTTTCAATTGGTCGATGTGCTCACCGGACTCGGCTGGCATACCAGCAACAGCAATGAGAGCAAATTGGCACCCGCGAGCACCTTGGATGTCACGTTGAACAAAAACAGTGTCGCGCTCAGTGAGCTCCCCTCTTTAACCACCTTGTTTCGTCCGTTGCCGCTGAGCCTTCAAGCGCTGGCGCTCACCCCAAACACCGATGGTACTTACCGCGCAGCCATGCGCCTTCAATACATTGGAGAGTAATATGAAAATCACGAAAGCCCATATCCAGATTGGCATTCTGGTGATTGGCGGGCTCGTTGTTGCCACTCTTTGGCTGGCCAAAAATGCGCCGACCTCGACGGCGCCACGCTCGATTGAAACGACCAAACCAAGCTGGGTCAATGCAAGCCCTGCGTCCCCGCCGCCACAGCCAGATAACGTCATAAGAAAGCTCAAACCCAAAAGCGTAAGCCCCGCGCTTGTCATCGATGCGAAGGCAAAGCAGCTCATTGACCGCTCAGAAACCTTAGCGCTGGCCAAGCTTGATGCCAACATCGCCGAGCAAAAAGCCAGGGCGCGCAAAGCAACGCGCAGTGAGCCGTCACAAGAGCGCGCTGACTACGTGCCGGCCATCTCGGTGATTGATGACTACGCCCCACCGAGGACACCATCGAAACCCCGCACCTTAAAGGCCATTGACCGCTTCACGCTCAGTGGCCTTTTTGTTGATGAGCAAGAAGCGAGCGCCTATCTGAGCTTTGATGGCGGCGCGCCAGTGCGAGTCCGTGAAGGGCAAAGCATTCAAGGTGTGCGTATTACCCACATCAATGCCAATGGGGTTCGACTCATGCAAGGCATCCAAGCCAAAGTGTTAGAAGGTGGACTATGAATCACTTACTAAAGCTCACCAAAGCTGAGGCAGAGACGTTATTAACGCTGTGTCGCGATGATGGTTACACCATCGTCGCAGACGACCTCACCATACAAACCGCGAACCCACACGCGCCCAATCTTGGCCGCATCGTTGATCTGCTGCAAGGCAGCGAAGCAATGTTAGGCAAGTCAGTCATGATTGAAGAAGTGCCTCAAAGCGTCATCGACAACACGCTTTCTACCTTCACTGACGAACAAAGAAAGGAAGGGATGACACAAGAGGCGACCAATACGGTGGAGCGGTTGCTGCTGGCCCTGTGCCAAACCGCCGTCAATGAAAATAGCTCCGATGTCCATGTGCTCACCACCGCAGAAAGTACCTTGTTCTTGATCCGCAGTGTGGGCGTCAGGCGCGTTATTAGCCGCTTTCATAACCAGCAAAGCGCGCAAAATCAACCTCGCCAAGTCGGGCTTTCCTTGATGGACTATGTGTTCTCCGAGCTTGGCGGACAAGACATCAAATACACCATGCCCGCGCAAGACCGTTTTGAGGTCACGCTGACGGTCAATAACGAGCTGCGCGTGTTTGAGTGGCGAGCGGCGCTTATTCCAACCGCAGAAGGACCAAAGCTCACTCTGCGCTGCCTGACGCCTCGCGATAAAGCGCTGTCTTTGGAGGACATGGATTTACCCGCGCCTTATTTAAGCACACTGATAGCGATGATCCACAAACGCCAAGGCGGGATCATCATCACCGGTCCCATGGGGTCCGGGAAAAGCTCACTGGTCTATGCGCTCCTCGAAAAAGTGGATCGCATTGCACGTAACGTGCATTCCTTAGAAGACCCCGTTGAGTTTTCACAGCCGTTCGTCAGCAAAACCCAAGTGCAACCTGACGTCGAAACGGTGGAAGGCTCCGGCGTTAAGCTCGACTACGCCTTTTACTGTAAAGAGACGCTGCGTCATGACGTTGACATCTCTAACATCGGTGAAATTCGCGATAACCCGACGGCCGCCGAATTTTGTCGTAAAGCCGAAACCGGTGGCTTGGCGCTGGCCACGCTGCACACTAACAGTGCGCTCGGCGTCCCTCAGACCTTCATACAACAACTCAAAATGCCCGCCGCCATCATTGGTGCGCCCGACCTGATGGCGCTGTTTGTTCACGTGAAACTGATCAGAAAACTGTGTGACTGCGCGTTTGAATTTAACCAGCACGACAGCGACGAGGTGATCAGTGCTTATCGCGATGCAAATGCAAGCGACAAGCTTGCGCTTAAAGTGCGTCAACTTAAACAGCTTTGCAGTGAGGAAGAGCTAAAGAGCGTCAAGCTCTTGAATCCGAAAGGCTGTGATGCCTGCACAGGAGAAGGGGCGGTGACGGGGGAAACGGGCCGCTTAGTGGTCATGGAGATGATCATTCTCGATGACAAAGACCGAGCGTTTATCGTCAAAGAAGACGATTTAGGGTGGAAAGCGCATCTGCAGAGTCAAGGATGGCCCGACATCAAACAGCACTGTAAATCTCGCATTGTCCGGGGGCAAGTGGACATTTTATCCGCCTCTGAGCAAGTGGACGATCTCGTTCCAACGCCGGTCAGTGACACCTATCGCGCACTCAAGGAGGCATTATGACGCTACTTGGTCGAACCCTTGAGCAGTGGCTGTTTAGCGACAAAGAAAGGCTCGCCTTTTTACAGCAGTGGCAAAAGGCCGATAAGTACAACCTCACCACCAAAGAGTTTTGTCAATCTCTTGTCGATAATGGCACGCCAACCTTCCAGGTCATTGGTCTTGCGGGAAAAGCGGCGCCAAAGCAAGGAAAACGCTTTGTTGATGTGCTGGAAGGCTGGTTTCCGAGTGTGGTGTTAAGCTCCATCCGCGCGGCAGAAAGCGCCGGTCAACGAGGCGTTGGCATTCAGACCGCCATCGAGCAGTTGCAAGGCGGGGAAAACATTGTCACCAAACTGGTTCAAATGCTGGCCTTCCCTTATGGCTTAACGGTGGGCGCGGGGCTCTACGGCGTGTACATCGCCGATAAGATGTTAAGCGCCGTAGAACATGCCGATGGCATTGGGTTAACGGTTCGCAATCTCGTGGCGGGGTATGGCCCACTCGTCGCGATATTGTCCGCGTGTTTACTCGTGGCCTTAGCCATTGCGTTGCCAAACTGGGCAGGCCCGAGCCGACATATCACGAACCGATGGCCACTGTTTTCACTTTATCGCGCGGCAGTGGCCGCGACGTTACTGAAAACCTTAGCCAACCTCACTCAATGTGGCATGAAACTCAGCGATGCCCTCACCCAAGCTGAAATTCGCAACAGTGCGTTTGCCAAGATGCACATTCAAGCCATGAAAGACCAGAGTATCGGACAAAGTAATTTGGGGCATATTCTCGATACGCAGTTACTGCTTCCAGACGAACTCAGTGCCATGAAGGTACTGGGTGAGCGCGTCAATTACACCGAACTGCTCAGTCAAAGTGGCGCAAACCATAGCCAACATGTCGATAAGCAAATTGCCAAGATGAAACTCTGGCTTCCCAAAGCCGGATTGGTCATCACCATTTTGGTGCTGGGCTCACTCGTTATCAGCGCCGCCTATCAACTCTACCTCAGTTTTCAATAAGGAAAAAACAGCATGACATACACAAATCCAACCTCTCGAAAAAAAACGCCACAGGACAACACGGATGAACCCGTGACAGTAAAGCAGACGCATACCCCGTCGTCTGCGCCACCTTCATTTAAAAAGCAATTGGGCGCCTCACTCATGGACTTCATTTTTTGGATGGGTCTCGCGGCCTTGGTGCTCGCCGGTATCGTCGCCATGGCGTCATCTGGGAAAGGACAACTGAAAGTCAACACCACCCTCACTGAAGTGAGTGAAATTCGCCAGGGCGCCGATGCTTGGGTCGGTGCGGGCACCGATACGACCGGCGTGAGCTTGACCGAAATCTGTAAAGAAGGCTACGGCTACAGTAAAGCGACGTGGTGCAGTGCGAACCAATTTGGTGGCACGTACACGGTCACCACCAGTGCCAACAAATCGTTCATTGACATCACCATCAGCAACGTCGATGCCGAAAACATCCTGGCACTGGCCAACAAACTAGCGCCGGTGAGCTCAGAACGCTGTCCAAAAGCGGACTCAAGCTGCACGAGCATTAAAACCTCGGGCTCTGACATCACTGTGACCATGTAATGCAGCGCCAAACTGGCGCCTCTGTGATCTCGTTTTTATTTGCGTTTGCGATAGCCAGCGGTGCGCTGGCTATCACCGTCGCCTTAAGCAGTAGCCTATTGCGACAAGGCGCATTACGAGAAGATTTTTCCTCGGCCATGACGGATGTGTTTACTTATACGGAGCACGCCATCAGTGCGCAATGGGAAGCGTCTGGCTGCCGCGCCCAGCTTATCTCGCCAACGGTGTCGCAATTAGTCAATGACTACGATGCGCCCCGTTACTTATTAACCACCCCTTACGCTATCGCTATCGACCTTCAAACCTCCCCAGGGTCAACATTCAGTGTCGGCATCAAAGTCACTGTCAGCCTCCCGCAAGGGATGACGGGCGACTCACTGAAAACGCCCGCCTTGCGGGTCGCACAAGATGTGTTTATTACAGACCGTCACCTGACACTTTATCGGTCGATGACCACCATTCAATCCCAGCTGCAACTTCAGTATTTCGATGGTGAAAACGGCTGTATGCAACAGGACTTTTTATGATGAAACACCAACGAGGTCTTGGTCTTCTTGATGTGTTATTTGCTATCGCCTTGCTTGGCCTTGTGTATGCCGGCGTCGCAAAGTGGGCCATCATCAACAAAGAAAAAAACGCGGCTCAAGACTACCGTAACCGGATTGAGCATGTCGTCGAAGCTCTGCAGAAGTACCAATACCAACAAAAGACCATTAAGCCCCCCGTCGCCGTGATTGACCAGTTTCCAACCAACCTCAACGATCTGGTGACCCCAGACGAACAGTTTTGGATCAACTGCACCGCGGCCGATGAAGTCGCAAGACGCTGCGTCAGACCGGACTACTTGCCTTGGTCTTCGCTACGTATTGGGTATGAGGCGGGCAGAAAAACCGTCACCATCGGCACGGATTTAAGAGACATCGCTTATGCCGAGCTGACGTTCCCACTGTCTAGTACCGCCATACAACCTATCTATCGAGCAAAATGGGTTACCGAACTGCTCAAGGTGCCTTATGCCAAGGCACTCAGTAACGGCGATATTACCATCATGGTTTATGACCCGCTCCTTTCACAGCTTTACGATGAGTTCTTGCAACGTGATGGTAGCGTTCAGCTCACCGACGACTGGGATGTAGGCGGGAGATATTCCATCACCAACATCCAAGACGTCACGATTGCAAACTCAGATGGCACTCAAAAAATCGTCAGTAAAGGGTTAGTAGACATCTATACCGTCAAACATGGTGACTTAGTGAAAAAACCAGCTTGTCCTAACGGTATGAATCCCGACATAGCTTTGGGGATAGGACAAATATACATAGATAAGAACTATGAACTGACCGGTAGCCAAAAACCTTATATCGAACCTATTGGCACGAACGACGAGCACTGGCAGGTCGGCTTGGAGATTAGAGTTAAATCATTAATAACTGGAGAGTTTAAAAAAGTAAACACGGGCGAAATCACCGCCTTTACCCAATGTAAGTAACCAAGGAGCATATATGAAAACGCAGTATTTACTCATCCCCGCGCTGTGCTTAAGCACCACCGTGCACGCAAAAGTCACCTACGACGACGCACTGGAATCAAGCAAACCTTATGAATCCGCGAACGCAGCGGTACATAACCCTCCAGATACAAAAGGTTTAACCGATGCTGAATTCGACCCTGATGCATCAGAGAGTGGGGAGTTTGGAACCTGGGCAGCATTCACTGGAAACCCTTACTACATAGACTCTTCAATGATGTTCAAGGGAGACCCGACAGGGCAACAATGCTCTCCTAAAGGCTCTTATGGCAGCCAAGATTATGAAGATTGCACCCACGTTGGAAATGGCGACTTTGACTGTGATATCCGCACCAAATACTACGAGTGCGAGTAGCCGTTAATACACCTTCAAAAGCGCCGTAATTTAACGGCGCTTCTTTTTAAGAATCAAGTATGCCGATCGATCATAAAAATGCGTTTTATAGAACAAATGATCATAGATAAAACAAGATGTTAATATCGTTTCATATGGTTAAATTTGATACAATTCGGCTAAGCAAGGAACCCGATTTAGGATAAATTATGCTCAAAAAAACTTTTACATTCATCTCTTTTGCTCTTTTATCCAGTCAAGCGTTTGCGGTTGAAAACGGAACTCCCATAGACTGGTCACAACACAATAATACGGTTCGATTCGACAGCCAACAAACCGGGCGTCAAGGTTTATGTAGCGGCACCATCATTGCGGGACGCTACGTGCTAACCGCAGCACACTGTCTTGAAGAATCAGAGCTTGATAGTTTCACTATTTCAACCGGCGATAGCTATCCCGCATCCAACCGAATTGGTCACCCAAACTTTGTCGAAGATGGCAGCTTCTCTGGTGAAGATATTGGCATTGTGACCATAGCTCAACCAATCGAATACTCAAACATCCAATTCTTAAACATTGAAAACCGAGAAGAAAATGAGCCGATCATCATTGCGGGATTTGGAGGCACCATTGATACCCTCAACTCCGTTGCGCTGACGTTCAGTCATTACCACTGGGTCGATCATTTCGCTCTCTACGCCGACGTGGTTGACGAAGAGAAGCACACTACCGGGGGGGATTCTGGGGCAGCTTGGGTAAATGAGACCAACGAAATAATAGCGATACATAAGGGGAGCGACGTTACCGTCAGTTGGGATGATAATGGTAATGAGATAAATACCCGCGAAACCTACGGCACTGACATCCAAGCTGTACAAGATTTCTTAACGAGCAACATTGATAGATGGCATTACCCAACCTTAGCTGATGCCAATGGTCGTACTACTATCACCGTACAATCCCTGCACCAAGGTGGTGTCACCGATTCTGCTTATACAGAGGGCGATGTCACACTCCTTACTCACGAGAGTACCTGTATAACGAAAGGCACAATTTCACCTTTTGAGCAGTGCACGTACGTCATTGAAAGCAATGGCGGTGAAGGCAAGTTGTTCTTGTCTGACTCTGAATCGGTTCACATCAACAAGCCAGAAGACAATGCCGGTGGCGGAAGTTCTGGCGGTGACAGTGGCGGTTCTTTGGGATTTTGGAGTCTACTCTTACTGAGTATTGCCTCACTACGCCGTAAGTACTAAGATTTCGGACTCATTTGATATTGGCCAGCGCTCACGCTGGCCTTTTTATTGGGTAAGTAAATCTCTACACACCAACTTATCCACAAAAAATATGAATAACTTAGGGATAACTTATGCAAGATACTGATATTAAGCGCTTAACGCCTCCGCCTTTGATTGACCGCTCGGCCATCATTGAGCTGATACAAAAAGAGTTCGTCAATTCACCGGAAGACCCTAAGTTCGATTGGATACTCCCTTTGATTCAGAGCACCCTCACTGAGTCAGTTCTCATCCATACCTATGGCAATCAAACCCAAGCGGCGGCGATGCTAGGGATACATAAAGACACGCTGCGTCGATATTATCGAGCACACGCTCATTGGAAAAACAAGAAGGCCAATCAGAGTCAAAACTAACGCTCACCTGCGCCGACGATAAATCACCACGGCATAACCGATGATTAATATCATCAGTCCCGCAGCGACATGAAACCTTGTTGTTGACCACCAAGGTTCGCTGATTAACGCTTCTGTGTCATAAAAAATGGCTAGGTAGTGTAACACCGGTACAAAGCCGAGATAGAAAAAGACGCCAGAGATGGGCAGAAGATATTCCGCCAATGGGTTATGGAACAAGATAAACACAAGAAGCGCAAATGCTATGGTATGGATGTTCAGCATTTCTACCGTCACATCAAAAGGGATGCCAACCCACTGCTTAAAACCATTAGCAAGAAGCAAAAAGTACAAGCCTAGCCCCCCAACAGTCACCCATACCCAATATTGTTGCTTGTGTTTCCCCATCGACGTCTCCGCATTCTTTTATGATAAGTGTAGCGTAGCTACCCGAGCCATCACCTTGTTTTAACGACATAAAAAAACCTCGAACCGAAGTCCGAGGTAGATGCGGAATAATAAGTACATCAATAAAGAGTAACAAGAAGCGATTTTCTAATAGGGCCAAGAAAATCGAGACCTATTGTACCCATCCGTTATATTGCTGTGTTAATCGTATGTCATTTTGTTCACAGTTTACCTTATTATTCCCTAGCCATCAGGGAGCGCTTAGAAACATGAAAACCAACGTTTTTCTCACGACGTTCATTGGACTGAGCCTAGTCTACATTCTGGGATTTCGCATTAATTTAACCTCTTCCTATCCGCTAGGTGTGTACCAAATCACGACTTCCCCACCCTACCAACAGGGTGAACTGGTCTCTTTCTGCCCCCCTAGTGGCAACGCAATAACCCTTGCTTTAGAGCGAGGCTATGTAAAGCACGGCACCTGCTCAAGTGGTAGCACACCGCTCATCAAGAAAATCATGGCTACTCAAGGCGACACCATTACCTTCGATAGTGTTATCAGCATAAACGGTGAAGCACTCACGCAATACCCAATCCATGCTGCAGATAGTCTTCATCGAACATTACCTAAGCCTCAAGACCTCACTCTGAATAAAGGCGAAGTTTTGCTGCTTTCAGATTTCGCCCCCTTTGACAGCTTCGACGGCCGCTACTTTGGCGCCGTTAGCACTGAGGCTATTCTCGGGCGGGCAACACCCATACTGACTTTTAAAGGAGGTTAGCTTCCTATGATAGACATCACCCCATACACCGACTGCATTTATCAAGTCCACCCGACCACCATCGAACAAGTCATAAAAAACGAATCGAGCTTCAACCCCTTCGCAATCAACGTCAATAAGCTTCCAGGCCATAGCCCCCCCAAATTTAAACAACCGGGAACAAAAGAGGAAGCCATCGACTTGGCGAACTACTACCTCTCTCTTGGCCACTCGGTTGATTTGGGTCTGATGCAAATCAACACAAACAACCTCAAAGCTTACGGCGTCACAATAGAAGAGATGTTTACCCCCTGCAAAAACATCCAGGTTGGCTCGAAAATTCTTCATGAAAGCTACCAACGCGCACTGAAAATAAATCCAGAGCCGGGCGCTGCGCTGCAAATCGCTCTCTCCTATTACAACACCGGCAGTCCTAACCGCGGCTTTAGAAATGGATACGTCAAAAAGTACATCAACAGCAGCATCACCCGACGTGTACGCGCTGCGCCATCCAGTATCTCAACTCAAGGACTTTATGATTAGCGCCAGATTTGGGCTGAACATTTCATGGAAATCGCGCTTGTAGAAGGCGCGAAATCCTAACAACTTCCGCTCTTCTCTAACAACATCAAGGATGTGAACGAAATGGACAATGAATTCCCCATTTTAGAATGCGATATCGAGCTGATGAGACGGCTCAATGTGCCAAGCCAAACCACATTAAAACACGCTTCATCTGAGTTTGCCGCTTATTGGCAACGGGTGAGAAAAGAGGCAGACATGCGTGATAAAACCCCCGTCACCGCATCACACGCAGCGCCGAGTAAAAGAAATGACACCAAACCGTGAATGAATTTCACGCTTGGAGTGTTGGTGCCACCTCTTTCATAACACCCTACCTTCTCTTAATTAACATCTCAATCAAAAAGAGCTCCCCCATGCAATACGTTTTACTTCCCACCTCCAACGACCAAACCTTTCTTGCCGATTGCAAGGAAATCATCGCTATCAAGGAAGGCGTGACAGACCAACCCAAGTTTGATGAATCACACCTCACCTATCGCCTCATGTATGGCGCCTATAAGCCTCAGACCCACGCGAACTACACCGCAGAAGAAGTCAAAGCGGACATCAGCGAAGCCATTGACCAATGGCTTATTCACATTGATGGCAAGAACGTCATCGATTTGGGTATCAAGGCCATTGTGGTTTCAGACAGCGTCATCAAACGCCAATGCAGCACATTAGCCCCTCCAATAAAAACTCAAGACGTGGCCTTTGCCGCTCTGGTCAAGGCACCTGCGTGCTTTGACATTGACAACAGACATTACCAAACACGCACCGCTTATTTACGTTGGGATGGTATCGATGCCATCACCACACTGATGAATCGAAAAGGGTTGTTTGCCTTCACCAGTGAAGACAAACGCTTCACGCCAGAAGAGCCATTAACGAAGAAGAATTGGCGCTACTACGTTGACCATCTGCGGATGCTCAAAGAAGCCCGCCGTGCACAATAGGAGATTTATCATGGAAAATAATACACAACAAAAACACCTCTACAGCGTCTGTTCCACCGACCGGATTCTCAAAGAAAGTCACAGTCAGGCTGTCATGAATGATTTTTTAAAGCAGTTCATTAATATCGATAAGATTCGCATGACCACCTATCGTGCGGGACGCGCCGTCACTGAGCTTATTATTCATTATGATCATGATAAAACCTTCCTGCTCACGATATGGGAAGGAAGCTTTAGCACACCGCCCCTTTCACTTGATGATCTCCGTTTAGCTCATAAAGAGATTTCATTAACAGATATTGTGGACATTATGGTGTTTGTAACAAGACTCGCTCACCATGCACAGTTATCGCCACAGCTTTCTTCGGACTCAGACTCAGCAGAAGTTTTGGTTTTCAGCTCGTAGAACATCACCAATTGCCTTAAATCTGATATATGAAGGTTAATAATGGTATTTCCTTGTGAATTTTCTCTATTTGACGAACTTGGGTTAAGTAAGAAGACTTGAAAATATTTCACGTTTTCTGTACTCAATACTTCATCGACATAGTGCCCAAATCTTCCACAGTTCATGAGCTCTTTACTGACATACAAATTGACAGTTTTGCCATCATTTTTATCGAAGAATTG
>NZ_JAYQDQ010000087.1:0-16609 GCF_038138445.1 Vibrio sp.
TATTTTTAGTCGGTGCCAGCTTTCAGTTAAATGGGGCTCACCGCCAGCTTACGGTCATTCTTGTACCAAAGAGAGAAAATGCCAAAGAGTTGCACCACTTACCAATCCAAGATCAGCAGCAATTTCTGCTTGAATCTCAAACGGTAAGTCAGGCATTAGAAGCTATTTTTCAACCTGACAAACTCAATTTGGGCGCACTAGGTAATATGGTCCCTCAGCTGCACGTTCATCACATAGCACGCTATAAAACAGATATTGCATGGCCTGGTCCAATATGGGGCAACACAGAGGGAAAGATGCGCTGTGAGAGTGAACAAAAAGCAATGCTGACTAAGATTCAGAATGTTTTATCACTAAGTAAGTTATTTAAAAAAGATTAAAAAAGCCGCTGTTACCAGCGGCTTTTTTTACATTGTTACCGTAAGCGACAAGCCACCTGTACCAGTTAAGGAATATCTAACTCGGGTAATTTTTTTAGCACTATTGGTATCGACTAATCGAGAGATCACGCCTTTTCTTATCCAAACTTGCAGCATGGCATCAACACCGTCCTCACTCATAGCAAACTTCTTAGCAAGAGATTTCTGACTTACACAGCCTTGTTCTGCGATATATGACTTGAGGGCTTGCAAAATCATCCTACCTGCGCCTCCAATGTTTGTTGCTTTTTGCCGACAAATTTTAAGGCTCGATAAGTTAACATACACACCAACAATATGCTGCTAATCCATATTGAACTAGCCATAGGAGCCTGTGAAAAATGCGTTGCTTGGTAATAAAGCGCTGCACCACCATAAGCAAGTCCCATAGTCCATAGGGCGATAAAGCGTGCAAATTTATGTCCAAATTCACGAACATAAGCCCCCATAGCGGCCACACACGGCGTGTAAAGCAGAATAAAGATCAGGTAGGCAAAAGCCGCATGACTAGAGACAAAACGCTGGTTAAGGTTACCAAAAATAGACGCATCGACCTCTTGCTCTTCAGCAACAACAGAGCTGTCTGTTAAATCCCCTACTTCAATACCTAGAGGGTCTGAATAGCTCAAATCGGCCAAATTCTCAGGTATCGACATAACGGCTTCTTTGAGGCTAGAAATCAAGTCAAATTCCGCTTCACCCTCCTCTGTTGGCGCATATAAATTATTTAACGTGCCAACCACCGCTTCCTTAGCAAAGATACCAGTAATAATACCTACTGTAGCGGGCCAATTATCTTTTTCGACACCAATAGGAGCAAAAACGGGGGTCACTGCTTGAGAGACTCTGGATAACACCGACTTCTCGCTATCTTGATTACCAAATGTACCATCAGTACCCAAGGAGTTGAGGAAGCTTAAAATGGTAACGACGACTACAATCGTTTTTCCGGCCCCTAAAACGAACCGTTTAAGCTTTTGCCATGTTTTGAGCAGCACATTTTGTACAGTAGGGAGTTCATAGTCTGGCATCTCCATTACCAAGCTATCGCTGGAACCGGGATAAAGTGTACGTTTGAGAATAAAGCCAGTAAATACAGCCGCCGCAATACCAAGAAGATAGAGAGCAAACACGACATTCTGACCACTTTGTGGAAAAAAGGCAGCAGCAAATAGCGCATAAACCGGAAGACGCGCACCGCACGACATAAAGGGCGCCATCGAAGCAGCGAGCTTTCTTTCACGCTCTTGGTCTAAAGTCCTCGTTGCCATAATCGCTGGTACATTACAACCAAAACCCAGCACCAGAGGCACAAAGGCTTTACCAGGAAGCCCTACCTTTTGCATCACTTTATCTAAAACAAAAGCAGCTCGAGACATGTAGCCCGAACTTTCCAATAACGCGAGGAACAAATAGAGACAAGCAATCACGGGGATAAAGGTAGCAACTGTTTGAATACCACCACCAACGCCATCAGCTATCAAAGTGACTAGCCACACGGGTAAATGATCATCCAATAAGTAGTGACCACCATCAACCAATAGTGCTCCAACACCAATATCAAAGAAGTCGATAAAAGCACTACCTATGTTGATGGAAAACATAAACATTAGATACATGACAACAAAAAAGAATGGAACACCAATCCATTTATTGAGAATGATGCTATCCACTTTTTCAGTAAAGCTATGGCTAAGCTTGCCTTCTGCCCTGCGTACTCGCTTGCATTGCTGATGCAAAAAGGTGTATTTGGTGTCAGCCACTAATAAATCGATATCAATTTCGAGCGCTTTCTGAGCTTGAGTGACTCGATTTCTGTCTTCTGCCGTTAAGGCATTCAGTACCAATAGATCATTTTCTAGTCCACGAATGGATAAAGCCCTAGGAGATGCTTGCTCATGATCTTGGAATATCGATTGAATACTATCAATCGCATTTTCAAACACCTCAGGGTAGGTAATATCCAGCTCCTCTAAAGCAACACCCAAAACCAGTGTTTTGTGCAAGTGCTCTTTAAAGCGCTGAACTTGGCCACGATCATTCGCTGACAAGGCAAAAACCGGACAACCGAGCATTTTTTCTAATGCTTTGACATCTATGGTTTGACGCTCACGCTTTAGGGCATCCATCTTGTTTAGGACAACCAGCATGGGTCGACCCAATTCTCGCAGTTGAAGTGTCATGTACAAACTGCGCTCTAAGCAGGTCGCATCTACAACATTAATAATTAAATCTGCTGGATGAGTCAAAACAGCCCTAGAAGCAATGGACTCGTCAATACTGTTTCCGTCATTACCGCTATCAAGGGCATAAATGCCTGGAAGATCAGTAAGAAAAAATTCATCCCCAGAATGAGTATATCGACCCGTTTTCTTTTCGACCGTCACTCCTGCCCAGTTACCAACTTGTTGCTTTGAACCAGTCAAACCATTAAATAACGTTGTCTTGCCACTATTTGGATTTCCAACAGTGAGGATTTGATACTGCATCATTTAATCTCCACCACTATTGAGTCTGCAATCTTTGTTCTTACTGCAAGAGACACTCCTCTGACCTCCACTTGAAGTGGATCCCCCATAGGTGCTTTACGGATAAGGGTAACTGGTGTGTTAGGCAACAACCCCATAACCATGAGCTTTTTTCTAACATCGTTTGATAACTGTGAAAACCCAGTAATCCTTGCTTTCTGCCCTTGGCTTAAGTGTGACAATTTCATAAAAGAGGCCAATTAAAGATAAAAATGAGAAATATTAGCATTAAGACTTTCGATCTTAACTTGTGTAAATTTTGTAAATCTTGTCCGAAATCAAACATTGCAGATTTGCAACGTTATTTACGTTAATCCACAGCCGTTAATTACGTTAAAAAGTATAAGATTTAGTGTTCTATTCTTGTTGTTTTCATTCAAATAACAAATCAAATCTTAAAAAAAAACATTAAATATCAACAAACTAGATAAACTGTCGCTTTTGTAATATCAGCTTGGCGTTAATTTTATAAGTAAAACAATGACCTAGCATTATAGTTAACCAAGTCAACAGGGAATACCCCTGATGACAATTCCAGAGGTGGTGCAACCCGCACCACTCCGGCAGCAAGCGAAGGTGTCATTGACACCCGTGGTATAGTCCCCCGGCTATACCACGTAATTTTTTACGCATCATGCCAGAATCCTACACCTAAGCAACTGCAAAATGCTTCTCACTTCAGAGTTATCTGATGCTTGAACAAGCTACAAATACTAGATTAAAAAGTTAAGTTAATGAATTAAATATCATTATTTATGAAGTTCTTTTAGAACATTATGAGGAGTAACGATTTAAATCGTTTTTGTTGAATCAGACGTAACAGCATTAGTCTTGTGCTTCGACAAATTGAGTTGGCGACACGCCGAACCTGTGTCTAAACCGCTGGCTAAAATACGATGGGTCATTGAACCCACATTCAAACGCGACATCAGATACCTTTTGTCCATCAAGAAGACGACGGCATGCGTAGTCCAAACGAATTTCAGTCAAGTAATCCGTGAAGGTTCGTTCAGTAGCAGATTTGAACCTACGTTGTAAACTACGCTCTGACATATACATCTGCTTAGCAGCTACCGACGTCCCAAATTCAGAATCAGAGTAGTTGTTAATAACCAGATCTTGCAGTTTTTTTAGCCACTGATTACTTGGATTTAGAGCCGGAAAGCTTGATTCTATAAAACGAATTATGGAGTTTTCATCAGGCTGTTCACTTCTAGGCCATGTAAATTCTGTTCGGTGATACTCACCAGAAATATATCGATGCAAAGTTCCACCACTTTCTTTTACTAAGGTCTCGATTTCATTCCACACCTGGGGATAACGAAGCAGAGCGTCATCGGAATCCTGAACACTTTCTGACATAGAAAACACGACACTCTCTTTTTCATAGCGGTATGTCATGTGAATTTTTTGCCCTTTAACACAACGTTGAATTAAATGATCAACAAGCAAGTTAAATACGCGGTCTAAATTTGCAATATAAAGAGTAACGTATAAATTTTCACTGTGTTCTAAGTCTGCCTCAATAGACAAGCCTGCATTACTGATCTCTTCTTGCCATCCATCAAGAACAGACTTAACGATTAGAGATAAACTATACGCAGGTAATGTGCCACTACTCATAGCTCTATAATTAAGAAGTAAATCTAGCTCATGATTAACGTAGCGATAGAGCTGCTGCTTACCCTTCTTATCGTCAGTCACAATCTTCAATGAAAAGTCCTTCATTCTTCCTTTCAAATCTTCTATCAATTGCCGATAAAGAATACGACGGACTTGCAATTGCTTTCTCAAATGCTCATTGTTGGTTAAAAGGATTCTGCTTTGATGACGTAATTGATTGGTTTTAAGTGCGACTTGTGATTTGAGAATTCTGTTTGTTTTGACGGCTAAACGAGAACGCCAATTTATCAAGCCCACCACAAAAGCGATAAATATCAGTAGATAACATAGAGCAGCATATCCACCCATATACCAAGGTACATCCACAGAAAAAACCAACTTTTCTATATCGGTTACCGCTGAACCATTAACTACACCTCTAACTTCCAATACATGATGCCCTGGCAAAGAATGAGCAAGTGTTAAAGAAAACCCTGGAAGTTGTATCCAATTGTCATTTTGACTCAAACGGTATTCAAGCCTTAGCTCACTCACATTAGGAAGAGCACCAAATTGAAAAGAAAGTGAGTCACCAAATTCGGCGTGTGGGGCCGCTAATACGCCACCTAAAGAGTACCGAGATTGATTGATTTTAACTTCACTTAAGATGATTCGACTCTTTGGAACAGAGCCAACCGTAAGATTTTCAATATCAACAACAATCAAATCTTCTTTTGAACCAAGAAAAAGGCTTTCACGGTTAAATGCTGTACCAGAAGCACAAAGTCCTGCCTGAAGTTCATTATCAACCAAGCCAAAAGGCTCGCCGTAATGTTGAAGAATCTGCCCACTAGAATCATATCGTGTCAAACCGACCGTGGAGCTTAACCAAAACTCACCTCTAATGCTGGCCAAACACTTCAAAGACAAATTAGGGTTCACTGTACTTAGTGTTTGAAGCTGTAATGTATTTACATCGAGAATGAACCCGCTAAAACGGCCTGCAACTGCAAAATATCCTAGTTCAATCTCAGAAATACTAACTATAGGGCCAAACTTATCTGATCCATTAATATAGTGAACTTGACCATTATTAACAACGTAGACACCATGATCTGTACCTAATACCAATTTATTATTTTTGTCTACGCTCATATGATTTAGTTGAGCATGTGGCTTTCCGTTAGTCATCCACTCCGAAGCAAACTGCAGCAGCTCACCACTTACAGTGTCATAGCGCCAAATACGATTCTCATCTGCTCCCCATATACCTTCATCTTGATCGATGGCTAGAAGATCGGCAGAAAGAGCTTGCATAAAAATTGGTAACTCACCTCTAAGTTGAGCGCCAGAGGAGCTATCGAGAGATAAAACCCCTTTATCGGTAGTTACCCAAAGCGTGCCGTTAAGCTCAACAGCATCGTTAACCTGTCCTTCAAATACAAGTTGGCTTGAGTTGGGGTTATCGATCAAAAATTTACGCAGACCAAGACTCGTCACTAGCCAAAAGCTATTTTCCTGACTGGCTTGTTTAAAACGAATGAGCTTTTCCTTTGTTAATCCTTCAGCTAACAAAAAACTGGATAATCGATTGAAAGAACGGGAAAACTCTGAGAAGAAATAAATACCTGAGTCACTAGCAACCCAAATCTCACCTTGTTTGGTATAAATAACAGAATATATTTTCTGCCCCCCAAAATGATTCACTTGGCTTAATGCGTGTGTGGTGTTGGCAAAAGAGAGAATCTCTAAACCACCACTGGTTCCTATCCAATAACCTCTTGATGCTCCTGTCAGACTCAATACATGGTGGTATGATACTTGATAGCTCGATAAATCAGGCTGTTGTAAATCAATGATAAAAGCACCGATATCGGTACCAACCACTAGTTCTTGACGAGCTGAAGAGTAATAAAGGGTGGTAATATTTTTTGTATCAAAGTTAACAAAGCGCTTAAAGCTATCTGTTTGCGAGTCTGATATATAAAGGCCATTATTAGTCGCTAGTACCCAGCCAACATCAGTTAACTTAGCATCATTAACTTTTAAGTCAGAAAACTGACTGTATTGTTCTAGCTTACCAAGTGAGTACGAAGAAAAAGCCTTACTGTCACCTTGATAGGTATAAAAAACCGACTGGTCAGCAACCCATATATAACGTCCTGAAACACCGATGCTTCCAATTTCTGAGCCTGGCGAAAGACTGAATACTAACTGTTCAGTTTGCCCTGGAAGAAAACGATAAACTTCATGGCCTAGAGAAAGCCAAAATGTATGATCCAAAAAAGCTAGCTGGTTAGGCTGTACTTCAAGGTTCAAATCAAAATTAGGTAAAACGTTTTGCCCATCAAAGAAAAACAGTTTGTCATTCTGATCTTGGAACCAAAGGCCGTCTGTTTCATTAGGGAAGAGTGACTTGGCAACAAACAACTGACCTTTTGTCTGTGTTTGTATCGGGTATAGCAGTGGAGAAAACCGCTCCTCTGCCAGGGTAAGGCGAACTAAAAGTGAGAGTACTAAAAAGCAAATTGCCCTTTTCACCGCACATTCCTTTGCGCAATTACCACATCCATTGGAGTAAAACCCCAAACCAAAACTTGGGATTTTAATTTATTAATCACTAATTAATCATTTACTTAATTAATCATTCTGTAGAAAGTATCGTATTTGGGAGCCAGAAACAAGATATTGATTCAAAAAACACTTGCCTAATAACAAACTTCGAGAAAGCTGATATCAGGCTGTGTTTCGAAATAACACTATCATTCACTCTGATTACTTAAACATGCGACAAAACTATCAGTGATAGATTGAATAAAATTAAAGTAACTATCAGCGCCAACTTTTGTTTCAGTGCCGAGTGGATCTAGCTCTCCTTTTCTCGCAAGACTTCCTCTAGTTACTGAATCTATCACAGCGGGCGAAAACTGAGGCTCTGAGAATACACATTTCGCATCTCCTTTTGATAGCTTCGTTTTGATATCAATCAGCGTCTTCGCACCCGGCTTTCTATCCGGACTCACAGTAAACTCTCCAATATGATTAAGACCGTAGTCTTGCTCAAAATAGCCATATGCATCATGAAATACGTAGTACCCAACTTCTTTTACTGGCTCTAACTGTGTGCGCCATTTCTTAGACTGCTCTTCGAGTTTATTAACAAAACTTTTATAGTTCGACTGATAAACACTTTCATTTTTAGGATCTATGAGTGCAAGCTTTTCACTCAAAGCCTTAGCTACTTGAGCACTTTGTTTTAAGCCAAGCCAAACATGGGGATCGTGGTTACCATGATCGTGACCATCATGATGATGATCTTCTGGTGCAAATGCCCTAAGGTCTAACTCATTTATCTTACTAATCGTCAGAGTATTTTGACGACCTTCCAGTACTTTGGCTAAAAAAGGCTCTAAATCATGGCCATACCATACGACAAGATCAGCTTGCTTTAAACGTTTAACATCCGAAGGTTTTAGCGCATAATCGTGCGGAGACGTCGTTGAATCTAGCAAAACCTCAGGATTAGAAATTCCTCTAGTAATTTCAAAAGCAATCATCTGAATAGGCTTAATACTGGTCAAAACTTGGCTCGCATTGACACTAGTCATAACCAATAAAGATAATAAGGGAACAAGAAATTTCATAAGTCAATATCACTCATCTATGGTGTTAAAGTTTGACAGATGTTACATTATAACAATAGTTTTTTGCAAATGAGTCTTATCTATGTCGGCACTGGTCGAACTCCAGCATGTATGCGTTCAATTTGGAGAACGTAAAATCCTAGATCAGGTCAGCCTTACCATAAAAAAAGGTGAAATCACCACTTTAATCGGTCCAAATGGTGCCGGAAAGTCCACCCTAGTTAAGGTACTTTTAGGGCTTCAAAAGCAATACAAAGGCAGTGTCACCAAAGTTAAGGGCTTAAGAGTGGGCTATGTTCCACAGAAGCTCAAACTCAACGAGTCTCTTCCTTTAAGTGTTCAACGTTTTATGAAGCTCGCGGGAAAATACAGTATTCAAGAATTAAGAGAAGCGCTTAACTTAGTTGGTGCTGAGCACCTAATCAAAGCCAGTATGCACTCCCTATCCGGAGGGGAATGTCAGCGCGTTTTGCTTGCAAGAGCTCTTCTTCAACGACCAGATTTACTTGTCCTTGACGAACCAGCTCAAGGCGTCGATGTTCAAGGACAGATTGATCTATACGATCTTATTGACACTATACGCCATCGTTTTCAATGTGCCGTTTTTATGGTCTCTCACGATTTACATTTAGTTATGGCTAAAACCGATGACGTAATTTGTTTACACCACCATATTTGCTGCTCCGGAGCTCCAGCCGATATAACCAAACACCCTAGCTATATTGCTTTATTTGGTGCTGCCAAAAGCGAATCTCTGGCATTTTATCATCACCAACACAGCCACCATCACCATGACCTCGCCGGCGAACCTGTTTCAGGTGAGGCAGCTACTTGTTCAAACCATTCACACGGTCACCATCATGATTGAATTTTTATTGCCTTCTATTCTTGCTGGACTTGGTATTGCCATTATCGCAGGTCCTCTTGGTTCCTTTGTGGTGTGGCGAAAAATGGCATACTTCGGAGACACCTTGGCTCACGCCTCACTAATGGGACTAGCTTTAGGTTTTTTGCTCGATATAAATCTTTATTTGGCTTTAACAGTTTGCTGCTTAGCTTTAGCATTCATCTTAGTAACTTTGCAAAGGCAAAAATTGGTTGCAACGGACACATTACTAGGAATATTGGCACACAGCGCTCTTTCTTTGGGGCTCGTCGCTGTAAGCTTTCTTGACAATGTAAGAATTGATTTGATGAGCTATTTATTCGGTGATTTGCTGGCCGTAACACCAGAAGACCTTATCTATATTTTCTCCGGTGTTATCGTTATTTGTGGCGTGCTTTATTATTTTTGGCAGTCTTTGCTCGCAACGACAGTAAGTGAAGAGCTTGCAGCCGTTGAAGGGCACAATGTCGAGCTAATGCAGTTGGTACTCATGATTTTGGTCGGCTTAGTCATTGCCATTGGGATGAAATTCGTTGGCGCACTAATCATGACCTCATTGCTAATTATACCGGCAGCTACAGCAAGGCGTTTTGCTCGGACACCTGAACAAATGGCAATAATCGCCTCTTGCCTAGGTGCCATTGCCGTTTTATTAGGCTTGAGTATGTCTTGGAACTATGACACTCCTGCTGGCCCCTCAGTGGTCATCAGCGCAGCAAGTATATTTGTGTTAGCCCAGTTTTATAAATCACAAGCCTCTTAAAATACGCAAAAAGGCTGATGTAAACACATCAGCCTATTTTACGACCAAATACGATATTAAGAGCTAAGCTCCTTCATTATGCAGCTCTAAGTTAGCAAGATCTTGCTGAATTTCTCGCTGGACTTTCGCATCATCGCTACGCAGTGACTCCAAGAAATCGAGGTATTTCTGATCAATGTCACCGGTAACATAATCACCATTGAAAACTGAAGCATCGAATTTGGTTATATCGGTATTCCCCATGCCAACTGCGGAAATCAAGTCTTCTAAGGTCTGAAAAATAAGCTCATCCGCACCTATCTGCTTACAAATCGCATCATTATCACGACCATGTGCAATTAATTCATTAGCGCTTGGCATATCAATGCCGTACACGTTAGGGAAACGAACCTCTGGTGCAGCAGAGACCATAAACACTTTTTTCGCTCCTGATTCTCTCGCCATCTCAATAATTTGTTCCGAGGTAGTTCCTCGAACAATAGAGTCATCAACAAGCAATACATTTTTGTCTTTAAACTCAGAACGGATCGCGTTGAGCTTGCGACGGACAGACTTTTTACGTTGCTGTTGACCTGGCATTATGAAGGTTCTACCAACATAACGGTTTTTCACGAACCCCTGACGATAAGGTTTATCAATAGCCTGAGCAATTTGCAGGGCAATATCACATGATGTTTCCGGTATCGGAATTACCACATCAATATCCAGATGGCTGAAATCTTCGTGAATACGAGCACCAAGCTTTTTACCCATTTCAACACGAGCACTGTATACGGAGATTTTGTCGATAAAAGAGTCTGGACGCGCAAAATATACAAACTCGAATATGCAAGGATTAAGTGCAGGATTATCCGCGCATTGCTTAGTGTGTAGCTGTCCATCAAATGTTGCATAGATAGCTTCACCAGGTGCTAGATCACGCACAAAATCAAACCCAACCGCATCGAGAGCAACCGACTCTGAGGCAATCATATACTCTTGATGGCCGCCAACCTCACGCTTTCCTAAGCAAAGAGGACGAATTCCATTAGGGTCACGGAACGCAATCATACCGTGGCCTATCACCATAGCGGAAACCGCATATGCACCCTTGATGGTACGGTGCACATTAGTGACAGCTCGAAACACATCTTCTGCAGTCACGTTGCCTTTAACCGTGTCAATTTCGTGAGCCAGGACATTGAGCAAAACTTCAGAATCTGAGGTTGTGTTCACATGACGACGATCTTTCTCAAATAATTTCTCACGCACCTCTGCAGCGTTAGTGAGATTTCCATTATGAGCAAGAGTAATTCCAAATGGGGAGTTGACATAGAAAGGTTGTGCTTCTGAAGCACTAGAGCTACCAGCAGTTGGGTAACGCACATGACCTATACCTACCGTCCCTTGAAGGCGTTGCATGTGCTTAGCTTCAAACACATCTTTTACTAAACCATTCGCTTTCCTTAGACGAAAACGATTGCTTTCTATGGTACAAATACCCGCGGCATCTTGGCCACGGTGCTGCAACACAGTCAATGCGTCATAAATAGACTGGTTTACAGGCGTTGCACCCACGATTCCAACAATACCACACATGTCCTAACCCTCGATTTGCGACAATGGCTGGTGCGCTATCGTGCACCAGATAAGAAACTCGACGTAGCTTGTATATGCTCAAAGAAAGGCGCAATAATACGGCTAAACTCCGGTACCAACTGCGAGCCTTTCCACCACTCTGAATCTGAAAACGAGGTAAACGTATCCATAAAAAACAGCGCAGCGGAAACAATGAGCACACCTCTCAAGCCACCAAAAACAACACCTAATACTCTGTCTGTTCCAGACAAACCAGTCTTCTGTACGAGTTGGGCAATAACATAGTTAACTATAGCGCCTACAACAAGTGTCGAAACAAACAATACGGCTATCGCTGCTCCGTTACGAAACATGTCGTCTTGTATATTGGAAAAGTACACTGCTAACTTAGCATAGTACTGGCTGGCTATAAAAAATGCCCCAAACCAAATAACTAACGACAATGCTTCTTTTGCAAAGCCACGAACTAAACTGATCACCGCCGATAGGCCGATCACACTTAAAATGACAATATCTAATGAATTCATCGGTTCTAACATCTTAAGTTGGCGCGCATTTTAACAGAAAAAACGCTGACGCAAACGTTTTCTTATGGATTTAACGGTTTAAATTTGAGCAGTTGGCCTTTTGAGCCTGTAATTTTATCCAACTCTACGAGCTGGCGCTCAAGTTTACTCTTTGATACGTCTGGGCCAACAATCACTCGCGTAAAGCCATTTTCGAGCTTAGCATGTGCCTGATACCCTCTTTTTTGCAGATCTTTCACTACATTTTTTGCGTTTTCTGCATTCTTCAATGCCATTAGCTGAATAATCCATGCACTATCAACATAGGCATTTTGATTTGGGGTGTCTTTTTTCGATACAGTTACCTGCCCTTTAACCTCAGTCGAAGGTGATTGAGGCTGCTGTACAACTTCGACAGGACTATCCGGCAAACTAACAGTCTCTTCAACTGGTTCTCGAATTTCAAAGCTCTCAACCGCGCTATCAAGCTCTGGTTTTATTGGAATGCTAGCAACACCTTCTTTATAGTGCGTTTTTTCACCATCAAGTACATCAGGTAACACAATAACCCCAATAGAAACCAATACAATGGTCCCCATTAAACGTTTTTGAAACTTACTGGCCATTTATTCTCCTCGACTCTGCCAATACTCAAGCACTTCCCCTACCGTATGGAACGACCCGACGACGAGGATAACATCATCTACCCCAGCTTCTTTGATCGCCGTTTTTAAGGCAAGTGTCGGAGTTGAAAATTTCGCAACATTATCCGGCAAAAATTGACACAGTTCATCTGCACTCGCTGCTCTAGGGCCAATCAACGAAGCAGGATACCAGTCCTGTGCTACGGAAGATAATGTATCAAGCGTTGCTTGAATATCTTTATCATGAAGCATTGCCACAACAACCCGAACTTTCTCGTTAGGATATTTAAGCTGTATTTGCTCAGCCAAGTAGGCAGCAGAATGAGGGTTATGCGCTACGTCTAAAATGATACAAGGCTTATGTTGAAGAACCTGCATCCTTCCCGGAAGCTGTGCAGCCTTCAACCCTTTGACTATGTTGATATCTGATAAATCTAAGTTAGCAGTCGCTAGAGCCATAAGAGCCGTGGCCGCATTTGGTAAAGGCAATGACGGAATAGGAAGTTGGTCTAAACAATAAGATCCATGACTCCAGCGCCAGTTGTGCTCGTCTACTGTTTGGTAATTATACTGGATTCCAACCTGATATAATTCGGCACCTATATCATCAGCATGGGCAGCAACTGTCGATGGGGCTTTGGGCTGGCCGCATATGGCCGGCTTCCCAGAACGATAAATACCCGCTTTTTCAAAGCCTATCACTTCAATATCATCACCAAGCCAGTCAACGTGGTCGATAGCCAAACTTGTGATGACAGAAACATCATGCTCAACGACGTTAGTGGCATCTAACCGACCACCTAAGCCTACTTCAAGTAGAACAACATCAACACGCTCTTTTTGAAACATACGCAACGCAGCCAATGTACCATATTCAAAAAAGCTTAAACTGATATCTCCACGCACAGTTTCAATGAAGTCAAAAGCATGAGTGTGTTTCTCATCTGCCATTTCCTGTCCATTGACTCGGACACGCTCGTTATAACGGATAAGATGTGGTGAGCTATATACACCTACAGAGTAACCGGCATCAAGGAGTATAGCCTCCATCAAAGCACAGGTTGAACCCTTGCCATTAGTCCCAGCGACAGTAATGATAGTTGGAGCAGGCTTGGTTAGATTTGCCAGTTCAGCGACGGCCAAAACACGGTCTAGGCCTAGATCGATGGTGGAAGTGTGGATATTTGTCAAATAATCAAGCCACATCGATAGTGGAGATGTGGCTTGAGGTGTTTGAAGGTGATTCATCTAACGTTAACCAAATAATTGAGGTTGTATGTTAGTGACTACTTTACCCTTTTTCACCCGCTTCTGGTACAGAATAAGCGGCTTCATTTTGTGAATTATTTATAGAAACAACTAAAGGTGATGGTTTATTGGTCATTTTTGCCATCAAGCTACCAACACGCTGACGCATTTCTCTACGATCAACTATCATATCAATCGCACCGTGATCGAGTAAGAACTCACTACGCTGGAAGCCTTCTGGTAAGTCTTCTCGTACTGTTTGTTCAATAACACGACGGCCAGCAAATCCTATTAGTGCTTTAGGTTCACCAATATTCACATCGCCCAGCATCGCCAAACTCGCCGAGACACCACCCATAGTTGGGTCTGTCATAACGGAAATAAATGGTAAACCGTTTTTCGATAAACGCTCTAGTGCCGCACTGGTTTTAGCCATTTGCATCAAAGACATCAAGGCCTCTTGCATACGTGCTCCACCACTGGCTGAAAAACATACTAAACCGCATTTATTTTCTATAGCTGCCTCAACAGCTCGGACAAAACGAGCCCCAACGACAGAGCCCATAGACCCCCCCATAAAGGAGAATTCAAATGCACAAGCAACAATTGGCTGACCGAGAAGTTCACCTTTCATCACAACTAATGCATCTTTCTCACCACTGCTCTTTTGAGCAGCAGAAATACGATCTTTATACTTTTTGGAGTCTCTAAACTTCAGTTTATCTTGCGGCTCTAACTCATCTGCTAACTCAACTCGATTATTTTCGTCGAGAAATGTCTCTAAGCGGCGGCGCGCAGACATACGCATGTGATGGTCACATTTCGGACATACTTCTAGGTTACGCTCTAATTCAGCATGATAAAGTACCTGCTCACATGAGGTACACTTAGTCCATACCCCTTCAGGTATAGATGCTTTGCGAGAGCTAACGATATTACTTTTTTCTAAAATCTTTTCAAGCCAACTCATGGAAGACCTTTTCTTTAACTTGCCTCCGATATGCTCGAAGGACAAAAATTCTCAATTTACGCGAGAGGATTAAAGCATATTAAATGCCAAGTGTAGACAAAAAACTGGTTGTACCTATTTGCTACGCAACCTCTCAAACCCTATAAAGAACTGATTAATTAGACAATTTACTACAGCTTAGTTCAAATCATCTGGTAAAAAAAGAGGCCCCAATGGAGATTGAGGCAATTCAAATTGTTGTGGATAATCCACACTGACTAGATAAAGGCCTTGAGCTTTCGCCGTCGCACCAGCTAGCTTGCGATCTCTAGCTTGAAGCAGCCAATCAATCCACTCAGGGGGTTGTTCACCTCGCCCAACGCATATCAAACTACCAACGATATTACGCACCATATGATGAACAAATGCATTCGATTTAATATCAACCACTACATACTGACCATGTCGCGTTACATCTAGGTGCATAACATTTCGCCAAGGGCTTTTAGATTGGCAATGAACAGCACGAAAAGAGGTAAAATCATTTTCGCCAAGTAAACATTGGCCAGCTTGGTGCATTTTAGCGATATCAAGCTCACCATGATAGTGGCTCACTCCCGAAGATAGGATCCCAGGTCGTAAAGTACTATTGAAAATGATGTACCTATATCTTCGCGCGGTTGCAGTAAAACGCGCATGGAAGTCATTAGAGACTTCTTTGGCCCATCTTACGCAAATATCACTGGGAAGATTAGCATTCACTCCCATAGTCCAAGCCACCATTTTTCTACTTGAATCTGTATCAAAATGAACAACTTGCCCAGTACCATGAACACCTGCATCAGTGCGGCCTGCACATTGAACTTCTATCGGATGGTTAGCTACGATAGTCAAAGCATGCTCAAGCTTTTCTTGGACACTTTGAACCTCCTTCTGCCGCTGCCAACCAAAGTATTGACTACCATTGTACTCAATACCTAATGCAATTCTCATCGGACTACTCTCTTCCAAAGTTGGCCGAGGAGTATATACATTTTGACGTAAAATGGTAAGAGGCTAAGTGTCCGTCACTCCCACTTACCCTCGACCATTAATTGTATCAATCAAGTTTTTAGCCTCTTGACGAATTTCATCACTGCCGTCAACAATGGCTTCCTCAAGTAACTTAATTGCTCCCTCAGGATCATTCATTTCAATATATATTTTCGCTAAATCGAGCTTACCGGCGGCCTCAGAGTTATCATCAACATCAACATTTCCTGTATCACCAATAACATCTGGAAAATCACTTAGGCCCACATCCAGTTGAAGATCTTCTTCTTGGATATCCTGTTGTTCATCGTTATCAACTTCTGCCATTAATTCGTCAATAGACTTAAACTCACTTTCGTCTGGAACGAAGTCTTCAAGCTCCCCTTGGTCTTCCCAGTTTTCATCTAAAACTTGAGCTTGCTCGGGGCTATTATTTTCATCCCAAATTCCCTGTTCATCTTCAGGAATATCATCTGTAATCTCAGCCTGCTGGTCAGGAGAGAGGTTAAAGCCGTTCCAATCTTCTCCACCCACTTCCAGCATAGCTTCAATATCTAAGCCAGCGCTGTCAGAAGTTATTGAATCTGGAGAGTCAAAATCAAAATTTCCTTCTAGCTTGCCACTATCCTCGGAAAGCAACTCTTCGAAGGCCGCTTCATTATACTCATGGTTAGCAAGCTCTTGAGCCGCTTCAGATGGGATCTCACTTAACGACGGTAGTTCAAGCTCATCAAGCTTAAAGTCTTCCTCGCTATCATCTGGCTCTGGCTCTGGCTCTGGCTCTGGCTCTGGCTCTGGCTCTGGCTCTGG
>NZ_JAYQDQ010000088.1:0-16425 GCF_038138445.1 Vibrio sp.
ATCTTATTCTTCCCGCTAGGCGATTAGAATGCGGGTTTTATGGAGCGCTTACGTTTCAACTAAGCTGAAACAAGATTTCAGTTCAAACCAGTAAACAAGTATCTTATGGCGTGCAAATACTGCGAGAAAAATTGGTTTTGGAAAAAGGTGGGGCGATGTCAGCGCTGCATGATCCAGCTAGCCTGTCTTTCAATAATAACTTGGGCACTCTGGTGGTATCTAGGAAAACACAGCCCTAAATCCATCGAGTCAATATCGATACTTGTTGCAGGCTTTGCTTTTCACTCCCTACTCTTTCTTCACCTCTGGATGCGCTTTATTGTCCTTCCTTGGCGAAGAAGTAAATATAAGATCAAAACTTGAGTTCATTTTCCTAAACAAAAAGCGAAAAAAAGCCCCAAAACCAATTTCGGTCTTGGGGCTCTCTTAGATAATTCTAAGAAAAAGCAGTGGTATTTTAATAGACCCTGCTTTTTGGATAAGGTTCCACAAAAATGCGATCTTTTTTGATCTTTTTAAAAACTACGCGACTTGTTATGCAACATTAGCTCGCGCTATCGATTTCTCAACCAAGTTAATCTCCAACGCAACTTCATCACACGCATGCTGACGAGGACACTGCTCACAGTCTTTCAAGACTTTTTCAGGCAATAAAGATTTAGAGGTTGGCAAAAATTGCATCTTCATAAAGAACTCTGGGGTTCGAGTCAGGACAAATACTTTCTTAATCGCCATTTGACGGGCTTTCTCAACCAAGTAATGCACAATGGCACTCCCTTGGCCTTGGCCCTGCCAGCCAGCCTCAACACCTAATGAGCGTATTTCTGCCAGCCCTGAATCATACACATAAAGAGAAGCACATCCCGTTACTTCACCGTGATGTTCGGCCACCGCAAACGATCCAATATCACGTATTAACTCGCTGCGAGAACGTGGCAGGTTTTCTCCCATGTTCGCCCAATACGCCACCATACCTTCCAAAGATTCTATATCCGTCAAACGCGCTGGACGAACATTCACAGCGTAGGCATCACGGGCGATCAAACGACCTTCGGCTTGTTCAACAGCATGAGCGACCTGCTTTGGTGATACTCCACCTAACGCACTGCGTTTTTCCAAACAAGAATCAATAGTTAAGATCTCATAGACGTCATCTTCTATGACAGGGGAAAATTCCTTCAGCTCTGAGATTGATAACTCTTCAAGTGCACATCCTTTAGCAATTGCGCCGACAACCGCAACACCGACAATATGGTGAGCCTCACGAAACGGAATACCTTTAGCTACAAGATAATCCGCCAACTCAGTCGCATTCGCATACCCTTGCTTAGCCGCTTCTAACGTACGTTGCTCGTTAACTTTAATCCCATCAAAACACAGAGCTGCCATCTCCATGCAATCGTTCCATGTATCTAAAGCGTCAAACAGCCCTTCCTTATCTTCTTGCATGTCCTTGTTGTAGGCAAGTGGAAGCGCTTTTACTGTCATCATCATGCCAGCAAGTGAACCGTATACGCGGCCAGTCTTACCACGGATCAATTCCAATGCATCTGGATTCTTCTTTTGTGGCATCAAAGATGAGCCTGAAGTCACTGTATCTGCAAGCTCGATAAAGTTAGACTCGCCAGAGTTATAAAAGATCATATCTTCGGCTAAACGAGATAGGTGCAGCATAGAGATAGAGGCGACTGACATCAGCTCCATCACATGATCACGATCAGATACTGAATCAAGTGAATTACGAGTTGCACGATGAAAACCTAAGTTATGAGCCAGCTTTTTTCTGTCTATTGGGTAAGCGGTTCCAGCTAACGCGCCAGAGCCTAAAGGGCATGTGTCTAAACGTTTAATCGCATCTTGCAGGCGTGAATAGTCTCTTTCAAACATTTCGACATAAGCTAGGCACCAATGAGCAAAAGTGACAGGCTGAGCACGTTGCAGATGCGTATAACCAGGCAACACAGTCGCTTGGTGCAACTTAGCCACAGAAACCATTTGCGATTGCAAACGGTCCAAAGCCATGAGTAGCTGTTGGCCTTGTTGACGACACCATAATTTGAGATCAGTTGCCACCTGATCATTACGAGAGCGGCCGGTATGAAGCTTTTTACCGAGATCGCCAACCTTGCCGATTAACTGCTGCTCAACCCAAGAGTGGATATCTTCTGCATCAGAGCTTAGGATCTGATGCGGATCTTCCATAACCGCCAGTTTTAGCTCATTCAAGGCTAACTCTAGCTTTTGCTGCTCTTGCTCGGATAGAACACCGACAGATAACAATGCTTTAGACCAAGCAATAGAGCCAACAATATCTTGCTCTGCCAATCGGTAATCAAAGCGCAATGAATCGTTAAATTCCTTGAATCTTGTGTCTGCTGCTTGGGTAAATCTTCCGCCCCATAATGCCATTGCGTTTCTCCTGATTACCAGTGCCCATTCGTTCGATGAACAGCTTTGTTTTCTACGTCACTCTGGGTTCAACCCAGTTTTAATCTTATGCTGCAAAGTTACGGCAATTCTACTAAAAAATAAAGTATAAATTCATTATTTATACATATTTATTCAAATTATTTTTATTTTTCTGGTAGATTAACTAAATAAAAAAGCCCATTCGCAAAGCAAATGGGCTCCAGTTTATTAGCTGCTATTACTTATTCTGGCGCTTAAGTGTCCGAATACGGCTGGACAAAGAATAGAGGCGAATAAAGCCCTCAGCATGACTTTGATCATACACTTCATCCTCACCAAAAGTTGCAAACTCTTCACAGTATAAGCTGTTTTTAGAGCGTTTCTGTGTCACAGTCGCTTGGCCTTTATACAGCTTGATCACCACTTCTCCATTAACATCCTGTGCCAATTCTTCTGATGCGGCCAAAATTGATTTGCATAAAGGCGTAAACCAACGGCCGTCGTATACTAGGTGTGAAGCTTTTACACCAAGCTCTTCGCGGAATTCAAAAGCGGTTTTATCAAGCACCAATTGCTCTACCGCACGCAGAGCTTCCATCATTATGGTGCCCCCTGGGGTCTCATAACAGCCGCGAGACTTCATTCCAACCAAACGGTTTTCAACGATATCAATACGACCAATACCATGCTTGGCCCCTTTTTGATTCAGGTAAGCAAGGGTATTGTATGGCGTCATATTTTCACCATCGACACTTACCACCTCACCCTTCTCTATTTTTAAAGTGACATACTCTGCTTCATTTGGCGCTTGTTCGGGGTCAACTGTCCAAACCCAGCAATCCTCATTAGGCTGATTCCAAGTATCTTCAAGTACGCCGCCTTCCGTTGAAATATGCCAAGCATTCGCATCTCTTGAATAGATTTTTGTTAGGGAGGCAGTACAGGGGATATTACGCTCAGCAAGGTAATCCAGACACTCTTCACGACTAACAAGATCCCATTCACGCCACGGAGCAATAACATGCAGATCAGGAGCCAAAGCCGCAAATGCGCCCTCAAAACGCACTTGATCGTTACCCTTGCCAGTACATCCATGACATAAAGCATCCGCACCTACTTTACGTGCGATCTCTACCTGCGCTTTTGCAATGATAGGACGAGCCATTGAAGTGCCGAGTAAATATTTACCTTCATAACAAGCCCCTGTTTTTAAGGTAGGATAGATGTAATCCGCAACCATGGCTTCTTTAAGATCCGCAACATAACATTCAGAAGCCCCAGATGCTTTGGCTTTAGCTTCAATGCCTTCTAACTCTTCAGCGCCTTGCCCCACATCAGCAACAAAAGCGACCACTTCACAATCGTAGTTTTCTTTAAGCCACGGGATAATTACCGAGGTATCAAGACCGCCAGAGTATGCGACAACAACTTTACTAACTTTTACTTTACTCATTTCTACTTCTCTCCAAAATTTCAGCCCTGCACATGGCGGTCAGTGCTGTAGGTAATTCTCTAATTATTCGGTAAAAACTGGGTGCCAATACTTTCCCCAGCAAATAGCTGCGCAAGCTTCTCTGGATAACGCCAAGTCGCGACCTCAATGGAACGCCCTAGTGTATTGGCAGCTTCCAGTGCTGCCTTGACCTTGACAATCATGCCATCGGTTATCACATGGCCATTGATAAGGCTTTGGGCTTCTTTATCATCAAGACTTTTTATCAGGCGCCCTTTACCATCAAGTACGCCGCTCACATCCGATAGCAATACAAGGTCAGCGTCTAAGGCTCCAGCAACCGCGACTGCTGCCTGATCGGCATTGACATTCATCATTTGTCCATTAGCCGTGATGCCAATTGAGCTAATGACAGGCAAAGCGCCACTATCTAGAATTGCTTGTAGTAGAGTTGAACTTCCCGGTGTCGCTGTACCAACTGCGCCAAGCTCGGGATCCAACTCTTCAACCTGACACAAACCACCATCGGCAAGGCTTAAGCCAATCGCATTCAAGCCATCTTTAATCGCTTGCCCTTGCAACATCTTGTTCGCGGTCCCAGCCAAAGCGCCTGTAATCAAGGGGATTTGTTCATAAGGTGTTACGCGCAAGCCATCTTTTTTGACCGTTTCCAGATGCAACTTGTCCATAAGCTCATCCACCAAGTAACCGCCTCCATGGACAATGACTATCGGGCGCTGAGCCGAACTTTGATAATCTGCAATCGCACCAAAAACCTGACTCAATGTCTTAGAACATGACAAGGCAGCGCCGCCAAGCTTTATCACTAATGGAGTTTGTTTTTTCTCTGTCATTACTTTTCCTTTTTGCCTACTTGCTTACACAAGGGCAGTTAATTCTGCAAATCCATAGTGGATATTGAGGCATTGCATCGCCTGACTCGAAGCACCCTTAAGTAAGTTATCTATTGCAGAAACGACAATGATGTGTTCACCCTGAACCTTCCAGCCGATATCGCAAAATGGCGAATTCTCCACATTCTGAATACTGGGTAATTCTGCAGATAGTAAGCGCACCGCAGGTTTATCTTGGTAGGCGATTTGAAACGCCTTTTCGACACATTCTTGAGTCACACCTTGAGCTAACTTCATGGTTATTGTCGCCAAAATACCGCGTTTAAAATTACCTAGATGGGGGGTAAATATAACGTCGATACCAAGGTGGGTCGCAATCTCAGGTTGGTGGCGATGAGAAAACACACCATAAGGTTTCAAGCTAACTTCACAATAGCTGTTGGTCATGGATGCTTTACGACCAGCCCCTGATACACCGCTGGTTGCGTTTATCACTGGCCACTGTTTGGCATCTAAAAGCTTCGCCTCAACCAGCGGCTTTATCGCAAGCTGTGAAGCAGTAGGATAGCACCCTGGTACAGCAATCAACTGAGCTTGCTTAATGCTATTGCTGTTCCATTCCGGCAGACCGTAAGCCGCAGTATCTAACCAATTTTGATGCTGATGCTCAAAGCCATAAAATTGCTCATAAAAGCCTTCTTGCTTAACTCTAAATGCACCCGACAAATCAAAAACTTGGCAACCTTTGGCGAGGAAAATAGGTGCTAGGTCATGACTGACTTGGTGATCGGTTGCCAGAAATACCACATCACTTTTCGCAGCCACGAGCTCAGGATCTTGCAAAGCTTCTACAACATGACTCACTACGCCTGATAACTTGCCATGCAGTTGGGAAATACATTTACCAGCGTCTACACTCTTGGCTGAAACATATAAACCCGATAATGTAAGCTGTGGGTGTTTATGCACCATTAGGGCGAGCTCAGCCCCTGTATAACCGCTGGCACCAATAATTGTGGTTTTGAGCATATCGAACATCCGACTAACCTTTAAAAATTATAGTTACTAATGATTATAAATCTTAAAATAACCATTAATATCGGTTTTTTATTCACTTAGATTGATTTATTATGTGTTTTTACCTTCATTAATCATTTATGTCAACAGGCAAAGCGAAACTAATTATGCAACTACCCAGTTTTATCGAGGTCTATCAAGGCCTGATATCCACCTCATCAATCAGCTCCACCGATCCAAGTTGGGATCAGGGAAACGCACTTGTGATTGAAAAACTAGACTCGTGGATGCAATCACTCGGCTTTGAAACTGACGTAATTCAAGTCGCGGCAGGAAAATTCAATCTACTGGCTAAAAAGGGGACGGGCGAAGGTGGACTGCTACTTGCTGGCCACAGTGATACGGTTCCTTTTGACCAAGGGCGTTGGAATTTCGACCCACATAAACTCACCCAAGCTGACAATCGCTTTTATGGGCTCGGCACTGCTGACATGAAAGGCTTTTTCGCATTCATTTATGAAGCGGTAAAAAAAGTTGACTGGAGCAAGCAAACCAAGCCCTTATATGTGCTGGCAACATGTGATGAAGAAACAACCATGCTCGGTGCACGGCATTTTACTGATAACAGTCCTATTGAACCTGATTACTGTATTATTGGTGAACCTACCAGCCTAGTGCCAATCCGTGGCCACAAAGGACATATGGCTAACGCTATCCGGGTAACGGGCAAATCAGGCCATTCATCTGATCCGGCTCTTGGTGTTAATGCAATTGAGATTATGCATGAAATCTTATTTGCCATGATGCAACTGCGCGACAGACTGATTAAGGATTATCACCACCCAGGATTTGCTATTCCAAGTCCCACTCTCAACCTTGGTCATATACACGGAGGGGATAGTGCTAATCGAATCTGTGGCTGTTGTGAGCTGCACTACGACGTACGTCCATTACCTGGAATTAGCTTAGATAGTTTGGACAATATGCTACGCAGCGCGCTAAAGGATGTTGAATTAAAATGGCCCGGTAGAATCGAAATCACTGCACTTCATGAGCCTATCCCAGGTTATGAATGTCAGCATAATCATCCGTTTATAAAAGGGATGGAAGAAATATCTGGAACAGACAGTGAAACGGTTAACTATTGCACTGAAGCGCCTTTCTTGCAGCAGCTTTGCCCAACACTTGTCTTAGGCCCAGGTTCAATAGAACAAGCGCACCAACCCGATGAGTATCTTGGCTTTGAGTTTATCGAACCGACCATAGACGTGCTCTCCAAAGCAATGCATAAATATTGTTTCTAGTTTAGTAAAGGCCGCTTTTTCAACGGGCCCTAGTTTGTAATAAAGTTTCAGTATTGGGCAAAAGCGGCCTAATACTGAAATTAGCGAGCCTAGGTTAACCTTTGCACTACTGTGCAAGAGTATTTGACTCTCATTGATATTTTTCGCTAGATTGTCTATTCAACAAGGAACAATGGATGTAATTTTTTTACAAGGTAGGATAATAATGAACGAAAAATACTCTGCTCTCAGAAGCAATGTGAGCATGCTGGGGCATTTATTGGGTAATACCATCAAAGATGCTCATGGTGATGCCCTTCTGGAAAAAGTAGAAACCATTCGTAAGCTTTCCAAATCTGCTCTCTCCGGTAATAAATCAGACAGAGAAAGCTTAATAGAAGAGATCAAAAACCTACCTGACGACCAACTTACTCCTGTTGCTCACGCCTTTAATCAATTTCTCAACCTCACCAACATGGCAGAGCAATATCACACCATTTCTCGCCACTGTGACACAGATGTCAACGAACCCGATGCCATTAAAGCTTTGTTTTCAAAACTCAACCAAAATGCTATTAGTCAGCTAGATACCGCCCAAGCTATTCGTGATCTCAATATAGAACTCGTGCTCACAGCGCATCCAACAGAAATCACACGTCGCACCATGATCAACAAGCTGGTCAAGATTAATAAGTGTTTATCAAAGCTCGATTTAAATGAACTTTCCAGTAAAGAGCGGTTAAAAACCGAACGTCGGCTTGAGCAATTAATCGCGCAGGGGTGGCACTCAGATACGATACGTCAGCAGCGCCCTACTCCCCTTGATGAAGCCAAATGGGGTTTCGCCGTGGTCGAGAACTCACTATGGGAAGCCGTGCCAGACTTTCTGCGTGAATTAGACGGGAAAGTACGTGAGTATCTACAAGAAGGCTTGCCAATTGATGCGAGACCCGTTCACTTTTCATCATGGATGGGGGGAGACCGAGACGGTAATCCGTTTGTCACACACACCATTACTCGTGAGGTAATGCTGCTATCTCGCTGGAAAGCAGCCGATCTCTACCTCAATGATATCAACGAATTAATCAGTGAGCTTTCCATGACGCGCTGCAATGAAGCTGTACGCTCACTGGCTGGTGAAGATGAACATGAACCTTATCGCGCCATTCTTAAACAGCTTCGTTCGCTACTTACCGACACCAAGGCCATCCTTGATGGAAAAATCAAAGGCCAAAAAATTGCTATTAAAGCGCCGCTGCAAAAAGTGGAGCAGCTTTGGGATCCTCTGTATGCCTGCTATCAGTCATTACATCAATGCGGCATGGGCATCATAGCGGAAGGCTCTCTCCTGGATACACTGCGCCGTATCAAAGCCTTTGGGGTTCATTTGGTTCGTTTGGATATTCGCCAAGAAAGCACACGCCACTCGGATGCATTATCAGAGTTAACCCGCTATCTAGGGATTGGAGATTACAATCATTGGAATGAGCAAGATAAAATCGCCTTTCTAACCAATGAGCTAGCTTCTAAAAGACCTTTGTTACCAAGAGATTGGCAACCTTCTGAAGCGGTACAAGAAGTACTTGATACGTGCAAAATTATCGCCACTCAGCCACGTGAAGCATTTGGTGCCTATGTGATTTCCATGGCTCGCACGGCATCAGATGTGCTCGCGGTGCATTTATTACTTCAAGAAGCAGGTTGCCCCTACCGTATGGATGTATGCCCGCTGTTTGAGACACTTGATGACCTCAATAATGCTGAGTCGGTTGTCAAACAGCTGATGGGAATTGATTTATACCGAGGTTTTATCCAAAACCATCAAATGGTCATGATAGGTTATTCGGACTCAGCAAAAGATGCTGGCGTAATGTCTGCTGGTTGGGCTCAATATCATGCTATGGAATCATTGGTCAAAGTTGCAGAAGAAGAAGGCGTTGAACTGACCTTATTCCATGGCAGAGGGGGAACTATTGGACGTGGCGGAGCTCCAGCCCATGCAGCCCTGCTATCGCAACCTCCTAAAAGCTTAAAAGGAGGATTAAGAGTCACTGAGCAAGGTGAAATGATCCGCTTTAAACTCGGACTTCCAGAGGTTGCGGTAAATAGCTTTAATCTTTATGCAAGCGCAATTTTAGAGGCTAACTTACTACCACCACCTGAGCCGAAGCAAGCATGGCGTGATCAGATGAACCTTCTGTCTAAAGTCAGTTGCGAAGCTTACAGAAATATCGTTCGTGGTAAGTCTGATTTCGTGCCATATTTTCGTCAAGCAACACCAGAGCTTGAGCTAGGCAAATTACCACTTGGATCTCGCCCGGCAAAACGCAATCCAAACGGCGGAGTCGAGAGCCTACGTGCAATACCATGGATATTTTCTTGGAGTCAGAACCGCTTAGTTCTACCAGCTTGGTTAGGCGCTGGTGAAGCAATTCAACATTCTGTCGACAAAGGGCATCAAACTCTTCTGGAAGAAATGTGCCGAGAATGGCCATTTTTTTCTACTCGCCTTGGCATGCTTGAAATGGTCTATACCAAATGTAATTTAGAGATCGCCCGTTACTATGACGAGCGATTAGTTGAGGAAAAATTACAGCCTCTGGGAGAGCAATTACGTCAGCAACTGAGTAAAGACATCAAAGCGGTATTAAATGTTGAAAACAATGAAAACTTAATGCAAAGCGATCCTTGGGGGCAAGAGTCCATCCGCTTACGCAACATCTATGTGGAACCTCTCAATATGCTGCAAGCTGAGTTGCTGTATCGCAATCGCCAAAATGATTCAGCTTCTCCTGAACTAGAGGAGGCTTTAATGGTGACCATTGCGGGCATCGCAGCTGGAATGCGCAACACCGGATAGTCGCAGTGAACTATGATTTGGGGCAGATTTAATCAACAGCCCCAATGCATCTGATGCTAAAAACACCAAACACATAAGAATAAAAAACCAAAATTAAAATCAAAAATGATAATTTATAGAACATTATGCTGATATAATTATTTATTGAGTTAATTATCAGTTTTTTGCCGTTATCGGCTCTTCTATTCTACTTTATGCTTATTATTTAGATATAATACTTCTCCTTTGCGATGAATAATAAAATTACAGATCGCTCTAGGTGATAAAACGGCTTTTAAGGTGACATGGCCAACATTGTTGGCGCTGCTTGAGTCTCTACTGATGATAAGTGCCAAAGAAGCACAACAGTAGCAAAGCAGTTATTAGTATTTATTTGACCATTTGGATTAAAGACATGTCATTACCACACGTTATCCTAACAGTTCTAAGCACACGCGATGCCACTGGATATGATATCACCAAAGAATTTTCAGCCACTATTGGCTACTTTTGGAAAGCAAGTCATCAACAAGTTTATCGTGAGCTCAACAAAATGGCTCAGAACAAACTCGTTACTTGCGTACTTGAGCCCCAAGAAGGCAAACCCGACCGCAAAGTATATTCAATCACAGACGCGGGACGAGTCGCACTCGGAGAATGGTTCGATCAACCAACAGCTCACCCAACCGTTCGCGATGAGTTCTGTGCCAAATTGATGGCATGCGCTGTGCAGCCCTCAGCACCTTACCATCAACAACTAGCGGAACTGGTTGAGGAATCACGTAAACTGGTCTCTCACTACAAAGAGATTGAAAGTGCCTACTATTCCAAACCAGCAACACTAGACAAACAGCAGCGCCTTGAACGATTAACACTTCGTCGTAATTTGCTCGTGCGTCAAGCTTGGGTAGAGTGGGCTGAAGAAGTACTTGCAGAGCTTGCTGCTCTAGCATAAGTAAAAAGATCAAAGAAAGGGTTAGCATAGTGCTAACCCTTTTTTATCGAATAAAGATAGTCGTCTAGATACCATCACCACCAACAAAGCTTTGTGAACGTCCATTAAATTGCTGGTCCATATCAAGCGATGGTTTATCAGTTTTAGGTCTGCCAACAATCTTAGCCGGTACACCAGCAGCAGTAGTATGAGGAGGAACTGGTTGTAGCACAACCGAGCAAGAACCAATCTTAGCCCCTTCGCCAACCTCAATATTGCCAAGAATTTTGGCCCCTGCACCAATCATGACCCCTTCACGTATTTTCGGATGTCGGTCACCACAGGCTTTACCTGTACCGCCTAATGTAACATCTTGAAGAATCGATACATCGTTCTCAACAACGGCAGTTTCACCAATCACAATACCTGTCGCGTGATCCAGCATGATGCCCTGACCTATGCGCGCCGCAGGATGAATATCAACCTGACAAGCTACCGAGATTTGATTCTGCAAATAGGTCGCAAGAGCGACTCGTCCTTGTTTCCATAGCCAATTAGCCACACGATAACCTTGCAATGCATGGTAACCTTTCAAATAAAGTAAAGGCATTGAATACATGGAAACAGCAGGATCGCGATTGACCGTCGCACAAATATCGCAAGCGGCAGCTTCAATAATAGAGTGATCAGCACTGAAGGCTTCTTCAATTACCTCACGAACAGCCATAGCTGGCATCGAAGCCGTGTTCAGTTTATTGGCTAAGATGTAACTTAACGCTGAAGCCAAACTGTCATGCTTAATGATGGTCGCATGATAAAAGCTTGCTAGCATGGGCTCCTGCTCGGACAATTCACGAGCTTCTCTTACCACAGCTTGCCAAACTTTCTGTTTCTCACAATGTTTCATTTCTAAACCTTACATATGACTACTACAAGGCGCCTTGACGCTTAACACTAATCAGCTTTAGGCTTCTGCTTTTTTATCACGAGCGAGCAAATCTCTTGCAGCAAGGTGCGCATCTTTACCTTGATACAATACTTGATATATTTGGTCAACAATTGGCAGTTCAACCCCCACTCTTTTCGACAGCAACCATACTTCTTTAGTATTACGATACCCTTCGACTACCTGACCAATCTCATCCTGTGCTACTTGCACCCCTTTGCCTTGTCCCAATGCTAAGCCAAAACGGCGGTTACGAGATTGATTATCAGTACAGGTCAAAACCAGATCACCAAGCCCAGCCATGCCCATAAAAGTTTCAGCTTGAGCTCCAAGCGCCGTACCAAGTCGAGTCATCTCAGCCAGCCCTCGGGTAATCAAGGCAGTGCGAGCATTGGCACCAAAACCAATACCATCAGACATACCAGCACCGATTGCAATCACATTCTTAACCGCGCCCCCAAGCTGCATTCCTATAAAATCACTATTGGCGTAGACTCGAAAGGTTTTACTACAATGTATCTTGTCTTGAAGATCCGCAACAAAATCTTGGTCAGGTGAAGCGACAGATATTGCCGTGGGCATTCCCATAGCTAACTCTTTGGCGAACGTCGGCCCAGATAAAACAGCCAAAGGATAGGTATTACCAATAATTTCTTTGGCTACCTCTTGAAGCAAACGCCCAGTTTCAGGTTCTAACCCTTTGGTCGCCCAGCATACTCTAGAGTCAGAGCGGAGATGGGGTTTAACTTTAGCTAATACATCAGAAAATACGTGGCTTGGTACAACAACGAGCAAGTCCCGACTATCTTTAACTACCTTTGCTAAATCAGATTCTATCATCAGAGACGGAGGAAATTCGATCCCAGGTAAAAAGGCATGATTAGCCCGATCAGATTGCAAGCGTGCCATATGCTCAGGATCATGTCCCCATAGCATCACATTCGCACCATTTCGTGCCAATGATATCGCGAGTGACGTTCCATAAGAGCCAGCTCCAAGTACCGCCATGGTTATATTTTTACTGTCGTTATTCATGCTGTGTGTGTCTGTCATGAGTATACCTGAGTCGTATTAAAGACTATGACGTCATAGGCTTGAGTCGTTAAGTTATACATTTCTTCTGATCGTAAACAGGTTATCAGAAGCTAAGCAATATTGTACGTCACAAATGAAAAATGCACATTGCATCATCGACATGATTGCTCTGTGCATTTATTCCATATTGAGACTTACTAGCCCCAGTCACCGTTCTGGATGATTAAGCTTCCGCTTTACCTTCTTCCTGAGCTTGCTGCTGCAAGTAGTTCATGAAAAGGGCGTCAAAGTTAACGGGAGCAAGGTTTAGCTGCGGGAACGTACCTTTTACCACTAGGCTTGAAATAGTTTCACGCGCATATGGGAAAAGGATATTCGGGCAGAATGCACCTAAGCAATGAGCAAGCTGACCTGATTCCATTTTTTCTGCTGTGAAGATACCACCTTGCTGAACTTCACACAAAAATGCCGTTTCTTCCGCATTTTTAACCGTAACAGTCAAACGTAGCACGACTTCGTATACTCCCTCACCAAGCTCACGGCTTTGAGTATCCAAGTCCAGTTTTACATCTGGTTGCCAATCTTTTTGGAACATACCTGGAGAGTTAGGCGCTTCAAAAGATACATCTTTTAGGAAGATGCGTTGAATTGCGAAGTTCTGAGCTTCTTGTTGTTGTGCTGCTTCAGCCATTTTAAAATCCTTTGTAATCGAGTTGTCTACTTGAGACTTACAGAGAGGTTTACTTATAAGCACAATTTAGATGTGAGCTTACACCTCTCAAACAAACGCTACGTTATCAGGCAACGTCTAAAAACTATTTTTTGCCTTTCACTAAGGGGAGGTTTGCTTCATTCCAAGCAATTAAACCATTCTTAAGTAAACTAACATTTTCAAACCCACCTTTTGCAAGAAGGTTAGCACTCTCTTGCGATGATTGGCCTGTCTGACATACCACGATAATTGGGTTAGATTTCTGATTTTCAAGTTTACCTAAGTTACCTGCTTTAATATCAGAAGGTAAAATGTGAACTGCATCCGTAATATGACCTTTGCGGAAGTCTTCTTTGCTGCGAATATCCACCACAACGCCTTGCTCGCGATTCATCAAATATGTGGTTTGTGATGCGGTAATTTCTTTATACGCGGCTGTGCTTGATTTCACTATATTCATGATAAGGGCAATCAATATGCCTACCCAAACCAAAGAAAGGATCATATTTTCTTGAAAAAATGCGATGTACTCTTGCATGTCCTAAGCTCTTCGATACTAGAGCCGCTTATCGACAGCGGCTCTGAAATGTAAATTTAGACTGGCAGTATAGCGAGGATGTCCTCGCTTAGCGAGACATAAGCTAGAGAATCACGCTCTATCGAAAGGAAAAGCCAATACTTGCTCGATGTGATCGGCCTGATTTGCTAACATCATTAATCGGTCCACCCCCAAAGCGACACCAGCACACTGAGGCAAACCAGCCTCTAATGCTTCGACCAATCGATAGTCAATTGGCTGTTCGGTCAGGCCTAAAGATTGACGCATAAGATTATCATCTTCAAAGCGCTTTAGCTGTTCAGCCGCGTTATCTAGTTCATGGAAACCATTTGCCAGCTCTACCCCTTTAAAATACACCTCAAATCGCTCAGCAACTCTAGGGTCTTGCGGGCTAATTTTAGCCAACGCGGCTTGCGATGCCGGAAAATTATAGATAAACACTGGCTGATCCTGACTAATCTGAGATTCAATACCAAGAGTAAACAGCAATTGAAGTAGCGTATCTCGGTCGGTCTCATCTTTTGCTATATCACCAAGCCCAAGAGCATACGCACTTTCTTTTAACTCAGTCATCGAACCTTCTAAAGGACATACTCCTAATTGGTTTAGAAAAGCCTGTTGGTATGTCATGCGGTAGGTTGATTTTACTTTAAGAGTGACTTTAAGCAGTTCATCCATTTCATCCATCAACCGATGATGATCAAAACCAACCCGATACCACTCCAGCATAGTAAACTCAGGATTATGGTATCGCCCACTTTCTTCATTCCTAAACGATTTACAAATCTGATAAATACATCCGCTTCCAGAGGCCAATAGGCGCTTCATGTGAAACTCTGGACTCGTCATCAAATACACAGCTTGTCCTTTGGCAAAGTTGGGACCAACAAATTCGGTTTTGAAGGTATGCAAATGCCTATCTGTCACAGTAGCATGACTTAACGCTGGGGTATCAACTTCCAATACTGCGCGCTGCTCAAAAAACTGACGTATCTGCCCAAATAATTTGGCCCGCAGTTTGAGCTGTTTAAGCGATGCCGTAGGCTGCCAAGGTGTATGCATATCTAACTACTCATGTGTCTCAAGTAACATGGAAAATTATCAGCTTTGCTTGGATTTGCAAGTCCAGCCCGCTTATAACCGTGTTTTGATGGCTAACTTAAACATCGAATGACTGGTGCTATCAAACAAAATATTCATCATGCAAACTAGACAAAGTACTTTATCCATAACTTGTCCCAACCGCCTCTGACCTTTTAAAGATCAAATGAAGTAAACACATGCCGTGACAAGCCTCACGTTATGTGCATTTTTTGATCAAAGCTGCCGATTACCGAAGCAAAAACCCAAATACATCAATATTTGCTTTATGACTGTCTTTTACACTAACCCTAACCTTTTTAAGGTCTTACCTATTCTCAATAACTGGCGGCTCACCCCGCCGATCCCTACTGGAGGGTAACTGTGCAAACCATCACCACAGATATTGCAGTCATTGGCGCAGGCGGCGCCGGTCTTCGTACTGCCATTGCAGCTGCTGAAGCAAACCCCGACCTAGACATTGCACTTATTTCTAAGGTTTATCCCATGCGCTCACATACCGTGGCAGCAGAGGGTGGCTCAGCAGCAGTTATCAAGGATGAAGACAGCTTGGACAATCACTTCAATGACACCGTAGGAGGCGGAGATTGGCTATGCGAGCAGGATGTTGTTGAATATTTTGTAGAAAATGCAACTCGTGAAATGATCCAAATGGAGCAATGGGGCTGCCCTTGGAGTCGTAAAGCAGACGGTGAAGTCAATGTACGACGCTTTGGCGGCATGAAAGTCGAGCGGACTTGGTTCGCGGCCGATAAAACCGGTTTTCATATGCTGCACACCTTATTTCAAACCTCAATTAAGTACAAAAATATTAGAAGGTTAGATGAATACTTTGTTGCCGACCTACTTGTTGACCAAAGTGAAATCCAAGGACTGGTTGCCATTCAGATGTCAGAAGGTGAGCTCATCACCATCAAAGCCAAATCTGTTGTGTTAGCCACAGGTGGAGCTGGCCGTGTTTACCACTGCAATACTAACGGCGGGATTGTGACTGGGGATGGTATGGCGATGGCTTACCGCCACGGTGTTCCATTGCGAGATATGGAGTTTGTCCAATATCACCCAACAGGCTTACCTGGTACAGGTATCTTAATGACTGAAGGTTGCCGCGGTGAAGGGGGGATCATAGTCAATAAAAATGGTTATCGATATCTACAAGATTATGGCATGGGGCCGGAAACACCTGTTGGCCAGCCCAAAAATAAATACATGGAACTGGGCCCTCGCGACGTAAGCTGGCGGTAAACCCCATTTAACTGAAAGCTGGCACCAGCTAAAAACCT
>NZ_JAYQDQ010000089.1:0-16359 GCF_038138445.1 Vibrio sp.
AGACAATACCGAATTTAAAAGGAAATGATTAGATGGGGTTTACCGCCAGCTTACTATTGGCAAGCTGACCAACCTCATCATTACTGTCAATATCAAGTCTCTGGGTTAGATCACCACTACCATGAGCAATTTGCTCTAATGCATTAGAAACTCTTGTCAATGGCTTGAATAGTATTCCACACAGCATGTTGAACAGGAAGGTACACACAATCACGACCAATACTGTAACCAAAATCTGACCCCACATCGCACTATACAAAGGAGCGACCAGAGATTCTCGGTTAAGAACAGTCACGGTAATTAAAGAAGTCCCTTTTATCTGGGATGCGTAAACGACGCTCAATTCATCATTTACCTCAGTGTATATATCATTACCTGAGTTCATCGCCTGCTTAATAACGTCAAAGCTCAAACCAAGTTGCTGAACTGATTGGTTAAGCAATTTAGTGTTGCTGTGTGTAAACACGTTCCCTTGTTCATTGGCAATAAACATGTAACCTTCACCGGGCAATATGACTTTATCCAGCCCCGAGATAATATCGGTAATTTCTACATCAGCACCTAAAACGACTTTACCGCTACCCAAACTAACCACGCCACCAAGAGAAACAACATTAGCACCCGTAGCGGCTGCTACCGTTGGATTGTCCATAAATACTTTATCAGGAGCCTTCATAGCGTTGATATACCAGCCCCATTTACGAGGGTCATCATTACCCGGGGGCAACACAACGCCATTGGCATTTTGTTGTGATCCATCAGGAAAAGCTAGGAATACATTATCAAGGCCAGCAGAATTTTTAACCTGTTTGAGGTTACTGACAATAGTACCCATATTAGCGTCTGGCGTTATTGAAGTAAGCGCTCGCCCCTTTGATTCTATCCAGTCTGATACGTATTGATTATAGGAAGCGGTAGAGCTTTCTAACCTTTGTGTGACTTCGATATCCAATCTTTGTAGAGATGCTCTAAAAGATAGAAGCTCCACCAACATCCCCCCGACTATAATTGCCACACTTGCGGACATGGCTAATTTATTCTTCAACGACAAGTTTTTAAACATAACACTACCTTGACCAGCTAATTTTAACCTGCACACCTATTAAGCTTTAGCTGTTAGTCTAGTCAATTGCAATGAATGTTAATGGTTCAAAGACATAATCCTATGTCATTTTGACCAGTATCCTTACTCATCAAAAACAAACCGTCCTCCAACACTGAAGTGATCTGACAAATGCCATTTACTCCAAGTACCGTAACTCACTCTCTGTTGCAGCTTGACAGTATTCGAATTTTCACTCGCTCTTCGATGTTCTGCGCTAACAAACACATAATCAAGATATTCGACACTATCGCCACCAGAATAATCGGAAGATGCATAAGTGTTGATCACAGGGTCAAAAGTACCTCTGGTGTAACCTTTATATTCTGGGGGATCAACTTCAAGCGTAGAAAGCATGAGGAGGTATTCGTAAAAGTCGCTATTTTTATTTATATTAAAATCACCAGCATATATGACCGCCTCATCCTCAGGAATGGACTTGGTCAACATAAAAGTGCGAAGTAACCCTAATTGTAGTCTCCTTAATCTCTTTGCTGCTGGCGTATCAAAAGAAGCAAGATGAGTATTAAACACATGGTATATTTTGCCAAGCTTATCGATTTTCGTATATACAATCCCCTTATCTGCATAGCAATCAGTTCCAGAGCAGTGATCAAACACCAGCGCATCCGTTTCGATAATAGGATGTCGGCTTAACGTCACAACACCACCATCATACATAGCCATGCTTTCCCCACCGACAACGTTTGTACGATAAATATACTCCTCACTTAACTCATTAAATAAAGCCTCTCTATCACTTGAAAACGCCTCTTGCAAAGCGAGAACATCATACCCTGAAAGATTGTGGTCCATCATTGATGTCCTAGAAGCAATATCTTGCGAGACGGAAGGGATCATCCAAAGGTTGTATGTCGCCACATTAAGAGTATTTTCATCGTAATCTATATCGGCAATATGATGTTCAGAAACAACAAACTCAACATTATCAAATCCTGATGTATATATGGCTTTTACACCATACTCAGTATGAAGGCCATCTTGTCCATATAGCTCTATCACGTATGGGTTATAGTCAGTTTTTAAAGTACGATTGTGAAAACCATAAGATAATGTGGTACCAGCTCCATGTCCTTTAAATCTTACTTGAGCAGTGGGAGCTTGATATGGTACTTCCCAATTTCCATCATTATTAAGAAAACGAATGGGAAAATAATAGTCATACCTAGCCCCGTTCACGATGCCATAGTAACGGTTAAAGTCAGCAACTTTAGCTTTACCATAAGGAGGAATGATTAAATTGTCTGTTAATAGACGGTACTGATTGCCCTCCTCTACCCATGCTGTTGTATCAACTAGAAGTTCAACCTTAATCGGCTTGCTTGTACGATTAATATAAGAAACCGATGTAATTGCGGATGCTTGAAAAGATATTACCCACAATAAGACAGCGAAATTAATTGCCCTAATCATTACTTCTCCTTATACCATTTTATTGGAATAGCGAAAGGCTAGTTACCATTGGGATAAGCGACTAAGCAACAAGTACGATATGAAAATGTGTAACCCAACAAGATTATGAAAAAAATGATCATAAAGTGTTAAATTATTTATGTATAAGCTATTTAGTTAAACGAATAGCACAAAGAATATCCACACCACAATTTGGCTATTGAGCTATATCCTATTAAAAGTGTTCCATCATTTCATCGACCGGATAATTATTAACATTACTCACTGATAATATTTGAAGTGACTCGAAAATGGTTGAACACTCATACAAAGATTTCTTTATCTATGAGCATAAGGTTCCAAATTAATAGTATAAGAAGATGATAATTTTATTTCTTAGCAAATAAACCTGTCATTGCTGCTAGGTTGAAATAGTTGAGTACACATTAATTGTGCTTTCTGGCAGAAATAATATTCGCAAGGAGATATTATGAGACCCTGCATAACGATCTACTTAACTATTGCAAGCCTACTTGCGTTCGGGCCATTGACTGCCCATACGCATGGCTGGGTAGAATATCCAAACGCTCGGCAGAATATTTGTTATCTCGATGGAGGGTTTTGGGAAGATCGTATTCCGAACGCCGCCTGCCAAGCTGCATACGATCAGTCAGGGGCCTATCAGTTTGTTCAACGCAACGAAATCGCGATTAATGTCAGTCAATATTGGGATATAGAACAAGTAAAAGCATCGGTGCCAGATGGAAGTTTATGCAGTGCGGGAGACCCGGCGAAATCAGGACTCAATATCACATCGCCTCACTGGCAAAAGACGCCAATAGTACTTGACTCTAACAATCAAATAACGCTCATATTCCGTGCAACAGCGCCCCACAATCCTTCATATTGGGAATTTTATCTTAGTAAAAGCAATTATGATGGTACCCATCCACTAGCATGGTCAGATTTGGAATTAGTCGATACAGCAGGTAATATTGCCGTCGACTCAAACAGTAATTATGAAATCACCATTACTCTACCACAAGATAGAAGTGGGGATGCGATTCTATTTACTCGATGGCAACGTGAAGATCCGGCAGGGGAAGGGTTTTATAATTGCAGCGATATTTCGTTTACCTCAGATAAGAATAAACCTAAAGGCACTTCAGCTACTGACAGGCTCGATAATACACTATCCATACTCAGTTACTTTATTCCCTCAAATTTCGGCCCTGCAGAAGTTGGAGACACTATACGTTTGCGTATATTCAGTTTAGAAGGCCAAGAGCAGCACGATATCTCTCTTGTAATTACCGACCAACATATTCAGCACAATACCTGGCCAGCCGAACTTGCAGCCAAATTTAATAGTCATAGTAATCAAGAGTGGTATATCGGTATTTGGCACGATGGTATGAATCATTATATGTTTGACTCACGTAATTTATACGCTAATCAGGTGTATGGCCCATCCGCTAAGTTTAACTATCAACTATCTCTGATTAAAGGCCGATAGTCTTCATAAGCGATAATAGTATGTGCTGCCTCACCAATATGAGCCAGCACATCGCTAATTAAACTTCCATAGCAACGGATTTTCTGTCGGCGATAATCTTACCATCTTTAATGGTAATCACACGTTTGGTGCGCTCAGCCAAGGCGTTGTCGTGAGTCACAATAATTAATGTTCGGCCCTGAGCATGAAGCTGGTTGAACAAAGCTTCTATTTCTGCACCAGATTTTGAATCAAGCGCTCCCGTAGGTTCATCAGCCAATATTATTTGCGGGTCATTGACCAAAGCGCGAGCAATTGCCACCCTTTGTTTCTGCCCACCGGACAATTGGTTGGGCTTATGCTCCATACGCTCGCCCAAACCTACCTGCCTAAGTAGTTCACTAGCACGACGCTTACGTTCTTTAGCTGGGACACCTGAATAGACCAAGGGAAGCGCAACGTTGTCCAATGCCGTCGCGTATTCAAGCAGATTAAAGCTTTGAAACACAAAGCCCACTTTATGATTACGAATTTCAGCCAACTGGTTACTCGTCAAGGAAGCCACATTTTGGCCGTCAAGATCATAACTTCCTTGGGTGGGTTTATCCAAGCAGCCCAAAATGTTCATTAATGTAGATTTACCCGAGCCTGATGGCCCTAATATGGATAAAAACTCTCCTTGAGCAATGTTTAGACTCACTCCATCCAAAGCTCTAACTTCTGTATCTCCACTGGAATAGTATTTACATATGTGATTAAGGTTAACTAGTAAATTTTCAGCCATATCTGTATTACTCTCCGAGTTATTCACTCTGTAGGGCCTCCATCGGTGTAACTTTCGCTGCTCGGTTAGCCGGTAACCAAGCCGACAAAACACCTGTTATAATCAAAGTGAAAATCACAATTACTACAACTAACCAAGACAGTTCTGGTACTGGATTCCCAAGATGTTCATAAAGCATGTTACCTTCGAGATCAATCGCAGCTATCGTCCATACCAGCAAATAAGTGGCGATGAGTCCAAGTCCTCCTCCAATCAACATAGTGGCCAACGACTGAACTAAGTAATGCAAGCGAATTGCTGTAGGCGTTGCTCCAACAGCCATACGCACTCCAATATCTCGCGTCGAGCGTTTTACCGTTGCATACATGACATTAGCGATCCCAACCCCAGCCACTGCTAGAGTTACAAATCCGATGATGCCTAAAAAGCTCTGTAAACCCACAAGAAACTGACGCATGCTTTTTTGGTCAAGGAACATATCTTCAACTTGAACAACCTGCTGATCTTCAACGCTTGCACCATGTCTTCGAGACAACACTTGACGTATGGTATCTGCAAGCCTAGCGCGATCGGCCCACTGATAAGGCTCAATATTGATTCCAGAAATATCACCACCAAGGTGATAGCGTTTCCAAGTTTCAAGAGGGACAAAACTTGAATAGTCGATGGGGGCGTTCTGCTCTATGTTGGCACTATTTTTTTTCAAAACACCGATTACTGTGAATTCTTCATCGCCGATTTTAACTTTTTCACCCACTGGATTTACTTCGAGCGTCACAGTATCAAACCAGCTTTCGCTCTCTTCTGGGTTAAAAAAACGGGCAGCAAGTGAATACCCTAGCACCACTACTTTACGTTGCTCTCGCTGATCGATGATATTAAACCAGCGGCTACCGTTAAGAAGTTTGAGATTAGTCATCGACTTAAACTCATTGCTAACAGCCAAAGGTTGACGCCATATACCTTTATCCCCAACGGTTATATCCTCTTCCCACGTTGCAGTTGGGGCAACTGACTTTACTTCTGGGAGAGACCTCACTATCTCGGAGTCATCAAGTTTTAATTCCAAAGGCTTGCCCGTATAAAAACGGCCAAAGTCGATGGTAGCAATACCGCCTGTCAAATAGATAAGGTTTCCATTACCGTTTTGCGCGGTTTTCATTACCCCAAGACGGATTCCTTCCCCCACTGCCAGCATTCCTGCAATACATAAAGTGGCCCACGCAACAGCTAAAACCGTCAAAGCAAATCGAAGTTTTTCTGACGCCATTTCTTGAAAAATTTGTCTTAATGGTAACAGCATGATTTAAGCCTTTGCACTCAAAGCGACAACGGGAGTCAAACACGAAGCCCGTCTAGCTGGAAAATAAGAGGCCAGCAGCGCAAGGCAAAATGTCACCAACAACGCGATTAAAATTGACTGTGGAGTAATAACAGGCTCACCTATCCATTCAGGCAGGGGCACCATAGATAAGATTCCCACTAAGCCCACCGAAAGTCCTAATCCTAAAGCAGTTCCTATTGCGACAAGTATTAGCCCCTCAAAAATAAACTGACTGAGTATTATGTTGGGGGTCGCTCCCACTGCAAGTCGAACACCAATTTCTCTTGTTCTCTCGGTTACAGACAAAAACAGAATATTCGCAACACCCAAAGCCCCGACGGCCATGGTCATGGCCCCACTAGCGGCAAGAAAGACCTGAATGCCTCTCAAGATACTTATGATTACATCGGAGCTATCGCTCATATCAATAAAATACAGCGCGTCATGATCATTTGGGTCAAAGTGGAGCAACTGAGCATAAAAGCTAACGATATTTTGCCTAAATAATCTTGCTTCCATTTTAAACGCTGGTTTTAGTAATAAGATCCCTATCTTATCGTTCCATAGATCGCGATAGGTATTTTGAGGAATAAATACTCTTCGACTATCACCAAACGATATTCCGCTTTTTTCATCGTCCAAAACACCAATAACTCGAAAAGGAATCCCATTGACGTTCACTTCATCATTCACTGTCAGCCCACTCATCTGAGCAAGTTGATCACCGAGAATCGCGACTCTGGTGTGATTTTGATTGTCACTTAGAGAAATGTTCCTGGACCCTAGTTGGAGTTTGCGCTTCATCAGAGGAAAATAAGCCGCATCGATACCGCCGACGCCTGATGTAAGATGTTGTCCTGACATGTTTGACACACTGGCATCCCACTTTTCATAAACGGCAGAAACTTCGGACACAAAATCAAACTGTTTGAGTTGCTCGACATTATCCTGCGACACATGAATATCTCGCCGTGCTGGCATTCCTTGCCATGGTTTGCTGGTTCTTGAAGGGAAGGCAATTTGAGTATCATTGATCATAAATGAAAACGACTGACTCTGTTTACGGAAAAAGCCTTCGCCTAACGCCATTAAAGTGACAACAGATATCACACCCCAAGAGATAGCAATCACCGCCAAAATACTTTTAGTACGATGAGCCACTATTGTCTGCCATGTTTGCAGCACTATAGTCTTCATTAATGAAACGCCTGTGAAATGGCCAAAATCGTATCATCATTTAGCTGGCCCGCTGTGTATAAAAGGTCAACCCTTTCCTGCCAATAGCTGTATAGGTTTGCTTCCAAGCCGACCTTTGCTTCATAAAAGCGATTATGAGCGTCAATCAGATCGGATGCTTCCGATTTACCAGCATCATACAAGGCCTGTTTGCTATTGAGAACCTTAGCATTAGACTCGACCAGAGCGCTCGCCATTACTACACGATCCCAATCGATACTCACTTGTCTATATTGTTGCCGTATCCTTTTCTCAATATCAATTTCTATCTTGCGCTTGTATTGCTTTGCTTTAAGTACATTAAGTGATGCTGCGTCTACTTTCGCTTTCGTCGAACCATTGAGATCAATAGGAAGACTCAGAGTTAACCCTGCGTTAAACTCTCCATCTGAATTCGCATCATCATCGCTATAACCCAAATTACCAGAGACGGTAGGATAATAGCCGCCTTGAGCTGATTGGCGAGCAAACTCACTAGCCTTAACACTTTGTGCCGCCGCCAACAACTCTGGACTGTTATCCATTGAAAGCTTAAGCCACTTAGATTCAGATTTGACCAACATAGTCGGCTCTATAAGAGAGTCCGTCTTAATCTGTTCGACATGGTCTGGGATTTGATTAACAAGAGCTGACAACTGCGACATCTGAGTATTGAGTTTACCTTTCGCGTCAAGAATATTGGATTGTTCCGAGATCTGAGTAGCCTTTATCTCTTCAACATCTACAGAGGTTACTCGACCAGCTCTGTAGCGATTCTCTATTATTTCCAGAAGCTTATTACCCTCAGCAAACTTCTTCTCTGCCAGCAATAATTGGCTCTGGGCACTCGCAACATCCAAATAAGCAGCTAATACCTTCTGTGCCAAGTCATCTCGTGCTTTTGTCAATTCAAGCTTGTTTTTTAGATAGTTGGCCTGAGATTCATCAAGGTTTGACCACAAGCTGCTATCCCAAATGGTTTGAGATAACCCAAACTTATATGAGTTAGTATTATCGCTGTCTTGGTTCCAACTCGATGAGGCACTGGCCTCAAGTGACGGAAGTAAAGCACTGCGACTTGAATTCACACCCGTTTCTCCAATTTGAAGATCTATCTGAGCCATTTCATAATCAGGATCATGTTTTTTGGCTAATTGCCATGCTTGGTCAATTGTTAGAGAAAAACAGGAAGCACTTGACGTTATCGCCAAAAACAAACTCGTTATGTTTAAAAGACCTCGACTAGCCATGATCACTTCCCATCATACTATTATCAATGACCTCTTCTCCCAAACTAACGCCTTCAAGCACCTCAACGTTTATTCCATCGGATAAACCCAAAACCACTTTCTGTTGGTGGAAACCTTGTTCAGAATTATCTGCAATTAAAACATTTGCTATAGAGCCTTCAAATTTCAATGCTCTTTCAGGTAGCGTTAACACATCCTGAGATTTTTTAAGTGTGATTTTCGCTGTTGATGAAAACCCTGACCGCAAAGTAACATTAACGGGAATGTTAAGTTGACCAACTTCTATTTCAAAACCATTGTCAAAACTTTTAGAAGTGTTCGTATCATCCGGTGAATTCAATTTTTCGGATTGAATGGCAACCTTGGTTATAACACCGTTAATTTCCATATCGGGATAAGGCGCAACCGACAAAGAAACTGGCATTCCTGTAGTCAGTTGAGCCGCATCATGTTCACTGACACTGCCTTTGAATATCATGCTATTCATATCAGCCAGAGACATAATTTCTGTCGCCGCTTGACTGGACGCTGTTGATATAATTGGCTCTCCAACCTCAACTTTACGATTTAAAACAGTGCCACTTATTGGAGCCAAAATGGTAGAGGTCAAATGTTCATCTCCAATTAGCGCTTCACCACTTTGAATCAACTCTAAGTTTTGCCGCTTTTGTAATACCGTCGCATTGGCAGACTTCACCTCAGAACGAGCGCTAACATACTCATCATAATTGCTGGGAATAACGCCTTGCTTTAACAACTCAGCTAAATTTGACAGTTTTTGTTTGGCAGACTCCAGCTCCGCTTCACTACGCATCAGCTCAGTGGAAGCATCCGTTAGTGCCTGAGGCGTTGGGTTAGGACTGACCTTGACCAAAGGTTGGCCTTGCTGAACATTTTGCCCAACTTGAACGTATATTTCGCCGACAATACCCTCTATGGGAGATTTAATTGAAATAGCATGCGAAGGCACTATTTTTCCTACTGCCATTGCTTGTTGTTCAATCGTCCCTTTTTCCACATTCAAAGTAGGGAATGTGTCTGGACTTTTCGAAGAATGCAAATAGACCCAAATACCACCGCTGAGAAATACGACACCTGCAATTGATATCAGCCAAGATTTAGCCATGCTTAGTTCCATTTATTATTTGTGTAGCCATGTGACTACTTTGTCATTTATTAGTTCCATCATGATAACGATTAACCCGTTGCATAGGCATAGTAATGAGTAGTTTTTACATATTTTTTACTTCTTCGCATTTATAGATACTCACTCAATTTCAATACTCAAACATTGCCTGACAACTTTACTCACCCTTTTATTACAAAAACGCAAAAATAAAAAATTAAATAACAATAAGTTAACCAATAATGAATAGTAAATTTAGAATAATAAATATCTATATTAGAACCAAGATCTCATTCTCAATAACAATAAATTAAGCATTTTGAACGAGCACCTCATATAAAATTAATTGCAGTTATTTTTGTTGAAGATGAGCACTAATCTGAAGACGCAATTTTTACCCCAACTAACGGAAATAAATACAAAGGTGAAGCATGCGTAATGTTCATTTACTTCTCTTGCTACCAGTAGCATTTGGTTCGCAAGCAGCAAACATAGTTGATCACTCACAGGTCGATCTCTCTTATATACTCAATCAGACAGCATCTAAGAATTATTCACCATCTAGCCAGCCTCTGGCATATAAAGAGGTCAACCATGTACAAGCAGGAAACAACACTCTACTGCGCAAACAGCAACTACATTTTGGTATTCCCGTATACGGCCAATCAATTGTTGCTCAAGTTTCCAGCCAAGGTGATATAACCCCTCTTGACGGGCAAGTTCTTACAGGTATTAGCCCTGATATTGGCTCCACTATGCCTATGTTTAATGCCAATCAAGCCATAGAACTCGTAAAAGAGGCTAACCAGAGTTTTGCATCTCGACCTATAGGTGAGCCAAGAGCTAATCTAATGATCTGGCAAGATCCGCAACAAGTGGCTCACCTAGTCTACAAAGTTGATCTTGTTGAAATGAAAGGCATGACTCCATCGAGACCAATTACACTAGTCGATGCAAAAACTGGGGAAATTCTGGATAAATGGGAAGGTATTGCATTTATCGAGGCAGAGGGCCCTGGAGGTAACCAAAAGAGCGGCAAATATTACTTTAGCCCAACCACACATTATGGTGGCTTTGAAGTCAATCAGTACTGCCAGATGGATAGCCAAAACGTCAAAACTATTGATATGAACAATCAACAGTACGGCGGCCAAGTTCACCAATTTAACTGTAATACAAATAGTAACCGAGCAGTCAACGGTGCTTATGCGCCAATGAATGATGCTCAGTACTTTGGTCAACGCGTATTTGATATGTATATGGATTGGTTAAACACCAAACCATTACAGCAAAAGCTAACCATGCGTGTGCATTATGGGACAAACTATGGCAATGCCTTTTGGGATGGACGTCAAATGACATTTGGAGACGGCAACCATTCAATGTACCCACTTGCCACATGGGATGTCATTGCACACGAGGTCAGCCACGGTTTCACCGAACAGAACTCTGGCCTTGAGTATCGTGGTATGTCTGGCGGTATGAATGAGTCTTTCTCTGATGTTTCAGCCGCCGCACTTAGCCAATATGTCAATGGAAGCTTTAATTGGAAAATGGGCGAACATGTTATGAAGTATTCAGATGCAATGCGATACTTCATTCAACCCAGTAAAGACGGCAGTTCCATCGATCACGTCAACCAATATTACAATGGAATTGATGTCCACAACAGCTCAGGAATCTTCAACAAAGCGTTCTATCACCTAGCCACCAGTCCTAATTGGGATATCCAAAAAGCCTTTATTGCTTATGCAACCGCTAATCAACTATATTGGCGAGCAAACTCTGATTTTCAACAAGGCGCAGAGGGCGTTTGTAAAGCGGCAGAAAAACTCGGGTATGAAAGCTCTGCAGTTCATAGCGCTTTTGCACAAGTTGGCGTCCAAGTGACAAACTGTACTTCAACCCAACCGAATCCAAACCCTAAACCAACACCTGGTATAAGTGAATTGCAGATAAACATACCTACACCTGTCGACTCGAATGGCAATGATGAACAACATTTTGTCTTAAAGAATGCGCCAGGTCAGGACATTTGGGTTCAAACCTATAACGGTTACGGTAACGTAGACATGTATGTTGCGATTAATCGCCCCGCATCTCTATCTGACAATGATTGCGCATCCACAAACGCCGACAACGGTGAATATTGTGGCTTTAGCGGTGTGGGCCAAACGGATGTTTATATTATGGTTACAGGAGCAACTGGCTCATCGGATGCTTACGTTGGTGTCAGCGCTTATTTAGACGAGCAATAACCAACTCCGCAGCCACAACCTCAAGACCTTTGTTCTGCACTCAACGAGTGGTCAGCTAATGATTACTATCCGCAAGGGATGCAAGTTCAATATTATGGTAACAGGTTTACCGCCATTCAAGATAGTTGGGGTGCTGACCCATACAACTACTATTGGTATTGGTTATTTGAAGGAAGTTGTTATCAGTAAAAATAAAAATGGAGCTCGCTAGCGAGCTCCATTTCTGGTCAAGTTAACAAACTTTATTTCCAAGCCCATTGACTGCCATTCACATCAGCTTCTATGAGCCAAGTATTTTCGTTCCATCTTAGAGCGTTATCCAATGCATTCTTCAACTGACCATTCTCAAAGCGCCACTTTTGATTAGGGCGATCACTACACTCTTCCATAGTGATATAGCGGCTATCTTGGTCAAGACACATACCCGGTGCTGCTTTACTAATTAGCTTGCCAGCTGAAGTTAGTTGCCAATGTTGGTTATCACCTGTATGACAACTCCAACCAAACACCTTAGCACCTGCTGAACCAGAACTGTATTCAACATCTAAACATTGATTACGATGTGTTAGAAGTTGCTTCCACTCTTCTGCAGGTTTCTCATCGCTTGAAGACGCTTCAAAAAGAGCAGTAACAATCGATGTCATAGGTTGAGTATGACGCGATGCTCTTGATGCCTGAGATTTCCAGCTATTAGGCACAGATTGAGTCACGTCCCAACTGCCTCTTCCATCGTAGTATGATTTTGCAACAGCTTGAGGCGTTGGAGTCCACAAGAAGTCAGGATGACGGTTTTGGTACCACTCACCACCAATAACATTACCCGATGCATCTAATTCTAGGTCATAGTAGTACCTTACACGTGATACACCATCTAACTGAGGCTTGTCATAATTTCTGTGTGTAGGGTTTGTTTCCACCATGTAGTCAACGACCATTTCAACCCCAACAACCGACACAGCGCGTGATGAACGATATTTAGTAAACTTATCTTGCTCATAATCACCCATCGCAATTGTAACATCTGCTGGATCATTCGATGTACGATTGGTTTCCGGGTTAAAGTACTTCACTCTGTAGCCCAAAATTGGCTGGTTCCATACTTGATAATCGTAAGTCGCATCCATAATCATACTGCGACCAGTAATCCCAATCTGGTTTAGTACAGATAAGTGCCAGCTCGCTGGATTGTTATCGACACAATCAGGCTCAATGACTCGACCATTTTCATCTTTCGCTGGATCTTTAATATTACAACGACCGCCAATAAATCGTGTATTAAACGGCGCTTCAGCCCAAAGTAAAGTACCTAATGCCTTGATGTCAGACGGATAGAACTTGAGCATTTCACCATTTGCGTCTGGTACATTAATTGATTTTTCAGGACGAGGTAACATATAAGCTGCTGCTGCCCAACCGTGGCAAAGACCCATCCAACGTTCAACTCGACCCTGAGAATCGTAATAGCCTTTGCCCGACTCCCAAGAGCGCTTAGTGAGCGTAAAATTGTTATCACCCACTAGCAAATCGTATTTTTCAGCCGGAGACAGTAGATGACGCTGTTCAACAGAATAGCCGTCGACAGGCTTTATTGTATACGAGAAATCATAATATTCTTGCCAATTTGATGCGTTAAGTTCTCTGTCAGCAAATCGCCACGCAGCAGCACCCGAATAAAGTGGCCAATACGTGTCAGACCAAGGTTGAACCGACAAACGTTTTGAGTCTGGCGCTGCATCATCCAGCTCTGTTAAGTTACGAATTAGACCGTTACCTGCATCAACTAATCGAGCTGGATTATCATTCCCCAGATTTGGCGCAAAGCGAGGAGCAAGCGAAGGCTCAGCTCGGTCCATAACTGTATCGCGCATTTCATTTCTGATTCGCTCGATATCTTCAGCACTCATGGTTTGATATTCGTCACCTTCTTTGGCCGGTAACCTATCCATCACTTCTTGAGGGTTTTCATGAAACGCTTTCATGAACTGTTCGATTTGCGCGTCGTCAGCAAGCGCAGCAAGCGGCACAGAAACAGACAACAATGTAATTATTTTTTTCATTTTAAAATACTACTCCATTAGATTTAGCACAAAAAAGTTGCGTAGACATTCCAACTTTGTCGGCGAGTAGATTGAATATATACATTCAGCAAATCAATAGAAAACTAGCATTAATTACTTAAAACGTGAGTAAAACTAGCAAAAAATACTCTTATTAATCCAGTACTTATTTATAATACATTTCCTTACAAATCATGAGTTTACAATGATAATCTTTGGGGAAAAGAATATTAGTTTAAACATATACCGTTAAAATAAATTCACTTGTATTAATAAACTACATGATTAACGTGACTTAAATCTCAATTCAGGTACACATTTTTATTACGATAACGTTATCGTATGTTTACATAAGCTTCTTTAATTGCATGGATAGACTTTCAGTTATTGCTGCATATTTAGTCGATTGAACTTCTTAAATTTTTAATATTTGGATATGTCAACATTGATATTCTAATCTTTAATAAATGATGATTTAAAATTTTACAAATTTGTCACAGCTAGCAAAAATAGCTTAATTAGATAAATAAACATAGGCGTAAGTAGGAAAATGATTTAACTAAAATAATAAACAGAAAGTTGAGCAACAATGAAAAAACTGTCCTTCCCCTACTTATTATCGCTAATACTATTATTACCATTACCTTCAAACGCAGATACCAGTATAAACATACTTAACAATACTGAAAGCGAGATTAATTTCAGTCTTGTAGGACTTTCCAGTCTCTTGGAAAGAAAACATGCTGGGCCTCTTGAGCCTTATAAATTAACCTATGCCGCTGAGCTTAGCCGTTATTCAGGAGTAAAGACTGGAGAGGTTTACGACTTATATATCCTCTTGGGTGACCACCACCTATCTTTAGCGATTAAGTTAAAGGGGACTATTTGGGGTTCCGACATCTCTTATACTTTCGCTGATCCAGAATCACTGGAATTAGATGAATATCATACTGATCGGAATATTTATGCGAAGTTTAAGGGGAAGAATCAATACTATTTTAAAGCAAGCTATACAGGAGGATATGATGAAATCACTCTAGTCATTGATGAAATAAAACCACCCGAGCCTAGAGAAGCAAACACTCTTAGTTTGGCAACATACAATACGTGGATGCTTAATTATGTTGGTCAATATATGAGTGTCAGAGACAAATTGATCGCCAATGCAATACACAATCATGATGTTGTGTTTATGCAAGAAGTATTTAGACGAGAAAACGAGCAGGACATCATTTGGACTATGCAGCAATATTTCCCTCACAAAAGCAACAAACTAAATGGTGGTGGTAGTAATACCTATGATGGCGGTGTTCTCACATTTAGCAAATATCCGATTGTCCAACAAGCTCAACATGTATTTGAGAACTGCAAAGGCACCGATTGTTCAGCAGATAAGGGAATACTTTATACAAAAATCATGAAAGGAGACTCCCCCTTTCACCTTTTCAACGTACACTTGGGCGCTTGGAACTCACAAGCCTATCGAAACATTAGAACACTGCAGGTAGGTGAAATATTTGCATTTATTGAACAGCTGAATTTACCTAGTAATGAGCCTGTTATTATTGGAGGTGACTTCAATATAGCTAAACATAAGTTTCCACTCGACTTTGAACAACTGCTAAGGGTGCTCAATTTAAAAGAGCCCCCATTAGAAGGTGTGCTTGAGTATAGTTTCGATCCTTATCTCAATGAGCATGTTAGTTATTCTGAAGAATCTGACCGTGAGCGTCTTGATTACATTTTGTATATGAATAACGGAAGCATTTCTAATAGCTCCAGTCGGATCATAGTCCCACGTAATTTCCAAGAAGATATGTGGGGTGTCTGGGATTTGTCCGACCATTTTGCAGTTAGTGCCAAGATTACAATGGCCGACTAAACTTTAACATCATTGAATGAATATCTTTCTTTTTTGTAATCAGTTAGTTACATAAGTTACTTGGCTGCAAACTGAGTATGCAGCCTCATTTTATAAAAAAACAAAAATTTCAATAGGCAAACTTAAGATTTTTCTTCAACTTTCATTTAGTCTAAACAATCGATCATAAGTTATTGAATTAAAATAATTTTAAGCAATAACACTATCATTAAAAAGGAGTTTAAATTGAAAATGAAGTTGTCTATTTCTGCACTAATCGCAGCATCAAGCACACTATTGGCTACTAATGCGTTTGCTGAAGTTGAACTTGCCCAACTTGATCCTTCTCAGGTAACCATCAAAAGTCTTCAAAGCTCAGGTAGTGGCTGCCCTTTTGGTACTGTCTCTTCAACTATCGCACCGTAAGCTGGCGGTGAGCCCCATTTAACTGAAAGCTGGCACCGACTAAAAATA
>NZ_JAYQDQ010000090.1:0-16338 GCF_038138445.1 Vibrio sp.
GACAATACCGAATTTAAAAGGAAATGATTAGATGGGGTTTACCGCCAGCTTACAAGTGATCTAATATACTGCTGCGGCTATTTCCGGAGATTATGATGTCTTTGCTACCAATAGGAGTATTCGAGAAGATATAATCTCCTCTACTACTCTTCACTGCTGGAACTGGTTGATTTCGCTGACGTATGCCTCCCCAGCTTCCCTGATCTACGACTGATGTTCTAGATCTTTCTGTTATTATCGTCCCCTCCTGATGCATATTCGCTTGTGGACGCGATAAAGGTGTACTCAGTTCATATCGGTTACTTGAATGTCGGACTAGAGGATTAGAACTTGTGGCTTTACTACCCGCTTTCCTTACAGGGGTCATAATGACGTCATCGTATTTTATGGGGACATACTTGGGCCATTTCTTCTGCAAGCAATCGAAATAGTCATTGAAGAACTCTGCTAGCTTGTCTGAATCTATACCTTTAGAGTCGCTGGATACTTTTAGTAGATATTCACCACTATTTGGCTCAAAAAAACGTAGGCCTCTTTTTTGATCTAATAAAAAACCGACGCTATGACCGACTTCCGAGCCGGTGAGATCAAAGCTGAGAGTAAAACCCACGGGAAGGTCACCTTGCGTTGCCCTTCGGGAAATCCCTCCCACTAAACTGTTAACACATCTTTGTTGATCAGAGATATTTGGTTTTGATGGGTTTTTGGGAACAATTGATATCGGAGGATCGCACTCTAGCTTGAGTGACTCTAAACTATCCTCAGGCTTATAAAGATTATTTTTACGTTCAGCCTGTTGCAGTTCAGAGGCTTTTTCGAACAATTTTTTTGCCCGCTTACTTTTTTGAACTGGCTTGTGTTTTAGGGCTGGGAATTCAGTTCGGCCAAAAACTTTTTTGGTTAGCTTTTCATTTACCCATAAAGCTGAAATTTGCTGGCAAGCACCTCTATTGGGGATACTGGACCCTTTTGATATCAACTCGTCAAGCAAATCTCTTTGAATAAAGTGACTCTTCAATGTGTGCTTTTGTTCTAGAGTTGTAAATGATGGGTCTTTACTAGGTCCTGAATCAAGCTCGTATCGAGTGCTACTCGCGTACCGAGCAGGGCTCGGATCCGAATAGAGGTTAGATGTCCTCATACGTTTTGGCACGCTGCTTAGTGACGGAAGCGGCACTACGAGGAATTCGAATAGCTCTCGAGTCGTATTTTTTACTACCGGCATTGCGAGTTTCAACATATCTCTAGTGACGGCACGTTTAAAAGCATTTCCTTTCAGCCCGCTTGTGATATGGCGTTTTACTGAAGATCTAAATGCGGCTTTTCCTGCAGTGGCGAGCTTTGCCACTGGAATTCCGATACATACAGCGGTAACGATAAGGTCAAATACATCAAATAGGATGCCGTCAATTTCTGTTGAAAGATCAAACTTATAGCTGGGATCGTTGGCTAGAGAGTTGAATAAATCGAAGAAAGGCACGAATGAGGGGAGTTTCTCCCACCATTCGCTGTCCTTTAGAAACGCTTTATAAATATTAGCGTTATATAGCATGACTTCGCGCGCTTCATCTTCAACACAGTCATATAGGGTATCGTACGAGGTAATAACATCTTTGATAGGGATACCAGGAATCGCATTGAGAGTGAGGGCAACAACGGGACTGAGGTTGACTAAAACACTTTCATTTTTGACTTCCCACGCTTCATTATCAAATGCACAGTTTCTAAACATCATATGGTTACTATCAGAGTCTGCTTGCGGGGTTGGTAAGACAGTATCTGGGTTGTAACCAAGGTGAGCTAGCAGAGCTTTGGCGTTTTCTTTGGTCTCGCTTACCCAATTGATAGATTTCTTTCCCGCTTTGATTAATTCATTTACAAGTCGTGCAACTTCATTGTCTTGAGTTAGATCGATATAGGCAATGGCGGTATTATGCATGAGCGTTGATACGACCATGATCTGGTTAGTACTTAACTTGGTTATGGTAATCCGCCCAGAGATGGTGTGGTATTTCTTGAATAGGTTTTTAATCGTAGTAAAAACATTGGAAATCGCTTCTCCCGTTTTTTCTACTACGACTTTTCCCCTAAAAAAGACGCCGAATAGGAATAAAAGCGGCTCATCGCTTTGGACAAGAAAGTTAGAGATTGCGACTGCCTTTTTGTCATCACTATCCAAAGTAGCAAATCGCTGCCACATTTTTTCTATTTCATCATATTTATAAAATGGCCTGACAAGATCAAAACGGCCAAGAACTTCGGCTTTTTCTTGTGTGTCCAAGGGGTTGATAGAAGACTGGCAAAATGCTGAAGAAGTGAATATTTGTGAGTCTTTTAGCAGAAGGGTTTCAGGTAGTTTGTCATTTTTATAGTCTAAAAATTGTTGGTAATATTCATGTTGATCGACACACTCGCTCCATTTTTTTAACTGGGTAAAGTGGAAGTTTGGTAATGCTGGTAGTGAATCACGTTGACCACTGGTATAGATGTTGAAAATCCATTTTAAGTTATCAGCGATATCCTTACTATTATCATCAAGAAACAGAGTGATGTTACCAGTACTAACATGCTTGGGGAAAACACCTTTTAACATAGCGTGTGTATGTACCGAATAATAGTTAGTTGAACGGTTCCCGTCATCACTGAACCTACAAAGTACTTTCGACGGGAGACTTGTACCTTTGCGCTCGAGGTAGTCTTTTAGTACTTGAGGGTGCTGCCATTTGGCAATATGGTGCATTCTTCCTGCATATAACATGAAGTGTGTGGAGCAGAGTATTCGGTACTTCTTGTGAAACTTCGTTTCGTCTTTAACTCTACCCAAGGCGAAGTTTTCCCATAATCCGTCTTTGATTAAACCAGCATGTTCAATAGCTCGTTGTAGGGTGTTACTTATTTCGTCATCATGATTAGTGACATTGAGTCGATCAGCGAGTTCTAAATCGAGAATGCGAGACTCTAGACGAACTGACCGCTGTTGTGCAGGGGTTAACTCATCACCAAAATGAACATAATTCTCGCTCGCGGTGATATCAGGAAGAAGAGGGTGGCCCTGATAATCTGGAGATTGGGGTAATTCACTATATTTAGGCTTAGATATAAGTCTAAATTCCTCTGGCTCCCCTAGTAGAAGAATTTTTTTTATCTTTTCTGAAGGGTGACTTGGATCTTTGATGTAATTGATGACATGATTGCAAAGCTGTCGGTTAAGTCTATTGATCTTTAGACTATTTTTGATTCTTTGGGATGAGCTATGCTGATTCAAAATATCTTTTAACTGTGCTCTTTGATCTGATAAGGAAGCGAGACATGTTTCCAGCATAGTCAGTTTCTCTGAGCTATGAGTGTTGCTACTTAGGAGTTGTGAAAGGGCTGTCACAGTTAGAGAGATTTCCCAATAGAGTCGAAGAGGGCCTTTTACCGGCTCGATTACAGTAAGTGCAGGACAGATGGATAATTGACCAGAGTTTACCGATAAACTCTCAGAGTTCCTTGCAAGCAATCCTTCCAAACTTTCTACTTTAATGATTTGGTCCGTTAAATACGTGTTTGCTACTGGTAAAGTCATACATTTTTCTCTTATAGATTTTTGAACAATAAAACTACAAGAGGCTAACACTGCTGATAGTTTTATAAATAGTAGGTTTGGACGGTTACCTAGTCTAATAAACGCAATCGCACGATAGTCGGTGCCTACTCTACTAATGATGTAATAGATGGCCTTGGCTAGGTGTCCGATTATTAATGCAGTATTAACTTTGAACCACAGAGTGGGTGATGGTGACTAAATGCTTCTAGTCTCTTGTTATTTTTGCCTTATTAAGTGAATTGGTATTAATCGATTTCAAATTATTAGCTTAATCACATTATCAGTCTAAAATTGTTAACAAGGGCAGTATGGTTTTGCTATACGTTAGCTGTCACTGCATGGTTTGTTCGGAGGTTATAATGTCCATTAATTCTATTGACCATGATGAAATGACTGAAATCACTGATAAGTGGGATATCAAGGATGAAGTTGAGTCGCAAAAACCAACAAAAAATGTTAAATCAGCGGAAGCACGCCGTCGTATTGAAGCCTTAAAGGAGATCCGCGAAAGTGGATTGACAATAGAAGAAGCCAAAGAACTTGGCATATGGCACTAACTTCCACTTTTCAAACAGTCAAAAAAAGGGTGGCAAGTAAGCCACCCTTAGTTTTGTATGCCAAATGCACATCATAGTGTGTTATAGTTCTGTCCATACTGGTAAACTGACTTCTAGTTGAAATGTCGATAAATCTATCCACACTCCCAACAAAAGATAAAAACAAAATAGAGCTTGATAAGCAGGCATCTTTTCTCGTTTGGAAATTGAGAGAAGCAAAGGCCAACCCTGAAGAAATCACGCGAAGTGCAGATAAGATTCAAGATTCAGATGAACGAAATATTTTCCTTGAATCTGTCGCCAAATATAAGCGAATCATGGGACTTGGTTGAGGCATTCTTGCTTTAGATTGAGAAATTGAAATGGTTTTGTTTTTTGCTAAAATCCTCCGCATTAATTTGACTTAGAGAGAAGGTCCCGATGGGAAGAAGTTTTGAAGTGCGCAAAGCCTCAATGGCTAAAACTCAAGGCGCAAAAATTAAAGTTTATTCCAAATACGGTAAAGAAATTTACATGTGTGCCAAAAATGGTGGTTCTGATCCAGATATGAACCTTTCGCTAAAACACCTTATTACTAAAGCGAAAAAAGATCAGGTTCCGGCACACGTGATCGATAAAGCTATTGACAAAGCTTGTGGTGGTGGTGGTGAAGACTATCAGCCAGCGCGCTATGAAGGTTTTGCTCCTGGCGGCGCTAGCGTCATTGTCGACTGTCTCACTGACAATGGAAACCGTACTTTCCAAGATGTTCGTCAGTGCTTTGTTAAGACAGGCGCCAAAATAGGTTCACCTGGGACAACTGCTCATATGTTTGACCACCAAGCTGTATTCCAGTTTAAAGGCGAGGATGAAGAAGCGGTACTTGAAGCGCTTATGATGGCTGATGTTGATGTGACAGACATTGAACTTGAAGAAGGCGTTATTACTGTATTTGCTCCTCATACTGAATTCTTCAAAGCTAAAACAGCGCTTAATGCTGAATATCCAGAGTTAAACATGGATGTTGAAGAGATCACCTTTGTGCCACAGAACCATACTCCTGTTACTGGCGAGGATGCTGAAAAGTTCCAAAAGTTTTTGGATCTTCTGGATGAATGTGATGATGTCCAGCAGGTTTATCATAACGCTGAACTTTGAGTTAGTATTATTGAAAAAACCGAGTTTTTGATACTCGGTTTTTTTATGTTTTATTTACCTGAATAACTTTAAGTCGGTTTACACTGTAAACGCGATACTTTCTCGTTAATAAACTACTGCAAACTTGATAGCCTAGTTGGTATTAGGTAAAGGCTTATTTTGCCTGATAGAGAGTATAATTTGAGGTAGAAGAGACATGGCTATCATTCCAGCCATAAGGCTATATTGAAAGAAGGTAAAGGATTCTCCAAGTAACACCATTCCTGATACAATCCCCGCAACTGGGTTAGCAATACCACCAAATGTGAAGTCCACCACTGTCATACGTTGAAGTAACCAGACGTACATCCCATAACCCAGTGCTGTGTTTAAACCAATGACCCACAGCAAGCCAGCTCCGTTTAGCCCAGAAAAATGAGTTATCACATCAGAATATCTTTCTGGTGAGAAACTCGCGTCAACGACTGCTACTACTGATAGTATGCTGCCTCCCAAAATCATTTGCCAAGTTAGGACAGTCCACCAATGGATTCTATTGCCCAAGGACTTAGTGAAAGTACTTCCAACAACGATACACATAATGGCGCAAAGCATGGCTAAAAGACCGAGTGGATCAAGTGATATTTGACTTGGCGAAAACAGTAACCAGGTGAGTATGATTAATACGGTGCCAGATAAAGCTTGAATGTAACTGGGTCGATGTTTATGCACAAGCCAATGGTACAACATGGCAAATACAGGTACAGATACCATGCCGACTCCAGATATGGCCGAAGGTAGCGAGAGTGCCATAATGAAGATTAAACAAAAGAAAGCAGCAATGTTTATTAGTCCAAGTTTCAATAGGCTTAGAAAATCTTCGCGTTTAGGTATAGATGGTTTAATCAGCAATAGCAATAGTCCAGCAGGCAATGCTCGGAGTGCACCAAGTAAAAGAGGGGGCCAATCGACTAACGTATATTGTGTAACAGCATACGTTGTGCCCCAGAAAAAAGCGGGGATCATTGCCAGTAGTATATTCATGATATTTTATCTTCATGTTAAGATATTTTCTGAAATGTACGCTTTTAGTGTGTTCATGTAAAGTATCTTAACGTAAAGATACCTCAATAGAACTGATTTGAGAGAAAAGTCTATGGATGCAATTGATAGATTGGTAGAGCAATGGGCGAGAGAAAAACCTGAATTAGATACTGAACCTATGGCAATTATGGGAAGGCTTCTAAGAGTTGCCAAATATATGGAAAATGAAGTTGCACAGCTTCATAAACAGTACGATTTAACATTAGGCGAGTTTGATGTGTTAGCAACGCTGCGTCGCAGTGGCGAACCATTTCAACTGACTCCCTCGGAGCTTATAGATTCTATGATGTTGACTTCAGGAGCAATGACAAACCGCCTTGATAAGCTTACTTCCAAGGGCTTGATAATAAGACAAAACAACCAATCTGATCGTCGCAGTTTGCCAGTCCAGCTGACAAAACAAGGTGTTTTACTGATTGATAGAGTCGTTGAAGAGCATGTGGTGATACAGCGTCAGTTAGTAAAGGGTTTGAGCCAAGAGCAGAAGAAACAAATCAGCCTAAATCTGAAATGTTTGATGTATGAATTAGAGGGGATCTAGAAGTTGCCGAGATAGTTTGCTCTTTTATATCTTTGATAAATATGCTTTTATCAGCCATATCACGTAGATTAGAGCACCCTCTTTGGTCTTTACACTGTAAATAGAAAATGGAGAAATAATGCAACCAAGTATTGAGACGCCGAGACTAATTTTAAGACCTTTTCGTTTGTCAGACAGTGAGAGGGTAGCTTTACTTGCAGGCCAAAAAGCCATTTCAGATATGACCGCAAATATTCCTTATCCCTACACCGAGGAAATGGCAATTGAGTGGATAAAGACTCATTTAGAGCAATTTGAGCATAAAAGTGCGGTTATTTTTGCAATTACTTTCAAAGGAAGCGATAGCATTGTTGGTGCGGTAAGTTTTCCTTCCCTGAAGGATGGGGTTGCTATTTTAGGATACTGGTTAGGGACTGACTATTGGGGGAAAGGAATTGCACTAGAAGCTGCACAAGCTCTGATAGGTTACGCAAAGCGTGAGTTAAAGGTTTCTGAAATTGAGGTCCAGCATCTTGCAGAGAATCATCAATCCTGCTCTGTAATTAGAAAACTCGGAATACAGTATAAAGAAAATCGCTTTGTCCAGGTTAGGGGAAAACCCCGAGAGGTATGCGTTTATCGTAGCTTCATATAACCTGACTTGATTGTTTCATATATGTCCTTGTTACTTTTTCTCCTCATTTCCTGATTTCATATTTATTGGCTTTTACGCTGACACGTAAGTTTAGGCATGATCTAACGCATATCAGAAATGCTTCAAATTTAAATTGCATATAAAACAACAATGCTATCAATAGCATATAATGTGATTTGAATCTCACTTATTATCCCATTTGATAATTGATTAATCAGTTACTACTTTTTTAGTAACTGCCGAAAATCATGAGGGGTAAGTTTTGAAAAGGTTAAAGGTAGTATTTATTGTTCAAGTGATCGTAGCACTGACGTTTGTGTTGCTCGTTTCTGCGTTTATTAAATATCAGACTTTCAAAGGAAACTTACATCAAGAGCTTGAAATTAACGTGCAAAACACCAGTCAGCGCATGTCGATAAGCTTACCAAAGGCGGTGTGGGACTTTGACTTGGATACTGCCAAAGTTGCAATGTCTGCTGAGCTGGATCTGCCGGAGATATCTGCCATTCAACTCATTGATGCTCAGGGCAGTGAGTTATTATTTTTGACCCAACAAGGCGAAGGTGAAGAAAAGCAGCTTGTTGACGTAACGGATAAGGAGGCTTACCCCGAAGAATTGAGCCAAACTACCGAACTTACCTTTGTTGACTATGGTGAAGAAAATAACGTCGGTAAGGTTGTTGTATATTTTGACACAGAGGCCATGGATGCCAAGCTTGCTGACTCCCTTCGCACAAGCATTATAGAGCTTGTTGTGTTGGACCTGATTATTTCGATTGTTATTATTCTTGCCCTCTCAATTACCGTATTAAGGCCAATATCTCAGTTAACGGACGTGATTAAAGATCTTGCGTCTGGTGATGGGGATCTAACCAATAAATTGGCCCCTGCAAAGTACCGCGAATTTGATGCAATCACCAATGGTATCAATACATTCACTGAATCACTGCGAGTCATTGTAAAAGAAGTCAATGAGTCTTCGGAAGCACTCGGTGAGAAAGCGCAAGCTAATGGTGCTACTGCTCGAAAAAATGCCGATAGTCTAGATTCACAGAAGCACCAGTTGACGACAGTAGCAGCCGCTGCGACGGAGCTTAGTCAATCAGTGGCCATTGTCGCAGATACAGCCTCAGAAACTGCCGAGCAGGCGCAGACAGCTACAGGGCTGGCTTCCAGCGTCAACACTGCGATAGAAAGCTCTGCTACAGATATTATTAACATGCGCGAAGAGATGAATCATGTGAATGCTGAGATGCATATTCTGATTGAGGAAGGCGAAAAGATCACCACAGTCCTTAACGTGATCAATGATATTTCTGAACAAACTAACTTACTTGCCCTTAACGCAGCGATTGAGGCTGCACGCGCAGGAGAGCAGGGTAGGGGATTTGCTGTGGTTGCTGACGAAGTTCGTAACCTTGCTGTCAAAACCAGTGAATCGACGGAACAGATTCAAAAAAATATAACAGCTTTGGGATCAGCGACTAAATCTGTTGAAGATGAACTTACCCGTATTGCAACTCTTCTAGAAGATACAGCTGCGAGAGTGAGTGAATCTCAAGATTCTGTTGGCGAGGTTCAAAGTTTGATCACCATAATTTCTGATCGCAGTGGTCAAATCTCACAAGCTACCGATGAGCAAAGAATGGCGGTCGAAGAAATAAGTCGAGCGATTGTAGAAGCATCTGAAGCGACGAATGAAGTGGCGTCAGGTGCTGATCAAAATGCACAAACGACAGAGGAAGTTCTGAGCTTAAGCCAGAGTATTGCAAGCCATATGGCTAAATTCCGAACTTAAGTTACATTATTGAGGACCCGTTATGAAAAACCTTTTAATGCTGGCTATTGCAGCCTTTTTTTCGGTGCAGAGTTTTGCTGCAACTGTAACAGCAGCCCAAGACCCTTGGGCCCCATTTGTCCAAAAAGATACTGGTAGTCCCGGCGTATCAGTGGAAATTTTGACAGAAGCCATGAAAACACAAGGTTATGAAGTGGACTTTAAAATAATGCCTTGGACTCGAGCATTAAACGAAGTAAAAGATGGAAGAGTCGATGTCTTAGTGGCTACTTGGTTTACTAACGAAAGGACCGCTTTTCTCAAGTACAGCGAACCCTATCTAGAAAATTCACTTAAGTTTATTAAACGTAAAGGTGATGGTTTTGAATACAATGGTATGGATAGCTTATCGGGAAAAACGGTGGGTATCATTCGTAATTATGGTTATGGTGATGACTTTTTGGGAGCTGGCAACTTTAAGAAGCCTGAAGCTAACGATTTAGTCTCTAATGCGAAAAAGCTCGTTGCTAAAAGGATTGATTTGACGTTAGAAGATGAATTAGTTGCCAAATCGACACTATCTGGTGCTGGGATGAATTTAGCAGACTTTGAGTTTACAAAAAACGCTCTGTCGGTTAATCCACTGCATGTAACGTCTGGATTAGCAAACCCTAACAATGGTAAATACATCGATGCGTTCAATAAAGGGTTAGCGGAAATAAAATCAAACGGAACATTTGATAAAATTTTGGCTAAGTATGGCATCAAGTGATTGATCTATTTTAGACAAGCCTTTGGGGTCATAGTGCACATTCAGCATATGGCCCCAATATGCACATCAATTTTTCTTACCTAACCTACCAATCTAAGAACTCTACGCCCTCTTTATCTTGAGCTTCTATCTGAATGTATTTAATACAAAAATAAGCAAGATAAATACCTTATTGAAATTATGTGATTTCATATTTGTGAAGTCCATCACCACATGGTTTTGCTGGTATTTTATGTTGGATTAGCCTGTTTTTTTAAACAGTTTTAGACCAGGGGTTTTCCACTTACTTATTGTTAGTAAGGGTATTTATTATAATATTTCAGTATATGCTATTGATTTTTTTCTCTTTAATTTCATTATTGAAATGTTAGTTTGCACATACGAGGGGTGAGCTTCAATCTTGATCTAAGCATAATGCGCCCCTTGTAACATTCTCTTTCGAAGTGTAAAGAATAATCCGCATAAATAGCATGGTTATTAACCATTTTGCTGATCTGTTTACTTTATCCTTTGTATTCAATGTTACACGCTCAACACATAAACATTCTAATGAATATAACAACCGATTTTCAGTGTGTGAATGCTGAATTCGGACAAACCATCGAGAAAGTTAATGGAAGCCTCAAGATATAAACGCATCTTGTCTAGAGGAAGTTTGGCGACGGCCATTCTTTTTTTATCTGGGTGTAATTCTGCTTTACTTGACCCGAAAGGCGCTATTGGCGTTCAAACAAAAGAGCTCATAATTACTGCTCTTTTGTTGATGCTAATTGTTGTCATACCCGTGATTTTAATGACAGTGTATTTCGCATACCGATATCGAGATACGAATACTGATCAGGAGTATGCGCCCGACTGGTCACATTCGACTAAGATAGAATTGGTCGTATGGACGATTCCTATCATTATCATCGCTATTCTTGCCGTTATAACATGGCGTTCAACACACGAACTTGAGCCTTCTAAGCCTCTTGAAAGTGACGTTAAACCTATGACGATTGAAGTAGTGTCGCTTGACTGGAAATGGTTGTTTATCTATCCGGAAGAGAACATTGCTACTGTCAACTATGTTGCTTTTCCTAAAGATGTACCTGTGACGTTTAGACTCACCTCTGACAACATCATGAACGCATTCTTTATCCCACGTTTAGGCTCTCAGATTTATGCTATGCCAGGTATGGTAACTAAGCTGAATTTGATTGCTAACCATGAAGGTAACTTTAAAGGTTTTGCTTCTAACTATAGCGGTGAAGGTTTCTCTCAGATGAAATTTACTGCGTCAGCACTGACTGACCGAGCTGCCTTCCTTAACTGGGTACAAGAAGTGAAATCTAGTCCAGATCGAATTGAAGACTGGGAGCAGTTCAGAACTTTGGCTGAGCCAAGTATTGCAGAACCAGTCACTCTATTCTCAAGTGTTCCGCCATTTTTGTTTACTGATGTCGTGACACAGCATCCTGGTTCAATGAACTGTTTGCCTGAAAACCAAGGATAATCGAAATGTTTGGAAGATTAACTCTAGACTCAATTCCTTATCATGAGCCCATTATTGTTATCACCTTAGCCGTCGTTGCTCTGGTTGGTTTAGCTGTAATGGTCGCGATAACTAAAGCAGGGAAGTGGCAGTACCTGTGGAACGAATGGTTTACGTCAGTAGACCACAAGAAGCTTGGCTTCATGTACATAGCTGTGGCTATGATAATGCTTATTCGTGGCTTTGCTGATGCCGTCATGATGCGTAGCCAACAATTGCTCTCTTCTGCTGGGGAAGCAGGCTATTTACCGCCGCATCACTACGATCAGATCTTTACTGCTCACGGCGTGATAATGATTTTCTTCGTTGCTATGCCCTTAGTAATCGGTTTGATGAACATTATCGTACCATTGCAAATTGGTGCTCGTGATGTTGCTTTCCCTTATTTGAACAACCTGAGTTTCTGGCTATTTATAGTGGGTGTTATTCTCACCAATATGTCTCTTGGCTTAGGTGAATTTGGTCAAACAGGTTGGCTAGCTTACCCTCCATTGTCTGGCATTGAGGCCAGTCCTGGGGTCGGGGTCGATTATTGGATTTGGGCACTGCAGATATCTGGTGTTGGTACAACGTTAACTGGCGTAAACTTCTTTGTGACTATCTTGCGCATGCGTACGCCTTCTATGCCGATCATGAAGATGCCAGTATTCACTTGGGCTTCTTTATGTGCCAACATCCTTATCATCATCTCGTTCCCAATCTTAACAGTTACGATTGCACTTCTGACGTTGGATAGATACTTAGGGTTCCACTTCTTTACCAATGATCTTGGCGGCAACGTTATGATGTACGTCAACTTGATTTGGGCTTGGGGTCATCCAGAAGTATATATCTTAGTGCTGCCTATTTTCGGTGTGTTCTCAGAAGTTACGGCAACGTTCTCACGTAAGAAATTGTTCGGCTATACCTCTTTGGTATGGGCGACGGTCGTCATTACCATCCTAGCCTTCGTGGTTTGGTTACATCACTTCTTTACCATGGGTTCAGGTGCCAATGTCAACGCCTTCTTTGGTATCGCCACTATGATTATTTCCATCCCAACCGGGGTGAAGATTTTCAACTGGCTATTTACCATGTACAAAGGCCGTATCCGCTTTACTACACCAATGATGTGGACAGTTGGCTTCCTTATCACCTTTAGTGTTGGTGGTATGACAGGTGTATTGATGGCAGTTCCTGGTGCTGACTTTGTACTTCACAACTCAGTATTCCTAATTGCTCACTTCCATAATGTTATTATTGGTGGTGTAGTGTTTGGTTGTTTTGCGGCGATCACTTATTGGTTCCCGAAGGCAACCGGTTTCATGATGAATGAAACTTGGGGTAAACGCGCTTTCTATTTGTGGATCATCGGCTTCTTGATGGCGTTCTTGCCTCTGTATGCACTTGGCTTTATGGGTATGACTCGCCGCTTGAGTCAAGATATTAACCCTGAATTCTTCCCACTACTTGCCATCGCTGCTGCGGGTACTGCAGTTATCGCCATGGGTGTTGCTTGTCAGTTTATTCAGATTTATGTGAGTATTCGTGACCGAGAGCAAAATCGCGATCTTACTGGTGACCCGTGGGGTGGGCGTACTTTTGAGTGGGCGACCTCGTCACCACCACCATTCTACAACTTTGCTCACTTGCCAAAAGGTGATGAACTGGATGCATTCTGGTATCAAAAGCAAAGTGGTGAGTTTGATCCAACCAAAGAAGTTGAATACGAGCGTATCCATATGCCTAAGAACACACCGACAGGAATCTATGTTTCTGCATGGGCTTTGGTATTTGGCTTTGCAATGATCTGGTACATCTGGTGGCTAGCTGCTGCAAGTTTTGTGGGTATTGTCGTTGCTTGTATCCAGCACAGTTATAATGACGACGTGGATTACTATGTGGAAGTAGAAGAAATCAAAGCGATTGAAGCAGAGCGCCGTGCTCAGCTTGAAGAAGCGAAGAAACAATCTCCACAGGGCGATAAGAAAGATGATCTGGAGGTAACGTATGCAAGCTAATTCAGTATCTCACGGTCATCATGATCACCACCATGATACGAATGGTAATAAGCTATTTGGTTTTTGGGTTTACTTGATGAGTGACTGTGTATTGTTCGCAACTTTATTTGCAACATACGCAGTACTTGAAACTGGCTCAATTAGTGGCCCTACTGGTAAAGACATCTTTGAGTTACCGTTTGTGTTCGTTGAAACCATGTTACTGCTGTTTAGTAGTATTACCTTTGGTTTTGGCATGATCGCAATGAAGCGCCAAGATGTCGCTGGGCTTAAGCGTTGGCTGAAAGTGACTTTCCTACTCGGTCTTGCCTTTATTGGTATGGAAATTTACGAATTTCATCATCTGATCGCCGCAGGCTATGGCCCAGAGAAGAGCGCTTTCTTATCTGCTTTCTTCACTCTAGTGGGTACTCACGGTCTTCACGTAACCTTTGGTCTTATCTGGCTAGCAGTATGCTATCACCAGCTTTCAACCAAGGGACTTAACGATAACATGGCGATGCGCTTTAACTGCTTAAGCCTGTTCTGGCACTTCCTCGATATTGTATGGATTTGTGTCTTCACTATCGTTTACTTGCTGGGGGTAATGTAATGGCTCAACATATGGAAACCGGTGCGTCAGATTATGTTAAAGGCTTTATTGCGTCTTTAATCCTGACTGTAATTCCTTTCTATTTTGTCTGGTCTCAATCGCTTCCTGATATGGCAACTTATGTCCTATTGTTTGGTTGTGCGATTGTGCAGATTTTCGTCCACTTTAAATACTTCCTACACATGGAAGTAAAAACTGAAGATGGACAATGGAACTTTGTATCGCTAATGTTTACCGCCATTGTTGTCTTGATCTTAATCGCAGGCTCTGTGTGGATCATCTACAACATGACCGTGAACATGAAGCTGTAGGTCGGAGCATGCTGAAAAGTTATTTGTCTATTACCAAACCAGGCATCATTTTCGGCAACCTGATATCTGTTGCGGCGGGGTTCTTCCTTGCCGCAAAAACAGAGAACGTCAGTGTAGCTTTATTATTGGCAACCCTTGCTGGGGTAGGACTAGTGATTGCATCGGGTTGTGTGGTGAACAACATTTTTGATCGAGATATCGACCAGAAAATGAAGCGCACACAAAATCGTGAGCTCGCCAAAGGGAACATTAATATTGATGTTGCTTTTGTTTACGCTCTCATCTTATTACTCGTGGGTACAGCCATTTTATTCCAGATGGCGAATCCTCTGTCTGCAGTAGTGGTTTTGCTTGGCTACGTGTTTTACGTTTTCTTCTACACTATGTGGTACAAGCGCACTTCCGTATACGGCACCTTGGTGGGGAGCATCTCTGGTGCTGTTCCACCACTTGTTGGCTATTTAGCTGTGACTAATTACATAAGTTTGGAGGCCGTTCTGCTCTTTGCTATGTTTTGTTTGTGGCAAATGCCTCACTCTTATGCCATCGCTATGTTCCGTATGCAAGACTACCGAGATGCTGGTATTCCAGTATTGCCAGTTAAAGAAGGGCTTAATAAAGCTCATCGTCACATGAAAGCATATGTTGTAGCCTTTGCAGTGACTTCTCTCGCTTTATTTTTGTTGGGTGAAGCGGGTTATGAATACTTGGCTGTAACCGCAATTGCTTGTTTTATGTGGATGAAGGTAACCTTCAGAAAGGTTGATGAGGATAACTATATTCCTTGGTCAAAAACGGTGTTTAAAGTGTCCTTATTAGTCGTGATGGGAGTCAGCGGCGTTCTAGGCGTTGAGCTGATCTCATTACCTATCTAAAAACAGCAGCCCCTTTTTTGTTTTACTAAGCCTACGTATTGGCTGTAAAAGCCCGATATTTGTTCAGGCATGTTTGTGTCAGTAAAGCAGAAAGGGGCGCTTTTTTTCCTCTCGTTTCCCTCATAGTAAGGAGATTACTGCAATGAGTAATCAGATAGCAGCAAGTAAACAAACTTAGGGCAAAGCTGGTTATTACAAGGGAATAAAGTGACTACTCTTAAATTTCTGGTACCAACTTGAGAGTGTATCTAGAGGCAACTACCGATAGCTTCTTGTTATTTTGATTTATTAGTTGTCTATTTCATATAGGTTATACAAAATATTGCCTGTTCTTATTCGATTTTGTTAATAATAATGTTTCTGTATTAACGTTATCTCAGTAGTGACCTCGCTTGTTGATACTTTGTCGTAGAATATGTCGCCCAAGCTAATATAAATCAAAGTAACATTGCTCTTTTGGTAACTCCCATCTCACAAAACGTAGGCTAAATATGTCCGACCAAATAGCCTAATAACTCTGCTCTTGGCTTGATTAGATATAGACAAACGAAACTCGATTTGAGTCTATACTATCGGGTTTTTGTTTCGATAGATTCAAGTTGTATACTGCTCTGGTTTAGCTTGCTCGAAGCTATGAGAGTTCACCGTTTGCTCAGAAGATGAGACTTTAAACAAACCAATTTTTCAGCCTTCAGAACGGCACATAGAGACAATGATTGGTAGGCCCATCCCCTCAGTTCTTGCTGAAGAGCCCAAGAGCTTTACTAGTCGGCAAATCAATGAGATGTCCTAATTCGTCAAAACATTAAGGTATCTATGGTCTAATCTCATAGATTTTTATCTTTCTAATCGTTTAGTTAGAACTTCTAGATCATTTGTTATTTTGTAAGCTGGCGGTAAACCCCATCTAATCATTTCCTTTTAAATTCGGTATTG
>NZ_JAYQDQ010000091.1:0-15533 GCF_038138445.1 Vibrio sp.
ATTTTTAGTCGGTGCCAGCTTTCAGTTAAATGGGGCTCACCGCCAGCTTACGTTAATCAGTGTCAAACACTCTCTTGTAAACAAGACACGGCATGGACATCATTTCCTTGAATTGATGGCTTTCTTTCAGCACAAGCCTGAGTGGCTTGGGGACACCGAGTACGGAATACGCAGCCAGAAGGTGGATTCATTGGCGAGGGTAAATCGCCTTCAAGCATCTCAATTTCCTTACTGCGCTCAAGTTTGGGGTCAGGAATCGGAACCGCTGACATAAGTGCGCGTGTATATGGGTGTTTAGGATTGTCGAACAAAGCTTCCGCTTCTCCAAGCTCAACTGCATTACCTAAATACATAACCAAGACTCGATCAGATATATGCTTCACAACTGATAAATCATGTGCGATGAACACTAACGACAGCCCAAGCTCTTTCTGTAACTCTTTTAGTAAGTTAACCACCTGTGCCTGGATCGATACGTCCAAAGCAGATACTGGCTCATCACAGATGATCATTTTAGGCTTTAGAATTAGAGCACGAGCTATACCGATTCGCTGGCATTGACCACCCGAAAATTCGTGTGGATAGCGATTGATCACGTTAGGCAGTAAACCTACTTTTGTCATCATTCGCTTGACTTGATCTTTCACTTCTTGTTTTGAAAGCTCAGGATAAAAAGTCTCTAGTGGCTCAGCAATAATATCGCCTATGGTCATACGTGGGTTCAATGATGCCAAGGGGTCTTGAAAAATCATCTGAATTTCTTTGCGCGTTTCGCGGCGCTGAACTTCCTGCATCTTGGTGAGATCTTGCCCTAACCAAACCACCTCACCATCGGTCGCTTCAACTAAGCCTATAATCGCCCGGGCAAACGTCGATTTACCACAGCCAGATTCTCCAACTACACCAAGTGTCTCACCTTCGTATAGCCGAACATTTACACCATCAACTGCTTTTAAATTGGCGGGTTTTGCCCATGGCCAAGCTGACTTGGCTGCAATACTAAAATGAACTTTTAAATCAGAAACGTCTAAAATTACTTTCTTGTCTGTGCTCATTTTTTCCAAGCCTCCCATTCTGAAAAACATGCTCTTTGACGACCATTTTCAAAAGCTGTCAGTACTGGAGCTTCTGTCTTACAACGGTTCATCACTCGATGGCAGCGCTCTTGATAAGGACAACCAACAGGCAAGTTAAGGAGGTTAGGTGGATTACCCGGAATAGTAGGTAGGATATCACCTTCGGTATCTAAGCGAGGAATGGCTTTGAGCAACCCCTCTGCGTAGGGGTGACTCGGTTGATAGAAGATTTCATCGACCGTGCCATACTCCATGGTTCGACCTGCATACATCACCAAGACTTTATCACATGAGCCCGCGACAACACCTAAGTCGTGAGTGATCATGATGATTGCAGTATTGAACTCATGCTTAAGCTCGTTTAGCAAGTCCATAATTTGAGCTTGAACCGTCACATCCAGCGCTGTTGTAGGCTCGTCAGCAATTAAAAGCTTTGGCCGGCAAAGCAGAGCCATTGCTATCATAACACGCTGCCGCATACCCCCAGAAAACTCATGTGGGAACATGGTAATACGTTTTCGTGCTTCTGGAATTTTAACTGCTTCTAACATGCGCACCGATTCTTCAAACGCTTCCGCTTTTCCCATCCCTTTGTGTAGCATCAATACTTCCATTAATTGATCACTCACTTTCATGTATGGGTTAAGAGACGTCATAGGGTCTTGAAAGATCATTGCAATTTGTTCAGCTCGCACCCTGTTCAGTTCTTTCTCTGGCAAATTAAGGATTTCTTTACCTTCGAATAAAGCGCTACCTGAAATAATGCCATTTTTAGCTAAAAGGCCCATGATAGCGAATACGGTTTGAGATTTCCCTGAACCTGACTCGCCAACAATACCCAATGTTTCTCCCTGATTAAGAGAAAAATTCAAATCATTAACTGCAGTAACAATGCCATCTTGAGTGGTGAATTGAACACGCAGATCTTTGACATCTAATAAGCTCATCATTGCTTCCTTAATCTTTATAGATTTTATAATTTATTGCTTTTTAATTATCTGTCTTTTGGATCGAGCGCATCACGCAAACCATCACCAACATAGTTAAAACAAAACAGTGTTACGACCATGAATGACGCAGGGAATATAAGCTGCCAAATGGCAACTTCCATTGTTTGAGAGCCCTCTTGGAGCAGAGCTCCCCAACTCGTCATTGGTTCCTGTACACCCAAACCCAAGAATGATAAAAACGACTCAGTTAAAATCATGCTTGGGATAAGTAAGGTGGAATACACAGCAACAATACCGAGTACATTAGGTACAATATGGCGCGTAATAATTTTCCATTTGCTCACACCAGATACATATGCAGCCTCAATAAATTCTTTGCTGCGTAAACTCAAGGTTTGACCGCGCACAATACGAGCCATATCTAACCAAGCAATGGCACCTATAGCGACGAAAATTAAAATAATGTTTCGGCCAAAAAAGGTGACTAGGACAATGACCAAGAACATAAATGGCACAGCGTACAAAATCTCTAATATACGCATCATAACGCGGTCGGTTCTGCCGCCAATAAAACCTGAAGTAGCACCATAAAGAGTACCAATCAGTACAGCGACAAATGCGCCCATAACACCGACCATGAGTGAGATTCGGCCACCAATTAGTGTTCTTACATAAAGATCTCGCCCTAAACTATCCGTACCAAACCAGTGTTCAGCACTTGGTCCGACATGCATCGCATACCAGTCCGTGTCATCGAAGGTATAAGGCGCTACCATAGGCAAGAAAATAACGGCCAGAGTCATAATAAATAAGATAAACAGGCTTATCATTGCTGCACGATTTCGCATAAATCGAATACGTGCATCTTGCCAAAGGCTGCGACCTTGAATTTCTAATTCTTCCGAAAATTTCTCTATCGCTTCTAGGTTTTCTTTTTTTGTCAACATACTTCCAACTTCCTTGTTAGTAGCGAATTTTTGGATCTATCATCGCTAGCAAAACATCAACAACCGCATTAAATAAAATGAATAGGAAACCAATTAAAATCGTTATTCCCATCACCAGCGAGTAGTCTCGGTTGAAAGCGGCATTGACGAATAGTTTACCAATTCCCGGTAAACCAAATATGGTTTCAATCACCACTGACCCAGTAATAATGCCGACAAAAGCAGGTCCCATGTAGGACACAACTGGGAGAAGAGCAGGTTTTAATGCATGTTTGATGATAATGTAGCGATAGCTTAGCCCTTTCGCTCGAGCCGTTCGGATAAAGTTACTGTTCAAAGTCTCAATCATTGAGCCTCTAGTAATCCGAGCAAAAGTTGCCACATAAAGTAAAGACATACCAATAATAGGTAAAAGCATATACTTCAAAGAACCGTCAAGCCATCCACCAGCAGGCAATACTTGTAGCTTTATTGAAAATATATATATAAGTAGAGGAGCTAAAACAAATGATGGCAGAACCACTCCTAACATAGCACTTGCCATAAGCAAAAAATCAAGCCAAGTATTTTGCTTTAACGCAGCAAGAGTTCCAATTGTCACCCCTGATATAACGGTAAATATGAATGCAAATAATCCAATTTTTGCTGATACAGGCAGAGACTCACCAATTAACTCATTAACCGTATAATCTTTATACTTAAATGAGGGGCCGAAATCACCGACGATTATATTGGATAAATAAGTGGTATATTGTTCGAATACAGGCTTGTCTAGGCCATATTTAGCATTAATATTGGCCATCACTTCCGGAGGTAAAGGACGCTCGCTAGAAAATGGGTTTCCCGGTGCAAAACGAACAAGGAAGAAAGAGACAGTAATCAACACTAACATTGTTGGTATTGCTTCCAGTACTCTTTTAGCAATAAACTTTATCATAGTTTTTCTCTTGTTATATAGATTGTTCAAGAAATAAAAAGGGATTAGGTTACACCTATCCCTTTAAAATACTTCACGACTTGTTTCTATTTCTCTACAAAATATAAATCTTTTGAAAAAACATTATTTTCAGGGTTTTTCATAGGGTAACCACCAAGAGAAGGGTTAACCAAGCGAGCATTAACATAATGATATATCGGCATAATCGGCATATCCTTAGCTAATAAAGCTTCTGCATTCTTGTAATCTTTGGAACGTTCTTCCTCTGATGTAGCCAAGAGTGCATTATCGATCTCACGATCGTATGAAACACTGGAATAATTAGGATAGTTTTGTGAATGTCCTGACTTCATTATGGACAAGAAAGTTGAAGCCTCATTATAGTCCCCACACCATCCTGCTCGCGAAACCTCAAAATTACCTTGTCGTTTATTATCCAAGTATGTTTTCCATTCTTGGTTTTCTAATACCGCGTTTACGCCCAGAGTTTTCTTCCACATAGATGATATTGCTACTGCAATTTTCTTATGGTTATCGTTAGTATTGTATAATAAATTGAAGGTTAGGGGATTGTCCTCACCATAACCTGCTTCCTGTAAAAGTTGTTTTGCCTTCTTCACGCGATCACTTTGAGTCCAACCTGCATACTCAGGCATTTCTAGACTTAAACCATTAGTAGCTAACGGCGTAAAGTTATACGCAGGTGTTTCACCTTTACCGACTACCAGATCGGAAATTATTTTCCTATCAATGGCGAAGGATAGAGCTTTCCTTACCTTAATATCATCGAAAGGCTTTTTCTTTGTATTAAATTCGTAATAGTATGAACATAAATATGGCGTTACTTTTAAGCTCTCAGGATAGTCCCTCTTGATACGCTTAAAATGCTCATTCGGCATTTCATATGTCAAGTCTATCTCACCAGCCAAAAAGCGATTCATTTCAGCAACATAGCTTTCAATAGGTAAGAATGACACTTTTTTGATTACCGTATTGTCAGCATCCCAGTAATTTGGGTTTTTTGTTAGCACAATACGCTCATTTACAACCCACTTACTTAGCTTATATGCACCATTGCTTACATAGTTTTCTGGACTTGTCCATGAATCACCCAGCTTTTCAATTACAGCCTGATTTACCGGTTTCATAGATGTGTGACCAGTCATAGTAACAAAGTATGGAAGAGGCTTATCTAGCGTCACTTTAAGTGTATAATCATCGACTGCAACAACTCCCAAACTCTCGGGCTTTTTAGATCCAGATATGATATCGGCAGCATTTTGCATCGTTGTCATTTCGAGATACGAAGCATAAGGCGAGCCAACAGATGGGTCTACAAGACGCCTCCAAGAATAGACAAAATCACTTGCTTTTACGGGGTCTCCATTTGACCACTTAGCTTTCTCTCTAAGATGAAAAACCCATGTTTTGTTATCAGATGTCTCCCAGCTCTTCGCAACACCGGGGATAGTGTTACCATTTCCATCCTGAATCACTAAGCCTTCAAGCAAATCTCGAATAACATTACTTTCTGGTACGCCTGATACCTTCTGAGGATCCAAAGATTCAACCTCAGCACTATTGCCAATAACTAATTCTTGCTTCTTTGCTAATTTAGTGCCTGATGGTACATCTGCTGCGAACGTTGAGGTGGCGGCAACGGTAATAGTTGCCCCAAGAAGAAGGGCTTGAGTGATCTTATTCTTGTACATGCGTATACTCCGAATTTTTCAATTTGCATCCATGACGTCTTCGTAAGCCTACTTATAAGAAATAGTGATTTAGCATTGTTTAGTGTAATAATTAAGCACAAAACACCAAAACCTTACGAAGATTGCAGCACACATTATCAACCCTCGATTCGATTTGCCATAAAAATGTAGCAAAAAACCGCTTAATTCTCCGATCAATGCAACATTTTGAAAAAAATATTACAAAAGATATAAAAGCTGACTCATTACGAGACTTTATTATTTAGACACAAATCACAGCATCAACATGTATAGTAAAGTGTCTCCATTATGGACAAAGCGTTCAAATAAAAACCAAAAAAGACAACATAATAAAAACATAAAAAACCAAGGATTATAACTTTTATATATTTTTGTAAATTAAAACCCCCGAATATCGATATTCAATAATCTTGCGTTCTAATTACATAAAAGCATGTTAACCGAATGAAATTCATGTTTCTGTAGGCTCTATGTTGGGGCTTGGTGTCTTTTATCGGCAGTCAATATCTTGTTGAACCTGACGAACGTAATCGTTTCTTTGCACCATCCACTCTTTAGCAGCACTTGGCACATCCAATTTATTTATGTCAACTAACGCCGCCGCGAGAGCAACATCACTATTGGTCAATTGAAACTTTTGCACAGCCTTGTAAGCACAGTGTGAACGGTCTTTAAGCCCCGTAGAGACAGCAATTTTTAACCAACCTCCTGTTGGATTACCGCAATCCCAAGGGTATTTGTCATTCATTCCCCATTTCGGATCTTTCTCACACTCTGCACTATACGGAGGAAATTCGACAAAACTCCCTGGGTAGGTAGACTCGACCCAGTTAGGAGTCCAGTTAAAAATGAGCAGTGGTTTCTTTTGAGAAACATACTGATGTATTTTTTGATTGATTGAGTCGCCATCAGGGAGTACCACGACTTTGAAATTAAGCTGTAAGGCTCTGATTCTCGCGTTATCAGGCTTTTCCCAAGGACCTGTGTAGAAAGTGCCAAATTGCTCCCCTGGTTCCGCGAATATCGCATGACATTGCTCTAGCGCTTTCCAATCTGGTAAACCCGGACAAAGAGCCTCTACATAATCAGGGTACCACCATTCTTCTCTTGTTTTTGCTTTGTGAGTTCCCCCTTCCTCTATAAGCGCCTTATCTAGTAAAGATTGGTACTGTAGCCCCATAGACCCTTCCCATACTTCAACCTGAATATCTGCTTTTCCTGTACTCAAATACATCCATTGTGGCGTTGAAGGTATCGCAATAATTTCTGTTTTGACATTTTTCGATTCTAAAATGTCGGCAAGAACATGGGTGAGAACGCGTTGACTTGACCAATCTAGCTCTAATAGTTTGACCGTCTCGGCAAATGTCGAGCAAGAAAAACTCAACATGACAACGGACCAACCTAGACGTACATTCTGAATCATAAAAAGCTCCAAGCTCTACCCTACTTATAGAATAGGCCAAAGTCACTTCCTATGTGGGCTAAAGTAACCGCTGTTATATACCATCAGTAAAACAAACGACAGAACTCATCAATATTAGTTCTTGAGGTATAAGGGTTGAGAAAAACCGCCTTTTCACCCGGTATAGCCAAACAATTACCAGCGTGATTATAGTCTGTGTGAGTAATAGAATTTACCCAATTTGTTTTAAGACCTTTTCCTCTTCTATGAGTGAAATGTTGACGATGATAGCAAGATACTTGGTTAATTTTATCCTCATCAGCCTGATTAGCTTTCAGCCCGATTTCGTTTAAATACACCTCTGATATCGGTCCATTCAGTTCTGGATATAACCGAAAAGCTACCGACGGACCATGATTCGAGGGACACACCACTTTACAGCCATCTATCTTTTCGAGTTGCGCGCGCATGTAATTGGCATTTTGTAACCCATGAGCCAAGATAGTCTGATAACCTTCTTTACCGAGAAATTGTAAAGCTGAATAGGCAGAAAATACTCCAGCTGCTCCTCGGGAACATTCAATCGTTGACTGAAGATATGTTTTGCTCTTGAGCTTATCTTCAAAGTAAGAAAAATAGCTTGATTGCTGACGTAATGCCTCAAAATCTTGGCGATCCCTTACCATAAGCAGACTGGATGTATAGGGCGCATATCCCCACTTTTGAAAATCGACCGTAAAGGAATCGGCTTCTTTTAACCCTTTCATCATGCTCTTCAAATACGACAAGCTCTTTAGCGTGGCAGGGTTAATCGCCAACGGGTTGGTGCCAATATCATAATCAAGAAAGAAAAGTAGACTCCATCCTACTGCAGCATCGACATGAATGTGAGGAGAACGGGGAATATGATATTTACGACATAAACGTTCAGTAGTTTGGCGCACCGAGCTAATATCATCGATAGCAAAAGTATCTGTAGTGCCACATGTTAACATTATCGTCGGGACCATAACCCCTTTCTTAAAGCATGCATCCAATTGACGCTCGAAGTCATCGAGACAAATTTGATTGTTTCTATTGATACGAATCCGAGTAACTTGATTGCCAATATCGATTCCCATCAAAGCCAAATTAGTCATGTTTGAGTAATGACCCGATTCAGTATTAAACATACAAAAACTTCTACCCGCAATACCCTCGAATTTAGACGTTGGAAACGTCTTGCGTAATCCAAACAAATAACCATAAAGATTACAAAATGTCCCTCCTTGTGTGAATAAACCTCCAGCATATAGTGGGTCATAGCCGGCAAGAGAAGCTATCTGTCGAATAACCATCTTTTCCAGTTCAAGAGCCATACCAGAGTACTCACTGTAAACTAAATTGGGATTTTTAACTGTAGCTAGCATAGCGCCATGTATGGCGGGGTCACAGGGTGTTGATATTACATTTTCAACCGATTTGGGATCCTGCCAATCCTTGCTGTGATGGGCTGCGAATAATGCTAAGGGATCAAAAGCATTGGCCTGGACTAGCATTTCCTCAGGTATTTCTTTATTTTCTTTTAACGCCTAACTAAGGCTTCGATACTTTTCCTTAGAAAAAGGGTTCTGACCATTAACCAGCATATTTATATCGGGACAAGAGAACAGTGGCCATAATCGCTTATCGCGACTAAAGAAACATCGCATTACTTGTTGATATTTCTTTATATAGTCAGTCGACAACGCATTTCCATTTACAGGCTCTTTTCGGAATGTAGAAACATAAACCATGTGTATTCTCCCCGCCTTGCCAATAATGATCCATTTATCAGTTATATATTCAGAGCAAAGACCATTAATCACAGTCAAACTGTATAAACATAATTAAGGTTTTAGATTCAGATTCTTAGACTCAGCTATAAGAATTCGGCACAAGGTTTAGGAAACAAATTTATCACTCTCAATAACACTGAGTGTGACTAAAACTCATCTAAACAACAATCTGCCGAACAAGTTTGCACCTCAAGAGTCATGCTCTTGAGGTCAATATTATTTGAGTTTGAAGTTGGCCACCAACCTTTCAAGTTCATGGTTAGACTCACTTAAAGACTCAGTTGCTGCCACTGTCTGCTGCCCACTACTTACCAGAGAATCGACAATTTCTCGAATGGATAACATATTACGATTAAGTTCCTCGGCAACTGTACTTTGCTGTTCTGTTGCCGCGGCGATTTGAGTACTGACATCATCAATTTCTTTTACCGAAACTGTCATCAAGCCCAAACTTTCTGATACTTCGGACGTTTTTTCAGCTGTTGACTGACATTGTCCTTTGGTTGTTTCCATAGCACTCACGACTCGATCAGTTCCATCAAGCAATTGGCTCAACATTTCAGAAATTTCAGAGGTGCTATTTTGTGTTCGAGCAGCTAAAGCCCTAACTTCATCTGCAACAACTGCAAATCCACGCCCTTGCTCTCCAGCCCTAGCAGCTTCAATCGCTGCGTTTAAAGCAAGCAAATTAGTTTGCTCCGAAATTTCACCAATAACAGTCAATACTTCGCTAATACGATTAGCATCTTTTTTCATGCTTCCTATCCGACCAGCCATATCCTCAACCTCAGTAACCAAAGTACTTACTGTTGAGACCGCATTGTTGACAATACTTAATGAGGATTGTGCTTCAGTACTGGCTGCATCTGTGATTTTATTTGACTGATGAACATTCTCTGCCACTGTCCGAGCACTTTCGCTCATTTGAGTAATAGCGGTAACGACTTGTTCAGTTTCACTCGAATGGTTAAGAAGCTTAGCTTCATTGTCTTGTGCAGTATCCCTGAGTTCAATGACATTCGTGGAGATATTTTTGCTGGCATGAGAGATATTGAGCATCATGTCTTGGAGGCTTTGTACGAACTCGTTAAAACCCTGACTAATTTGCCCTAAGTCATCTTTACTCGTTACTTCAAGGCGTTGGGTAAGGTCTCCATTTCCTTGAGAGAGATCGAGTACCGCCGATTTGAGTACAAGTAAAGGTTTATATGCATAATGAATAATAATAAAAATAGCAACAAAACTTATGATGAATAATGCAATTCCAGTAATAATCGCATCACGTTCAGCTTTATCGACTTCAGCTAATGCTGTTGCTTCATCAACAAAAACCATCAATGTCCAATACATATCATCAGACAGGTTGACTCGTTGAAAATAGCCGTCAAATTGTATACCTAGGTATGGAAAACTCAGGTGTCCACTTTGTTGATTAGCGAACATCTGCTCCATTTGAGAGAAATCGGCATTGACCTGTGAAGGTGTTTTTCCAATATCATTTGGATCATCACTAGCAAAAAAGACCGCATTTCTATCGCTTAGCGTCGCAGCGCCACCAGCGAATCGCATGTTGCTTACACTATCAATAACTTCTCCAAGGAGAATATCACCAAGTAGAACACCGACTATCATACCATCTTGTTTTATTGGCATAGTCACACTAACGACTTGCTCTCCTGTCACTTTATCCTGATAAATATCCGTTAAAGTGGCAGATGAAGCTTGCCTCGCCGCTTTGTACCAGCCTCTAGTTCGAAAATCAAAGCTACTGCCACTTTCAATCGACATATAATTGCGGCCATCTTCATAAGTGACAATGACATTCGCAAAACCTGCACTTTGAGCCAGCAAAGTGACCAATTTCTGATTTTCTTGATTGGTTAAATCTGTTCCGAATTGCTCTGCACCTAAAGCAATCGCCTTGGTGCGAAATTTCATCATCTGTTCAAGCTCAGTAACATGAAAATTTAGCTTATTTTGGGTCTCACTAACCAATCCAGTGATCATTTTTTCTTTCATGGAGACTATGTTTAAGGTACCAAGAAATGTAAGAGATAGAGTTACAAGTAACCCAACCCCAAGATAGATACGAGTTTTAAAACCAATATTCATTGCGCTTCCTCACTATATGTACGAGCGAACAAAACAACGTAAGGATGCGATCAGGTCTGTTATTATTTATAGGTTATTCACCGATATTCAGTGAATGTTTGAGTCCAAGCTCACATTCAAACCATCAATACACCCAGCCAACAATATAACCTTAGCTTTATATCACAATTATATGCAACAAATATTATACTGTTTTATTTTTCCTTGTGTGAATAAATACTTAGAAGAGGGGTACGGAAAGAAAAATTTGACGTTCTAATTAGCAGTGAATATCAATACGTAGGATGGTACAACTTAAACCCATCCAACAATAACTCTAAATTACCGAGTTGATGCCTCTAACGTTAAACCGGAGAACGAAGAATAGGCACTCAATAAAACATAATATGTGCCTGGTGAAGCATTAGTAAAAGTACAGGTTTCGTTATTACCATACCGATATGGGCGACAATCCCAATTTTGTTTACTCGCTTTGGAGCCAAACTTGACATATAAGTCCATATCGCCAGACCCGCCAGATGTTTTGATATCAAGAGTTCTAACAGAGTCCAACTCAAAAGTGTACAAGGCTTCACTACCTGAAGCACCACTCAATCCCGTTACCGGAACTCCATCTTTTAATACCTTATCTGTTGGAGGATTATCACCGCTAGCATTACCCATCTCTACTGCATAAGCCAAACCTAACTTGGTAAATTTGGTCGCATGAGCACCGGTAGGATCTGAGTTCTCGAGTGTGTCTCTATAGGTATGAATATGTCGATTAGAATCGCTAAACTTCGACTCAAACGGCATAGCAGCCGAGTAGCCCGCATTGTGCCATGATGCGTGATCAGAACAAGCATATCCACAACGATCATAACCATAACTTAGCGATGGCAAATACTCATCCAGTAGATTAGCGAGCAGTTGGGTTAAGCTGCTATCGGTATAATCAGTGATGAAAACAATATCCTGTGCAGACCCTTTGTGGTTCGTCATGTCTAGCTGCAATACCGATACAACATTTTTCCCCTGCGAGCGGTATGTATTGGCAATATCTTGTGAGCCTCTTAAGCCGACTTCTTCCGCCGCATAAGCCATAAATGCCATAGAACGCTTGGGAGCAAAATTGTTTTCTGACAGTACGCGTATAATCTCAGTGACACTGGCAATTCCGGATGCATCGTCGTCAGCTCCCGGAGCAATTGAATTTTCATTCGTTCTAGGGCCTATAGTGGAGTCTAGGTGTCCACCCATCACAACCCACTCGTCCGGAGACTCTGTTCCCTCAATCGTTAAAATGACCGATTTTTGGTTGTATCCACGGTGAGAAAACTGGGTAACATCTGAGTTCGCAAGGCCTGACGTTAACGTTCGCCATTCATTCGCGATCCAGTCAGATGCTTGCACGCCAGATGTGGTCGTATAAAACCTATTATTAAAACTCATCAAAGAACGAATGGTTTGAGTAATTTCTGCTGGATTAACTTGTGAAAGCCAAGGTGTAATCAATGCCTGTTGAGATAAGTTCGGAATAGTAAAACTATCCAAAGTTACAGGCATAGCACTTGCTGCCATAGCACTTTGTAGAGATGGGTGAACCATATAACCACCACACCGATGGTGCTCCTCATGCATATCATGCGAAAGGCCTGCTAACTGAGTTTCATCCAACTGCCCAACCCAAGCACGATTATTATTAGCTAAAGAAGCAGGCAATACAGATGTTGCGCCAAATGCGGTGATAGTATCCGCTGCATCTGAACCTATCGAAACCCACACCTTATCTGCTGACATTGCACACATCGAAGTAATAGAAAGTACTATCCCCAAACACGTGTTTGTGTAATTCATATCTCCTCCACGAGATTATAGAAAACACTCAAAACTTAGGATAATTATTTACATTTTGAGAATTATTCCATTTACAGCAAGGTGTTATTAAAAGTTGTCACATTAATATCATTATATGAATTGACAAAAGGGTGCATAAGCACCCTTAACCGTTTGATTTACTTTTTAGATACAGAAAGTGTTACTCCAGAGAAACTACTGTAAGCACGAAGCATCACGTAAAGGTCTTCGCTAGCATTCACAGCATCGCAAGACTCCGTATTTCCAGAGCGGTACGGCCTACAATCGTAAACACTGGTCGTCGGTGGCTGTCCTGTTCGAACATACAGATCAGCATCCCCTGTTCCAGAAGCAATGGATACAGTGACATCAGACGTCCGATTAGCCGCGCGAAGAACAAACATTTTTTCTTCACCCTTAGTCATGGATAGGTTTGCTAGTGGCGTATCCAAACTCAACTCAGTGGGGCCATCACCCGGAGGCTGGCCTACCGATCCATCGGGTAAAACGTCGTTAAAGTGGCTGGAAACTTTCGGCCAAATCTTACTGATTTTCACACCTTGGTTTTCACAACCGCCAAAGTGATGTAGTGCAATCGCTTTGTTATTCGCAGTCGTTAATACAGGCGATCCGGAAGAGCCACCAATGGTGTCACAAAAGTAACCCGTATCGGTATTGGATCCACGTCCATTAGCAGAGGCTAAATCAATTTGACACATCCCTGAACCATTTTTGTCACTCTCAATAGAAAGCTCTTTTGGGTTTCCTGAACCATGCTGAGGAATGTAAATACCATCACCAAAAACAGGCTCAGATGCATCTAGCCCAAGATAGCCAAACGATTCAATTTTGGAGAAATCATCAACAGTAAATAAGGTGTAATCCAAGGTATAATCTGTGCTAAGTATTTCACTACCCATTACTTTAACTGTTGTTGCCATTGAGCCGTTGCAACTGGTTCGCTGGTAGTTAAACCAAACTTCCGTATTTCTTAATTCAGATGCACTTTCCACACAATGGTTATTGGTGAACATGTGGTTATTGGGTCCGACACGCCATGCAGTACAAAGGCTTCTACCATTGATCAATAAACGAGCAACGGGCGCACTCCAAGCAACTTTGTCTGGATGGGAGTCTTCCCAGCATGCAACATCACGACGCTCATTTACACCACAAGTGGAAAGTGTCGCAGCTTCCTGCTGAGCAATGTCTCGCCCAGCCATATAATAATCTAAATCGAATTGACCATAGTGACCTTTAGAATTGGCAATTAATTCGATAACAAGTGAGTCTCCTGATATAGATTGAGCAAACCAATCTATCTGGCTTTTATCATACTCCACCATCTCTCCCGTTGTAGGAGATTTTATTCTAAGCAAAGCACCATTCGGTAATGAAAGTTGTTTAAAGTGAAGTTTGATAAAGGAAGCACCCTTATGATTTACTGTTCGACTTAATTGGTGGCCGGACACCGATTTAAGCTCAGTGTGAGATAAAGCGTACTTCACTTCATCAGCGATCACAGGTAACGCAATATCAGCGCTCAAAGCAGGTGCACTGATAAATGCTAAAGCCAAGCCAACGCTACATAAATTAGTCTTCATTGGTAAGTCCTTTTATAGGTTTATTCGAGTAGTCCCAAAATCAACCTTAAGCACTCAAACCAAATAAGCAATAAATTTCATACCAGCCATTTAGTAAAGAAATTTTGACATCACAGTTTGTCAAGATGAATAAAAAGGCACTCATAGAGTGCCTTAATTGATTAAAAAATATTTAAAATCAGAGCTTAAAGGTTGATACTTTTGTCATCAACTCACCAGATAACTCCTTAACTGAGCCTGCTTCTTCTGAACTTTCCTGAGCACTATTAACCAATTGATCGGCAACTTCTTTAATAAGTGTGATGTTCTGGGTTATTTCGTTGGTGACGTGAGTCTGCTCTTCAGCTGCTGTTGCGATTTGAGTTGCCATATCACTGATGTTTTTCACTGAATTGTTAATTTCTTCTAGAGCGACACTCGCTTTGTCAGCATCTTCAACAGAGTGTGTCGCAAGTTTAGAGCTATTTTCCATTAACTTAACAGCATTGGTGGTCGTTGCTTGCAGTGTGTCAATCGTCGCCTTAATCTCCTCAGTTGAATCATGGGTTCGTTGGGAAAGCACGCGTACCTCATCTGCAACAACAGCAAAACCTCGCCCTTGTTCACCAGCCCTCGCCGCTTCAATTGCTGCATTGAGCGCCAGTAAGTTTGTCTGTTCAGCAATCCCCTGAATGGTCGCTAGTACTGTTGAAATCTCTAGGGAATGGCGATTTAACTCTCCAACGACATTACTTGCTTCATCTAGTTCTTTAGCTAGGCGATGAATAGAGTTCTTGTTCTCCAACACCACAGTTCTACCATTTTCGGTATTCTTAGCAGAATCTTGAGCAGACTGTGCAGTCTGCTCAGCGTGAGAAGCAATTTCAGCAGTCGCTGACGACATTTGGGTCACAGCCGTCGCTACCATGGTGATCTCTTCCTGCTGCTGATTAATTTCATCAACATTGCGATCAGCACGCTGATTACTAATTTCTGACTGTTTAGACAAATGGTCAGACTGCTCGCGAATGTGTCCAATCAAATTCTGCATGCTACCAACGAATGTATTGAAGTTATTGGCAGTAAGCTGGCGGTAAACCCCATTTAACTGAAAGCTGGCACCAGCTAAAAACCTGC
>NZ_JAYQDQ010000092.1:0-15505 GCF_038138445.1 Vibrio sp.
CCGTCCGCTCCGCCACTCTTCTTCTAAACCCCAGCAGCAATGCTGGGGTTTTCTTGTTTCTATGCCGTTCTGTCTTCCTTCAATGTCCTATTGTTATATCCTGACTAGAAACTTCTGATTATATTCCCTTTAAATAATACCTCTCGATTTATCGGTAAATGTGCTTATCAAACTAAATCAGTATTTTAGTCAAGTATAAAAAAGCCGGCTAAATAGCCGACTTGATTAGATTAAATGAGGGTGGTTACGCTTGTACTAATGTAAGCGCTTTTTTAGACACTTCACGTGCTGCTACTGTCATGTTTTGTTTCTCTAATGCATCAGCTAGGCAGGCATAATCTGCAAGGCTGGAGCGAATTGACAGCGCTTTCTCTAAGTGATTTTGGGCATCAGCCCAATCGCCTTTTCTTAAATGGAAGCGAGCTAATGCACTATGAGCAGAAGCGTTGCTATCGTCCTTTCTTAAAATACTCTCAAGAAAAGCAGTGATTGGGTGAGGATCCGCTAGGTTCATATCCGGCAATAGTTCATATAAGCTAGAGCTAGGGTATTTCTTCAAATGCTCTTTTATTACTGTAAAGGCATTCGTATCTGACTTGCGGGCCATGAGTTGTTTAGCAAAGCATTCGACAAGATGGGTATCCGTTTTTAACTTGCGCGGTAAGTTATTCCAGTATGTTGATACTCCATCACTACCTTGTTGCTCTGTAATTTGCTTCAATAAGCCGCATTGAGCTTGGCGATTGAGTAATGTACGTTCTTCTTTGGAGATTATTTTATTCTTTTCCAGAATAGGTAGACTATCAAGTAATGGCTGCCACATTTTTAGCTCTGTATGGATACTTTTAAGTAATGTAAGGGCAACTTGATTATTTGGTTGGTTGGATTTTAATTCAGACAAGGTATCGAACGCTGCAGTATAATCTTTTTCAGCGACCTGTTGCTTTGCACGCGTAAGAGCAACGGCTAGCTCAGAGTTGTCTTGTTGAGAAGCAAGCTCTAAGTATTGGTCTCGTTTTAGTTTGTCTCCCAAACCATGAGCGGCTTCAGATGCGACCAGATAACACAGCAAAGGCATGTCATGATGGTTCGCTTGGCGAGTGACCTGTTTCTCCGCTGATCTAAAGTCTCCTTCGAGAAGCTTGATAATGCCCTCATTGGTATGGCGTCGAGCTTTCCTTACTTTTCGCACCGAAAAATAGTTCCAAGTTAAAGAGCTCGCATAAAAAGCTTTTTTTACTATGAACTCTAAGCCAAATAAAATGGCCACCCCAAATAGCGATAACACTATCAAGGTTGTTGCGCTCATCTCTATGGTTTTATTTGCAACCGAGATCAGCACATAGCCTTGCTGGCCCGCATATTGGGTGCCTATGAATAGCCCCAAGCCTAAAACAACAAACAGAAATGCTAGCCTAAACATTATTTATCCTCCGTGATTAGTGTTGTTACATCTCGACGAAGGCGGTCTCGGATAACATCAGATAAAACTTGCTGTGCTTCAAGTTTAACTGGGTAATCTACATGAATATTTTGTTTACTTAGAAGAGTTAGAGCACGGTTAAACTCAGTAACTACATTTGATTCTTGGTTGAAATACGTGCTGGACCAAGTGTCAGCGGTGGTGAGCGCTGTTGAGTAGATGCTTTGTTGCCCAATGTAAACTGCTTTGATTGCAGTCTCGAGTTTGGCTTTGATATTTTCTCTCAGATATAAGTGCTGCTGTGGTGAGAGCAGTGGTATCGCACTACCATCTCGCGTGCGAAATGTAATGAAGTTTTGCGAGAAGTCCTTAAGCGACGTTAGTAAATTCGATTTCCAGTCATGGATGTCCGTTGAGACACTAGGCTGCTCATTTTCTTGAGTCTCAGGAAGAATGGCATTAGCCAGTGGCAAGTTATCTACCTGCTGCTGCAACGAAGTGAGCCTAAGCACAAGTCCATCTTTATCTATGATAGGAATAGACTTTAGTGCCATGATGTCATTTGCCATGGATTGACGTAGTGGGACCAAGCTAGGATCACTTAGCGTCGCGATCCGCTGGTCTGCACTTTCCATCAGTTCAGTCGCACTTATCGCGTCATGCTCGAGAAATAGCTTTCGACCAGCTAGCTTCACTAAGTAATCCGCTTCAGCGAGCAACCAATCGTTTGGGCGTCGGCCTTTTACATCAGACAAAGCCAGTTGCAAGCTATTAATGCTTCTTTGTTGCTGAGCAAGGCGGGTTTCTGTGCTTTGTGAGGCGTTTTCTAGTTTAGAGTTTGTTGCTTCTTGGTTGGAATTTAATTCCTGCTCTATGGATGCTTTCGCTTGTTGCAATTGAGCTTGTAGGGCGCTGATTTGTATTTGGTATTGATTGCTTTGTTTATAAGAGTGATAGGCAACACCACTTGGCAATACTAAGGACAGGGCTATCGCAATCAATCCAAGTTTTGTTGAATAACGAGCTGTTTCATTATGTCCGCGCTCTTTTTTGATTTCTTGATTAGGCGCTTGTGAGATATCTTTTATTGATTCATGCGCCTTATCTTGTGCTGTAATGTCTGCTTCAGATTCAATCGAGTTGTTTTTATTTTTACTTGTCATTACATATGTTCCTGTTCTATTTTGGCTTGAGTACAGCCAGTAAGTCCCTATTAGAAGCGCTGCCTGTAGTGATCACATCAAGAAAACCCAACAGCTGAGCCTCTTTTGCAATTCGTTGACTTGGAACGAAAAGCTGCAACGTAAACACCCAACTTTTTTGCGTTTGAGTCAGTTGTGATACAAAGTGATTAAGCTGGCCTGAACTGGTAATCACGATTTGCTTGATGCGATTGTTTTTCCAGCGAGCTATTTCAGTATCAGCATCGAAAGTGATGTCTTCTCTTCGGTAGATTTCGAGATAACTCACTTGCGCTCCTCGATCGAGTAATGTGCTATGAATTAACTCACGGCCTCCATTACCGCGCAGAATAACAACTTTCTTGTGTTCTACCTGCCTGAGTTGTTTAAGCTGAAGTAAATGCTCGCTATCTGCTACGTCAGGGTAGTGTACGTTTTGTTGACTATGTTTACTCAATGTATGTGCTGTTTTTTGACCAACCGCAATATAGGTTGCCTTGTATGGCCAGGCACCATCGAGTGCTTGTTGAGTGAAGGTGACGGCATTTGGGCTAATAGCTATGATTATATCGACATTGGTCAGCTCTTTCTTAGCGTAAGAGAAGTCCTTTCCAGATGTTATCTTTAGTAAAGGTAAATAGAAGGCGCTAATACCTGCAGTATTTAATTGTTGGCATAGCGCTTGGCCTTGTTCACCTGGGCGAGTAATCAGTACTGCCATCGGATTAGTCTTGTTTCTCGTACAGTCTAGTTAGTATGTCGCGAGCACCATTATCAAGTAGCTGATGGGCGAGCGTTATACCAAGTGTTTCTGCTTCATTCCGAGAACCTCGAATTTCACCTCGTACGATTTTAGAACCATCTGGTTCTCCTACTAAGGCTCTGAGCCATAGCTCATCTCCTTGCAAAACAGAGTAGCTACCGATTGGTACTTGGCAACCGCCTTCTAGTGTTAAGTTCATTGCACGCTCGCATATAACTTTGTCATAGGTGGCTTTGTGATTGAGCGGTTCAAGAAGTTTTATTAGGTGTTCATCGTCAAGACGACACTCGATTCCAATAGCTCCTTGACCTACCGCAGGTAAAGATTGCTCTGGTTCTATAAAGCTACGTATGCGTTGTTCCAAATTCAGGCGTTTCAGACCAGCGGCTGCAAGAATAATGGCGTCATATTCGTTGGCGTCGAGCTTGTTTAGTCGGGTGCCTACATTGCCTCGGAGTTCTTTGATCACTATATCAGGGCGATATTCTTTGAGTTGGCACTGCCTACGCAAACTACAGGTGCCGACAACCGCTCCTTGAGGGAGTTGATCGATATTATCGTACTGATTGGATACAAACGCATCTCTAGCATCGTCGCGTTCGCAAATTGTAACTAAGCCTAAACCTTGCGGAAAATCAACCGGTACGTCTTTCATTGAGTGAACGGCTAGGTCGGCACGACCTTCTAACATGGCCACTTCAAGTTCTTTGACAAATAGACCTTTCCCCCCAACTTTTGCTAGGGGAGTGTCTAAAATGACATCACCTTTGGTGACCATAGTGATGAGCTCAACCTTCAATCCTGGGTGCGCTGCTTGTAGCGCTTCTTTTACATAGTGTGCTTGCCATAGTGCAAGGGGGCTTTTCCGTGTAGCAATCCGAATTGGGGTTGATTGAATCATATTGGTTTATTTGGTTTGAACTATCGATGCTCTAATCCTACCACTCTATAGTAAAAAATCTTACTGCTAGATCTTGGCGTTGGTTGATTCATTTCTGCCTAGCATATAATATTCAAAATAGTGTGACTTTGATCTCATTTGTATATTGAGCTATTGTTACTAATGAGAGATACGTACCACACTATGACGCGAGCATATTGATTAACAAAACAATGTTAATGTGGTCATACCTTTCTTTACCAACGGCAATAAAAGTGTTAAATTGATCACGTTTTGTTAGTGCTTTCGAATACTTTGTCGTCAAGGCACCGTTAGGAATTTACAAGGATTTTACCTTGCAGGCTTACACAAAGACGCTTATCCAGAGATTAGACAATTTAAACCAGCAGCGTATTGAGCGCGCTCTCGCTCTTATGGGTATTCAAGGCCAGCATGTTTTTCATTTAATTCCAGCGCTCCTTCATTTCAATCATACTTCCATCCCCGGTTATTACGATGCAGATGTCCCATTTGGGGTATTTGGTCTCGAGTTTAATGCGGTTCAACAGCAATTTATCGAAGATACTGAACTCACCACTGGTCAATCATTGGAGACATGTGCTCGTCCCGCTATTTTGGCTTTGTATACCATGGGAAGCACTTCGTCTATCGGCCAAAGTACTTCCAGTGATTTGGATATCTGGGTTTGCGTTTCTCCAGAGATGAGCTGTGAAGATAGAGAGAGCTTATCTAATAAATGTCTATTAATCACAGAGTGGGCTCAGAACCAAGGTGTGGAGGCAAATTTCTTTGTGATGGATGAGAAGCGTTTTCGAACCAACCATTCAGAAGAAATGACGGGTGACAACTGTGGTTCCTCTCAACACCTTTTGCTACTTGATGAGTTTTATCGGTCAGCTGTTCGTTTGGCTGGACAAAGGTTACTCTGGCAAATTGTGCCTCCAGAAATGGAGGAATGTTATGATGAGTACGTCCAAGATTTATATCGACAAGGCATTATTGATTGCGCTCATTGGATTGATTTTGGACAGTTAAATCGAATTCCTGCAGAGGAATATTTTGGTTCAAATTTGTGGCAGTTATATAAGAGCATTGATTCGCCCTACAAGTCAGTATTAAAGGCTATTTTACTCGAGGCTTATTCTTGGGAGTATCCGAATACTCAGCTCCTTAGTATCGATACTAAACGTCGCTTTTTTGCTCATAAGCCTGATCTATATGGAATGGATGCTTATTATTTGATGCTGGAAAAGGTAACACGATACCTAGAGCGCATCGATGATCATGCCAGACTAGATCTCGTAAGGCGTTGCTTCTACCTTAAAACGCACGAAAAGCTTTCACGTGAACCAGGGGTGGGTTCGGTGGCTTGGCGTCGTGAATCGCTAAGCGACATGATTGATAAGTGGCAATGGGATGAAGCAGTGCTGTCGGAGCTTGACGATCGGCGCAACTGGAAAGTAGAACAGGTCAAAGTAGTACATCACGCCTTGCTTGATGCGCTGATGTTAAGTTATAGAAATTTAATACAATTTGCGCGTCGAAATGAGATTACCTCGGCGATAAGCCCACAAGATATCAGTATATTGGCTCGCAAGCTCTATGCCGCTTTTGAAGTTCTTCCTGGTAAAGTAACCTTGCTTAACCCTCAGATATCTCCTGATCTACATGAACCTGATTTGAGTTTTATTGAGGTGCAGCCGGGGCGAACAAACAAAGCAGGTTGGTATTTATACAAACAACCGCTAAAAGCAGAGAGAATCATAGGTCAGCCATTTTTGGAACACAATGAATACCTCAGTAAATTAGTTGCTTGGTCTTTCTTTAATGGCTTGATAACGGAATCGACTCGTCTGCACTCTGTAGTTCGAGATGCGCATCTTGATATTGATAAGTTTTACCAAATGGTTAGCGATCTTCGTAACACGTTTTCATTGCGCAAACGTAGGCCAACCATGCAAGCTTTGGCAAGCCCATGCGAAATTAGTCAGTTAGCTATGTTCATCAATTTTGAAGAAGACCCTACCAGTGAGCTTAGTGGGCGTTCACTAAAAGTTGATTTGAAAACTACCGATATCTTCAGCTTTACAGATCAGCAAATCAGCCTTGTTGGTAGTGTTGACCTAGTATATCGCAATTCATGGCATGAAGTCCGCACCCTGCATTTTAGAGGTGAAACGGCCATGCTGGATGCGCTGAAAACGATTTTGGGCAAGATGCACCAAGATGCTATTCCTCCTGAATCTGTGGATGTGTTCTGTTACAGCAAAAATTTGCGTGGGGTTATGCGCAATATGGTTTATCAGTTGCTGGCTGAATGTATAGATTTACGTCTAAAGCCGATTGAGCAGGAAAAACGTCGTCGTTTTAAAGCGTTGAAAATTGCTCAGCAAACCTACGGGCTGTTTTTTGAGCGTCGTGGGGTATCAGTTCAGGTTCTTGAGAATTCAGTAGATTTTTATCGAAGCATCTCAATTAGTAAGCTTAAAGGCTCTCCGTTATTAATGTTGGACAAAGAGCAGGAGTTCCAGCTCCCGCAAATTGTGGATTGTTACGCAAGTGAAGGCCTAATTCAGTTCTTCTTTGAAGATAGTGAACAGGGCTTTAACATTTACGTGTTAGATGAAGCGAATCGTGTCGAGGTTTACCATCAGTTCAGTGGTATGAAGGATGAGATGATTGCCAGCGTTAATAGTTTTTATACATCAATAAAAGACGACAACCAACTGCCTAACCAATTGATTAACTTTAATCTGCCTCAATACTATCAAATTGTTCACCCTACAGAAGGTGAGCCTTATATTGAACCTTATCGTAATGATGGTGCTAACTACTCTAAATCTGATAAAGCGGTGAATGCTTAACAGTCTGTTGGTCACCCCAATAGTTGTTCGAGGCGCCAACATAGCTTGAGCCATTATGCCCAATCTATTTCTTCGTTGCAGTGTTTCTCACATTCTTGCTTTACCATGCTGATTAGCTCTACCCCAGTCTTCGAACATGTCCATTGTGCATCGACCAAAGCGAAATGAAAGCCTCCGGATTTAGATGCTATCCATATTTCTTTCATTGGTTCTTGGCGGTTTATGATGATTTGGCTTCGGTCTTCGAATTCTAGAGTCATCACATTACCTGAGGTTTCATAGTCAATATCTGCACCTGAATCATCAATCATTTCTTCGATGATCTGCATTTGAATATCTACCAACTGATGAAATTCAGTATCGTTCATCTTGTTACCCTATTGCTTTTCTAGAATGTGGTGCGATTATAGGGGGCATTGAAAGATTAATCACGATACAAGGCATGAAAAAATCACTCGTTGCTTTATTTGTTTTAACCCTTCTTGGTTTGACCGCTTGTGGTCAGACTGGACCTCTATATATGCCTGAAGATGCGTCTCAAAATGAGCAGCCTTCACAACAATAACTATTTTTCACAAGGGATCGCATTTTGGATTACTTTAACTATCAGGATGATGGCCAGCTATGGGCCGAAGATGTACCTCTAACTCAGTTAGCAGAACAATATGGGACTCCTTTATACGTGTACTCACGTGCGACACTTGAACGCCACTGGAATGCGTTTGATAAATCGGTCGGGGAGCACCCTCACTTAGTTTGCTACGCTGTTAAAGCGAATTCTAATTTAGGTGTTCTGAATGCACTAGCGCGCCTGGGTTCTGGGTTTGATATTGTATCAGGTGGTGAATTAGAGCGTGTCATTGCCGCAGGTGGTGAACCTAGCAAGGTAGTATTTTCTGGTGTGGGTAAAACGGCACAAGAGATGGAACAAGCTTTAAAGCTTGGCATTAAATGTTTCAATGTTGAGTCTGAACCGGAGCTTGAAAGGTTAAACCAAGTTGCTGGCAAGTTGGGGCTGAAAGCGCCTATTTCTCTGCGTATCAATCCTGATGTGGATGCGAATACTCATCCATACATTTCAACTGGACTACGTGACAACAAGTTCGGGATAGCTTTTGATAAAGCTCCTGCTGTATATAAATTTGCTCAAGGCCTTGAGCATTTGGACATACAAGGGATTGATTGTCATATTGGTTCACAGCTCACCGACATCGAGCCTTTTATTGATGCGACCGACCGCCTGTTAGCTCTAATCGATGATCTTAAGACTCAGGGTGTAAATATCAAGCATCTGGATGTTGGTGGTGGCTTAGGGGTCATTTACCGTGACGAATTACCACCTCAGCCTTCAGATTATGCTAAGGCACTGTTAGGAAGATTAGAGAACCATCAAGACCTCGAACTTATATTTGAGCCAGGCCGTGCCATAGCGGCAAATGCAGGGGTTTTGCTGACTAAGATTGAATTTCTTAAACACACTGAGCATAAAAACTTTGCCATCATCGATGCCGCGATGAACGACTTGATGCGTCCTGCGTTATATCAAGCGTGGCAAGATATTGTACCTGTCGTGCCAAAAGAAGGAGCTGCTATCACCTATGACTTGGTTGGGCCTATTTGTGAAACAGGCGATTTTCTCGGTAAAGACAGATCATTAGTTATCGAAGAAAACGACTTGTTGGCTGTACGGTCTGCCGGGGCATACGGTTTTGTGATGTCTTCCAACTATAATACTCGAGCTCGCGCTGCTGAGGTTATGGTTGATGGTGATAGAGTACACTTAGTACGTCAGCGTGAAGAATTATCGAGCTTGTGGGCACTAGAGAACATTCTTGCGGAGTGATTTGATCATATGCATTTCCATTTTTCTAAAATGCATGGTTTGGGTAATGACTTTATGGTTGTCGATTGTATTACCCAAAACATTTTCTTTTCCCCTGATTTGATTCGCCGTTTGGCGGATCGTCATACCGGGGTGGGTTTTGATCAGCTTTTAGTTGTTGAAGCACCCTATGACCCAGAAACTGACTTTCACTATCGGATCTTTAATGCTGATGGGAGTGAAGTTGAACAATGTGGTAATGGTGCTCGATGCTTTGCCCGATTTGTACGAATGAAAGGCCTAACTAATAAGTTCAGCATTAGTGTCAGTACTAAAAAAGGGAAAATGATTCTCCATATTGAGGATGATGACCAAGTCACGGTGAACATGGGCGTGCCGGAGTTTGAACCAAGTAAAATCCCTTTTAAAGCCAAGCAGGTTGAGAAGACCTACATCTTACGCGCTGATGAACACACCTTGTTTTGTGGTGCGGTCAGTATGGGAAATCCGCATGTTGTGACAGTAGTGGATGATACCCAGACTGCTGATGTTGACACTCTTGGGCCTCTATTAGAGTCACATGAGCGTTTTCCAGAGCGAGTCAATGCAGGGTTTATGCAGATAGTGAGTCGCAATGAGGTTAACCTCAGAGTATTTGAGCGCGGTGCGGGAGAGACTCAAGCATGTGGTAGTGGTGCATGTGGCGCTGTGGCAGTGGGGGTGGTTCAATCCTTACTTGATGAAACAGTGAAAGTGAACTTACCGGGTGGTTCATTAAAAATTAGCTGGCAAGGTCCGGGTAAACCGCTGTTTATGACAGGTCCTGCCTGCCATGTGTTTGATGGTCAGCTAAGCTGTTAAAAGAATAATCTGATAAGGGAGTCAATGTGTCACAAGTTGAGCTGGAAGCACTAACAGCGGAGGTTGTTGCTGATTATCTGCGAGACCACCCTGAGTTTTTTACTGGTCGAGTCGACTTAATAGACAGGCTAGTCTTACCCCACAATGAAAGTGGTACTGTTTCTCTGGCTCATTTGCAAATGCAAAGGCAAAGGCAACGTATTGAAGAATTGGAAGAAGAAATTACGGCTTTGATGTCGTTGGCAAAAAGTAATGACCGTACCTTCCACGAGTTTATGGCACTTGAAGAACAGATTCTAAAGTGTGACTGCGTGAAGTCTGTTATTGAGGCTGTTGAAGATACAGCAAAGTTGATGGGATTAGTCGCTTACTTCCGTTTGTTAGACGTACCCTCAACACACTATTCTCTTAACAAAGCGGAATATCAAGGTTTCGCCACTAGCCATTTGAATGGTAAAAGTGCTTACTTAGGGCGGTTGCGTAGAGCTGATCGAACTAGGCTGCTCGGGGATGGCATACAGGCTCCTGAAATGGGTTCTTATGTTATTTTGCCCCTAAAGAAGCAGTCACTTCAGGGAATTCTCGCCTTCTCAAGTTGTGATGGCGGGCATTTCCAACCGAATATGGATACTTTGTTTCTGAGGCACCTAGCGCTTGTTTTGTCTCATTTGATTTACACCTTACCATGGAAAAATGAGGCCTATGAAGCCACCAACCATTCCTCTTCCTAGTGACTTACAAAATCCATTGAATCGTTTCTATGAATATTTGAGAAGTGAAAAAGGACTGAGCCTACACACCCAGCGTAACTACAAACAACAACTAGAGACTATGGCAGGGCATTTGGTCACGATGGGCTTAAAAGATTGGTCTCAGGTTGACTCTGCATGGGTTCGACAGCTTGCCAGCAAGGGTATGCGCGATGGAATGAAGGCGAGTAGCCTTGCAACACGATTATCATCATTGCGTAGTTTTTTTGATTTTTTAATCTTGCGCGGCCAACTCACTGCTAATCCAGCAAAAGGTGTCTCTGCGCCGCGTAAACAAAGAACCTTGCCAAAGAATCTTGATGTTGATGAAGTAAATCAGCTACTTGAAGTGAATGAAGATGATCCATTAGCCATTCGAGATCGCGCTTTGATGGAGCTAATGTATGGTTCAGGGCTGCGATTGGCGGAGACAGTGAGTATCGATGTTCGTCATCTAAGCTTATCTTCTGGTGAAATTCGTGTAGTCGGTAAAGGAGACAAGGAGCGTAAAGTCCCTTTTTCAGGTATGGCAAAAGAATGGGTAACAAAATGGCTTAAGGTTCGCGCTAGCATCGCTAATGCTGATGAGCCAGCCCTATTTGTGTCTAAGCTCGGGGGAAGAATTTCTCATCGTAGTGTACAAAAACGTTTAGCTGAATGGGGGCAAAAGCAGTCAGTGGCGAGTCATATCAGCCCACATAAGCTGCGCCACTCCTTTGCAACTCATATGCTAGAGTCAAGCCAGAACTTGAGAGCAGTTCAGGAGCTTTTAGGGCATGAGAATATTTCTACCACTCAAATATATACTCATCTCGACTTTCAGCATTTGGCTGATGTGTACGATAAAGCGCATCCCAGAGCGAAGAAAAAAGAGGAAAAATGATGAGGTTCTTTCGTCCATTATCCGCAATCGACGCTATGACTTTCGATTTGGATGATACCTTGTACGATAATCGCCCTGTCATCAGGCGTCTAGAAACTGAATTTGTCTCATGGTTACATAAACATCATCCTATATCAGCAACTCAACCTATGAGCTGGTGGCGACAGTTGAAAAAAGAGTTAGTTAGGCAAGATGCTTGGTTAGCCAATGATCTATCCTTGTGGCGCTATAAGCAGATTGAACTTGGTTTATACCGTTTAGGGTATGAAGAGCAGCAAGCTCAGCAGGCAGCAGACGAGGCTATGGAGCAAGTGCGTTACTTAAGGAGTGACTTTGAGGTGCCTCAGCAAACTCATCGAGTTCTGCAAGCCTTAGCCAAACAAATCCCTTTAGTGGCGATCACTAATGGTAATGTCGATGTTGAGCGTATTGGCTTGGCGGACTATTTCTCTTTGGTACTGAAGGCTGGGCGAGATGGGTGCGCAAAACCTCATCGACAAATGTTTGATAAAGCCACCGAGTATCTCCAGCTACCACCTGTTAAGATATTGCATGTTGGAGACCATCTGCTGAGTGATGTGAAGGGTGCTAAAGATTGCGGACTGCAAACCTGCTGGTTCAACGACCAATCTGCACAGCTTAGTAAGCATCCGTGTGCTCGGGTTTTACCCGATATCGAGGTGTCTAGCTTGATTGAGCTTGAGTCATTAGTTGGTAATATAAACACTGATTAGTTATCTTTCAAAGTTGTTGTGGCTACTGTTTTCCCTATTTGAAATGAACTGGGTAGATTAGAACTGATGACCGCTCTTATCTGCATGAAATACCTTGCTGTAGTGGTCAAGAAATAAGCGCAGCTTTTCGGCAGAGCCTTTATCACCGAGCGATTGAACAATTTCAGCTCCTACTTCTAGAGTGCATAAGTGGCCAAGTTCTTGATTACGGCGAAGTTGGTAGTTTGAAGCTGAACTTGTTTGCAGACTGACCTTTGGTAATTCTGCGAGCCATGGGCTTTTACGTAATATTTTTTTTGCTTCCTGCCATGTGCTGTCAATGATGATAAAAAGTGGCTTGTTACCTTGCTCCTCGCTAAGTTTTATGGCCCCGCTTACCAATAGGCTTTCTTGTGCTGGGAAAAGTAAAAAGGCTTGGTAGCTAGGGTCTGATATTAAAGACATGAGCTTAGAGCATGGCTTGTTTCTTTGCCAAATATGCCGACTCGTTGCCTGAATGGATTGAAGTAGCCAGCGCCCTGTATTAGTCTCTCGCGATTGCTCATTTTCATGCATCAGAATTGCAATGTGTGCACTAGTTTCAATTGATGGCAAGTGCTCACATACGCAATTGTATTTTAGTCGACATAGGTTACAAGCAGTAGACATGTTACAGTCTGATCCCTCCTTGATGAGGCGTTAGACCATCAGCAAAAAGCTGTATTGGGCTTATCTCTTGATAGTTAGCAACAGGCGCATTACTTGGGTTAAGCGGATATTGGCTCCCATCAAACTTTAATGTGTGCTGATTGGGAATGGCTCCGCCGCCACTAACAAACATCACGAGATCTCGCCAGTTATGATGACTGTTAGTGCCTAAGTTTAATGGCGTTTGCACTAACGTGATGCGGCTATTGAACTGCCACTCTCTATTACTGTTACTAAAAATCAACATGGTACAGCCACCTGAACCACACCAATCTAATTGGACTAACAGCTCTTCCTGCCCATCATTATTCAAATCATACGTAAGCCAGCGATAACGTGTGTCGGCAGCGTCCTGATTGGTCTTGGTAAAGTAAGAACGTAATGCGTGGTCCACTTTAGGATTGAACTCAGCACTTGAAAATATTTTGTTGCTGTCTGATACAGTAGGTTTTTCTGAGTCTATGTTTGCTGATTTGTAGAGGTTTAAGCCTCCGTCAGCAATATCGTATACCACAGTTCCCACTTTTTCTTGTGTTGCTTTTAGTTGGCCGGATTCAAATTGAGTGTAGATGCGCTCAGAGCGTAACACCTGACCTTGTAAATGAGTACTGACCACTTGGATTTGTTGGTTGTTTAGCTGCTGCCAAAACCCTTTTTCTACCGTGTCTTCACCGCCATTTTGGTAGCTGTATGTGGTGCTAGCAGTATGGTCTGGATTTAATGTCAGGCTAACACTAAAGGCCGAGTTTTTGGTCGATTTGGCCTGATAAATCGCTGCCCAGTTTAATGAGGGATCTTGATTGGAAAGTGTGGCACACCCTCGATAGTTTTTATCACTAAGACTGAGTGATGCGCTCCAGCCATATAGGCTGTCACTCATGGTATCTGTACAGCTTTGTTGGTTGAGCTCTAGGTGTCCATTGCTGAACGTGTATCGGCGACGTTCTTGTTGAAGCTTGCTTGATTGTAAATCGAATTCTTGTTTTGGATAGCCCATTTGATTAAAAAGTAGTGAGCTTTGCTTAAATTCTACTGACCAAAAGGGTTCATTACCGAAGGCTTTTGTTGGCTGAGCGGGTTGATTACAGCGTTTGGGGTTTTCTGCCGTCAAAAGGTTGATCTGTTCAACAACGAAGCGAGCAGAATAGTTGCCATCAATGCCTTTTTTATCTGCTGTCTCCAAGTGACCTATCATTTCTCCATATAAGGGTGCGTATGGGGAGGGGGCTAGCTTTTGTCCTTGTTGAAATCTGTCTTCTGGCATATCTAGCCAGTACTGCTGTTTACTGCCACAGGGTACAATTGAGCGGACCTCATTACCTAAAACGACCTCTCCTCGGATGACAAATGACTGAGGCTGAATGGATGAAGGGTTACTGAGTGTAGCAAGTGGAGCGCTGGCTTGGTTAGACTGGAAACTTGAACAGGCCTGAAGTAGTAAAACAGCTGTGGCCACCACTGGGTTTTTTAACGCCTTCATGGTATATCTTCCTCGTAATAAATCATTCGGACCCCATTATGGCATATTGGTTATTCAAAACTGAACCAGACACTTTCTCTATTGACACACTTCGTACACAAGTTACCTCCTGCTGGGAAGGTGTTCGAAATTATCAAGCTCGCAATATGCTTAGAGACGAGGTGAAAGTTGGTGATCTGGTATTGATTTATCATTCGTCTTGCAAACACGTTGGTATAGCTGGTATTGCTAAAGTTATAAGAGAATCCTACCCGGATCATTTCGCCTTTGACCCAGTGAGTGACTATTTTGATGCTAAGTCTTCAGCCGACAACCCTCGCTGGTTTATGGTGGATATTGAGTTTGTGAGAAAAACGCAGCGCGTGATCCCTTTATCTGTGATGAAAGCAATGCCAGAGCTTGAAAACATGCCGTTAGTGAAACGCGGCAGCCGCCTGTCAGTCATGCCGGTCAGTGAAGATGAATGGCAGGCGATACTCGAAAAAGAAGCAGGAGCTTCGTTGTAGTTAAAGGTTTGCTTTAGAAAAGATGGGTATGCAGGTAATGGGCAACCGCATCATTAGCGTTGCTGCCTATCACTTCGTTATCTGGAAGAGCGTTTTTTACTTTGTCATGCGCCGTTTCCATTACAAGCCCTTTACCTGCCATTGTCAGCATTTCTACATCATTCATGCCATCGCCAAATGCAATGCAGTTTTCAAGTGTTAAGCCAAGAGATGTGGCGATAACGTTAAGAGCTTCCCCTTTAGAAACTTCAGCTGCCATTACTTCAAGACACCATGGCGTTGAAAAGGCAACATTGAGTTTTCCTGCAAATTTATCATTTAACAAGTTTTCAAATTGAACTAAATGTTCATGATCTTTATTCGGATGAGTAAAGAAAATTTTAGCGATCCCTGCCGTTGGCGCAGCATGAGAGTCAAACATTTCAACATTAAAATCAGACTCACTATGAAAGACTGCGGTCATTTCATCTTTACGGTTTAATAACCAAGTTTCGTCTTGATAAATGTTAATAAAAATATCAGGGTCTTGACGCACTAAATCTATTACAGGTTGGACCAAATCTGACGGTATGTTATTACTGTACATGAGGTTGTCGTCTTTATCATGAACTCGAGCACCGTTAGACGTGATCATGTAAGCTGGTATCCCTA
>NZ_JAYQDQ010000093.1:0-12283 GCF_038138445.1 Vibrio sp.
GTTTTTAGCTGGTGCCAGCTTTCAGTTAAATGGGGTTTACCGCCAGCTTACGTTTAGACTGAGTTGCCCATAACTGAGGACATTTGTCTCATTTAACGCATCATCAGAACAAGCGTTATTCTTTTCACCACGTCTCATTAGCATTCTGATTCGAGCCAATAATACTCTTGGCTTTATTGGCTTACTTACAAAGTCATCAGCGCCTATTTCTAACGCAGCAACATGGTCAAAATCATCATCACTTGCAGTCAGCATTAATACTTTCCCTAAATACTTAGATCTGATTTGCCTGCAAATTGATAAGCCATCGGCACCAGGTAACATGAGGTCAAGTAATAAAATGGCGGGTTGATGCTCAATAATGGCATCAATTGCACTGTTTCCATCTTCGAATGTCTTAACATCAAAATCATTTTTGACAAAATATTCAGCAAGCATTGAACGCAATTTTGCGTCATCTTCAACGATAAATAAGGATTGTAAAGAGCTCATCCACCATTAGACCAGAATTCTTAATTTGAAGTGACCTAATAGTAGCGCAAACATTCATAAAATACTGTATAAATAATGTACTTGACTTATATATTTTGAACACCATTCAATTAGAACTGGACCTTTTGATGGCAAATCAATCAAATATAGCCATAGGTGATAAAACAATGTGGGTTCTAAACATCCGCAAACTCCCTGCTTCTCTGTAAACAAGTGATCAACATTGTGAAATTTGCTACTATCTGCTTAATCAGTATGGGGGGAAGTATGAACCGTAAGAAAAAAATCAATCAAATATTAAAAGCGAAGCATAAAAAGAAAAATGCCAAATTGCATAAGAGCAATAAGCCTCGCTATGTGTCAAAAGCAGAACGGGCTGAGGTAGAGGCGCAAACCACAGAGCCTTGTGAAAGTGGTACTACCAATGAGCCTTTGGATTCCTCAGAGTAACAGATCTTTATCAATTGAAATGTAGTTATCGCATGCATCAATAAGCGACTGTGCGCAGAGTCCTGGGACTGCAAACACATCAACTTTAGTATCAAATTTTTGTTGTATCCTTTGTACTAATATTTCAAAGTCACCATCGCCAGATAACAGTATTACTCTATCAACTTGACTTGCCACTTCATAAACATCCAGCGCAATACCAACATCCCAGTCACCTTTAGAGCTACCATCTCGCCTTTGGATGTACGGTTTCAATTTAACATTGAAACCTATTCCACGAAGAATATGATGAAACTGCCTTTGCTTTGGGTCTTGAGATGATATGGCATAAGCATTGGCCTCGACAATATTTCGTCCTTGCGTTGCTATGTACCAGAACTGGTTATAGTCAAAATTCGCTTGGTACTTATCTCTTGTTGTGTAGTAAATATTCTGAACATCGACAAAAATGGCCACTTTTTCCACAGGGAACTCCGCATGTTCTATTTTTAACAGTGACAGAATATTACCATTGATTTTCACACAGAGGCGAGACTAAAGAGAAAAACATCAAGATTAATTATTTATGTGAACCCAACCCCAATATAAAACAAATTTAGTAAGTGGCTTTTAAAATACCGACCTCAATGATAAAAAATAAATAGTTTACATTTCAAAAGCTTAAGCGTGTGAATTCTCTACTTAACCATTGAAAAACCGTACAGAGTTACTATTGTGTGATCCTAGTTCAATATAGTGCTTGATCCACCATGTGAAAAGCATACTATTATTCGATATTCATATAAACACATATTAATACAAGGCTGATTTAATGGAGCTAGACATATTCAACCCCTCTAGACACTTACGCCGTGCAGTCTTGTTTTGGCTCAGTGCTCTACTCGGCTCCCTTTCTCTAACAGGCATAATAGTCAATGGATTTTTTGATAATTACCCTCAGGTTGCATTAGCACAAGCATGCTTTTGCGTCTTATCTTCATACGTGGCTCTAAGAAGTTATAGAAGTAACACATCACTCTTACTATCAAATGGTTACATTTATTCCTTTATAATCCTAATTTCTTTCAACACTTATATTTACTCAATTGATAACGGTGTTTTAGTATGGAGCTTTCTATACCCTGTACTTTCATATCTTATCTTGGGTAAAAGATACGGCATGATAGCGACCATGGTTGGCTTTGTAACACAGTTCGGTCTAATTATTGATAAGTGTATCCTTAACAATGACACCATAGCTTGGGAACTCCCCCTAAACTTCGTTACCGCATACCTTAGTGTTTGGTTAGCCAGTCATGTACTGGAAGTAAAAAGAAAAACGTCCGAAGCCTCACTTGGACAACTGGCCTCTCGTGATGCCCTAACCAGGGTATACAACAGGCATGCTTTGATTCATAACTTTGAGCGTTATCGGCAGGAGAGCGAAAAGCTCCCATTATCGCTGTTAGTATTAGATCTTGACTATTTTAAACAAGTCAATGACAAATATGGCCACGACGTGGGAGATAAAGTCTTAGTGCAAACGGCTACTCTGGTCGACGCTCTATGTGATGAGCACCTAGTATACAGAATTGGGGGTGAAGAGTTTTGTATCGCACTTCATAACACTGCGATCCAGGATGCAATAAGTAAAGCTGAAGAGATTCGAGTCGCTATCGAAAACTACATATTTAATACACCAGAGCAACCAATTTTCCAGACTGCAAGTATTGGGATTTACCAATGCGACCTTTTTAATGATCTTGATAGTGTGCTTAGAAACGCCGACAGAGAACTCTATAAAGCCAAGAAAAATGGCCGTAATCAAGTCATGGTGTGCCAACAACAAGAAAAGAATGCTTTGGCATGTGCTTGTAACTAAGCCAAATCATCCTCTTCATCAAAAATAACGTTGTAATTTTCTGTATAAGTACACTGCGGCTGTCTACTGCATGTAAAAAAGCGACGGCCCTTAAAGTCTCCTTGTGTGGCAGTTTTTATCACCATTGGGCTACCACAACGCTTACAAAAGCGTACTTCTTTCTCTGACTCAATCAAATCAATATGTGTAGCAAGAAGACGTCTCAAGCGACTCACCTGATAACTATGCTTGACCGAAGTACCAATCAGAGGAATACCAGAGGATTTGCACACATGCATAAGCAGCTTTTGCCTTTCTACCTTTCCTTTATCAAGCTCTCGACCATCATCAAGCTCTATCGCCACTCTTACTTGTAACGTTCGAGGGTCACATACAACATAATCGAAATAACTTTTCGAAATACGATTATTGGCAATAAACCACTTTTTCTTATTCGTTTCCAAGGGCGCGACCACGCTAGTCATGTTAACCTTGGACATAACGATACCGTGCTGCCCTACAGCGCTTAATAAAGCATTATAAAACGCTGTTTCCTTCATATTTAGCAAAGCGCCTTTCTTCTTATAGTGGCTATCTTTTAGCTCATCTTGCTTTGCATAACGTTTTTGAACGAAAAAAAAGAACAAAACAAGCAAAGCAACAATGATAAAAACACTTTCCATAATCCGTTACAAACACTCCAAGTGGTCGGAAACCGTATGATACATTTTTTGAGTTTATACGCTAACTTAATGAATAAGTCAGTTTTTTAAGAAAATTCAACGTTATTTGTGAGAGCTAGCATGGGGTAAGCTAAGATTTATAACGACTCTCTGATCTGGAGCTATTTGTTCATATGTGTGTTGCCAATGTTTTTTGATAAGCTTTTCCATTACTCCACTTTTTTTTGCTTGCTGTAGCGCCTTTTCTATAACCGCTTGATAGCCGGCGGCGGCATCAGAGAGGTAGAAGTAAAAATCTTTGTCGTAAACAAGCATTAAGCGTTGTTCGATTGCAAGGTGTTTGTTTTGTTTAACTTCATCTACAATTTCTGTCATGCCCCTCGGAAAATAGTTCACCATACCATCAGGAGTTAACTTCGAATATAGACTTCTCCATTCACCATCTTCAACATAAACAGGCAATTGATTGGTTTTCCAAACATCTATGTCATACCAGTTCATACCAAGCCCTGCCACCATTTCAGACTGCTGAAGATCTTCTAGGCTATTAACTTTATTAAATTCACTTTGAAGTTCAGGTGGAATAAGCAAGATTCGCTTACCTATCATTCCATTAGTTAAAGGGACTTTGACTGGTGTATATCTTAGATTTCGCTCTTGCGTACCTATTAACCAAGTTAATGATAACTGCCCAGCTTCCACCATCTTGATAGCACGTTTTTGCGGTATGTGTTCCCGAGGTATATTAATTGTGACATTGTAACCTGAATCAATCAAAGCCGTGTGTAAAAGGTCGTGGTAAAAATCGTGCCCACTATCTTTCTGAGAAGGTAATGTGAGTATAATTTCGTCCTGTGCGAAAACAGAATGGCACATTATAAATAATACAATACCTAACTGACGCATAGTGTCTTCCTTAAAGGGTAGAGTTTTCAGATTCTGCTATTTATACTTAGCAACGATCTCCTGATATTGGGACTGTACTGATTCATCTTTTTTATCCTTAACCGCATCGATACCTAGCTGCAGCTTCTCAACCAGTTTGTCATCCACTCGTTTGTTGAAGGCATAGTAAAGTTCTCCATCACTTAAAATAAACACAGGCTCGTAATCATCGGTATTATAACCTTTCTTCTTTAACCACCATTTGGCTACATTTTCTTCATATGCCCATATATCAATGCGATCCTTCGCAAGTTGATCAGCTAGATTCTCGGGTAAGGAGGCTTCATGCATCCCATCTCGAGGGACCCCAAGTTCTAACATTAACTGTTCACCCACATCATCCCGTATTACGCCTATTCTATATTGCACAAAATCGAGAGCTGCTTGAATCTTTATGCCACGCGATTTTTTCGCCATTGCAACAATTCGTGTACTACTTAGTGGACCTACCCACTTGAACAAATGCTCACGAAGCCTTGTACGTGTAGTTGCGAATAAAACTGCATCAGGTTTTATTAAAGTTGTGCGATAAGCTCTCGCCCATGGCTGAACTTCAATATCATCCAATGTGAGATCTACACCCTGCGACTTTGCAGCAGCAATGAGCAAATCAATCGAGATACCCTTCTTTTTTCCATCTTGAGTGTAGTTATAGGGTGGGTATTCTTCCGTAAGAAAACGAAGTTCATCCAATTCAACAGCACTTGCAGAAAACGATAGCAACAGCAAGGCAAATGATAATCTCAGTAGTGATTTCATAGTGGCCATCAACTAATAAAGGTTTGTTTATTAGTAAACTGTAGAGCTGTATCTATCATTCGTCTAGGTCAAGAACCTCGTAGGCTCACTGCCTATACATTATGCTAGAAGCGGGACGAATCACGAGTATTAAAAAAAGGCCTTTCGGCCTTTTTTATTCATGTATCATCATGAGTTCATTTAGTAAATTGGTTAAGTCGGTACCTGTCACACTACCTGAGCTTAGATCAAGTCCACTGAGTTGATCTACCACATTTTCCAATTTGATTGACTGATGCTGTCCACTATCTCGTTGAATGACCAGTTCAATATCATTATTGTCAATATCGGCTGATATATCAGAGAGAAGATCGTCCATAGTTTCACCTCCTACCAACAAATCTGAAACGTTAATTCTGTCTTCAGACACTTGGAAATCAGTGATAATATCTTCACCTCCATCAAGATCGCTTCCCTTCCAAACAAACTGGTCTTGGCCGGACCCGCCCGTTAAAATGTCATCACCCTGCCCACCAATTAATATGTCATCCCCTTGACCACCGAAAAGGATGTCATCTCCAACACCACCATCTAGAGTGTCATTACCACCTTGCCCATACAAGATGTCATTACCCAAGCCGCCCACTAATATATCGTCTTGATCAGTCTGGCGTGAAACATCAAAGTTACTGTAGTTTTGACGCACAAAACTGTTGATGCTTTCGCTAGAAACATCGGCTAACGGCTCACCCGTTTCTGCAGCAACATACTTCTGCAGAGCAGAAATACCTTGTCCATCAATACTGTCAAAATTGATTAGGTCACCGAACAAGATATCATTGCCATGGCCACCAATAATCTCATCCTGCCCCTGATTCAAAACAACTTCTTGACCAAGAATCGTCTCGGCTAATTTATCAACATTTATATTGGATACAACCGCCCCATCCGTATCATATTCAGACAAAGTTGCGGCATTAATACCATCGCCAATACCAATAGCTTCGATGGAAGAAATGAGCAGCAAAACTTGGTACATGTGGCGAGTCTGTATAGTGATCGAATTACTGTCACTATATCTAAGGCCATTTGAGTGAGTTAACTTACCCAAAACCGACCCCGTCAATGGCGATGTAACAGCACCAGAACTAGAGACAATCTCTTGTCCTTTATACATCACCGAAGTACCAAGCTGATAGTCGGATGGCAAAATATCATCCAAGGTTACGACCTCCTTATTGGAGGTATCGAAATCTAGAACCACTTCGTCAAATCGATTTTCATCCAATTTATGTTTATGGATATAGTTGGGGTTGCCATCGGTAATAAAATAGGTGATGTTCTCAGCTTGATCATTTGTGTTTGCATCAAACCATTCGATTGTTGCATCAAAACTGGCTTCATAATTGGTGTAGCCGCTACCTGAATCCTCAATATCACTCAACTGAGAAATGAAATCAGCTCGCGCGCTCGGTGAATTCAAGTCAACTGAAATTGTTACTCCCGTACTAGTAGAAAATTCAGTTAAAAGCATATTCACTTTGCCAGTGTTAGGCCCAGAGTTTACAGTACTGTATAGTTGATCAAATACCTCAATAATTTCCGACTTCGCTGTGGCAACACTATTTCGCATACTACCCGAGGTATCGAGAACAAAGGCAATGTTATAGTCCTGACCAGCTATAATCTGAATGCCCTGTACATCTCCGACAATCAAATCATGAGTGTCACTTCCTTCAATAACATCATCTCCATGAGAACCAGATTTCATTGCATAACCGACGGGGTCAGGTAGCACCTGAAGGTTGACAATCTGGCTTACCGATTCTGAAGTTGCAGGTGAATTGTCTTTTGCTGTTGCAATGAACTCAAGTGGATAGAAACCCTCATCTAATACATAAACTTCAAGCTCAGTTAAGTCATCAATCCACGTTGTTAAATCAACGCTGTTTGTTCCATCCTGGGTTGCAAGCACACTGATGGAGTTACCATTACCATCACGGATAACGGAACCCTCAGGTAAGCCATTTAGCAGAAGTGAAAGCGTTTCTGAACCATCAATATCGTTTAAGCTTATTGCAATCTCACTTAATGAGATGTAGCTGTCCTCGAATCCTATATTATTAGCTTTCTCCAGTTTAATATCGTCTAGCAATGCACCGAAGCTATTTGAAGAGGTCTCAGATTCAAAGACTATTTTATAACTGCCGCTCGAAGGCGTCTGGAAGTTTATATTCTCTGTTTGCCAAATTAAGCTCTGTTTGTCTGTGTAATCAAATAGTACTTCGCGAGTCCCATTTTCATCTTCAAGAAATACAGTCATTGGCGAGTCGTTAACTCTGCGAGCGACAACATCAAAAGACAATGTGTAGAATTGACCTGCGTCTGCACTAAATTCCGTAAATAGCTGGTCATCACCACGGCGCCCTTCTAGTTCGTACAATTGGTTATCACCATCTGAACCACCACCGCGATAGACACTTTCCTTACCAACCTCATTATACTGTCCAGGATTATCAGTGCCCCAAGTACCTAACACTCCATCTGCCTGAGTCAATTCGCTGGAAGTCACATCGCCACGCCACGAACGATTAGACAAATCAATGGTGTCAAAGGTATGCAATGAGATAACTTCTGGTTCAGATACATTAATCATTGGAGCATCTGTTTGAGCATCGACTTGAACGTTAATATCATGCTCTTCAATCAACTCATTATCAGTGGTATATCCTTGTACCTTTAGTACAAAGTTTTCATCACTATTGCTAGGCGGTGTTATGGTAAGTTGTGATAGCTGCTGTATTGTTAACTGCGCCTCTCCATTGGATACAGAAATCGGATCATTGCCCGATGTTAACACTGCACCATGCGGTATATCACTGATAACAATACCTTCGACTGAACTACCGTTAGGAAGACTGATATTGAGAGCAATACTAGTGTCTTCAATGCCAGAGGAATGTTGCTGAACAAATAAATCGGGAACTTCACTCACTGAGATCCTAGTGGTGGCGATGTCAGAGTTTTGACCATAAGAATCCGTCACATAAAACTCTATTTCGCGCTGCGTTTCATCAGGGTTTTCACTGGTATTCTGATATTTAATCCCTTGCAAGAAGACTTCAAACTCTGCTGCAGAAACTCCATCGCTAGAATCACTCGTGATCAGTAGAGTTATGCCTGCAGCAGTGCTGTTTTGGCTAACGGTAAATCCAGCCATAGGTGACCAAGTAATCTGGTCACCTTCAAAGCGCTGAGTTAATGAAATATGCATAGACTGGAGAGAGTCTTTATCATCAAAGATATCAGCGTCAGTATCAACAACAGAAATTGGGCCATCACCTTCTGTAAAATCAGTGATAAAGTCTATATTGGTGTCTTGCTTGGCGATTTTAATAATAAGATCGTCATAGTCATTGTCATCATGTGCATGATCCACTTGGTCGTCGAAATAAATGATTGTATCGCCATTGTCGTCAAGGGAGGTTCTCATTAAAGATGCTTCGTCATGGCTCAGCAGTAGTTTAGCACTATGTTGAATGCTTCCGTTGACCATCAATTGGCCATCAGAATTAACCTCATACTTCGCACCAGAAGGTGAGCTATCGACTAAAGCTCCTCCATCTGCAATAAGGAAATATTCAACGTTATCTAAACTGCCAAGAGTCGCAAGAACAGGATCAAAACCACTTTGACGAGAGTCATGAGAATCTGACATCAAAATTTGCAGCTGCTGTGTATCAGAGTCTGGATCGTAAACATAATAACCAAAGACATTACGATAACCTGCATCTTCACTTACAAATTCAATCTGGTATTGGCTTCCATCTAAATCTATTACTGGCTTCTCATTATCTTCAATCGTTGCTTTCGCGCTTATCTGATTTGACTGATATTCAGTACTTGCAGCGAGCAAAAATGTCTCATTATTTTCTGAAACTTCATCATCAACGGTTTTAACTGCAACAGAAAACTCGCTTTCACCGGCTGGCAAGTTAAATTCGAACAAGCCATTTTGAACAGAGACTCTCTGCGTTTGCTCGGGAATGCCATACGTTACTATAACTTCACTGCCATCATAATCTTCTGGTGACGATGCTTTCCTCTCTTTTAGCTCTAGTGTGATGGAAGTGTCTGAGCTGCTTTGGCTTGAAAGAGTGACATTAAAGATGGCATCGCTTCCCTCAGCCACCGTGACTTCATTGATGTTTGTTACAACTGGGCGATCATCATCTAACCCTGCACTACCATCATCGATAATGCTTGATACTTTGGAATCCGATCCTTGAGCACCTTCCACGCCGTTCACGACCAACGCAAAACTCTCTGCTCCCTCATAAATAGGTTGAGCGTTATCATCGGTGGTGTGCACTGTCACACGAACCTCGGTCACTCCCGCAGGTATAACAAGGTCGCCATTGCCTGCAATTGAGATGAACTGCCAATCTTGTCCATCGTGATAGGCTGCGTCCATATTGCTGATATCAGACGCATCCGTTTCTGAGTGAGAAAGCAATAGGTTCACCGTCACCGCTTGCGCTGTGTTTTTGCTTAGCGACACCGTAAACTCTGCGCCAGAGCCCTCACTCACATTGCCGCCTCCCGAAACCGACACGAGAGGGATATCGACGTTATTAATCACACCAGACGCGTTTTCTCCTCCAACAACTAAGGTGAAATCTTCAGCGTGCTCGTACACACCATCCAGCACGGTTGGGATCACAACAGAGAAAGCATTAATACCAACAGGCACCACCAATTGTTGATGAATCGCATCATAGGTAACACCATGTGTATACACCGCTTGACTCAAATCAACATCAGCACTCTCAGCAGTATCGGTATTAGGTTGACCAAACGTCACGTTGTATCGTGTTTCTTGAAGGACGCCTTCCTCCAAGTTCACTTGATAAACAAGGTTGTCCCCTTCGGTCACCGTCTCGTCAAGCATCGACACCGAGCTCACCGCCACATCTTGAGGAAGCGGGTTCACCACTACCGATACTGTCGCCTCAGAATAACCACCTTTATCATCTGTGATCACGTAGTCAAAGCTGGTTTCACCAACAAAGCTCTCTTCCAAGTCGATATAAACGACACCATTTTCAATTCGCGCTTGCGCATTATTCACATCAGACACATGAGTAATGCGAATGTTGTCACCATTAGGGTCAACATCATTACCCAACAACTCAGCGACTGGGATCTCTAAAACCTCACCTTGATTGGCCGCATAAGCGCCCTCTCCTGATGCTTTAAAGCCAGTTAAGAAATAATCTGAGGAGTCATCACCACGGGCTGGGGTATTAGTGAAGTCGAGCGCTTCAAACACAACCGTATCAAAGGCAACGCCACCTAAATCTTCTTCATCAAAATGGTAAGTACCTTGGTTATTGCCCTCATTCGCCACAAAGGTGCCACTGGCAACAGGGTTATCGCCAAGATAAGCCACCCATTTGCCTTGCTCGTGATTCCCATTTCCTCCCTCGTCTTTAAACAAGTTCGAGATTTCAAAACTGAATTCCGTGGCAGGCTTGTCCAATGAAACGGTTAACTGCTCTGACTCTCCATCTTCTCGGTTATATTGGATCTGAGCCCCAGGTCCACCGTTTTCATCACCAGATACGCCGCGTTTTACACCACTTTCAGTAATAGTTTTTTCTTGACCTTGATAGCTGGCACTGACACTCACCCCATCGTGTGACCATGAGCTTGAGTTAAATGTGCCTAGTGCCACATCAAAACCAACGGGATCATCCACTGCAATAGGCGCCGCGTTTCCTTCAACTAAGGTCACCGTATACTCATCACTGTGGTTACCATCACTGTCTACAGCACGATAATCAAATGTATCGCTAGAAGAGGCTTCTAAATAACGAAGCTCCCAGTTACCCGGCCCATCAGTGGTGACAATAAGAGACTCAATCTCTCGTCCCTCTGGCGCATCAATGGTGGCCACATGGAACAAATCTGTATTGCCCGACGTGTTTTTTGTCACTGGGACGTCAATTACTGAGCCATCGTCCAATACCGCCTGAACAATGGCAGCCGTTTCATGGCTGTTACCTTCTTCAAACCACCCGCCCAATCCATCTAGACCAACCTCAATTGAGGTTGAAGGGCGGTCACTAAAGTCAATGGTGATGGTTTCACCTTGCTGAATACCCCCACCATTACCAACGCCAATCCCATATCCTACATGATTAGCATGGGCAAAGTATTGGGTAAGCGGCTGACTCCCAGAAGTAATGGTAATCGCATCACCATTATCGAACTGCATCACTCGCTGGGCCGGATTACCCTCAACCGCTTCACCCCAGTTTAGGAACGTGCTTTGACTTGTTGAGCCATCCATACCTTCAGGTGCTTGTTTAACACCGAGCACAAACCCTGTGGATTCGCTGTCGTTCTCGTAACGAATAAGGTTCGGATCACTAAAGACGGTGCCTTGATGAAGCACCTCCCCATTGGCTGAAAATGTTGTGACATCACTGGCATCAATCAACTGATTATCATAGTAGAGCTGCCCTGACTGAGGGAGTTCGGTGATCACCACACCCACAGGCGTGTTGGTTGAATCATCTTCATCATCCGAAATATGGTCTTGCGCGACGTCGTGGCTATCAAAGGCAATACTCGCATGACCATTGGCGTCCAATGTCACACTAAAGTCTTCTGCTTGAGGCGGGTTATCCGCAAAGTCCAGAATCGTTGCGCTGGCGCTGGTTGAGGTTCCTAGTACTGTATTTTGTCCTGCCGCCACGGAGAGAGTGAAGCTTTCATCACCCTCATACACCGTATCCTGCGCCGTCACTACCCTTACATCGACCGAATCAGAACCTGCAGGTACCAAAATTTCACCAGACACAGGTACATTCTGCCATACTCCATCCGCATCTTGATATTGATAAGCAGCAATATCTTGAGCTGAGGTATCACCTTGATCCAAACTAAGTACAAAGGAAACCTCAGAGGTTGCTGTGTTTGAGAGTAGAACAGTGAAATACGCCGTATCACCTTCTGCAATATCACCCCCTCCTGTAATGGAAACAACTGGGCGATCAGAGTTGTCCGTGATCATGCCTATGCCTGAGTCGGTGATACTAAAACTATCACCTCCCGCTGTGGCTGACGC
>NZ_JAYQDQ010000093.1:12383-15187 GCF_038138445.1 Vibrio sp.
CACCATCCACTTCATTCGACAGAGCCACATCAAACAATGCAGCTTGACCTTCCACCACAGTTTCACCACTGACCGACAAGGTTGGCGTGTCGGCATTGTTCGCGCCATCGCGATTGTCCGTAATCGTGCCTGTACCAGAATCGGTGATAGTAAAGCTATCACCTCCTACTGTAGCTGAAGCGCGCGCATCTAGGTCAAAGGTTTCAGCCCCTTCAAAAATGGTGTCATCTGAAGTTTGTACCGACACCTGAATATCACTGGCATTGCCCGGAATGGTGTACGAACCATCATTATTCATCGCCGCAGTATAACTTGTGCCATCGACCTTGTACGTCACACTCATCGGGTTAGAAGCAAAGTCTGCCGACTCGGCGCTTTGTCCATCGAGATCTAAAGTAAATTCATAACGAACATCGCCATCCACTTGATTAGATAGAATAACATCAAACATCGCAGCTTGACCTTCCACCAAAGTGTCGCCGCTGACCGACAAGGTTGGCGTGTCGGCATTGTTCGCGCCATCGCGATTGTCCGTAATAGTGCCTATGCCTGAGTCGGTGATACTAAAACTATCACCTCCCGCTGTGGCTGACGCACGCGCCTCTAGGTTAAAGGTTTCAGCCCCTTCAAAAATGGTGTCATCTGAGGTTTGTACCGACACCTGAATGTCACTGGCATTGCCCGGAATTGTGTAGGAGCCATCATTATTCGTTGCTGCGTTATAACTTGTGCCATCGACCTTGTAAGTCACGCTAAGCGGGTTAGAAGCAAAGTCTGCCCATTCTGCGCTTTGCCCATCAAGATCTATCGTAAACTCATACCGAACGTCACCATCCACTTCATTCGACAGAGCCACATCAAACAATGCAGCTTGACCTTCCACAACTGTCTCAGCTCTGACGGTAAGATTGGGTATATCATTGTCTTCAATCAAGGTAGCTTGAGTTTCTCTACCCACAGTGCCAAACCCTGAGTTCAATTCAAGTTGAAATCCTTCACTGCCCTCAAATACAGCGTCGTCGGCCGTTCCAACTGAAATAGTGAGAGAAGTAACACCAGCTGGAATACTTACCACACCGTCAGCTCCGAGGCTTAGGGTCAATCCCTGTGGTGTGGTTACAACAATAGTTGCTAGGTCATTTAACTCAGCAGAGTTAGTTGATAATGAGATATTTACTTGAGTGTCTTGAGTTGATGGCTTGTCCAAACTGACAATATAGACTGCATCCTCGCCTTCAATAACGTCGGTCGGCCCACTTAGGGATAGCTCAGGTATTGGCGTAACATCAATATTCACCGTCGCTGTATCGGTTCCACCATTACCGTCACTGACCGTTATTTGAAATGAGTCTGGACCATCGAAGTTTTCATTCGGTATATATTCCCAACCCCCTGTTACCGGGTCAACAGACACACGCCCATTAGAGGGGCCGGAACTTACGGCAAAAGAAAGTAAGTCTTGTGGGTTGGGGTCTGTAGCAAAAATTTTTCCACTTACAGGCTTATCTTCATCTGTCACAGCAAATAAATTACTCGCCAATGGCGCCCCATTTTCATCGGTTAAGACGGGGTCTTGTTGAAATGCTCTGAACTGCTCGACAAGGGACAAACTCTGTGTTCGCGTCAAGCCAAACTCATTCTCATCCCCTTCAGTTTCAAAGGCTGTTTTTGGAGACGTTTGTTCAGCAGTTCTGACTACTGAGGTAACAGACGATGGGCTTGATCCAACCTGACCACCAGATGTAGTGGCGAACTCTTCACCAAGCTCCGTGGGATCTTCCCCGGCTTCTAACGCCTCGATAATATCGTCAATGTCACCCGAAATATCTTGAATATTGGAAGATTCATCGACAAATCCGATAGTGAGATTGTCAGATTGAGAATCAAATTGAGAATCAAATTGAGAATTTGATATCACGACTTCAAGAGGAAGCGCTTCTTCAAATGTATTTGCTACTCGAACGTTTCCATCTCGACCGATAATAACGCTTTGATTTGATGCTAATTTATTCCCTGAAAAATACGATTTGATATCCATAATATTTCCACATCCGTTGCGCTTTTACACCAGCCAAAAGTATGTTGCGAGACTAGTCCAGCATATTCCATACCAATACGTTGCTAAAAACGGTCCTTAGTTGATTTTAGAACCAGATACTAAACCGCATGCACATTAGAATACAAGGCGTTGCTCATCTGGGTATTAGGATTTATTACTAGACTAAGGCCATGCTCAACAAATGCATGTTCCCGTGAAACGACTGGAAGTTTTCCTGATATTTTTGAAACTAATCATTGGCTATTTCAAACCATGGTTAGAGATAAAAGCGGTTAATAATGTGGGGACAACGGAGGTTAATAGAAACAAGAATTATCGCCGCTAGAGAGAACAAGATCCCATCTGAGCTGTTATCTTTGTACTATAATTCGGGGGGCAATTTAAAGACTAAGATAATTGATAATAATTAAAACAATTTAGAACGTCAGAGGGAAAGATAATGAAACGGGATACGTTTGGAATTTGTTTGTCTAAATCTATGCTATCAACTAATTTGTCCAGCACCTTTACCCATGTCAGGGCTTATGAGAAATCCAAGCACGGCGATAATATCATAGTCATGCGCTCTTACCCGCAGCTTTCGGGAAAAGAACTAATTACCACAATCGATGCATCTAGAAACTTACTTTGGCGCGCAGAGTTTATATGCAAGCATCAAGCTAAATGATACATAAAAGGGAGAGCGCCCTGTGCTCTAATGCCGATCAGTTAAACATTAATCGGCAGATCAATTGAATGATCCCAT
>NZ_JAYQDQ010000094.1:0-14600 GCF_038138445.1 Vibrio sp.
CATCTACCTTAACTTGATGATTTTTATCTAAATTATCAGGGGATTCCTCAGCACTAAGTTTGCGGTATTAGCTAAAGATGAAAATGGCATAGTGCAAGGTGGTATTAGAGCCACTGCATTTTGGAACTATTGTATCATTGAATTGCTTTGGCTCTCCGAGGGCACGCGTGGTTTGGGAGTTGGCACTCAACTAATCGAAGCTGCTGAACGCTTTGCCAAATCAAAAGGTTTTCATTATTTGCGCACGGAAACCTTGAGTTTCCAAGCAAAGCCATTCTATGAAAAGCTTGGCTTTACAGTTTTTGGGGAGTTACCCGACTACCCTACAGGGCACACTACATATTGTTTAGTTAAAAAAATATAACAAACTTTTAAGATAGGTTCGCAATGCTGGGCATTTTGGGTTTGAATCAGCTTTAGTGTTTATGACACAACGGCTTAGTTAAGGTGTTATGTACTCTAAGTGGTGATCATGTTTGCACAATATTTCGATGATTTTGAGCGCTTTAATACTTGGATTCGATTGATCTCTAAGAATTTTACTATTTTAGAGGTTAGCCTTAAGACTGAGACTCTCTCTGAGATGTCTGATGTTGAGTCAATTCTTTCAGACTTTGAATCGAGTCAAGATAAGACGAGTGCTGAATTTATAAGAATTGTGATTCCAGAGCTAGAGTGTATTATCAGTGAAGAGTGGGACTTCACTTACATTATATGGCATAAGAACAATGGAGCCGTTGATAAGCTTCAAAGCTCGATAAAAAACGCGGGGCTGAAGAGCTTTAGCGAATAAACACATAACAAACGGCTGAGCGAAGCGTTATATTTCCAGTTGACACTCGTTGCGCAACACGCTACGCTTCACTTAATGATCAAGACATTCAAACACAAAGGCTTGAAGAAGTTCTTCGAGACCGGAAGTAAAGCTGGGATTCAAGCTAAACATGAACGCCGTTTGAGAATGCAACTAGCCGCCATAGATACCGCGTCGGTTATCGAAGATATCGATTTACCAGGATTTAAGTTGCATCAATTGAAAGGCAATCGAGACGGCGTTTGGTCAATAACTGTAAATGGCAATTGGCGAGTAACATTTGAATTCAAAGATGGTAACGCCTACATATTAAACTACGAGGATTATCACTAATGACTATGCATAATCCACCGCATCCGGGTGAATTCATTTCCGATGTATATATGGAACCTTTTGGTTACAGCTGTAGATTTGTCGCGAAACAATTGGATGTCTCAGCCTCAACTCTTAACAGAGTCCTTAAGGGACAGAGCTCTATTACTCCTGAAATGGCATTAAGATTGTCTAAGGCTTTGGGTAGAAGTCCAGAAAGTTGGCTATCTATGCAGGACAATTACAATCTTTGGCAAGCTAAACAAAACGTTAATTTAACCAAAGTTCATCCTATCAGCTTCGCTGCAGCGTAATGGGAATATAACAAGAGCCCAAACTCCAACAATGTTAAGTTGTCATGGTTTTGGCAAACAACGCAAAAAGCCATACCAATACATTGCGTGTTAGGCGGGCGCTAGCGGATCCCCTTATAAATCTCCTAGTCCACAGGTGTGTAAGGCGTTGGTATTCCTATTAAATCCATTTAGTCAGGTGTATTTTTGGCGAAATTCATTAGATCAGAATGAGCGATGTGCATCTAATCATTGTTTTATATGGAAATTATGAGGGGAATCCGTAAGACAGCGGCATTAGATTACAAATGGATACTAAATGCAAATTATCGAGAAAAGCAAAAACCTAGATTTGGATGAGTTTTTATCTCAGCCCTTATATGCTTTTTTAGCGAGTGAGTCACAGGACGGGCCGTGTTGTTCTCCTGTCTGGTTTTTGTGGGAAGATGGGAAAATTTGGATTATCTCCGTAAAAGGTGACTCCTTCTCTAAAAGAGTGGCGCAGCAGCCCAAAAGCGCCATCAGTATTGTTGATTGGGATAGGGCATCGGGTAAATCTATCCATGCGGGTTTTAGAGGCATTGCAAATGTCCACGAGTTTGATTCTTCGCGTGCTGAACGTTTATTGAATAAGTATCTTGGTAACGACAAATCAAAATGGAATGCACGTTTTATAGACTTTCAGTCTAACTCTGAGAATGTCTTTGTATGCTTTGTGCCTGAAAAAGTCGTATTGCGTGACCAATCTTATTAAAATAAAGCCTTGTAAACACCCCTGCGCTGCGCTTTTTGGACTTGGTATGAGTGTTACAAACATTTCAATGATCTTTTATCGAATTTAAACGGACTTTTGATGCTCGCTATTCCCTTACCATTTGTCGCATCGTTGCTGTTATTTATAACTGGTGTGGTGCTTCGATGCCGTTACCCACAAACTAGTCAAAAACCATTCTGGTTTATCATGCTGTGTGTATTAATGATGATGGTAGTAGGGCTTAGATGGACGCTAGATATTGCCTTGGTTCGCTTCCTACAGCCTGTTTTTAGCGCAAGTGTGCCAGTCGCGGCTTGGCTCTGTTTCGCGGGAGCTCATCGGAGTATATCTAATACACAGTTACATTGGTTAGGCCCGTTTGCGGTTTTGGTTAGCTCATTTTTTTATCATCATATCTGGGCAGGGGCCGTCGATGTTTTGCTGATCTTGCTCTATCTCGGCTATGGTAGCTTGTTGCTAAAGTCGTCGTTCAGTGTGCCGGAAAATGTTCGGCTAACTGATCTATCGAAAGTGGTCGTAGCTGAGCGGGCTGCGGGTGGACTTCTGTTGTTTTCTGCTTTGGTTGATGGCGTGCTCTCTTATGATATCTTGCTGCTCAATGCGCAGTACACGAGCTTGATACTCTCGGTTGGTTATCTTGTGCTTATTCCTGCTATTGTTGCTACAGTGGTGGTTGTTAGCCTAAGTACAACCTCTGCGAGCGAATACAAACAGCCTCAAGTTGAGCCTTCCATGTTATATGGTTCTCCTGAACAAGCGGATATGCCAGCCAACTCAGTGAAAGCCTTGGATGAAGACAAAGCTGAAGAAACTGCGCAGATCATGGCTAGGTTTGATGTATTGATGAGAGAGCAACAAGTATTTAAAGACGCGGATCTGTCTCTCAATCGGTTAGCGCGAAAGTTAGGTATTCCGGCCCGAAAAATATCGGCTGCGGTTAATCAAACTCATAAGCAAAACATCTCAAAGGTTATCAATGCTTATCGAATTGAGCATGCGAAGACCCTGCTTAAGCAAAGTGATGAGGCAATAACGGACATTTTTCTTAGCTCGGGCTTTCAAACCAAATCTAATTTTAATCGTGAGTTTTCAAGGATAACTGGGCAAACTCCGAGTGAGTATCGAAGCTCGCCACAAGGATTAGATTGAATAGGGTTTGCTTGCTGTTTATTGGTTTAGAAAGTTAAGTATGTCATTTAACATCAATTGATGTAGCTCGCGGCGCGATGCACCTAAGCCATCTTTGCAAATAATGCCATCGCCTGATACCTCATTTTCGAGCATAACCTCTGCTCCGAGTTTACAGTCTTGCATAAAACTGAAATGGGCCGCTTTTTCATAGACTTTGTAGCGTCTTAAATTCAGAGGCATGTGCTCAGTAATATAACCAGACTCTAATGCCTGAGGCAGATCGCCTATATCGACGCCAGCCGCGAGTATTAAGCTTGGTACATTGATGTCTCTTAGACTCCTAATAGAAAAGCTTCGAGCAAGACCTAAATCCAGACTCACGATACGCTTGATTCGCGGATCTAGCAGGGCTTTATTGTGTGGCACTGAGACTTGGACCCTTGATAACCCAAGCTCTTGAGACAGTCCACAGGTTCTTGGGTTAGGGTATAGTAGACAATCAGCCTCAAACCTTGCTCTGTCTATTTTCGCTCCAGCTAATAACATCACTGTCCAGCCGCCCAATGAATGTCCAATCGCAGTAATATCGCTAGGGTTAGTAGATGGTTTCCATTTGGTTGCGGTTAATAAGTAATCCAGAACGCGTGACACATCTCGCGGCCTTTCCCACCACTTCGCCGCTTGGACGGATGATTGGTCGAAAGAGGTAGTTCCCGGATGATCAGCGGCCGCTACTATGTAGCCGCGCTTAGCAAGCTCAGTTGCCAACCAGTTTTGGTTTCGCCAGTTTCCTCGGTAGCCGTGTGATAACAACACCACAGGAAATATGCCTGATTTGATATGGGCACCTTTAATAACATGCGTTCCAACGAAAACTGGGTTGTCACCAATCAAAGTCGTCGCTGAAACATCTTGTGTGGGATACCAAATGACGGTGTTTAGTGGCCGCTGAGGATCATCGACTAAGGTGATTTGTGTGAATCCAACACCGGAAGCGGTGACGGTAGCGCAAAGAAAAAATAAGGATGCGAACAGTAAATATGTCCATTTCATGATTTTAGCTCCAACTGAATTGATTGGAGCTAATATGGACTAAAGCTAGGTTTCACGAGACCTAAAACACGATCGAGGACGCCTTAGATCGTGTTTGACAATCCAATCTTTTTAAGCGCATTAAATACAGATAGGCCAGCACATAATATAGGCGCCGCTTCATACATATTAAGTTCACTGGGAACTTGTACCAGACCGGACAAAGGCGCTAGCATCATTTCTGCATAGCCGCCGTCAATAGTTGCGCCAACAACGTCTTGGTTCACACAGTGTTGAAATTTCCCTTGTCTACAAAATTGACAATGGTAGCAATGCCCAGCAAGGCGTCCCACGCCCACGCGTTGACCTATCTTCCATTTTGATTGTTTGGGATCCCCGATAGCGACTATTTTACCGATAACTTCGTGGCCAGGAACACGATTGATATTCGACGGCTTTTCAATATCCGCAATATCTGCACCGCACATACCACAGGCTTCAACTTTTATCAGTACCTGCTCAGAACTGGGTGTCGGAACTTGTTTTTCAACCAGCTCAAGTTCTCCGGGGCTTTTAATTTGCATCGCTTTATAAGTCTTGGTCATGGTATTGCCTTAAATATGGTTAGTTTGAGATAAATAGGATCTGACGCCATTTTCTGCCGCCTCTACCGCGCCAGCTAGTAATCCAGGAAATTGTTTGGACCACTCGCTGCCTACCCCTATGATGCGATTTTGCCAATCTCCAGTGGTGATCCTAGGTTCAGGTACCAAACCATGTGAGCTATCGGTGGTTAAATCGAGTTCGGTAGTGATGCGCGATTCTTTAGACCAATCCTGCATAAACTCATACTTGGGCTCTGGCGCGTTAGGACCAAACAGGCGTTCAATCTGGGCACGGCAGTGGAGCATAAGTGTTGCTTGGTCAATATCTTTACGCACATGGGCTGGGACACCAATAAACCCAAATAAAGCGGGCATTCCTTCGTATGATGATGCGTCATGTATTTCGACTAATGGACCGCGCACACTGCGAGCGTCACCCGACAGCCCTTTTTTACGCCAAAAAGCATCTTCAAAGACAGCAATATATTTAGCGTGAGGTGCCATCCAAGTTGGTGTTGCTTGCCATTGTTTGATCGTTTTCTCCGGAAGCATTGGAGTAAAATCGATACTTTGTGACAATAACCTTGGTGGTAAAGCTAAAAAAATCTGCTCAGCGCTAATGACCTTTTTTAAGTTCTTATTAGAATGGCAGGTAATATCGATAGAATCATCGCGTTTAGTGATGTCAGTGACTCTATGGTTGAGAATTATATTGTCACGGTTTATTGTCATCGACAATGCACTAATCAGCGAACTCATTCCACCTTTTAACCTCATCGAGTTTGGACCGCCTATCATTCCTTTTAGAGTAATAGGCTCCTCATTGGGTGAACGTTCAACAACTATCTTACCAGAGTTGAATTGCTCAAAAGTCCGCAGGTTTAAGGTATCGATCAACTCTGAAAACTGCGGCTGAAATTCGGGCCAAAACCAAGAAGGTCCAAGGTCAAAGGTGCCAGACACATTGTTGCTACTTACATGTTGAGTAAGAATGCGCCCACCTAAAGTTGGCGCGGCTTCGATTAAGCAGTAATTGTTTATCCCATGTTGTTCTAATAGGTATGCAGTATATAAACCACTCAGTCCACCGCCAAGGATAGCTATTTGGTGCTTTTTCACGAATCGCCCCTATCTATCAGAAGATAGATTGCTAAGTTATAAAAATAGGGACATTGAGATGAGTCCCTGCATAAGATAGCGCTACTGTAATGAATCACTCAGTAAAGATCAATATATTTGCCTATCTTTCAGTAGGTAGCTTATTTGTGTTTTGCTAATATTCTAATATAAAACATTGAATATAAGCCTAAATATTGCCATACCATATGTTGCTGGGGAGTGTGGTTCGTTTGGTGCGTTCAGTAATTATTTTGTGATCTAAAGGTCATTATTATCAATGAATCAACTTTTATCGTATTCCATGTTCTTGATCAATTCATCTGTATTTATATGAATTTTGTTTCTTATTTGTGGGGAGTGTGATGACTGCCAGTGGTAGGAATTATTGCACTGGCGCAGACTTTATTTGGGGCAAGTCTTCGTTAGTTAACCACTTAATAATGAGTTCCATAAAAACTTTGAATAAAGGAAATCGACCATGGTAACCGATGCAGTAGAAACCAAAGAAGCTGAACAACCAGCTGTAGAATTACATTCTGAGAAAGTTGGACTGTCATTTTATGATTACAGTTCAAATGGTTGGCAAGACTCCCCTTTGACCATCAGTACTGACGATAATGTCGGGGCACTGAATAGTGACGGGTATTATAAGGTCAGCAAGTTAAGGCTGAAGTATAAGTTAAGAATTCATATCTCCAAAGTTGGAAAGGAGCAGATAGTCAAAGCAGGTAGTACTGTTATTGATTACATCAAGAATCATCTAACTTTACGCGTTCACTATGGTGAGCGTAGTGTCGTCGCTGATAACTACGCTCTAGAAAATGACACAGGAAAGATAGCCTTTAGTCGTGCACATCGGTCGTCAACCGCGCCAGCAGCATTTAGCGATATTGTTTCAAACGAAGTGGTTAGTGAAGAGAAACAAGGTGGTCACGGTCGGGATTATCACTATTACCTTTCATTCGATATTTCTGCACAGGCTGACCATAAGTTTGAGATAGGTAGCAGCCTCTCGACAGCCAAACCCATTTGGTTCACCATGGAGGAGATAGCCAATAATTTCTTCTCGGCAGAACACATAGAGCCGATCCACTTCTTTTATAACGACCACGATAACAAAGAAGTAAGCGCTAGTAATCAGAGAGACGTTGCCACAAATCAGAACTTTGTCGTTTTTTCAAAAGAGCTTGAAACGTATCCAAGAGGCCCAAACCAGTCAGGAAGACTTCAGCTAGGTCAGAAAAATTATTATGGGTTCGATCCTTCTTTTACCAATCTCAGCGGTTGGGCTCAAAATGATATCAATCTCGAAACGACAGAGGTAACCACTCAACTCAACAAATTAGCTAACGCGTTAGTTGGTGCAGGATATGAGGGTACAAGCTTTGAGTACACGAGTGATTTAAGCAAGGCTAAGCTGGTTTTCAAACGAGATCCTAACCAAGCATCACAAGGTGCATACACCATCTTCCAGAATGGGAGAAATGAATTTATCACCAATACCGGTAGGCTGTTTACTTGGAATCACAGTTACCATGTGGTGATACATGAAGCACTACACGCATTTGGTCTGCGACACCAAAGTAATCAGGTTCAGTCGATTATGAACTATAACAGCCTACCGAATGGTGGCCTGATATCGTACCAGGACAATGATGCTTTTTCAGATTTAGATAAGCTGATGATAGATGAGCTTTATCAATCAACCCATCCAGCAGCAAGCACTGATTAAAGCGCCGTTGAGTTCTCATATGAGCTGGTCAATTACTCTGTACAAACGGCAATACAGTAGTTGGCACAGCTCATTGAGATGAACATGTTCTTGTAACGCCCAGAGCAGACAGAACCTCTCTCGGCTTGGTATTGGGTCATATTAGTCTTAATTTTGAACCCAAGAAGAAAAATATCTCATAGGTGCCTGAGGGCAGACATGTGGGTTAATGAGGTAAGGCGGTGAATGCCCAAAACCTTCAGGCACTAATTAATAGGGAGTTAAATCTTTTCTTGAGGCCTTCGTAAAAATATCAATTGACACTGTATGCATAAATAGTAACCTTTGTTCATATTTTTTTGTTAGCGATATAGGGATATTGATGAAGTTAAAAGATAAATTGCGTAAAACCAGACGTAGGGCAATGGTTGCCAGAGTTTGTATCTTACTAGCTGTGATTTATTTATTAATGGTGTTTGTTAAAACAGTTTACTTAGCTAGTAAAGGCGTTGATTTTTCCTTTTTTCAACATATACATCTGCTTTCAGCACGAGCAATTTCTATTACCTATGTTTTTCCAGTCGATATTGTGTGGGAGAGTGCTAGATATATTCGTTTTGAGGGTAAGCCAGACCTCATTGAGATGTACTCCATTTTTGCGATACCTTCAGTTTTTATTATCGTATCTGCTTTTTTCATCAGTGATCATAAAGCACTAAAGAGCAAATATCACGAGTTAAGAGCTCAAATTCAAGAAGATATCTACTTACGCGAAATGCGAAAAGATGCTGATATAGAGATTGTTCCAGAAAATGCATCTGTAGATATTATTATAGATTCGGCTAAAAATGATGATCCAGCTTGGCATAATACAGGGTGGGGCAAAATCTTAGTTGGTGTTTTCATAGCAGCTATAGCGGCGGCTATTGGGCTTAAATAAAGCCTTTCAACAAACGGCTTTGTCGTTAATCGCTAATTTTTGGCTATGTTCTCATCCTAAATGATGTGATCTCGTTTGGGCATATGGCTAACTCGAAGGCAGTTTTGCTTGCCACTTATCAATGCGTTAGCTTCACTAGGAGATTGTATAAATTGAAACAAGAGTTTTGGATAGGGATTACTCTCATAGTTTGTATATCATTCTGCGTAGTATTTTTTGCCCCAATTACTGACATTTACAAGGATATAGCTTCTATTCCAGGTGTGGGAGGCTTGGCGGTAGCTCTGTTTCAGCTAGTTAGAGATAACACTCATCATCAGAGAAACCTTGAGATGCAGCAGGGACAACAAGTATTCAATCTAGGTGCCACCTCCCATATGGCAAACACAGTTTTTGATAAACACGTTGAGTTCTGTGAAAAATACTTGGCGGAAGTCCACCAATTAGTTACTACTCTAACTAAAGAAGGTCCGACAAGAGAGGCTTTAGAACATTCGGGAAAGCTCTACGAGCTTCGCATTGAGTATACCGCTTGGATAACCCCCCAAATTGAAGAAAAGCTCATGCCTTTTGAGCAAGCTGTTAGAAATATTGGTGCGAGTTCAGGTTTGGCCGAAGCATTATCCGGTTCCGAACAACATTGTGACACGCGCTCAAAAGCAATTGAACAAATGTTTAATGAGTTCAGTAACCTTATGAATATTGGTGAGCCAAATATAAAAAATGCAGAATCAACAATAGTTGAGATCAAAAAAAGAATTAGGGAAATACTTCAAATTAACCAGCTCATAGACGTTCGAGAACTCTTGGTTAACAATGCCGCAAACATTGCAGCTAACAAGCTTTTCAACAGCGGTTCATAAAGCTTGGCGTCTTCAGATAATAGTTTGTGTTTATGGAACAATAAATCAAATTGGGTGGAATGCATTGTAGTTCTTTGGCGGGATGTTAGGCTTACATAACAGGAAAAATATGACTTTCGAAAAATTTGTAGCAATTGTTGGTTTGATTGCAACGATACCTGTCTATCAAGGTTGGGTAATTAAAATTTGGGTTTGGGGCAAGGCTAAAAAGGTTTCATCTTTGGAGCAGCGACTTGAGCAAATAGAAAAACTGCACAGTGATAACAAGTATCTGATGATTTACATTGGTCAGTCTATTCTTATGGTACTTGCTTTGATTGCTATTGCACAGGTTTACCAGCTTATGAATATCGCTTCGGATGGGGAGGATATATCGTCTATTTTTATTAGCTTGATGTCTCTAATAGCATATCTTGTGGCTCTTAATTGTGGGGGTAAACTCACCAAGGTTAAGAACTTCGATAAGTTTCGTGAAGACATAAACGGAAAAATCGAGCGTTTACAATCCTAACAAAACACTATAGCGCCAATCTTTAATTTTTGGCGCCGTTTAATCCTCTTCGTAAAATCAATGATTTACATTTGAAACATCCTTTTAACGCAACCTCTAAAATACCCCTTCTAGGATATGTGTTTCAGGCTGGGAAAGGCTTGAGTGCATCAAAAAGGCAACTCAGTACGGCTTTAACTCCCCCACTTGATACAAATTAACTGATTATTTATATGTTATTGGTGAATATTTAAACAAAAAATGATACCTATGCCACACTATTGTTAAAATTGTTAATTTATTTGTTTACTATAGTTTTGACTTATGTGATCACTATTGACTGAATTAACAGTTAGGAGTGTGAGCTATGAGAACATCCAATACTTTTAAAGTTTTGATTCCATCCGTGCTTATTTCCGTTCTGTCTGCAAACGCACAGGCTAAGATTTATCCTGACCAGTTGGTAACAGATCAACTGGGTGAAGATGTCTGTCGTACGGGCTACCGCCCGATAGACCGCTTCGAAGCAAATGCACAAAAGGACTACATTGTTTCTCGTATGGGTCAGTGGCAAATCACTGGCTTAAAAGATAACTGGGTAATTATGGGGCCTGGCTATCACGGTCGAATCAAACAGGATACTCCCAATAGTACCACTTGGTGTTACCCTATTGATGCGGTGTCAGAAATTCCGACTATGCCTAAGATGCCCATTCCAGAAGGTGATGAAGTAGACATTCAGTATGCGCTGGTAACTGATCACGAAAACTTTGTTCGTCCATTGAGTTACCTTGCCCATTACCTTGGTTATGCTTGGGTTAGTGGCAACCATAGCCAATTTGTCGGCGAAGATATGGATGTCAGACGTGAAGGCGACGGCTGGGTAATTCAAGGCAATAAGGATGGCTCATGCGATGGCTATCGCTGTGATGAAAAAAGCAAAATCACAATTAATAACTTTGCCTACACTCTCAACAATAGCGATTTCTCCCACGGTGACATAACCGAATCTGAGCGCCAGTTAGTAAAAACGGTGACTGCGATTGCTCGAAATAGAAGTGACATTCCACAGCAGGTGGTGGTGGATCTGTCATTGAATGAGTCAACCCATTGGTCTAAAACCGACAGCTATGGTTTTGCTCAATCGGTATCCACAGAAAATGAATTTATGTGGCCTTTGGTTGGAAAGACTAAGCTGTCGATTTCACTTGAAGCCAATCAGAGTTTCGCCAACACCAATGGGGGTTCGACTAGCGAGCAGGTGACGCTCCAAGCAAGGCCAACTGTGCCTGCTAATTCTGAGATCCCAATTCGTGTTGAACTTTATCGCTCGAGTATTTCTTATCCATACAGCTTTGGTGCGGATATTAGCTATAATGTTGAATTTGATGGATTTTTACGCTGGAGTGGCAACGCTTGGAATTCTCACCCAGACGACCGTCCTAACAAAAAACACACTTTTACTATGGGACGTGGTAGCGACAAATCAGCAGATATTCGCTATCAATGGGATCACCGTTATATTCCGGGTGAAGTCAAATGGTGGGATTGGAGCTGGGCTATCACTGAAAATGGCTTAGAGAATATGCAAACTGTGACGGGAGAGAGCCTACGTCCATTTTACTCTCGTGTTTCCGGTGATTTTTATGCCGAATCACAATTTGCTGGCACGATAGAAATTGGTCAAGCTACATCGATAAGTAACCGTACCAAACGCTCTGCGGAAGCTCTGGTCAGTGAACAGATCGGTGATATAGAAGTCACAACCAATTTTGATGCACAAGAATTAGAAGAGCTTGGCTTTGGTGATGCTCAGTTGAGTATTACACCTGTCGATTAATTTAGTTACAGCACTAAAAACGAATAAGGCGAACCAATTGGTTCGCCTTTGATTTTTTATACTCTTTAAAAATAACCAAATTGGAAACTTCAGCGTATCGTGGCCAATGGAGGCAAGCGATTTAGTACACCGCTAGTTGTCTGAGAAATCAGAAATATCTTCTTTATCTGGGGAGCAGTTACATAGCGCTTCATCCCGTATTGTGAGGTGAAACGCGAGGTAGAGAATTCTGTTGCTAGCATTTCTCAAAGCGTATTTACTCGCTGCTTAATTAATCTCACTTATTGTCCTAAAGCAAGTTCCATAATTTATTATTGCTTGTGGTTTCTTGTTGCTACAACCCCTTGACTTTTGGAACAATCCCTGCCTGACATCAAGTCGACTGTAATAAAAATAACACATGTAAAACTGAACTTATATCAAGCGCTTTGAAGGAGTAAACGCTATGACTAAAGATTGTAGGCATAATACGCTAGGCCATTTCCCCTTACATCCCTCTCAAGAAGGTATTTATTTTGAACAACTAATTAAGCCTGAGTCTCCAGCATACAATATTGGTGGGTATATCAAGATAGATGGGAGATTAGATGTCGAGCTTTTTAAGAAAGCACTTTATCTGGTAATTGATGGTCTGGACGCCTTCGGTCTTAGTTTTGATTGTAATGATTCCATTTCAGAGCAGAGTGTTAAACCAAAAGAAATGCGGACAAAAGATTTAGATATTGCTGATCTGTCTGGCGAGAAAGACCCAGTTAAGCAAGCATTAGATCAACTACATCAGATCTTTTCTGAACCCTTCAGTCTTCAGTCAGATTGCCTTTATATAAATAAACTCCTTAAAGTTCAGAATGAAGAGTTTTGGTGGGTGTTAAAAGCTCACCATATTATTGTTGATGGTTATGGTTATGCACATTTTTCAAGGCAGGTAGCTAAAGCCTATAGCTGCTTACTGTATGGAGAACCACTGGACTGGCTGGATGACCTGCCTTCCTATCAAGAAGCAACTTTGAATGCTCTGAGATATATGGAATCAGCTCAGTACCATAAAGATAAAGCGTTTTGGTTAAAACGTTACGAATCCCTACCGGATCCTTTGTTAGATACTAACTCGAGCAAGCAAGGTTTATCAGGGGTTCAGCACTGTGAAATGACACTGCCCAGAGATTTAACACAATCAATCCGTAAAAGTTGTAGTGACTTAAACGTTAGTATCCAGCAGCTGAGTTTGGCAGCACTATCTATCTATTATTTTAAGAGTGCTGGAGCCAAACGGTTATGTTTTGGTATTCCTTTACTAAGTCGCCATAATCGACAAGAGCGGCAAACAGTGGGGATGATGACTGACATTATCCCTAGCTTGGTTGAGATTTCAGATGAAAACCAGGAGGTTAGTGGTTTTATTCGCTCGATCTCTGCGCAGCAAAAACAAGAGTACCGTCATCGGCGCTTTCCCTTGACGCATCTTAAGAGAGCGTTAAATCGAGCGACGGGTACCAGTGGTATATTTAATGTTTTAGTTAATTATGAGCCTTTTGATGTTGATTTAGAAATGGGTTCTTTAAAAAGTAATTTTCATCACTGCTCAGCTCCTGAAGACTCAGTTCCTTTACAATTTCGATGGGGTGACTATAGCGATATGGGTCAACTCACTCTAAAAGTCACTTATAAGCCCGAATGTTTTACTCAAGATGAAATAGACCTACAAATAGAACGCCATTTCTCCATTTTGAAATACCTTTCTCAGAATCCTAGTTCAGCTATTTCAACTGTGCCCACTTTAAGCCCAGGTGAGCAAGGCCTGCTACAAAATTGGAATAACACCCAACAAGACTTCCCAGACGAGCTGTGCATTCATCAACTGGTTGAAGCTCGCGCTGCTGAGCACCCTGAAGCGACGGCTTTAGTCTTTAACAATGAGAGCCTGGGCTATGGTGAACTCAATCAGCGGGCCAATCAGCTAGCGCATTATTTATTAGAGCAGGGTGTGCGCCCCGATACCTTAGTCGGTCTCTGCGCTGACCGCAGCTTTGAGATGATGATTGGGCTTTTGGGTATCCTAAAAGCCGGAGGCGCCTATGTGCCTTTAGATCCAAGCTACCCAAGTGAGCGCCTCGGTCATATGATCCAAGACAGTGACGTGGGGGTCATCATTACCCAGCAGCACCTTATCCATGATTTACCTAACGGCTCTGCTCAAGCGTCTTACCGCGCCATCGCCTTGGATTGTTCAGAGGTGCAGCAGCAACTGAGCCATTACACTGAGGAGAATATTGACCCAACGCTGATTGGTTTAACCTCAAGGCATTTGGCGTATGTGATTTATACTTCAGGATCAACGGGTAAGCCTAAAGGTGTGATGCTTCAACATGATGGGCTTGTAAGCTTAGCTTATCACCAGGGTGCATCCTTTGGCATTTCAAACATTAGTCGAGTATTGCAATTTGCTTCTTTGAGTTTTGATGCAGCTGTTTGGGAATGGGTATTAACATTGTCAGTGGGTGCTCGTTTTTATCTTTATAGCCGAGAGGCGATCCTTAACCCAGAACGGTTATCTATTGAAGTTGCTGATGCTGGTATTACTCATGCGATGCTGACACCAGCTTTTTTGCCTCATCTTGACTCATCGTTATGGGAGAGCGTCCAAACCCTCATCGTTGGCGGTGATAAGTGCGCGC